>CAVQMC010000021.1:0-270729 GCA_963713505.1 uncultured Ignavibacteria bacterium | reverse complement strand
AGATAAATATGCCGCATCATAATTATCATATGAAACTGCTTTTTCCAAATAATCTACTGCTTTATCTGTATGACCATCAGTAACGGCAACATTACCCATTTTTGCATAAGCTAAGGCTAAGTTCTTTTTAACAGTAGCTTTAACATTTGGTTTGGCATTACTATCCAATACCTTCTCAAAACTATCAACAGATTCCTGATATTTTCCCATGGTAAAATAAACACCGCCTAAAGCATTATTGGCAGCTTCAAATTCCGGTTTTAATTTAATTGATTCTTGAAAAGCAGTAAGAGCATCACCAAGCTTACCGGAGTTTTTTAATGCAATTCCAAGCTGATAATAAGTTCTGTAATCTTTTTGAATTGCAATAGCTTTATTGTAATCATCGATAGCTGCACTGTAATTACCCGCTTTTAAATACTTATTGCCTTCGTTATATAATTTACCTGCTTCCGGCTTCATATCCTGAGCTAACATCGGTATAGAAATCAGAAAAATGAGAAAGAGGCAATAAGAAATTAGTTTTTTTCTGTTCATTAGTATCTTCCTTATATTTTTGGTTAGATAAAGATCTGGTGCGGAAGACGGGACTTGAACCCGTACGCCCATAAGGGCACTACCCCCTCAAGATAGCGTGTATACCAATTCCACCACTTCCGCAAATCTCGAATCAAAAAATATGTTTGTTAACTGTCAAAATCAACCCTTTGTTTTACAATTTATACCATTCAGTGATGAAGCGGTTCCAGGAATTTTTAGTTTCTCCTGTTAAATCTTTCTTTAAGCAAAATATTTTTTACATCTTCGCGGAATTTCTTTTCAAAAACCAGCATTTTTGCTATCTGTTCTTCAGATAAAATATCATTTAATGAATGAATAAAATCGTCTCTTGTTTTTACAATTTGATTCTGCAGTGATAAATACTGGTCTATTTTTTTTTGATATTCCTCACTTCTTATAACTCTGGCGGATTTAAAATCTAACTGCAGTCTATCAAGTATTATACTTGCTTCATCATTAAGACTGTCAATTTTTGTAAGAAATTTATTCCTTCTTGAAAAGAATCGAATGCTGGTATCTTCGTTCATATTTAAAGCTTCAATTAGTTTAATTTTTTCAAGCTGTTTAATTTTTTCCCTTGCATTATTTAGTTGACCTCTGTTATTCTGTGGAAACGAAAATGTTGATAATAATAAAGTTAATATTGATAATAATAATATCTTTTTCATAAAAGTTCCTTTAGAAATATCTTTTATTAATAATTTCGGAATAAACTTTATCAGCCTCTTGTTCATCAAGTGAGCTAATTAAAGTACCGTAATCAATATTTTTTTCAAGTAAAAAATCCAAATTGTTATTTAACTTTGTTTTTATTTCAAAAGATAAAGCATCGGCTATCATTGAATCATCGGTTATATTAAAATCAGAAAAATTATCTGTTGGATCTAAATAACTGTTCTGATCCGGCAGCGAATTTATAGTTTCAATCAATTCTTCTTTGGAAAGATTTGATGCAATATCTTTTAAACTATTATTAATATTATCTTTTTTCCCATTATTAAAAAATATGAAGAAGATTATTATAATAGAAACTGCTAAACTTAATGCATAAACCGGAATAAGTTTCCTTTTTTTATTTTGATTTACTTTTTCTAAAACTCTTGGAGTTAAGCTATTAAAATAATTTTGATCAACTTCTATATGTTCTGAATTTTTTATCTCCTTTAAAATCGCCTTATATTTTTCAAACGCATTTCTAAGTTCTTCAGAATTCTCGAGTTCTTTTTCAAATTTTATTTTTTCTTTATCGGATAATTGATTATCCAGATACAAGATTATTTTTCTTTTCACTTCATTCATAGCTTTGCATCAGCTCCGTAATTTTTTGAACAGCATGAAAATAACTTGCTTTAAGTCCGCCTATACTTTTACCGGTTATTTGAGCAATTTCTTCGTATGATAATTCATCATATGTTCTGAAAATAAAGACTTCCCTTTGTTTTGCTGGAACTTCCTGTAACATTTTTTCTATTCTTTCCACACGTTCTTTATCTTCTATATTATTTATAATGTCTTCTTTAGTTTTTAATTTTATAGCTTCATTATCTTCCAAACCAATCATCTCTTTTAATTTTCTTTTTTTAAGATAATTTAGACACCGTGTTGTTGTAATTCTATAAATCCAGGTATATAAAGAAGATTTAAATTGAAAATCCTTCAGCTTCTTATAAATAACAATTAAAACTTCCTGAACGATTTCATCGGCATCTAAATGATTTCCGGTCATTCTTCTAGCATGCCAGTAAATTTTTCCTTTGTATTCATTAGCAATTTTATTGAATGCAGTAATATCGCCTTCAATAAACTTATTAACCAATTCAAATTCTATATTTTTTTCCGGCATACAACCTGTTTAGTTTCAATTCATTTGACAAATTAAACACAAATAAGGTTTAAATCTTCCTTTTTAAACCTTTGTTTCTTTTCTGTTGTCAAAACTTCAAAACTAATAAAAACTGATAAAAACCGATTATTCAAGGATTTTTTTAACATTTGATTTATATTGGAAAATTTGAAATTCAAGTACATTTTGAAAGATCAATAATATTTTATGAAATAAATCATATTAACTAACAGTGAAATGAATCTGACATTGATTAAACATTAAGGTTTTTAATACATTATTTATAATAAAAACATTTAAAAGTATAAACTAAATCAATTTCTAAAATAAAACTGAACATAACTAAAAATAATCAACATATTTAGTGAAAGGATATGGATATGAAAAAAGTAAAGGTACTTAAAAATTTGATTTGGCTGCTTAGTTTCGGTATAATTTTATTAGTTATCGGATGCAGTAATTCAGCTCTTTCTCCAAACGATACAACAACAAATGCTGATCAAACAGCTTTGACTAAAATTGCTGATGAAGATTCTTCTCTTCAATCATTTATTCCAAATTATGATGAAGAAAATGCAATGCAGATTATTGGAGTAAATTCTCAAATTTATCCGATAAGAGTGGGACAGCATATGGTTTTGGTAAACCGGGATTTAAATATAACGGTTGACGGCGATACTGCGTACGGTGCATTAACTAAAACATTTGACGGAACCTTATTTATTTTAGGTTCACTTGATTCTGCACATACTCAAGATACTTTAATACAAAAACAGTTTACAGCAGTAATAAACCGCAATTTAATTTTTAGAAGATTTACACATACTGATAATCCTCTTAGAGACTGGAAATTAATTGCAATTTCTTTACCGGAGGGCGGAACCCAATCAGAAAATATTGTAATAAACAGATTAACTATTGATATACCCGATAGTCAGCAAATTGTAATTGATAATCCAACCGAATACTTTTTAGGCCGAGGAAATCATTTTTGGAGAAGACTGCCTTTTGTTAGGAGAAATGAACCTGTCCATATTAAAGTTGAATTGACAAGTGCATATGCAGACACAGATTTTGTAACTTTAACCTATGGTGCAAGATGGAGAGGCGAACACAGAACTAAAAGACTTTTCGAACTTACATCTTCAGTTCCTAATGGAAATAAATTTGATAAAGTTTATGAACAGACTTTTACAACAAGTCAATTCCCAGGATTCTATCATGCAATTATAAACGCTTTACCCAGACAAGTTATATTTAATGATAATGCACCTGTGGAAAGTAATTCTTGGGGAATTCCCTATTTTGTAACTCCATAATTTATTTAATGGAATTAAGCCGGGTCTGATGCCCGGCTTTTTTTTATCCTTTTGGATTTGTAGGTCTCAAATCGATTTCACTTGCTAAAGCATTAACAGGAAGTTTGATTATCAAATTTACAGCTTCTGCAACATCTTCCACCGTTAACATTTTTTTAGTTGCAGTTGGCCCGGTATGAAAATCTGTATATACTGAACCGGGGCAAACTGATGCAACTCTAATATTATATTCTCTAACTTCCAGCATTAAAGATCTTGTAAAACCTAGCAATGCATGTTTAGTTGCCGAGTACATTGTTCCGCCGATAAAAGAATTTTTTCCTGCTAAAGAAGCTATATTTATTATTGATCCGTTTTTTCTATCAATCATTGAATCAATAACACATTTTGTAAAATTATATACACCTATAACATTTGTGTTAATTTGTTTTTGGAATTCTTCTAGATTCGAATCAACAAACTCTTTTAAAATTCCAACTCCGGCATTATTAATAAGATGATCAACTTTGCCGTACTTTTTTAATATTTTTCCAACCGAATTTTCTGCAAACTTAAAATCTGCAACATCGCCGACAAAATAATCCGCTTCAACTCCAAGATCTGAAACTTCTTTTTGAACTTCTTTTAAAGCAGTAACATCTCTTCCGAATAACATTACATTGTGATTTTCTTTTGCTAATTTAAGTGCTATTCCCTTCCCGATCCCTTTACTCGAACCGGTTACAATTGATATATCTTTATCAGCCATAATTATAAATCTCCTGTTATTGGTCTTATTACAATTTCCTCGTTAACCATATTTCCTTCCTGAAGATAAGCCCAGACAATTGTTCTTGCAACGTCTTCACTTGTCATCATTCTTTCCGAATTTTCTTTTCTTATATCATGCGACCACATTGGTGTATCGGTTGCACCTGGTGTAACATTTATAACTCTGATATTATGTTTTCTAACTTCTTCACGCAAAACATCAGAGTAACCCTGCAAGTCCCATTTTAGAAGCAGTATAAGCACTGCCGTTTGTCAAAATTTCTTTTACTGCAATTGAAAGAATATTAATAATTGTCCCGTTTTTTCTTTTTATCATATCCGGAAGAACATGTTTGATCGCATAAATTGCTCCAAGCAGATTTGTTTTTATAATATCATTGATTTCGGGAATTGAATTATCTTCGGCAGCTTTAAATGAAGTAATTCCTGCATTGTTAACCAGACAATCAATTTTATTTTTTGCAAGTATTTTTTTAACAACCTGATCAACATTTGCGGCCGAAGCCATGTTGCATGGAAAAATTTCAACTTTTAATTTTTCTTTTTTTAATTCCTGGTTTAATCTTTCCAGTTCGGTTACTCTTCTGGCAGAAACAAAAACTTTGCATCCGACTTTTGCAAATTCTTTAGCAGCAGCTCTGCCAATTCCCGAGCTTGCACCAGTAATCCAAACTGAAGCTTTTTCCTGAGCCATTAATCAAACTTCCTTGATATTAAATTCATAAATTCCGCTCTTGTTCGTGCATCATCTTTAAATACACCGTGAACAGCACTTGCGGTTGCAGATGAATTCTGCTTTTCAACTCCGCGCATCATCATACACATATGGAATGCTTCCGAAACAACAGCAACACCTTGAGGCTGCAAATATTCATCCAACGCATCAGCAATTTGCTGTGTCATTCTTTCCTGAACTTGGAGTCTTCTAGCAAAAACCTCAACGATTCTCGGGATTTTACTTAAGCCGACAACCTTTCCGTTCGGAACATATGCGACATGAACTTTACCATAAAACGGCAGCATATGATGTTCGCACAAACTGTAAAAATCTATATTTTTCACTAAAACCATTTCATCATATTTAACTTCAAAAACTGCATCGTTTAAAACATCTTTAATATTTTTATTATATCCTGAAGTTAAAAACTCGTAAGATTTTGCAACTCTTTCGGGAGTTGTTAATAATCCTTCTCTTTTGGGATCTTCTCCTATTTGTGTAAGCAATTCTGTAATTAATTTTTGTACGGATGAATTATCCAAGTTTTATTCTCCTCTATATTCAAAATAATTATTTTCGGTTTCATAAAGTTTAACCGAATAAAGTTTTCCTTCCGGAATTTTATTTTCAAGCTGTTTCCAAATTCCAACAGCAATATTTTCCGCAGAAGGAATAATCCCTTTTAAAAAGTCTGTTTCCAAATTTAAATTTTTATGATCAACTTTTTTAATAACATTTTCTTCAATAATTTTTTTTAGATTTTTAAATCAATAACATAACCTGTTTCATGATTTATTTCTCCGGCAACTACAACTTCCAAAACGTAATTATGTCCATGCCAATTTGGATTACTGCAGCTTCCGAACAAATCATAATTTTCTTTATCGGAAAGTTTCGGATTGAAAACTCTATGTGCGGAATTAAAAGTAACTCTTCTGGTTACATAAATCATAACAATTCCCCTAAATTAATTTTTTAAAGCTTCCATAACTTCTTGTTCATGATTTGGAACTTTTACTTTATTAAATATTTTTTTGATCTTTCCTTTGTCATCAATTATAACTGTTGTCCTTTCAACTCCCATATATTTTCTTCCATACATGCTTTTCTCTTTCCAAACTCCGTATTTTTCGAGGACTTCTTTATTTTCATCACTTAACAAAGTAAACGGCAAATCATATTTCTCTGCAAATTTTTTATGAGATTCAACCGAATCAGGACTGACTCCGATAACAACAGCTTTTATTTTTTTAAAATTCGGCATTTCATCTCTAAAACTGCAAGCTTCCTTTGTACAGCCGCTTGTGTTGTCTTTCGGATAAAAATAAAGAACTACATTTTTTCCTTTAAAGTCATTTAAAGAAACTGACTTTCCATTTTGATCTTTTAATTTGAATTTCGGTGCTGCTTTTCCTACTTCAAGCATATTACTCCCTTATTTTAATTATTAAAATTTTTATGAATTTAAAGCATTTTGAATTGCCTGGTAATCAGGCTGATCTCCTGGAGTTTTGCATATCTCCGTGTATTTAATTTTACCGTCTTTCCCGATTACAAAAGCGGAACGTTTTGAAACTCCCATATAATCCATTACCCCGGGTGCAAAAACATTATAAAGAGAATCATATTTTTTTGAAACTTCTTTATTGAAATCACTCAGTAAAGGAAAATTTATTTTTTGATTATCAGCCCACATTTTAAGAGCATACGGACTATCGACGCTTATTCCCAAAACTTGTGCATCCAGATTTTCATAAATTTTCATACTATCTCTTACATTACACATCTCTGCAGTACAAACAGAAGAGTTTGCAAAAGGGAAAAATAGTAAAACAACCTTTTTACCGGAATAGTCGCTCAAAGATACATCTTTTTTTTCTTGATTTTTTAATGTGAAATCAGGTGCCCTATCTCCAATATTTAAAGCCAATTTTATCTCCATCATTATTCAACAATTTTTAAGGGGGAGGAACCACTAAAAATATGTTGAAAAATTAGGTAAAGTATTATGTTTTTGCAACTTACGTTGATTTACATTACATGGAGAGGTAAAGAAATTAGACAAGATGATATCTACCATTGTAAATAAATATCAATTATTCTGGAGAAAATTAAATTCTAAAGTAAGTTTTTACTTTTTGCCCAGCTTTTAAATCCTTCTTCTAACTGCTCAAAAGAATCGATAGCAAACAATACAGGTTGAAGATGCCAAACATCATAATCCTGTGTAACCAGTTTTTCAGGAACAAAGTCTCTAACTTCCACTTCATCGGAAAGAGCATGTTTTACTTCACCAAGTGAAGAAACAATTCCGGCACCGTAAATTCTCATTCCTTCCGGTTTTCTAATCAATCCAAACTCAACCGTAAACCAGTGGAAAGTTTCCAAATATTTTCTATCCATTCCTTTTGCATGAAAAGCCGCTTCACCGAACATTTGATAAAATGAAGCAAAATTTTGATCTGTAAGCATGGGCATATGTCCAAACATATCATGGAAACAATCAGGAGCAGGCGTATAATCAAGTTCGTCTTTTCCTCTTATATAATCAGTTGAAGGGAATATTCTTTTCTGAAGCATTTCAAAAAAGTTCTGCTCATGAATTAATCCGGGAACTCTTGCAATTTTCCATCCAGTAGTTTTTTGGAAAACATGGCTTAAATCTTTCAATGCAGGAATTTTATCAGGAGTAAAATTTAATTTTTTAGTTCCTTCTAAATATTCTTCACAAACTCTGCCCGGCAAAAATTTCATTTGTCTATCGTAAAGAAACTTCCATGATTCATGATCAGATTCAGGATAATCAGGATATTCAATTTCATCATGAACGGGAACCGGTCCGGTTAACTTTTGAGGTATACATCTTGGATCAATTCCCTCTTCGGCAGCTTTTTCGTATGCAGATAATGGCTGTTTTTCATCTTTATCATTATTCATTTTTTGTTCCTTTTATTTGGGAAGTTAACCGTTCTTAATTACTGAGTTGAATTAAGTTCTATTGAAATTAATAACAATACGATAGAAATTCAATATTTAATAAATATAAATGTATTGGGTGAGACTAAAAAGAAAGGAATAAGTCCTTAAATCACATTAACTTCTTCGGTAAGAGTAATTCCAAATAGTTCAAAAACCGATTTTTTAATTTGTCCGGCAAAATTTATTACTTCCGAGCTTTCGGCATTTCCGAGATTTATTAAAACCAAAGGCTGTTTAAAATATGCTTCAACATTACCAATCCTTTTACCTTTCCAGCCTGATTTTTCAATGAGCCATGCGGCAGAAATTTTTACTTTATCTTCTCCTGCAGGATAACCTTTTAATTCTGAATACTTAGAAGAAATTTCATCAAATTTTTTTGTACTAATTTCAGGATTTTTAAAGAAACTACCGGCATTTCCAAATATTTTCGGATCAGGAAGTTTTTCCATACGAATTTTACTAATTAAATTTGCCACATCTTTTATTGTAATGTTTTCTAATTTTAATTTTTCAATCTCTTCTTTAACATTTCCATATTCCAGATTTAATCCAGGATTCTTATTTAATCTCAAGTTAATTGAAGTAATAACAAATTTATCTTTTAATTGATTTTTAAAAATACTATTTCGGTAAGCAAATTTACATTCATCGTTTGAAAAAGATCTTTTACTTAAATCTTCAAGAAAAATTCCTTCTAGTGATTTAAATGTGTTTTTAAATTCCATTCCGTATGCACCAATATTTTGAATAGGTGCAGCTCCGGCAGTTCCCGGAATTAATACTAAATTTTCAATTCCTCCAAAGTTTCTTTCCAGTGCAAAATTAACAACATCATTCCAAATTTCTCCGGCACCAATTTCAATTAAAACTGAATCCGAATTTTCTTCAACTATTTTAATTCCCGGAATTGAATTTTTAATTACTAAACCATCATAATTATCTTTGAAAAGAACATTACTTCCACCGCCTAAAAAAAACTTTAAAGAACTTTCAATTTTATTATCTTCCAAGACTTCAAAAAGTTCATCTTCGCTGAAAATTTCTATAAATAATTTAGCGGAAACATCCAACCCGAAAGTATTATATTTTTTTAAAGAAAAGTTTTCCCGAATTTCCATCTGGTATTTTATTTTTTAATTAAAAATAAAGATAAATTTAATTAAAAAAGAATTCCCCTTCTTTTTTTAGAAATGATTTTCGAAAATTATTTGACAGAAGAAATCTCATTTACATCAATTTTGAATAAACTTGCAGCATTCTTCCACATTATTAATTCTTTATTCGCCGGGGTAAGTTTTAAATCTTTCATAAAATTTATATAAGATTCCATTGAAGATATCGGCCAGTCGGTTCCATATAATAAATATTTAGGTTCCCCTGCATAAAGTATCATTTCTTCAAGCTGTTTTCTCATAAATTTTTCGAAACGTTGTGAGAAATCACCCAAAACCAAACCGGAAAAATCAGCATACACATTTGCGTTTTTATAAACAACCTCCATGCAGTCTCTAATCCATGGATTTCCAACATGACAAATTACGATTTTCATATTCGGATTATCTACAGCAACATCATCAATATGAAGCGGGTGTGCATACCTTACTTTTCCTTTTGGAGTATAAGTATCTCCCGAATGAAACATTACCGGAACATTATATTCAACCGCCAGATCATACAAAACCTGACACCTTTGATCGTGTGGATAAAAAGGTTCATAACCGGGATAAAGTTTTAATCCTTTTACCAAGCCTTCTTTTAAATAATCGCTTAGTTCTCTTAAATCTTTTTCTTTATAATTTAAAAAACTTATTCCGGCAACAACAAAAATATTATCAAGATCTCTAGTTGCTTCTATTACTTTAGTTGTGCTTGGCCGATGCTCTGTTACTTTGTAGCTTGTCAAAACTAAAGCATAATCAATATTATTTTTATCCATTGAGTGTTGTAGATTGTCCAGACAATCTTTAATTGATACAACTTTCTCTTCATGATAATTATTTAAATGAGTATGGACATCTATAATCATTCTTTGCTCCGTTTAATTTTAGAAATTATTATTGTGCTGTTAATATTAAAATAATTATTTTTGAAAAAACTTCAATTTGAAATATAATTTATTTTTGAAATGTGATTTGAAAATTTTTTATTTAAATAATTAAATTTGGGTTATTAAATAAAAATTATCATATTAATAAAGAATAAATGAAGAATTCGGAGTCTTTAAATATTGAAATTAGAATTTAACTTTAACCAATCGGGAGTTATTCCTTACAGAAAAAAGGAAAATAATTTTGAAATTCTCCTAATTACTTCTGTCAAAAAAAAGAAATGGATAATTCCAAAAGGTTATATTGAATTCAATCTCTCCCCTTTTGAATCTGCAAAAAAAGAAGCTTATGAAGAAGCCGGAGTATACGGATCAAATGAAACAATTGAATTAGGTCATTACGAAAATAACAAATCAATAGGGGTTTGTAATGTAAAGATATATGCTATGGAAGTTATAAAAATTTTAGAGGATTATCCTGAAAAAGAAAAGAGAAAACGTAAATGGTTTAAATTGGAAGAGGCTGTAGAAGCGGTAACAATCCCTGAAGTAAAAACAATGATTTCAAAATTAAAAGAAAAAATTTAATTAATCATTCTCATTTATAAGTTGATCAATAACATCTTTGCATTCCTCAAAACTATATCCTTTTCCGTATAAATAAGAAATTAATTTCTGACGAAGTTTATCGTTATCTAGTTTTTTACTTGTCAATATTTTTATTTTTTTTTCTGCTAATGCAAAAGCATTGGATTTTATTTCTTCATCAGGGAAGTATTTATCAAGAGTGTTTTCAATTATATTTGAGGCAACTCCTTTTTTTATTAATTCTGATTTCAATTTTATTTTTCCCCATAATTTTCTTCTGGACATTTCTTCAATATAAATCTCGGCAAATTTTTCATCATTAAGGAGATTTGATTCTACAAGTTCATTTAAAACTTCATCTATTAAATATATCATCATATTTTTTTTGTTTTAATTTGATTTTTAATTCTCTAACAGAATGATGACGTCTTGCTAAATAATTTATAGCTCTTTGTTTAATATGATATTTTTGATTTTGAGTAACCAAAAAAGAAAAAAGGCCTTCGGATATTTCTGAATCTTTCCTAAGGCCGTTTTTCAAAAGTACTTCGTAAGCTAAATAAAGTTTTTCATCATTATCCAGCCAAACTATAACATTCTTTTCATCTTTTTTAGATATTCGAGTTACTTTCATCAAAGTAATATTTATTTTTTACTTAGATGATTTTTTCTCTTTTCCCGAAGATTTTTCCGCAGGTTTTTCTGCTTCACCGTCTTTTCCGTTTTTAAAAATTCCGAGTTTGGTTTTTACTTCTTTTTCAACCTGGGAATACATTTCGGGATTTTCAATTAACTTTTGTCTGAATTGTTCGCGTCCTTGATATCTATCCTCCCCAAAAGTAAACCAAGCTCCGCTCTTTTTAATTATTCCCATATTTACAGCAAGATCAATTAAGTCACCGCTTTTACTAATTCCTTCATTATAAAGGATATCAAATTCAACCTCTTTAAATGGAGGAGCAACTTTACTTTTAACTATTTTAACTTTTGTTCTGTTGCCGATTACATCTGTTCCGTCTTTAATTGCGGCAATTCTTCTGATATCTAGACGAAGAGAAGCATAAAATTTTAATGCATTTCCGCCGGTTGTAGTTTCGGGGTTTCCGAACATAATTCCAATTTTACTTCTAAGCTGATTTATAAATACGACAGCAGTTTTTGATTTGGAAATTGCTCCGGTTAGTTTTCTTAATGCCTGTGACATTAATCTTGCCTGAACTGCCATTGTTGCATCGCCCATTTCGCCTTCAATTTCGGAACGAGGAACAAGAGCTGCAACTGAATCTATAACAATAACATCAAGTGCATTACTTCGAACTAAAGTATCTGTAATTTCCAGGGCCTGTTCACCAAAATCCGGCTGGGAAAGCAACAGATTGGGAGTATCAACTCCAAGTTTTTTTGCATAGTTAACATCCAATGCATGTTCAGCATCTATAAAAGCAGCTAAGCCTCCGCTTTTCTGGGCTTCAGCTATTATATGAAGACACAAAGTTGTTTTTCCACTTGATTCAGGACCGTAAATTTCGGTAACTCTTCCTCTTGGAATTCCGCCGATTCCAAGTGCATAATCCAAAGATAAGGCACCAGTTGGAATTGATTCAATATTACTTATGACTCCGTCACCAAGCTTCATTATGGAACCTTTGCCGTAAGTTTTTTCTATACTGGAAATCGCATCCTCAATAATTTTCATCTTTTGTTCTCTATCTGTGCTCATTTTGCCTCCGTATTTTTTAATTTATATTTATTAATTTCTTTGTAAACTGAACCGGATTTTAATAATTCACTTTTATATAAAACAACTTCATCTGCGGTAAAATTAATTTCTGGAAGCTGTAAGTTATAAAAACTATTCATTAAATTTTTATCAAAATAATTCTTAATTCTAAGAAGAGTTAAATGAGCTTTGAAGTTTCTATTTTCTACCGGTATACCGAATATTTTTAACTTTTCATTAAGCTTATTAACTAAATCGATTATTGAATGATCTAAATCGAGCCCGACCCATAAAATTTTAGGTTTGCCGTTTTTTTTAAAAAAACCAAATTTTGTTAAATGACACGAAAATGATTCAAATCCCTCAATAAATTTTATTTCGTTTTTTATTTGATCTAATAATTCTTCTTCGACTTCACCTATAAATTTAAGAGTAAGATGAAGTTTGTCTTCTTTTTCCCATCTAAAATCGACCTCTGGAGTTGCAATTTTCTTTCTAATTTCTGTAATTTTTTGCCGTATTTCAAGTGGAATTTTAAGCGCAACGAATAATCTAATCATCCGAAGAAATTCCCAATAAATATCTTCTCAATAAATCCAACGCTGCCTGGGAAGTCCGCTGTTTATTTAAAATTCTGTTCTCGCCAAATAAAAACTTTTTAGCGGTACAGACTTTTTCATCGCAAAGTCCAATATAAACTAATCCGACAGGTTTATCAGTACTTGCGCCTGTTGGTCCCATAATTCCCGTTAATGAAATTCCAATATCCGAACCGCTTGTTGATTTTACACCTTCAGCCATTTGTCTTGCAACTTCCAGACTTACTGCACCGAATTCTGCAATTGTATCTTCATTGACTCTGAGAATTTCAACTTTACTTGCATTGGAATAACAGACAACTCCTCTTTCAAAATATGCACTGCTGCCGCTGACATTTGTAATTAAGTTGGAAACATTTCCACCTGTGCAAGATTCAGCAAAAGCAACTTTTAATCCGCGTTCCTTTAATAATCTTCCCACTACTTCTTCTAAAGTATCATTATCTCTACCAAAAATATATCTACCAACCAAACCTCTAATTTTCTGTTCTATTTCCTGCAGTTTATTTTTAACTTCTTCTTCTTTTTCACCTTTTGCAGTTATTCTAAGTCTAACTCCGTATTGACTGGGAAGAAATGCGAGTTTAGCATCACCTAATAAATCTTTTAAATCTCCAAGTTTTTCATATAATAAAGATTCAGGAATACCTGTAGTTAGTAATGTGGTTTTAATTTCTATAAAATCCTGGTTTTCTTTTTTCTCATTTAATCTTGGGATAACATAATTGGTCATCATTTCCTGCATTTCAAATGGAACGCCGGGCATAACAATAAAAAATTTATTTTCTTTTTCAATCCAAAGTCCCGGAGCTGTTCCCAGTTTATTCCTCATTACATCTGCGATTACCGGAACTAAAGCTTGTCCTTTGTTAATCTTGGTTAAATCTCTTCCTTTTTTCTTAAAAAGATCTGTAATATCTTCAAGAACTTCTTCACTTTCTTTTAATTCCGTATTAAAAAATTTAACAACACAAGTTCTGGTAACATCGTCATGAGTTGGTCCTAATCCTCCTGTAACAAAAATTAAATCGTTTTCTTCCCAGACTTTTTTAAATTCTTCAACTATAATTTCCTCGTCATCTCCAACTACAGATGATTTTTGAATATCAATACTAATTTCACTGAGTTGTTCACCAATATATGCAGCATTGGTATTGAGCACTTGCCCGATTAAAATCTCATCTCCAATTGTAATAACGTGAGTTTTCATTTAAAATTCCGAATATTGAAAAACTAGGCCTTAAAGATAATCAAAATAATATGAATAATTAGTAAAGAATATAAACCGGCAACTACATCATCAATCATAATTCCCAGGCCGCCTTTTAAATTTTCCAGCATTCTTGCCGGTTGGGGTTTTATAATATCCATAATTCTCCAGATAAAAAAAGCTAAAATAGAAATCCAGATTATTTTAGGAAGAAAAAGTAAGGAAATCCACATTCCAACTACTTCATCTATTGTACATTGAGCTGGATCTTTTCCATAAAGAGCTTCGAACTTTGTTCCCACATAAACGCCGTAAACAAAAAATATAACTATTAAAGGAGCTATAATATATAGTTTTTCAAAGCCTGGAATATAATAAATAATAAGTCCTGCAAGACTGCCGAATGTTCCGGAAATAAAGGGAATATAACCAGTATAAAAACCGGAACCAAGTAATTTTTCTATAGAATTAATTTTCATTTGAAAAGAGTTTAATAATTAATAATCTGTTTTTATAAAAATAAGTTAAACCGGAATGCAAAGTAATGGCAGTTATAACCAACATTGTTATGTATATAAAATTATGATTCATTAGAATATTCATTAAAGATTTATTCTCTGAAAAAAAAGAAATTGTATTTAATCCGGTGTAAACTAATAATAAATAATAAAGAAAAGTCATTTGTATAAAAGTTTTCCATTTGGCATAATAACTTGTAGGAAACGACATCCCTTTATAATCTGCATAAGCTCTTAACAAAGTGATTAAAAAATCTCTTAAAATAATTATAATTACCATCCAGAGCGGAATTACATTTAATACAACGAAACCAATAAAAGCAGCGGAAGTTAAAATTTTATCTGCAAGAGGATCCCAAAATTTTCCCCATGTAGTTATGTAATTAAATTTTCTTGCTAACCAGCCGTCATACCAATCTGTTAATGCTGCAATAATAAAAATAATTAATGAGATCTGTTTTAATGTCGGATCTTCAGAAAGAAATAAATAGAAAAAAATTGGAGTTAGTATTATTCTTAAAACAGTTAGTTGATTTGGAAGTACCATTTATCCATAAAATATTAATCATTAACAAGATTAATTAAAAAGGGAAATTCATAAATACCTGTATCATGTCCATCCAGCCAGGTTATTTTTATTGCATAACTACCGACAATTTCTAACTTGCTTACTTTTATTTGGTTTTCTTGTAAAATTGGGATATAATTAATTGATTGTTTTTCCCTTTCAGCAATACAAGTTGCACACGGACAGAATTTCCTTAATTTTTCTAAACTTAAACTAATTTTTGTATTATTTTCCCACTCTATTATTAAATTTTTCTCTTTACTTATCTTTATTTTATTGGGCAACATTTAAGTTAATTTTTCCCCTGTAAGTTGATAAAGTACATCCAGATATTTCTCACTTGTTTTATCAATTATTTCTTTTGGCAATCTCGGCGGCGGCGGTTGTTTCGTAAATCCAATTGATAACAAATAATTCCTGACGAACTGTTTATCGTAACTTTCCTGAGTTCTTCCCTTTTCATATTTTTCGCTCGGCCAAAATCTGGAAGAGTCGGGTGTTAGTAATTCATCGACAATAATTAATTGATTTTGATAAAGCCCGAATTCCATTTTTGTATCTGCAATAATAATATCTTTATTTAAAGCATAATCAACGGATTTATTATAGATTTTTATTGCAGCATCTTTAATTTCTTCTAGCACTTTTTTATTTGCAATATTCTCTGCCTGTTCCATTGAGATATTTTCATCATGAGTTCCAATTTCGGCTTTTGTTGAAGGAGTAAATATTGTTTCGGGCAACTTTTCGGATTCTTGAAGTCCTTCCGGTAATTTAATGCCTGATATTTTTCCAGTCTTTTTATAATCATTCCATCCTGAACCAGAGATATAACCTCTTACAATTGCTTCAATTGGAACAACTTCAGCTTTTTTTACAAGCATTGATCTGTCTTTTAATTGTTCTTCATATTCTAAACACTCTTTTGGAAAATCTTCAACTTTTGTAGAGACTAAATGGTTCTGAATTATGTCTTCATTAAATCTAAACCAAAATTCTGAAATTCTAGTAAGCACTTTACCTTTGAACGGAATTCCCTGCGACATTATTACATCGAATGCAGAAAGTCTGTCGGTAGAAACAATAAGAAAATATTCTCCAAGATCATAAATATCTCTAACTTTTCCTCTTCTTAAAAATTTAAGAGTTGGGAAATTAGTCTCTAAAATTACTTGATTTTCCATTTTTCCCTTTCACAAATAATTTCAAATATACTTACAAGCCTGACTTTATTCAAATAAATATTGGAAATGAACCGAAGGAATTACTAAAAATTCTAACGATCAAGATACAAAATTTAATTTAATATTTGTTAATTGGAAGGTTAAATAAAGTGTGATTTGAAAAGCCCGCAGTTAATTACTGCGGGCATGAAAAGAGTTATTTTAAGAGCATCATTTTCTTTACTGAATTGAAATCCCCGGATTTTAAGCTGTAAAAATAAACTCCGCTTGCTAAATTTTTAGCATTAAAACTAACATTATATGTTCCAGCCTTGAGATTTTTAGAAACTACATTAGCAACTTCGGAACCGTCAGAAGCAAAAACTTTTAGTTGTGTAAAACCGCTTTGTGGAATTGTAAAGTTTATTGTTGTACTAGGATTGAACGGATTGGGATAGTTTTGCGAAAGAATATAATTAACTGGATTAATTTCAATTGACGCAACTTTTGAATAACTGAAACTACCATCAAAATCAATTTGTTTAAGTCTATATCGATATTTTCCTGAAGTTAGATTTTCATCTTGAAAAGAATATTGGTGCTTTTCAGATGATGTTCCGTTTCCCTGGATAAACTTGATAACCTTCCAATCCGAATTTGGTTGAATATTTTCATCAATATTATTTACTAATAATGATCTTTCTACTTGGAAACCTTTATTATTCGTTTCTGTTGCGGTTTCCCAATTTAACAAAACGTTATTATCTTTAATAATTGCTGAAAAAGATGTTAATTCAACCGGTGTTGAATTTTGTACTGTAACAGTTCCGGACATACCAACACCGCCCGGTCCACCATGGATTTGACAGTAATATGGATTATTTCCGGCAGTTGTAAAAACATAAGAATAAACCCAAAGAGAAGTACTAGGAGCACCGCTGGTGAAACTCCCATCATCTGCAACAACATTATGAAATCCTAAAGAAGTATTCATCCATGTAACTGTATCACCGACCATTACTGTTATATTTGCAGGATTAAAGGTCATTGAATTAGTTGTTTCTACAATATGATTAGTTTGAGCGAAAAGATTTGAAAAGGTCAAGAGAAGTGAGAATAAAAAAACTGTAATTGGTAGTTTTTTCATTATGCCTCCTTATTTATAAAATGATGTTCACATAATTAGTATATTGTGAAAATTTAAAGTGACATTATTTTTTTATGCTTCTTGTACTATTGTTTTTTGAAGATTGCACCATAATTATTCCCGACATTCCTACTCCGCCTTTATTTCCATGAATCGAACAATAATAATGATTGACACCTTCATTAATAAAAACATAAATATAAGTCCATTCATCCATGCTCGGATCACCGCTTGAAAAACTTTCATCATCCGCAATAACATTATGCAGTCCTTTTGATGTATTTATCCATTTTACAGTATCGCCCGGACTAATTGTAATTTTGGATGGTGTAAAAGCTATATCGGTTGTGTTAACAATAAAGCTTTTTTGAGCGTAAATTGATATTGCAAATAATAACTGCAAGAAAGTTATCAACCCTATTATAATTTTTATATTCATAATTTTTAATTATTATCGGAATGAATAAATTTATTAATTTAGAAGGAAGTATAAGAAAGTCATTATTTACTTTATCAGTATGAGTTTTTTAACAGCAGAATAATTTCCGGAATTAATTCTATAAAAATATATCCCGCTTGCATAACCATCGGCATTCCAATTAAATGAGTAAACTCCTTTTGACAAATTTCTCGATATTAGATCTGTAATTTTTTGTCCTGCAGAATTATAAATAGTGAGCTTGGTAAAATTTGATTGCGGAAGTGAAAACTCAATAGTAGTACTTGGATTAAACGGATTAGGATAATTTTGCTTTAAATTAAATTCGCCGGGGATTTTAGATAATTCTTTTACATCAGTTGCATTTTCTACAGTTATTACGCCCGACATTCCCTGTCCGCCTTGCCCTCCGTGAACTGCGCAATAATATGGATTTATTCCGGGTTGAGTAAAAACCTTGATAAAAGTCCACAAATCTGTACTTGGAGAACCGCTGGAAAAACTTCCGTCATCTGCAACTACGTTATGAAATCCTTGAGAACTATTTATCCATTTTACAGTATCGCCGGCTTGTATAGTCAAGTTATTTGGACTGAATGTATTGGATGAAGTAGTTTGAACTGTATGGATAGATTGGGCTGAAAGGAAATTATTTGTAACAGAAAAAATTATTACTAAAGTAATAAGAAATAAAGTATTTTTCATTTTCGGCTCCTTTGAGGATTAATATTGAAAAACTGAAGAAGTAATTTTAGTTTTTAGTATTAGAATGGCATTAAACGTGACAAACAAAAAAAACGGAATGAAAATAAATAAATTAAAAATTTCATTCCGTCAAATAAATTTTAATAAAGAATCAGAAAATTAAATCTTTAAAACTATTTTACCCCTTCCATGACCTGAATCTAATCTTTTATGTGCTTTTGAAACTTCATATAAAGGTAAAACTTGATCAATAATTGGTTTAACTAATTTTCTTTCAAACAGCGGTTTCATTTCCTCAAGCCTTTTGGATTCTCTGGTAAGGAAAACACCATAAAGAGTTATATTATTTCTGTATAAGATAGTTAGATCTCCCTTGGGTGGAAGAATTGAAGCAGCTCTTCCGAAAGGCTTAATCACAGGTAAACATCGGGAAATAATATTTTCACCCTGAATATCAAAAGCAGCATCAACTCCTTTTCCATCAGTAAAATCCAAAGCGGCTCTGTTTACATCCTCAGAGTGATAATCTAATATTAAATCCGCTCCCAATTCTTTTAATAAGTTATGATTTTTAGGACTCGCAGTTGCGATAACTACCGCTCCGGCTGCTTTTGCAAATTGAACAGCGAAACTGCCTACTCCACCTGCTGCTCCATGAATTAAAATGGATTCACCAGGTCGAATAGATATTCTTCTTATAACTGCTTCCCATGCTGTTCCACCAGCTAATGGAATTGCAGATGCTTCTTCAAATGAAATTCCTTTTGGTTTCTTAGAAATAATGGTTGCATCAACAATATTAAATTCGGCATAGGTTCCCAACTGGTTACCGTGTATTTCAGGAGTATAATAAACTTCATCTCCTTTATTAAAATCAGAAACATTTTCTCCAATTTTTTCTATTACACCAGAAGCATCATAACCAAGTACAACAGGCGGATTTAAATTTGCCCATGAACCGTTTGCTCTTAATTTTGCATCAACAGGATTTGTACCGGAAGCTTTTATTTTAACTAATGCTTGATTGGAACCAATTTTACCAGGTGTTTCAATATCTTTTGATTCAAATACATCGGCATTTCCAAATTTTGGAATAATCATAGCTTTCATAACATCTCCTTTTAATTTTCAATAATTACACTATATAATTCTAATAAAATTTTCGATGTTAATTGATGATTTAAATCGGCAGTTGGAGAAAAATCAGGAGAAAAAACTTAATAAAATTAGATAAAAAAACCCGCCTCGGTAAGCGGGTTAAGGTGGGCAGAGACGGAATCGAACCGCCGACACAAGGATTTTCAGTCCTTTGCTCTACCGACTGAGCTATCTGCCCATAAAAAATTAGAGTACAAAAATATGATTTTTTCCAATAAACTAAAAGTAATTTTCAGCATATTAAAAAATTTAAATTTTTATTACTTAATTCATCTTTCTAATGATTTTAAAGTTACAATATGGGAAAGAAGTTTGCCCAGAAACAAAATTTTTTAGTCAATTTTTTTATGCCATTGAAATAAACGTAAAACAAGTAGAATTCGAAAAGTTCCAATTTTAGTAAATCCTGCTTTTTCTATTCCTTTTTGAGAACTTACATTTTGAGGTGATGTGTATATAATTAATGGTAAATTTTTGTCTGATATCGCAATACTATGACTTATTAGTCTTCCGTATATTCCTTTTCCCCTATAATCTGGATTTGTCCAATATGGACCTAACATAGTTGCATTCTTATAAAGCCAGCCATATTTTCTTTTAAATGGTTTCCAGTTTTGTATCCAACCATAAGCAATTAAATCTTTTTGATCATAAATACATAACAACTTTGCATTTTTAGATTTGATTCTATGAAAAAGCGGATTCAGAAAAAATCTGATATTTAGTTTTTGAATAATGAAATTCGGAATATTTTTATACTCTGAATATACTATTATATTATCATTTATAGTTTTTATATCAATTTTGTTTCCTAGATTATATATCACACAATACTCATAAACCCAGAAAAGTTTTTTTATTATAAAAAATAAATCGCTAAAATTAAGCATTGCATTAAAATGTTTTACTTATTTCTATAAGTTTAGAAAAAGCTTGAAATTTTTCTTTTTAACTGGTAGTACATTTAAAAGCAAATTTGTAAGGTTATTTAACCCATTAGTCCTAAGATATGAAATTACTTTTGCTTTAGTAGATAATTCAACATTTAGTTTACAATAAACTTTACGAAATCCTAAACGCAAAAGAAAATCGTTAATAGAAGTAGGATGTAATATTGTACGATGACCATTACTTACGTATAACACTTTCTCTTTATTCAAATAATATTTTGTCATTTCATAAAATAAAGCATTATTAGGGTTTTGTTTGTAAAATTTGCGATCCGATCTGGTTTCACTAAGTAAAGTTGCATTATCTAATGTTATTGGAGTTGAGTAAGCAGCTAAATTATTACCAACAAAAGCTCCCCAAATTTTATATCCATAATATTTTTTTCTTTTCAAAACGATTTGTTCATACATACTTTTTGAGAGTATTTTTGATTTTTTTTCTCCATAAGATAATCTACTATTTTTATATATATCATATGATAGTTCAATAAAATTTTGAGGATCGATCTCACAGATTTTACATTCACGTAAACCTTTTTTTGTATCACGTTTCATACTCGGGCTTTTAATAATCTTCAAATCATAATTCTCATCATCACAGCATGTATACCACCACTCTGATTTTTCGCAATCCCAATTATCCACCCAGATAGCTAATAATGCATTAGTTTGTTTGAGAACGTCTTGTAATTTTTTACGATTAATATTATTTGTATTGTGAGGAGCTGATAATGGTTCAAGAATTTATTGCTTATATACCAAGGAATTTCATCAATCCAAATTACATTATTATAACATTCAGCCCAATGTTTTACATCATGATTACCCATCTTAATTGTTTAATATAATATTATTAAATATAAAGTTTCGAAATGGAAGAACATTATCTATATATTATTTGCAATAATAATATTTCTTTAATTTCTAATTTACATAAACTTAAGAAGAAAATATGCTAAAATAGTTATCATTCAACTGTAACACTTTTTGCAAGATTTCTAGGTTGGTCTACATTTAGACCTTTTTTTACAGCAATATGATATGCTAATAATTGCAATGGAATTACAGTCAAAATTGGAGTTAACATTTTTATAGTTTCGGGTACTTTAATTGAATAATCGACAAGTTGATCAATATTTCTATCATTTTCACTGGCAATAGCAATAATTTTTCCTTTTCGTGCTTTAACTTCCTCGATATTACTAATTATTTTTTCATAAGTTGCATCCTTTGGAGCAATAAATACAGCCGGCATATTTTCATCTATTAAAGCAATTGGTCCATGTTTCATTTCTGCAGCAGGATAACCTTCAGCATGGATATAACTAATTTCTTTTAATTTCAACGCACCTTCTAAAGCAACAGGGAAGTTATATCCTCTACCTAAGTATAGGAAATTTTTGGCATCTTTAAATTCAGTAGCGATTTTTTCAATTTCATCATTTAACGTTAATATTTGTGAAATTTTGCTTGGAATTTTTTCCAATTCTTTTACTATTTCAAGTCCTTCTTCCATACTCATTTGTCTCTTTCTTGAAACAAGGAGTGAAATAAGAGCCAGTACAACCAATTGGGATGTAAAAGCTTTTGTAGATGCAACACCTATTTCAGGACCAGCGTGTGTATAAACTCCAGCCATACTTTCTCTGGCAATAGAACTTCCAACCACATTGCATATACCCAAAACTAAAGCACCTCGAATTTTTGCTTCTCTTAGAGCAGCTAATGTATCTGCCGTTTCACCGCTTTGAGAAATAAAAAATATTGCATCGTCTTTATTAATGATTGGATTTCTATAACGAAATTCGGAAGCATATTCAACTTCTGTGGGAATTTGGGCAAATTCTTCAAACATATATTCTCCTACTAAGCCTGCGTGCCAGGATGTACCGCAAGCAGAGATTATAATTCTTTTTGAATTTGCTAATTTTTCAATTACATAACTTAAACCGCCTAACTTAGAGGTTCCCTCATCGATTAGTAATCGACCTCTCATTGAATTTTCTATTGAATCAGGCTGCTCCATTATCTCTTTAAGCATAAAATGAGCATAACCGCTTTTATCAATTTCATCAAGGGTCATACTAATTTCATGGACTTCTTTTTCTATATTATTATCTGCAATTGTTTTTGCGCAAAAGTGATCTTTATAAACTTCTACTAATTCTCCATCCTCCAGATAAACAACTTGTTTAGTGTGGGCAATAATTGCAGAAACATCTGAGGCAACAAAATTTTCGTTATCTCCAATTCCCAAAACCAAAGGAGAACCTTTACGAGCAGCAACTAGTTTATCAGGTTCCTTATTATAAACTACGACTAAACCATAAGTACCTTCAACTTCATTTAACGCTAAACGAACAGATTTAAATAAATTATATCCTTTTTTTAAAAAACTGTCAATAAGATGCGGCAGTACTTCTGAATCTGTATCGCTAACAAATTTATAACCAAGTTTTTGAAGACCGGTTTTTAAAATTCTAAAATTTTCTATTATACCATTATGAATGACAAATAAGTCTTTATTTTCGTTTGAATGAGGGTGCGCATTTATTTCATTTGGGATTCCATGAGTAGCCCAACGTGTGTGTCCGATTCCTAAAGTAGCTTTTAAATGTAAATTATCAATTCTTTCTTCTAGTAAGGATACTTTGCCCTTGTTTTTAATAACTCTGGAATTATCATTATCAATAATACCGATACCGGCAGAATCATAACCTCTATATTCTAATCTCTTTAAACCATTAATCAGTATCGGTACACAGTTCTTTTCCCCAATATAACCGACAATTCCACACATTTGCACTCCTTTTCATTAAAATAAATCAATTAATTATTAAAGATAAAAAGTTATTGGATTTTTGCCAACTTTTGAGTTACAGTTTTTACTTCACCTGCCATTTTTGCAATGATTTTATAAAAGTATAATCCATTTGCCAAATCATCACCATCCTGATCCCTTCCATTCCAGTAAATTCTATTAAATCCTGGCTGTAATTCAGATGAGGGGACATTTATTTCTCTAATAAGTCTTCCAGCGACAGTAAATATTTTAATATCAAATGTTTCCGGAATTATTGATCCAACTTGAAATGTAAAATAAGTATCAGTTTTAAATGGGTTAGGATAGTTATACACATTTTTAAGCTGAGGTGAATTTGCTACTTCAAAAGTTATTCGTTGAGATGTAGTATCAAAAAAATTACCTGAGGCATCTTTTGCTAATACCTCCAAAGTATGCACTCCGTCAGGTAATGTCGGAGTCCATAAAATGGTAGACTCAGAATTTGGATACGGAGTATAAGTATATTCAATATCTGGACTATTAAAATTCAGAGGATAATTATCATATACAATTGTAAAATCGCTAGTATCTAATGGGAGAGGGCTATTATCCTTAAGTGTAATTAACACTTTAGGAGTTGCAGAAACTACATCACCATCAATTATTTCTTTTCCATCAAAAGTAATATTGAAAGTTGGTTTTATTGAATCCCTTGATACATAAAACCCTTTTGTTACAGCATTGTTAAAAGTAAAATATTCTGATGAAGGAATTTTTGCATCTACTGTAACAGAATTATAAGAAAGTGGGCTTGTATATAATAAATGATCCGTACTTATTGAATAATTTATGGTTTTTGATGAATCAACTTTTAAAGACATTAGTTTTGAATAAAAAAGAGTGTCTAATTCATTAAAAGTAAAATTCATGGTCAGACTATCTGCATCTGAATAACCTACATTATGAACTTTGACAGTCATATCATTATTAAATCCCTGCAGCAAAGTATCTTTAGCAAAACTAATTTCACCAGGAAATAAAGTAATTTCAGGAGGATAAGAATAATCTACATTAAGTGATTTTAATTTCATCGGTTGATCTGCACCTAATGCTGAATCAACAAGTGAATAATAAACTTTTAAATAATCATATTGTCGAGCATTTATATTACTTAATGAATAACTCGAAGGTAGATTTGTATTTAAAGTATCCCAATTTTTAGAAATAGTATTTTTCCCTAAAAGATAAGCTTTATAATGACCTTGAGAACCAGTTAGATCAAAGTTATAATCCAATGAATTCCAATTTAATGCGGGACCAATTTCTTGAGAAGTAATTGAGCCAGACGCTTGTTGATGAGTGCCTAAAAATTTATAAAAACCTGGTCTATAATTAGGTCGCAGATGAAAAATGCCTGCATATAATAAAATTATCTACCCAATCATATGTCCATGCTGAAAATAATAATAAGTTCTTTTGTATACGATAGCCATTCTTCTTCAAAAGTATCCATCTGAAATTTTAAATCTTCTCATATAGCCGGATGATAAGCTTCATAAGTAAAAAGATATCCGTCAACAACAAAAAAACTTTGAAATCCATAAGCAGAGCTTCCATTCATAGTTTTATCCTCTCCAACCTTCTGCCAGCCATTTTGAGGATCCAGATACACGTAATGTATATTTGTTCCTCAAGGTATCGTAACCACTTGTTAAATTATAAACATATACGACCATCCGTTGCATGTATAATATTTACCATTTCGTAATATACCATCGAGTGATGGAATAATTGCTTGCGGAAGATAATATCTGAGTAGTATCCCCAGAAACAGGATTAATTTTTATCATTTCTCTTCCGGAAGAATCCGGTATATAAATTGAACCATCACTATAATAAAAAAATTGATTTTTTAGTTTCAACAAAAAATTGGGAATTGCTCCATAATTTAATCCCTTTATTGTTCCTTCATTTCCAGTTCCTATTTTATAAATTTTACTTGCATTTCCTGATGTATAATATGTTAGATTACCATAATAAATATATTTCCCATCTGTTGTATAAGTTGTAGCTTTTGTAGAATCAAGTGGTAAGTTAAACATTACCGAATCAACAACTTCTGCATTATCAGGATGTGGAGGTATTCTGAGAAATATTTAAAATCAAACCTTGTAAAGAATCAACATAATTTACGTTATCTAATGAAAATGTTTTTAAATGGGATTTTTCAGCAAGATAACCGCTACCCTTTTGATTTGTGATTGTAAAAATATTTACTGGACTTGTATTTGTATCAGATTGATCAAATATTGTAGCCCGCCAAAAATAATTTCCTGGCTGCATGGAAGGTGATTTCCACCGTAAAATTCCATCTATAGGAGTTATAGAAGGCGATGTTATCTTTAAAGGTGAATTAAAGTTTGTTGTAGTATCTATTTCTATCAGATAATTTAAATTCCTATTAAAATATACATTCCAATGTCAATAAATAAAAAGTCTATTTTATCATTATTTGTATAATAATCCATTGACAGGTTTTACAATATTAGGTTGTCCAAAATCAAAAACCGAAAATTCTGCTGATGCAGTATTGTCACTGTAATCATCTTCATCTATATGATGATCACCATTTATCTGAGCAATAAGGTTATATGTTCCGGATTCGGTTGGTATCCAATTAATTAATACTGAATCTGTCTCACCAAAATTTAATACTTTAACTCTTTTAATTAGATTTGAAGGATTGACGGAGTTCTTATATAATTCAAACCTAACTGAATCGTTCGGAAAAGATACTCCAAGGTTATGCAGCATTATTTTAACTTGAACAGTATCATTTTTTAATGGATTTTGAGGGTTTATGGTAATGTCCTGAGGATTAATAACAAAATCAGGTTTTTCGGGTAAGGCAATTTTAAAGCTGGATCACCCAAATAAGAAAGTACTGCTATTTGAGTTGCATTTCCGCCAACCGGTGGAATGCTTGTTTTTGCCTTTAAAATTGCCTGTCCAACAACATAATCTTTTCTACTAAAAACATCTTTAAAGAATTGATTATTAATAATTTGACCTGAAGACCAAAGTGTTAAAACCGTGCTTCCCCAAAAGCCAACACAACCTTTATCCGGAACTTTAATGAATTTTTCACCGAAACAATCCTGGTCATCAAAATGTCCTGTATAGCACGTTACACTTAAAATAACAGGTAATTTATCTCCATTGTGTAATTCGTAAATATCATCATTGGTAAATACTAAATCCCATTGACCACCGCCGCCATGTCCATAATAATTGGTTAAAACTGTTCCATTATCAATTTGATGCCGCATCTCTGGGCCGCTTCCCTGGTATTTCATATCTTCAGGTGTAGCTGGAAAATTAAAAACCTTTGAAGCGTGTATTCCATTTGGTTCAAGATAATATGAATCCAAATAATTACTAGCGGCATTAAATCCAAACTGCAGTTGATCTTCATAATTTAATCCCGAGGCTAATAGTAAAACATTTTGCTTCCACTCCTTATTATTATCTGCAGGATAATTTATTGTTTTATCTAGGATTATATTGCCTTCATCCACTGTTTCGCATGAGATTCGTCCGATAATCATATCCGGAACCACATCGTTTCCTTCAAATGCCACTATCATGTTATCACTAGGAGCTTGACCATATTCAATTGCCTGAAAAGGTATTGAAGCTATGTAATTTTCCCGGCTGCTTGAGTATATATGCCTATAATCGTGGCTCATATCTCCTACCAGTACTACATAAGCTGGAGAAGGTGATTGCCAATTTTCAAAGGCATATTTTAAAAAATAATTCATCGCTAATGGATCCCGAAGACCATAAGAAAATTCATCATAAACATCTTTTATATTGACAATTTTAACTCTGGGGTTAGCATATCCTGGCAAATAGTTCGATCTATACTGAGCCAACCTCTGGGCAACTGATTCAAATTTAGAATGAGTAATTATTATATAATCTGCTGCATTATTAGGATTTCTTAAATCGGAAGAAATATCTGCTTTCATTGAGTCCGGTGTATAAAATACATTATTGGAATAGCAATAATACTGTGTACCAGGCTGTAGAGTATCATTAAAATAAACTTCTTGCTGAGAATTATTAGATATGTAAGGATTATCAATCATTTTGCCTCGTGAAGGGATATAAATCTTCATATTGTCGGCAAACCATCTCCATAATTTTACTGTATGCAAGCCTTCAACACTGGGTGGGCTAATAAATTGAATACTATCAGAATTAACCTTAAGTTTTCTCCAGAAACTAACCTCAAACCAATTCATTCTTGATTGATCACTGGGATCACAGTTATAACCATAAGCCTCAGCCTCAAATTTATTCAGGAAAGGATTTAGTGGAATGCTATCTTGTCCTGAATATATACTGACTGGGAACGTGGTTTGACCGGTTATATTATCTTGTGCATTCCATCTTAAAGAATCTACCCAATATCCATTGAATTTTATTATAACATCATGGCCGTAAGTACAAGATGGTGCCGTCATACCCTGCATATTAACTTTCAGAGTAATATTAGTATTGTTTGGATCAATATAACTTGCTAAACTATCACCAAATGAATATCTAAATAGATAGTAAGGTTGATGATCCCTTGCTTCTACATTCCCCCAAAGCCAGTAATCCCTATGATCATTAGGTGCATGTCCTAAAGTTTGATAACTAATATCTTGCTCAAAATGCTTAGTTTGAAAAACAGTACTAACTTCATCATAATATGTATTAGGGTAACCATCAATAGATTTATATTTATATACTGAATCCGCCTGGTATGAAAACCAATAAACGTTTGAAGTATTGTAAATATTAAAATAAGTATAAGGTGTTGTAGGCTGGGCTCTATCTCCAGCAAATTGGAAATAATCTCCTGAATCGAATAAACCATTATTATTAACATCTACAATATCCAGCGGCAATTCATTCCCATTATTAATAATCTCTAATTGTCCATTTTGAAGCCCAGTATTTGCAGGGACACCATTTGAAACAAGCCAATCATAAGTAACCCGATAAATCCCCTTCTTATTTAAATAAATTTTATAATAATTTTTATTTGGATTATACCAATAATTTTCCGAAAGAGGTGACATATTAGTTTTAATTTCTTTTGAAATAAAATTTGATGCTTGATTCGAATTTATAACGCCTGTCTTAACAAATTCACTTGTTAGCTTATCATTTACATTTTGATAAATTGTTTTATTCTGCGGGTCCAACTGAAAATCAATTTCGACTACTAAATGTCTGTTAAACAATAATTCTCTAGTAAGTGGGTTAAATTGATAAGGTGAAATGCTTAATTGTACAACTTTAATATACCTAAACACATAACTACTTATAATTTCAGAAGAATTTTTAGGGAAAAATTGATTTGCACTATATAATTTTTCATTAAACCGCATTTTACTAAAATCTTCGTTTAATGAATCGGGAAAAGGTAAAATTAATTTGTTTGTAATATTCTGTTTAACAGCATTTATAATTTTGAGAGTCGGCGATGAATTGAATGGTACGGCAATGTTTAAATTAACATCCGGAAGCCAGGGATCACCTGGGTTCCTAGTAACTGATTGTCCGCCTTTTATGAAATTAAACTTAACATTATTGATTAAAGTATCTTTTATTTGATATCTTCCGTTAAAATCAAATTCAATTTTAATTTTTTGTCCACTTGATTCTAAAACTTTATAAGATTGAGAGAATGCAGGCTTGAATGTTATTAAAATAAAAGAAGTTACAAGAATTGCAGTTAATTTAAAATTCATAATTCCCTATAATAATTTTATTCAAATTAGAATAATTTTTAAGATTGGTCAAGGTTAAAATTTAACCAAATTTAAAGTTAGATTATGCTATCTATTGAAAATCAAATTTAATCATAAAAAAATATGAATTATTTGAATTTGTAATTTCTTCACTTTTCACTTGATTATATTGATAATTTATATATCAAATAATAGCCCAAAATAAATTCATAACTTAATCCTAAGTTTATTTGATCGGTAGTCTCTTTAATACCATCTAAAAGCGGAGCTGTATTTGAAAATAAAATTGAATAATTATAAAAAACATTTCCCCCTACATTTTTAATCAAATTCCCATTTTCATCGTAAGTGTTTTTTCCATGTATAGTGTGATTATAATTTAAGATAAGATTCAATTTGGAAGAGAACCTATATGTCAATTCAGTCGAAAACCTGACAGAATTTGGCTGGATATTTGAATTTAATAAGTATCCATTATTTGTATAATCTAATGATTCCCCAATACCGGGATGAGAAAATGTATATGGTCTGATTTGCAAATACTCTATTTTCAATGTTGAGTTATTAAAGAAAATAGGATCAGTAAACATTAATCCGACCTGCCAAGCTGATCGATTATCCACTTTAGCAAATTCTCCTTTAGTCAAGACACTTAGTTTTATATCATCAAAAATAATATTGCCTGATAATTCCAAACCATTTGAAATCAGGTATCTTAAATCGAATGACAAAAAAGAATTATCTAAATCGTTTAAACATCTCTGAGCCGATTCCCAAAATAAAAATGGGTTTAAATAAGCAGCTTCAAAAGGTCGATTTGCATATATTACAAATTGCGAAACACCTAAGGAAAAAGAATTACTTGGCTGAAAATCTAATCTACTAATTGCTAAATATTTTGATCCCTTTATTTTTAATATTCCCTACTAAAGAATCAGAATAAACTATAGTTGAAGGTTGTACTAGCCATCCATGTAAAAAATTATAACTTAAACTTTTATAATGTAAATCAAATCTTACAAAATCAAATAATTGCGGATTATTAGACAATATCATTCTATTAATATAGCTTTGTCCCCATAATATTCTTTCTCTTCCTAATTCGGCACTTATAATTCCCTTTTGAAACCTTAAATATCCTTTTGTCCCATCAAAGAAATCAATTTTAGTATTATTAAATGTGAAGCTTTGCTTTAACTCTTGGATCAAGTAAAGCAACTTTCTATTATTTCTTAACAATTCCATTTGTAGCTTCCAAGTAAAAACCTAACCAATTTCATAACTTCCGTATGCCTCTTCCTCCAATATTAATTAAAGAACTGTTATCCTTAAATTGACTTGAATAGATATATTTATAATCACCAATTAAATCAGAATAAAAGGAAATAGTTGAATCTCTATAAAAGTAAAAATGCTTTTCAACATCTTTGAATAAATTTACAACTAGATTATTGGGAAAATCATTTAAAAGACTAAAAGGTTTGTTATAACTATTGTTTTGATTTAAACTAAATTTCACTTTAAGTTTTTCAAGGTATTGTTGCTCAACATTGCTGATTAGGTTCTTTGAGTTATCAATTTGTATAAGATCTTTTACAACTTCGGCTCTTGAGAGCGGAAGTACAACACTACTATAGTTTTTTAGAATTCCTTGAACCTGCATTTCTTTTAGAAATTGATAAACCTCATTATCAGCAGGTACCGTTTCTATTTGTGCAATTATTAAGGGAGAGAGTATTAAGAATAGTATAAGGCTATTTATTCTTTTCATCATTAAAATTATATATTACCTTGATTGGTAAATACAACATTAAAGGTTTTCAAGAAAATAGACAAGTCTGATATGAAGTTTGCGTGCTGATAATAATCAATTTCCATTTTTACTCTATCTTGAGGAGTCAGCATCTGCCTTCCATTGATTTGTGAAATTCCTGTAACGCCGGGTTTAAAATCTAATACTTTTTTTTCAAATTCATTATACTTTTCTGTTATAGAAGTAACTTCAGGTCTTGGCCCAACTAAACACATTTCGCCCTTAAGTACATTTAGAAAGTTAGGTATTTCATCTATACTTGTTCTTCTTAAAAATTTACCGACTTTGGTAATTCTTGGATCGTTCACTTGGGTTAATTCCGGACCTATTGACAAAGCATTGTTAACCATACCTCTAAATTTATAAAGTTTAAACTTCTTACCTTTAAAACCTGTTCTTTCATGAAGAAAAAAGGCAGGACCTTGAGATTCTAGTTTAATTGCAATTATAACAAATAATAATATTGGAGATGTTAAAACAAGAATAAACAAACTAACGAAAATATCTGTGATTCGTTTAATCACACTTCCCTGCTTACCCATAAAGAGTATTATTTATTTAGCGAACTTTTTTAACAATGTGGTAAGTACTTCTATTACACGATCAACATGATGATCTGCCATACCAGGATAAATTGGAAGAGAAATTAATCTGGGAAAAGCTGCAGCAGCAACAGGGAAATCCCTATCATCCAGATTAAAAGTATCCTTATAATAAAGATGCTGGTGCACCGGCATAAAATGCACACCTGCTCCAACATTCAATTTTTTCATTTCTTCGATAAATTGGGCTCTATTTATAGTTAACATTTCCAAGTTTAATCTTATTGGATACAAATGCCAAGATGATTCTCTATCTTGTTTAACTGTATGAAGCTGAATATATCTATTATCTTTTAATTCTGCAGTATATTTTTTTGAAATTCTTTTTCTCGATTCCCACATATAATCAACTTTTTTAAGCTGGGGCAGCCCTAAAGACGCCTGAAGATCGGTAAAATTATATTTATAACCTGGTGCTACCACCTCATAATACCATGATCCATTTTCACTATAACGTTTCCATGCATCTCTGTTAATACCATGAAGTCTCATTATTTTAACTCTTTCAGCAATCTCTTCATCATTTGTACAAACCATTCCGCCTTCACCGGTTGAAAGAGTTTTTGTTGCATAAAAGCTAAAACAAGTAACTTCAGATATACTTCCGACTTTTTTACCCTTGTAAACGGCCGGTAGAGAGTGAGCAGCATCTTCCATCACTCTAAGATTATGTATCTTAGCAATTTCATGTATTTCATCCATATCGCAAGGTTGTCCGCCATAATGGACAGGGATAATCGCTCTAGTTTTGGGAGTAATATGTTTTTCAATTTCTTCAAGTGAAATGTTCAGAGTATCCGGATCGACATCTACTATAACAGGCTTTGCACCAAAATAGCAAACAATTTCAGCGGTTGCTGGAAAAGTCATAGTAGGAACAATAACTTCATCACCTGCTTTAATTCCGAAAGCTTCCAAAGTTAAATGTCCGGCAGCTGTCCAAGAACTTACGGCAATTGAATGTTTTACATTAATATAATTACTGTATTCTTGCTCAAATCTGATAGTTTTAGGCCCCATACTGAGCCAACCAGATCTGACCGTATCAACAATCTCATTAACTTCTTCTTCAGAAATAAAAGGCTTGTGGAATAGTAGAAAGTCTTTATTCATATTTATTTTTTTTATTATGCAAAATAATAATTTAGAGTATTAATTTCCAACTGATAAGTTGTTAAGTTTTCTTTAATAAACTTCATCCTATTCAAATAATACAGGAGGCGAATTATATTAACCTCATAATTTTCTGATTAAATTACTTTAGCCAATAAAAGATACATACAGATCAAATCTTAATTCGCTACTGATATAATTTTATAAATAAAATTCTTAATATAAATTTTAATTTTAATTAATCAAGCGAATTCTATTATAATCAACTTCATAGTGAGCAGGCTTTGAATTTAGTATTTAATTAAAATAATAAATAATTATTAAATAACTAAACGACTTATTTATTCCCTATGTTAATAGTAGAATAATTTGTTAAGTTAGGACAATTACCCAAATAAATAAAATTTTTCTAAGCTTTATATTAAAAATTAAACTTCAAAATGATCTGTTAAAGATAATTAGAATTCTTTCAAAGAAAAACATTTTTTCAATTTTTTAATGATTTTTTTTAAAAAAAATTCCAATGTATCATTTTAAATCAAACTATAATTATTGCCTCTAATTGTTATGAAATCGGACAAAATATGACATTTTAAAATTTTTATGAAATCTACTCTATAAAATTTAAATTTTTTGAAAGAAATTCAACTACATCCTCAATATTCTCAACTTCTGTTGGAAGGTTCACCATTTTCTTAGCGATATGAACGGCATTTGGGAATTTATCTTCATCAAAAAACCACGGTTCAAGATTTCCTTGTATAGGATGTAAAGGAGATAAAAACCAATCACCTAAAGTAATATTCTTTTTTTGAGCTAATTTAAAAAAATGTTCACGATCTTTAACCAATAATGGATATTTTAGAAAAATATGGTCATTAAATAAATTTTTACTAACATAAGTTTTTCCTTTTGCCCTAAGATAATTAGAATATTTCTCAGCATTTTTTTTACGAAGTTTATTTAAGTATTCCAAATTTTTGATTTGTTTTAATCCTGATTTTACTTGAACATCCGAAATATCCTTAAAGTAGTCATCAGGTTTTTCAGTTCCGGATAATTCATTACCCTGATTTGAACCGATCACTATATTATGTTTGCTTAAAAGTCTAAAAATATCAACTAATATTGATTGTGTATATTTATTAATAAAGTATTTACGAAATGTTATCAAAAATCTTAAGATAGATTTCTCAATAAATTTAGGTTTTACTTTTTGTTTTTCTTGAGCAGTTACTTTATCAATTAATTCGAAATTATTTACAACTAAAAATCCTCCAATTCCAGTAGAAAATGGCTTATTCCATTGTGTAGAATAAAATGCTGCATCACAATAATAACCATTGGGCATTTTATTATAATATCCGCCAAAACCATGCGTACAATCTTCAATGGTATATAGATTATTTTGTTTGCTATTTCAACAATTTCATCAACATTGCAGATAATCCAAATGTATTCTGGCAGAGGATAACTTTTGTTTTAGGAGTTATAGCTTCTTTAAGCTTATTTACATCAATATTATAAGTTTCAGATGAAATGTCTATATAAATTGGTTTGGCTTTCAAATAAATTATTGCATTTGGTACTACTACACATGTGAATGCCGGAAGTAATTATTTCATCATTTTCTTTAACCCCCATTGCTTTAAGAATTGCATATAGTGCTACTCTTCCTTTCCAATATAGAAATATTTGATCAAGAGAACACTTTAATATTTTAGATATTTCTTGTTTATACTTTTTTGTATTAGAAGCCATCAGCTTTGAATAAATAGTTTAATTTAAATAAACCTACAAGAGAACCAAATCCATATGAAAAGTGCAACACCATAAAAGAATACAAAACGTAAAATAAGTTTGTATTTTGATTTTTTATGTTATGACTTATTATTAAGAGAGTAATAAGATAAGACCCAAAACTTAATGCAGCCAGTAAACCAATAACCGGAAACCAAATCGTTAATAAAGCTGGAACAATTAAAGATAAAAGGAATACCATTGGAATAAAATGCCTCAAGCTAAGCGAACTTATTTTTTTTGTGACATAAACTGTTAGAATATTCCATAATCCGGTTTGATAATTATTTTTTGCAATCCCTTTATATGATTCTCGGGCATAATAAATACACTGTACTTCTGAAAGTAAAAATATTTTTCCGCCAATTCTTTTAATTCTTTTGTTCAATTCAATATCTTGATTTCTTGTTAAATGAACATTAAACATTCCAACTTTGTTAAAAATTTCTTTTTTGTAACAGCCAAAAGGGACTGTATCGACTTCCATAATATCATTGGTTCCAATTCTAAAATATGAATTCCCAACTCCAAATTTATTACTTAATACCAGACTAATGGCATTAGTTTTAGAATTACTATTCTGTACTTTAGTTAAACATACAGCACCAATATTATCGGCACTAAGTTTTATGCTCCACTCAACTAATTGAGAAAAGTAGTTTTTAGGAATTTTACTATGTGCGTCTAATCTTACTATGTAATCTCCTTTGGATTTTTGAATGCCTAGATTCAAAGCAAACGGGACAGTAATATTTTTATTTTCAATCAGATGGATGAAAGAATATTTCTTTGAATATTCTTCAACTATCTTTAATGTATTATCTGAGCTCAATCCGTCAACAATAATAACTTCCATTAATTCCTTAGGATAATCGTTATTCATTATTGAGTCTAAACATTTTGAAATATATTTTTCTTCATTTCTGCAAGGCAGAATTAAAGTTATGAATTTTTTTTTGATATTATAATTATTCCTTTTTACTTTTTACATTTTATAATTTACAATCAAATTACTAAAATAATTATCCTTTTAATTCTGCAGGTTTTATCCATCAATTGATTAAATTAAATGTGTAACCAATCATAAGAGTATTAATAATTTTGTTATAATTTTTTCAAATTGACTTTTTTAATATTTTTAGTTTCCCGGTAAAGATAAATTAGAATTACATATACTAACCAAAAAGGCAGATCATTTGTTATATAACCATAAGACATTACCCCTGTTACTTCAAAAAAAGAATTTATCAAGACACCTAACCCAACAGCAAAAATTGTAATAGCTAATACATAAAATTCCGAATTTTTATCTTTATAATATTTCACACATTTATAAGCCAAGTAAAAGAAAACACCGAAAATAAATATTGCGGTAACAAAACCCAGAATACCATTTTCGGCACCCATAATTAAAAAGAAATTATGGGGATTTGGTTTTCCTTTATACAAGGTACCAAGTTTTGTAGCTAATGAAACTATAAATGAAGTTGTATATGTTCCTACAAATCTTGGATACATTCCTGGCCCAACTCCGATTAAATAATGATCCCCAAACATGTTTAGTCCTTCGCTCCATACATGACCTCGGCTGCCTTCTTCAACTCTAAGCAGAATCATTATTAATTCTTGAATTGGAGGCAAGAGTAATAAAACTAAAATTAGTATTACTGATAATATTGAAACTTTAAGTAATAATTTTTTATTTAAATTATATAAAATGAAAAAATAACCTACTATTAAAGCTATTCCTGCAGCGCGCGAATCAGTAATAATAAATATTAATATGTTATTAATGAATAATAATGTTAATATTATTCTATACTTTTTTGAAGAAAATCTTTCAATAAAAAACAAACCCAAGATAAAACATGCGGCAATAAACGAAGTTAAACCAACTAAGTTCGGATTTGAATAAACTCCAGCAAATCTTGCTAAAATTCCGTTTTGTATATAGAAACTGAACCCCCCTTTAATAAAATCAGAATATATACTTATTCCAATTATAAACTCAGATATTATTAATCCGAATATATAAAGATATATTCTTTTTTCATCTTTTATAAGACTATAAATGATATAACATAGTGTAAAGAAAATTATAGCATGCAAAACACTAATAAAACTAGCAATCATTGCAGCAGAAAATAGACTTGATATTATAATTGTTAAAAACAATAATAATATTAAATAAAATACTTCGGTTGGAATATCAGGATATGCAGAAACTTTAAAACCATAATGTTTTATAAAGAGAAAAAATAATATTGCAATTGATAAGGTATTTGTAACATCTCTTGCACCTTTGAAAACAAAACTAGTAAATGAAATAAAGAGGACTATTATTAATAACAAAATAAAATCTTCTTTATATATTAAATAAAAGAATGCAGCAACTAAAGTAATAATAAGAACAGGTATTAAATTAATTGCAGTTAATGCAATTAAAAGAAAAACAAATGATATTAAAATTATATTTATTGGTTTAATCGCCATTAAATTACTGAATATCCTAATGCTGTAAAGTTGATTGATAAAGATCGATAAATTTTTGATTCAATTTTTTCTCATCAAAATTTTCATTCACCCATTCAATGCCAAAAGATCCCATAATTTTTCGAAGTTTCCTATCTTCGAGCAAATTTTTAATAATTTCCGCTACCTTTTCTAAATTATTTGGATCAACAACAATTCCAGTTTTTTCATTAACAACCGTTTCATTAAAACCATAAGCATCCGAAACAACAACAGGTTTTCCGCATGACGATGCCTCTAAAGCCGCAACTCCGTAACTTTCACTTACCGATAAAAAAACTACAATATCCATCATATTGTAATATTTATAAACCTCTGTATTTTCAATATTACCTGTAAAAATGACATGATTATAAAGTTTAAGTTTTTTAACTAAACCTTTTAGAAAAGTTTCTTGCGGACCGTTTCCAACAATTAACAATTTAATGGGAAGTTCAGGCCATTTTTGTTTTATAATACCGAAAACCATAATCAATTTATCTATACCATAAATTGGTTTTAAGTTTTTGATTGTACCTATTACAAATTCATCTTTGTTAAAAATTGATCCAACATTCATTGGTTTAAATATATTAGTATCAACTCCGAATGGTGTAATTAATATCTCTTTATTTGAATATTTGTTAATTTCCACAGACATCACTTTACTTGTGGAGCATATTTTATCAGCTTTAGAAAAAATATATTTAAGAATAAATTTATGAAAAACAGACTTAATGGGAAACTGAAATACATCGCTACCCCAAACTGAAACTATGTGAGGATGATAACCAGAAAGTACACCTATTAATCCAAAACTTGTTGCATAGTGGGAATGTATTAAATCAGGTTTAAATTGCTTTATAATTTTTTTAACCATCGCGACAGCAGCTAAATACCTTAGTTTAGTAAAAGATGTAACTTGTAACTCTTTCCCTGAAACCGAAAAATTCATAGAAGAAAAATTAAAGTTTGGCAATGAAGAATAAGAATCCATATTACATTTTGTTAATCCAATCAAATAAACATCAGTACCATTTTTACAAAGGTAATTAACTAGTTTAATTGTATGTGGAGAATTTGGATCACTTAAAATCAGTACTTTAATTTCTTTCTCCTTTAATTAAGCATATTTGATTAAATTTAGCTTTAAATAAATTTTGTATCATATAAACGCTAAAAAACTTTATTTAAATAGTTATTTAAAGTGCTTTCATTTTTTCTAGTTAATTCAATTTCTGAAGTCATGGAGAGTATATTCATTAAAATTACTTTACGAAAGGATTTTAATGAATCGATATCTTCTATATTTAAATAATCTGAGAAAATGTTTTTGCTCAATTGTTCTTTAAGACATTTTAAAGCAGTTGATTCCGGATCTATAACTGGATTGCCGCCAAAAAATCTAGCTTTTAGTTCTCCTTTTAATATTGAAGGGACTAAAGGATAAATATTATAAACAGTAAACATAAAAAGTTTACCTCTTAAAGAATTAACAGATGATCTAAAATTTGAATAAGGAACTGATGTAGCTTCAGGGGAAAAACTATTTAATAATGCCCTGAAAAGTCTATGTTTTATTTTTGAATGATCCGAACAATTCATTATATATTCAAAAAAAGGAACCGACCAAAAAGGAGTTTTGTTATTAAAAAAATGCCTATGTCTGTCTTCTCCCTGAAAAGCATATTTATAGGGTTTTTCTATCGATCTAAAATGTACATACTTTTGGCTTAAATTTTCTTCCGGAAATAAATTTAAAACTTCGATAAATTCACTAATAATCTCATCTTTGCTTATTCCGGTTAATCTGTTTATAGTTTCTAGATCGATGATACTATGTTCTCTAATGATAAAATCTGCTAAAAATTCAATGTTTGAAAATTTCTTCATTTTCTCGTTTAAGGTAAATATTATCTTATCACCATTATCGCCTGTTATAAAATTTATGTCTTTTCCAAACAATCTTTCAATCTCAGCATAAAAAGGAAGCATTTGTGCTGTTGATATGGAGTTCATCCCTTCTTTTATGTTTAATAACGATAGTACATCTTTACCTGTTGGCAAATCAATTTCTATAATTTCGCATTTAGATTTATAAATTTTTGATAAATCAACTGCAATTTTTTCTTCCACTTCGGATGAGCCGTTTTTATATCGAATTGTTGCTGCAGTAAAAGGGATTTGATTTTTAAACATACATGAAGCAACCGCTCTTGAATCCAATCCACCGCTCAGTGTTACAATATTTTTCGAATCATCACTGAATCTATCCAAACATGCTTTACTGAATAATTCGGAGAGATTTTTAATATTATCTTTAAAATTTACATTTTCATATTTTTTATTGTCAAAGTTAAATTGGTAAATACTCTTCTCTTCAACTTTATTTTCTTGAACTTTTAAAAATGAAGCCGGCCTTAGTTGATTGATACCGGAATATAAGGTTCTCTTATTGATCACATATCCCATTAAAAGAAATTGAGCTACAGCCATATTATCTACTTTTGCAGTATCAAAGACCTTATTTATAAAATTTAAATATCTTGATACTGCTGTAACATCTTCATTATTTTTTTGGTAGTAAATTGGAAGACGACCGAAAATATCATTTAAAATAAAGATTTGATTATTGGAGTTATCTATAAAATAAATAATAAAATCCCCATCAGTACTTAAAATCCAATTTTTTAAATAGCTATAAATTTTGTGTGTTTCAAATAGACCAATAATCTCCTCGAATTCTTTTCTAAGATCATCATTATTTTTATTATAAATTTGTCCTTCTAAAATAATTGTGTAGTTTTTTATGTTTAATATATTTATTGGATATTTATCATGTTTATTTACGCCGATAAATAATAAATCGTTATTTAAAAGAACTTCGCTTTTATAACCTTCAAGGTAATTTTGGGAATTTAATATTTCTTCCAGTTTATAGGAATTATTTGGTTTTTTAACTTTATTAAAGACTATACTTAATCCTGGCATTTAATATTTTTGTTTTAATATTGTACTTAATTGTTATTTATTATTTTTCTTATGAAATTGTTTACCGATTCTTCCACTTCTTCTACACTTAATAAATTCATGCATTCGTAAACAGGACATCCAGACCGACCTCCATCAGTAAAGCAAATTTTTTCATTATTCTTAGGAGAACAATGAATTTTTTGAGTAATATATGCGTTTAATCCATTTTTGGGTGTATGATATTCATGATTAGTTGGTCCATAAATTGCAAAGGTAGGTATACCTAATAAATTGGCAATATAAGTAGGACCAGAATCATTACCGATATATAAAAAGGATGATGTGATAATTTCAATTACTGCATCGATAGTTGAAGTTTCAATAAATTTAATTTTTTTTACTTTTAATTCATGTTTGATTATTTCATTAATTCTTGTTTTGGGTAATATGAAAATTGTATTGTATTTTTCATTTAGTTTCTCTGCTAATTGAATAAACTTATAATAGTTCCACTCTTTAGATTTCCATCCGGCAAATGGATGTATTAAAATACTACTGTTTTTGTTAACCATAATATCATTTTTAAAAGATATTTTATTTTCGGGTAAATGTCTTACAGCATCCAAATACATATCTGTTATATGCGGTTCATTTCTTATTGGTGAAAACTTTGTATATATCTTTTTATATAATGCTTCATTAATACCTTCAATCTTCTTAGATTTTGATGTAAAAATTAAAAATGCTGAGGTAATAAATCCTGTTAAGTCATAAATAATTTTAGGATTAGCTTTTTTTAATAGTCTTCTTGTCCTTCCTTTTGCAATTCTATCGGATAAATAAAAATCTGAATGTGATAGTTCTATATAATTCACATCTTTCAAAACTTGTTTAAATATTCCCGTTGTTTCCTTAAAACAAACAAGCGTTATTTTACTTTTATGATGATTAATAATTCGCTTCAGAGCAGGAATGGTAAAAACTGCATCGCCTAGTTTATGGAGATTTACAACAACAATTTCTCCATTTTTATTTTTAATAATAAATGTTCTGATTAATAAAAATGTAAAATTGAATAATAAAGTTATGATGTTATTAAATAATTTATATTCTAATATGCGGCTTAATTTCATTTTTTTGAAACTACATTCTTTATTAAGTTTGTTACATAGTTTTCTTCCGAGCTGTACATATTAAATCCTGGGTTAATATTTTTTGACTGCTGCCCACTTCTACTATCCGAATAAATCTTACAAATAATTTAATACAACGCCACAAAATTGATCTTACAAATCCATAAAAATTCTTTGATATCGGAGGATTTTCATAAAAATTAATATTATAAAAATTGGTAATTTGTAAAATTTGAATCAAAGAATATTGATTGAAAATTGTAAGATGTGTCAAGTCGCCGTAAATATTTTTATTTGGAAATAGACCAGAACCATTTGGAGTTCTTATAACAAGGATTCCGTTATCATTCAGAAGTCTATTAAATCCTTTAAAGAATTTTAAAAGTTCATGTCTATGAAAATGCTCGACAAAATCGAGTGCAAATATAACGTCATATTTATTTTTATTTTTTTCAAAGAATTCAAACACATTTACAGATGCAGCATTTAAATTTTTATCTGCGGCTTCTTTAATCTGCTCGTCAGAGATATCTATTCCAAATATATTATCGAAACCGGCATTTTTTAAAAATTGCATAACGTTTCCAGGTCCACAGCCAACTTCGATAATTGCAGCATCCTTTTTAAAATCTTTCAATAATGGCAAATAAATTCTTTTGAATTTTTTTTCATAGGAGATTAAATCAGCAGTAAAATCTTGTGAAAGTGTTTTTTTAAATGTTGAAACATATTCTTTGTAGAGTTCAGTTCTAAAATCCTCATTTTCCATATTTACCATCTATTTTGATATTATTTACTATATTTTAACGAATTTAAAACTTTTTGAAAAGCAATATAAGTTGAGTGCTTTACAAAATATAAATTTAAAAAATAAATCATTAGGAAAAATAAAATATTTATAAGAATAGCAATACTATTGGTTTTAAATAAGCTAGTTATTCGATTTGCAATAAAGTACGATATTATTCCGTTTCCTATATTAAATATTAGTTCTGTGTAAAATATGTTTTTATTTTTAAATTTACTTTTTTGATATATTAGAATTAAAGAAGTTAGAAAGAAAAAAATGTAACTAATGGATGTACTTAAGGCTAATCCATTTTGTTGTAAATTTCTTACCAATAAAAAATTTAGAATTATTTTTATTAAAATACCGGCTAATGTTAAATAAAGTAATTTTTTAATTAAACCAAAACTATATAACATTTTATTATTAATACTATATGCGGCATAAAATAATAAACTTAAAGTATAATATATAAGGGCATTATAAGTAGTCACTGTATCACTATGTGAAAATTTTCCTCTTTCAAATAAAATTTTAAGAATGAAGTCACCATAACCTAAAAAAAGAATAGTAATAGGTATAAAAAAAGTTATATTAATTTTAATGCTTTCATTAAAGCTGTTTTCGAGATCAATTATATTATTGCTGCTAATTAGTTTAGAAAACTTTGGGAATATTGCTGTTGATAAAGCAATAGAAATAATCGAAACCGGTAGTATAAATAGTGTCTGCGCATAGTTGAGTGCTGCAATTCCGCCGGTTGGAACATAATTGTAAAAATACCTGTCTACTATTAAATATAATTGTCCAATACTTTCAATTAGAATAATAAATAATAAAGTGCTAGGAATAAATTTTTTATAATCTTTTAATGAAAAGTTATAATTAAATATTTTTAATCTGAGTTTGCTTTTCCTAATCAAATAAACCATCTGTAAAAACGAACCTAAGATATATCCGATCGGAATAATATAAATTCCAAAAGTTTTATGTAGTAATATCAGTGATACAATCAGTACAATACTAGCCATTACTCTTGAATATGCAGGATACTTAAATTCGAAATGTACTTGTTGATATGCCGTCAAAACGGAAATAGCACTACTAAAAGGAATTGAGATTAGAAAAATTGAAAAAACATCTTTTGCTACTTTAATGACCTCAGGACTTCGAGCCGTGCAAATACAAACTAATCAACGGTCCTGATAAAATGTAAAGTAATATTGCAATAATTAATCCACCGAATAGAAAAAATAAAAAATTTATTCTAAGAAAATTATCCACAACATCTGGTTCTTTTTCTTTTATATTATTGTATGCAGGAATTAAATAATTTTGACCAAGAAAAATTATAATTGTATTTATTGTTAAAGGTAGGACAGCTCCGATGAGATAAAGGTCAAATTGTTGACTCAATCCAAAAAAATTAGCAAAAAACATTTCCCGGATGAATCCTAATCCTTTGCTAAAAAGAGCAAATATAACTAAAAATATTGAAGCCCCTGTTACTGAAGAAGTAAACTTTTTATTCATTAAAAATTTTATCCCCTCTTATTTCCAATTAGATAAAAACAAATATTAAGTTGAGGATTTTTCATACTAATTTTATCTGAATACTTAATTAAAGTACTATCCATTGTATTAAACTTAATATTTTCAATATTTGGGGAAAAAATTTTTAAGAAAAGTTACTGGTAGACTTTTTAATTACTTTTAACTTTTTCTTTGAAATATTCCAAAGTTTTTTTAAGCCCTTCATTTCTATTTATTTTAGGTTCCCAATTTAATATTGATTTCGCTTTAGTAATGTCAGGTTGTCTTACTTTCGGATCATCCTCGGGAAGTTCTTTATAAATTATTTTACTTTTGGAGCCAGTAATCTTCAAAACTTCCTCTGCAAATTCCTTAATTGATATTTCTTCAGGATTCCCTATATTAACCGGATCAGTTTCATTTGAAATCAATAGTTTAAAAATTCCATCAACTAAATCGGAAACATAGCAAAAACTTCTGGTTTGAGACCCATCACCAAACACGGTTATATCCTCACTTCTCAGTGCTTGACTAACGAATGCAGGAAGAGCTCGTCCATCATTTAATCTCATTCTAGGACCATAAGTATTAAATATCCTAACTATTCTTGTATCAACTCCATGATAACGATGATAAGCCATTGTTATAGCCTCAGCAAATCTTTTGGCTTCATCGTATACACCTCTTGGTCCAATCGGATTCACATTACCCCAGTAATCTTCACTCTGCGGATGAATTGAAGGATCACCGTAAACTTCTGATGTAGATGCAAGCAAAAATCTTGCTTTTTTTTCTTTTGCCAGCCCTAACGATTTATGGGTGCCAAGTGATCCGACTTTTAGAGTCTGTATTGGAAATTGCAAATAATCAATAGGACTAGCAGGAGACGCGAAATGCAATATAAAATCCACTCTGCCTGGAAGAAAAGTATAATTAGTAACGTCATGTTTAATAAATTGAAAATCCTCGTTACTCACCAAATGAGATATATTGTCCGTATTACCAGTCAATAAATTATCAATACATATAACTTTAAAGTTCTCTTTTAAGAGTCTATCACATAAATGAGAACCTAAAAAACCTGCCCCACCCGTAACAACTGCAGTATGTTTAAACAATTTTCAATCCTTTTCTTTATTCTTATAAGATAGTGTTCGTTTTTCATTTATTACAAATACAAATGAAGTTAAGAAGAAAAAAAATATACCACCAGCTAAAGTTGATACAACTACTTTGGGAGATGATTTTTGTAAAGGAGGTATAGCTTCATCAAGGACTTGAACAGTTGGAACATCTCTGTTTTCTTGGATTTTTTCTTTATAATATTCCTGCTGAAGTAATAAATAAACTTCATTTTGTATTTTAACTTCTCTCAGTAAATTTGCCAATTTTTTACCTAACTCAGGCACATCTTTAAAAGTAAGTAAATAATCCTGATTTCCCATTTCCATTTTATCATACTGATCTTTTAATTGATTCAATTTACTTTTTAGAGCAATCAATGCTTTATTATCTTCCCTCAGATTTGTCTCCATTAAACCAATTTGTACTTCTGTTTTAACCATTTCGGTTTTTAACTTTGCTGCAGCATCAATAGCTGCAGTTAACTGATCCGGAAGTGAAATCGCTTTATTTTTTTCCTGGAATTTCATCAAAGCAGTTTCAACAGAATCTAAATTTGATTTAGTTGTAACTAATTGAGCTTCTATATATTCTCTAGCTTTTTTGGCTTTGGAAGCAAGTTTTTCTCTGTTTATCTTATCCAATGCTTCAATATAAGAGTTTGATAAATCAGCAGATAATTTTTTAACAGAATCTTTATTTCCGAAAATTAATGGTAATAATGGTGTATTTGTATCAACATTTAACTTTAATATTCCTTCCTGTGTAATTTCAATATTAGTTTTATTCTGCAGCTTTTGAGCGGCTTGATATTCATTATCTGTACCGAAATATTTTACAAGATTATATTTTTTAACGACATAAACAGCTGCACTTCGGCTTTTTAATATTTCCATATAAAGCTGCGAACTCGCATTGGAAGAACTCCCGCTTAAAAGACTTGTAAAATTTTGTCCTGACAGTAAACTTCCAAGACTTCCTAAAGACTCATTGTTATCAGGAGGCAATACCGAAACCGTGGCTCTGTATGTAACCGGATAAAATAAAAATAATATAACGAATAAAATTAGTGTTGCAGTTAAAGTTATTTTAATAATTTTATTCTTATTTGTAATTACTATGTGTATTAAATCATGATAAGTCAAATTATTACCTCGTTGCTACAATAACAGCCACTGTTGCTGCAATAATTGCAGCTACCTGACCTAAAACTTGTAAAGAAGAAGTAAATACATCCCAAAATTTAGGTCCAGGCGGTTCCTCAGGTACCCAAATTGTATCTCCCGGTTTAAGTGAATCAACATCACCAGCATCAATCCATTCACCAGTTTGCGCTTTTATAACTCTTACATCTCCACTTTCAGCCCTCCATCCAAAACCACCAGCAAGTTTAATATAATCATCAACTCTTAACCCTGGTTGATAGATAACATTACCAGGATTTACAACCTGACCAAGCATTATTATATAATCTTTCGCTTCGGGGACTGAAACTATATCTCCCATTTTTAATATTACATCTTCATCAAGATTATGTTTTACAAATAAATCGACAAAGTCCACTACAACTCGGCCTTTTCTTTGTCTTGATTTAGCCTTCAAATAATCATATTCGTCATCAGACATGTCTTTTCTTTCCATAGTCTTTAATCGTTCATATTCAGGATCAATATCCTCAGTACCTACAAAACGTGTTAAAGTTGCTTGACTTAATGAAGCTTCTTTCCTGAATCCGCCTGCTTCCTTGATAACTTCACTTAAAGTAGTCTGGTTCTGTCTAATCTTATAATACCCCGGATAATTCACATAACCAGTAATACGAACATATCTATCTATGTAATATTCAGGAATTTGTCTTATTAAAACTTTATCCTGTTTTTTTAGAATTAAATGTTCTGTTTTTAATTTATTTAACGAGTAGTAAGAACTAGTTAAAAATTTACCATTTTTTTCAAAACTTACTACTTCAATTGAATCTACTCTTGCTTTACTTGTCAACCCTCCTGCTAACTGAATTAAATGATAAACAGTTTCACCAGGGACAAATTCATAAATACCATTATATTTTATTTCGCCATAAATTGAAACAACTTTATCTACTTTATCCACTATAACAACACTTCCTTCTCTTAATAATGGATTATCTTTTTTGTTTCCAAATCTTAAAAAGGAAAGAAAATCATAAGTGCTTGTATCTTTATCATTTGTTATAATTTTAATATTCCTGTAATTGGAAGTTTCAGTCAATCCCATAGAATTAACAATCAGATCAATTAGTCGCGAATTTGCAGAGAGCACAAACGTAGAAGGTTTTTTAACATCTCCCAATAAAGAAACTTTAATTTTTCTAAAATTTATCAAAGAAATAAAAATATCAACATTTTTGTAGTATTTAAATATCGCATCTCTAATTAATTTCTTTGCTTCTGTTAAAGTTTTATTTCTTAGATCAATACCACCAACTTTAGGAACGAAAAAGTATCCTTCCTGATTTATAGCCAATGTTAAATTAATATCTTCTATGCCATTTATAGATACTAAAATTTTATCTCCGGGGCCGACAATATATTCATCAGGATCAACACTGCCCTCTGTAGCTTCCATTGGAAACTGAGACATCAAGTTACTTTGTTCATTTGCTAATGAATCCGGTATTACAAGAAATGATCTTTCACTATAATCCGGTAAATTATTATCTTGTGCATAATTAATTCTGCTTATCAAAAGAAAACAAAATATAATAAGAATGCGAATGAATATTTTTTTCATAAATTCAAGAGTCTAAAATTCATATAAATAAAGGATAATTAATATTAAGATTCAATTTTTGATGATTTTGAGCTATTGCCATTCTTTGGTGTCGAATAGTAATAATAATATTTATAATAAGAACCGTATCCGCTTTTATAACTAAAATTATTTAATACTGTACCGATAAAATCAGCATGATCATTTTTGATCAACTCAACTGATTTTTCCATTAATTCTATTTCTGTAAAATCAGCTGACACCACTAATATTGTTCCATCTACCATTGTTGCTAAAATCTCAGAATCTGTAACTGCGATAATCGGCGGAGAATCGAGTATAACAACATCATATTCATCTCTCATTTGAGCTAAAAATTCTCTCATCGGCTGCGATTCCAACATTTCCGCAGGATTAGGAGGAATTGTTCCGGTAGCTATATAACTTAGATTATTAATTTCTGTAGAACGAATAATTTCTTTAAGAGACGCTTGCCCGAATAAATAGTCAATTAAACCAGGCATTCTGTTTTCGTTAAATATTGAATGAACTCTCGGTTTCCTAAGATCACAATCGATAATTATAGTTTTTCTATTAGCTTGTGCAAAACTTCCGGCTAAATTAATTGCAACGGTGGTTTTACCTTCTTGGGGAGCTGAAGAAGTAACTAAAATCGTCTTTAAAGAATCTCTTCCTATTTTTGCAAATTGAACTCTGGTTCTCAATGCTCTGAAAGCTTCACTTGGAATTGAGTCGGGTTTCTTTGCAACTATAAAATCAAATTCTTTATTTCCATTTATTGCAAGACCTTCAATTTGAGGAATCCATGAAAGAACATTTATATTTCTGTCAGTAACATCTTCCGGTGTTTTAATTGTATTATCAAAATAATTACGGATAAATACATAACCGAATGCCATCCCTCCACCTAAAATCAATCCAACAAGTACGATTAAAAATCTATTTGGTTTCGAAGGAAGATTTGGTTTTCTTGCATTATCTATTATTAAAACATTGCCGGGCTGCGATTGTTCATTAATAAGAGCTTCCTGATATTTTTCCTCAACAAGTGTATATAATTTTTCTAAAGATTCTCTATTGCGCTGATATCTTGCTAACTCAATTGCTGTTTTGGGAAGTTTATTAAATTTTTCATCATAATTTTTTACAATTTGTCCCAATTCATCTAATGTAATTTTTAACGATTGATTTTTTACTTCTTCTTCAATTATTTTTTGTGATAAATCCCTTACTTCATCCGGACTGCTGGCATAAACCCCTGCTTTTATTTCTTCAATCTTATCATTTAGTTTTTCTTTAAGATCTTTAATCCTTTTATTATAATCTGCAATTAAAGAAGAATTATCTGTCTGAGATTTACCGTTGGCAAGTGCAATATCTCTGTTTACTTCTAATTTAACAAGCTGTTCCTGTAATGATTGAAAATAAGCTTCTGATGAAGAACTTTTTAGATATTCGACCAGTTTTGGATTTTGCTGCCGCAATTCATTTTTATATTGAGATAAAACTTTATCGGATGCCATCAATTCTATTTTAGTAGCATTTTTTTGTGCCTCAAACTGCGATAACTGATTGATCAATGAAGTAGCTTGATCATCAAGTGCAACAATTCCGCCTTTTTCCTGAAATGCTCTAAGTTCTTCTTCTGCTTTATTTAGCTGAACTTGTTTTTCATTCTTCTGTTGTTTCAAAAAGTTTTTAACAAAAGTAAGCTGATTTCTATTAACTTCTAAATTTAAATCTTTGTATTGCCGTGCATAACAATTTGCAATTAAAGCAGCTTCGATAGGCGAAGGAGATTCCGCAGAAATATCAATTATATCTAAACCTCTTTTCTGTTCAATATTAACATTAGAAGTAAGTATTTTTGCAATTTCCGGAATCGATAGTAGTTTGTTCTTGCCATTTGAGTTTTTTATATCATGATTAATTATTAGATAAAAATCTGATGGATTTTTTTCAATTTTAAAACTATCAACTAAGGCTTTTGCTACTTTTTCTCTTGTATTGTAAGTCTTTAATATTTCAATCTCATTAGCAATAAACCTGTCATTTCCAAAATCCTGAAATTCAGGAATTAACGGTGCATTCAAAATATTTCCCTGTGGTTTGGAAATTTTTAGAGTGGCAGTAGATTTATAAATATTTTTTGCATTTACTGCATAAATGATAGAGACAATAAAGCAAGTTAATGTAATCAAGACAATCGGAACAATATTATTCCTAACTAATATTATATAATCTTTTAATGAATTTGTCTCTAGTTCCCTAAAATTTTCGTTATATTGATCTTGCATTTCTTCTATTTGGAAATATTGATAATTAATATAGCTAATGAGACTAAAGCAGAAAAGATAGAAAGAGATAACGTCATATAATCTTTAAAGTAAAGCCTTTGACTACCGGGAACTAAAAATACATCTCCTGCCTGCAGAGCCGGTGCTTTTGAGTATGTTATTAAAGTATCTTCCCACAAAAAATCTTTATAATTAAATTTTATAAAAGTATTTGTAGAATCAGCATTTGTTCTAAAAATTCTTAAATCATCTAAATTAGCATCCGGTATGGGACCGCCTGCTAACGAAAACAAATCCATAACCGTACTGTAATTAGGAATTATATATCTTCCTGGATATTTAACAAATCCCCAAACAGAAACTTTAATGTTAACTGCTTCCGGATCAGAATAATCATATAATGCACCCTGGTTTTGTCTAAGACTATTGGCATCTCCGCCAATTTGAAGATCTTGATTTTGACAAAACATATAATTAGAGGTGAATAAAACTACGAGAATTGCTCCCAAAAAGATTTTCATAAATTAGATAAAAATTCCTTTATTCATTTTGAAAAATTACTAAATATTGAACTTACATCAAATCTTAAGAGATATCTTTCTAAGTGAAATTATGCTTACTAAAAGTCCAACAACCGGTCCGATTCCGACTATAATTGCAGCGTAAAAAATAATGTGAATTCTGAGTATATTAAATATGCGAATATAATTATCAAAATAATATATAAACAAGCTAAAAAACAAGAAGGCAATTAATCCCGCAAAAAATCCGGTAAGCATACTATTCAAAATAATCGGCATTTTTATCGTAGAAAGTTTTGAGCCGACCAATTTCATTGTTTCCATTTCTTCATACTTGGAATTGGTAATTAACTTTACAGTACTGAAAACAATGTATATCGAAATAAAAAATAGAACCGCTGTAATTATAAATATATATTTTTTGGAATAATCTAACGATGAAATAATTTTTTCAATTGTGTCATTTTTATAAACTACTTCATCAACACCATTAATATTTGAAAAAGCTTTTACAATTTTCTTCAATGAATCTTTATTTACATATTGTTCTTTTAGCGACACAGTATATGAGGCAGGCAGCGGATTGTAATCTAAAAGTTTTCTAAAATCTTCTCCTGTTTCTTTAATAAAATTGTCGGCAGCAGTTTTTTTATCTATATAATTTATATTTTCAGTGTATCCGCTTTTTTCCAGATCTTCTTTTACGGACTTAATTGATTCGTTATTTATTCCGTCATTCAGAAAGATATTAATTTTTATATCGCTTTTAATTTTTTTCTGAATTTCGTTGGAAACATCAATTAGCATTAAAGAAATAACTATTAGGATTACAGAAATACTCATCGATATTAACGCTAAAAAGAAGGAAGATTTTGCTCTTCCAATTAATTTAAATGCTTCCTTTATCCAGAATATGAACATAAATTTTCGAATTTATTTTGAATTACTAAAAATTTGATTCGTCATTCCATTTTGTTATCAGCCATTTTTTCGAATCGGGATTTTTTCTTAAAGTTAAATTAACTCTGCCGTCAATTCTTATAACATCCGTTGAATTAAAAGTTATAGTTAGATTAAAACTGCGTACAACATTTGCATTAACGGAATCTTGTGAAGATAAAACAATATTATTCCAAATTAAATCCAGCCGTTGTGCATTTTGAAAAAGTCCGTATGTTGTTTTCATTTCTTCATCTCTTCCCCAAGAAACATCAAAGCCCTGGTCATAATCTCTATAAGTAAATACAAAATCCTGACTTATTAATCCGCCGTAAATAATTGTATCTTTAAAAGTATAAGCATATTGAAAATTCTGAAAAACTCCGTCAACAGTTTTTTGATCTGAAATAGTTGAACTTGAATTATTAGTGCTGTTATCAAAAGCCGGTGAAAAAGGATTTTTACAACCTGTAATTAATATTATCAGGAATAAAAATATTTTAATATGCTTATTAATGAAACCTCCCTTTCAATTCGCTCCAGCTTGGATTTTCACCGCTTTTAATATCCTGCCATAAATAAATTACCCAGATTGATCTTGAATCCCTTACCATATTAAATCGCAAATCGCCTTGATAAGTTTTCGGAATACTTGGATCATCAAATGAAACATCTAAAATATAAGATGCTGTATAAATAACACTATCGCCTTGGGGACTGTAATTCTCATTTGATAAAATTAAATTCAAACTATTAGATTTAATATTATTGAAATATTGTTCTTCATCGCTTTTACTCCAATTGTCTGCTAAAGATGGAAATTGAAGTGATGCTCCGCTGGATGGAACAAATTCAAATTTTTTATCGGAGAATAATGAATCGGCAAAGGTAGCAAGATAATTCTGTACATTTTTTTCTTTAATAGAATTTTTCAAATTAGTAATCAAATCTTTATAATCCAGCGGCGGCTGATAACTTGTACCGCCCTGATCGGGAGGCTCTGCAGTTCTTGTAGAAAATAAGTCACATCCGTAAAATAATAACAGAACAGTTAAAAATATTTTTAATAAACTTTTCATTTTTGAGAGATAATAATTATTCTCTGCGATGAATCACGGTTAAAATTGTTTCCTTTAAAATCACCGAAAATATTAAGAATATCAAACCCTAAATTTTTGAGTGCCGATAAAAGTTCTTCTTTTTCATACATTCTAACGGATTCCATAAAGTGTTTCTGTTCGCCGTTCCGGGAAATTGTTATTTTTTTAATTACTCTTTTATTCTCAATTTTTCTAGATTGAATAATTTCTCCGCCTTCAATCTGTTCAATTGATCTGCTTACCAGATTTTTTTCAACATAAGTTTTATTAAAATAATCTAAAACAAAGTAACCGGATTTAAACAAATGATCAAAAGCAATTTTGAAGACTTTAAAGTTCTCTTCATCATTTTCAAAATAACCAAAACTTGTAAACAAGTTTACAGCTAAATTAAAATTTTCTTTCGATTTAAAATCTCTGAGATCTGATTTTATAAATTTAATGTTTAGTCCGAAATCTTTTGCAGAAGATCGTGCAACCGTGAGAAGACTTTCGCTTAAGTCAACAGCAGTAACATCATATCCTTTTTGTGCAAATAAAATTGAATGCCTACCCGCTCCGCATGCCATATCAAGTACTTTTGCTTTTTCAGGCAAGTTTACATTTGCCAGAATAAGATCGACTAATTTTTTAGCATCAATTTCGTTTCTGTGTTGATATACATTCAAATATTCAGCAGTATTAAACCACTCTTCAAACCATTCGTTCATTATAAAATAATTCTTCCTGAAACAGCTCTTCCTATTGTAGCTTCATCAGCAAATTCAAGATCTCCGCCAATAGGTAATCCTCTGGCAATTCTGGATACTTTTACTCCTAGGGGTTTAATTAATTTTGCAAGGTATAAAGCTGTTGTTTCTCCTTCCGTATCAGGATTCAAAGCCAAAATAACCTCTTGAATATCTTCACTTTCGAATCTCTTTAAAAGTTCCTTAATTTTTAAATCATCGGGACTTACACCGGAAAGAGGAGACAACACGCCTCCCAATACATGATAAATCCCGTTAAACTCATGTGTACGTTCAATTGCAATTACATCACTCGCTTCTTCAACAATGCAAATTAGAGTTTTATCTCTTTTTTCACTCTTACAGATATCGCATAAATCTTCGGTAGCTAAATTGAAACACCTGGAGCAAAATTTTAATTTTGTTTTTAAATCTTGAATTGAATTAATAAGATTTTCAACTGTTTCTTTATCGCTTTTTAATAAATGAAGAGCCAGTCTCTGAGCTGTTTTTTTGCCGATACTCGGAAGTTTGCTTAACTCTTCAATTGCAACTAATAATGGTTCTGCTATTTGCAATTTTACATTCCCGGAATATTTAGTCCCGGAGGAAGCATACCTTTAGTTACTTTTGCCATTTCTTCCTCAGCCATTTTGCCGGCAGATTCTAAAGCCTTGTTTACTGCGGCAACAACCAAATCCTCTAAAATTTCTTTTTCTTCAGCTTTTATCACTTGCGGATCAATTTCCACAGATATTATTTGTTTATTTCCGTTAGCAGAAGCTTTAATCATTCCGCCGCCGGCTTCTTCCGTAACTGTTTTATTTGCAAGTTCACCTTGTACTTTTTGCATCTCTTCCTGCATTTTCTGCACTTGTTTCAACATTCCCTGCATTCCGCCTTTCATCAAAATCCTCCTGTTTTGTTAATTTTTGAAAATTTTTTATTTTTTTGTCTAGATTTCGTGCAAATATAATATATTCGATTGACTTTATACACTTAATTTTCATAATTTCAAACCTAAAAAAAACTAAAGGGAAATTTTGGAAGAAAAATTAAATACAAACGGCATTTACAACGAACAAATAACTGTAAAAGATCTACCTTTAGATGGTCAAAATTATGTTTTGATCGAATATTCAGATTATTTTTATAATGGTAATTCAAATAAAACAAAAGTTAAAGATTTAGGCAGCAAATTTGCTGCGATCAACTCTTTTTTTCTGGATTATGTTAAGGGATATCACATTCCGACAGCATTTATTAAAAATGAAGAACCAAGTTCCCTTCGTTTTATGAAAAACGACAGATTATCATTCTCAATTAAAATTCTAAATATTTTAGATAAAAGAACTGCTAAAATTTTTGGTAAAAAAGAAGGCGAACAATTAAACTTGCCGGTTTTTGAATATCATTATGGAAATCAAAAAGATACTCTTGTTTCGGAAAGTGCATTAATTTCTTTTGATCTTTGTACAAATGAAGATTTAAAATTGATAAACAGAATTTGTTCTAAGGTAAATGCAGTTTTAAAATCTTTTTTTGAAAGAAGGAATGAAATATTGGCAGAAGTAAATTGCAACTTTGGTAAAGTTGAAGATAAAATTTATTTAGTTGATGATTTTACTCCCCGAGGATTAAAAATCATTCCTGCTGTTGAAGACGATAAATGGGTTGATCCGTATAAAATGTCTAGTTCGTCCGAAGTAAGAAAATACACAGATTATCTTTTTAGTTTAACAAACGCTTAGTAATGTTTACAAAATACGGATATCTAACCATCGGCATAGTTGCCGGATTTACTTTTCTCTTTATAATTATATCTTTTTTTATACACAATAATTATGTTAAAATTCCTCTAATTGTTATTCCACTTCTTTTTTTAATTTTCACTTTAAGTTTTTTTAGAGATCCTGACAGAACTCCTCCAAACAGAGATGATGTTGTTGTATCTCCTGCAGATGGAAAAGTTTTATTTGTTAAAGATGTTCTGGATAATAAATATATAAATGATAATGCTATTCAAATTTCTATCTTTATGTCGCCTTTAAATGTTCATGTAAATAGAATTCCAATATCTGGAAAAGTCGAATATTTAAAGTATTTTAAAGGTGAATATGTTGCAGCTTTTGAAGATAAAGCAAGCGAGGTAAATGAAAGAGCGGAATTTGGAATACAAAGTAAATTTGGGAAAGTATTTTTTACTCAAGTTGCCGGTTTTATTGCCAGAAGAATTGTTTATGAGATTAAAGAAGGCGACAGCGTGGAAATAGGAAAAAGATTTGGTATGATTAAATTCGGCAGCCGTGTTGATGTTGTTGTTCCGAAAAACTGGAAACCAAAAGTAAAAAAAGATGATAAAGTGACGGCAGGCGAAACCATTCTTTTCGAATATTCCGGGGAAAAATGAACCGTTTAAGAATTACACGATCTGTTATTCCGAATCTTTTTACGGCAATGAATATGTTTTCCGGCTTTCTCTCTATAATCAATGCCAGCCAGGGAAAATTTATTTATGCAGCATGGTTAATTATTGTGGCCGGAATATTTGATGCTCTTGACGGTGTTATGGCAAGATTAACAAAATCCAGCAGCGAACTCGGTGTTGAGTTAGATTCTCTTTCAGATGTTGTAAGTTTTGGAGCAGCCCCTGCATTTCTAATTTATTCAACCTACCTTCATCAATTCGAAGTAGCCGGAATTATAATTAGTTCTTTATTAATGATTGCCGGCGGATTCAGATTGGCGAGATTTAATATTCAGCTTGTTGGATTTGAAAAATCTTTTTTTAGAGGATTGCCAATTCCAATTTCTGCAATAACAATTTCAGGCTTTGTACTTGCATATTATAAAATGGATTCGGGTTTTAGTCTTCCTTATCAAAAATTTTATTATTCCGATTGTATTAGTTCTTTCATATTTAATGGTAAGCAAAATTAAATATGATACTTTCCCGAAATTCACACCTAAAGGAATTAAAGAAAAACCCTTTCACTTTATATTTCATTGTTGCGGCAGTTGTGATTTTGGCTATCACAAAAGGTGAAGCTCTATTCTATATATTTGTTTTCATTATTCTATTTGGTATTTTTCGTCATATATATTATTTCATTTGCAAAGAAACAATCTAACTAAATAGGTTAATAATTTGTTTAAAGTAAAAGTGTTAATAAAAAGAAGACCTTCCATTTTAGATCCTCAAGGAAAAGCAGTTGAAAAAGGAGCAAAATTATTAGGATTAAATAATATTAAAAATACAAGAATTGATAAGTACATTGAATTCCAAGTTGACTCGGTTAATAAAAAAGCTGCTGAAGATGAAGTAAATGAATATTGTAAAAAACTTCTGGCAAATCCTATAATGGAAGATTTTGAATTTTCTCTGGAAGAAGTTAAATGAAACCAAAATTCGGAGTAGTTGTATTTCCGGGTTCAAATTGCGATTACGATGCTTATTATGCTTTAAAAAAAGTATTAAATAAAGAAGTAAAATTTCTTTGGCATAAAGATACTGATTTGAAAGAAAGTGATGTAATAATTCTTGCCCGGCGGATTTTCTTATGGTGATTATCTAAGAACCGGCGCAATCGGAAGATTTTCACCAATAATGAATCAAGTAATCGATTTTGCCGAAAAAGGCGGAATTGTGCTTGGGATCTGCAACGGTTTCCAAATTCTGCTGGAAGCCGGATTACTTCCCGGAGTTATGTTGAAAAATAAATCACTGCAATTTGTGTGTAAAGATGTGTATCTTTCGGTAGATAATTTTAATACTTTTTTTACAAAGGATATTAAAGAACAATAAAGTATTAAAAGTTCCGATTGCTCACGGAGAAGGCAACTATTTTGCGGATGATAAAACATTGAATTCTCTGGAAGAAAATAATCAAATAGTTTTCAGATATTCTTCCAAAGACGGAGAAATAAAAGATAATTTTAATCCTAATGGTTCTTTGAATAATATTGCAGGAATAATAAACAAAAAAGGAAATGTTTTAGGAATGATGCCCCATCCGGAAAGAAGCTGCGATCCTGTTCTTGGAAAAACTGATGGTGCATTAATTTTTAATTCGTTAATTAACAATATATTTAATTAAAAGGTGAAGACATGTTTGGTAATTTAGGCGCTGGTGAAATAATACTCATTTTGTTAGTGATTCTAATACTTTTCGGCGCAAAGAAAATCCCTGAACTCGCTAGAGGTCTTGGTAAAGGAATGAGCGAATTCAAAAAAGGTTTAAAAGATGTTGAAGATGAAATAAAGAACACCGAAAAAGAAGCTAACCAATCAGAGACAAAGAAAAGCTGATTTAATATTATTTATTTTTACCGGGCCGCTTAATTCAATTTTGAATATAAGCGGCTTCTTTTTAAATTTCCTTTCCAACAATTGGATTCTCAATTGATATCTTACTTAAATAATTCACAAAAAATTAATCAAATTAAAAACGGAAAACTTTCTTTAAAAGAAAATGTTAAATTTTTCTTATCCGAAATTAATGAAAAGAAAGAATCTAAATGCTTTTAATTTTGTTTTTGAAAAAGATGCTTTAAATAATTCCGAAAAAATTGAAGAGAAAATAAAAACCGGGGAATCACGGAAAACTTGCCGGAATGGTAATAGCAATTAAAGATGTACTTTCAATAAAAGATAAACCTCTCACCTGCTCTTCTAATATTTTAAAAAACTTCGAAGCAATTTATAATTCAACAGCAGTTCAAAAATTAATTGATGAAGATGCAATAATAATCGGTAAAACAAACTGCGATGAATTTGCAATGGGTTCATCAAATGAAAATTCTGTTTTCGGACCTGTTCTAAATCCATATGATGAGAACAGAGTTCCCGGCGGATCAAGCGGCGGTTCTGCTGCGGCAGTTGCAGCAGGTTTGTGCGATGCAGCTTTGGGAACTGATACAGGCGGATCAATTAGACAGCCTGCTGCTTTTTGCGGAGTTTATGGATTGAAGCCGACTTACGGAAGAGTTTCCAGGTTTGGTTTAACTGCTTATGCTTCTTCATTCGATTGCATAGGACCATTTACAAAAAATATTGAAGATGCTGCATCAATTCTAAATGTAATTTCCGGTTTTGATGAACATGATTCTACTTCTTCTAAAATTGAAGTCCCGGATTATAATTCTTTATTAAAAGACTGATCTATGAAAAAATTAAAATAGGATTACCGAAAGAATATTTTGGCGAAGGATTATCTTCAGAAATAAAAAATGCAATTGATTTAATATTATCAAAATTAAAAAATAATAACATTGAGATAATTGATATTAGTTTGCCTCATTCGGAATTTACAATCTCAGCATATTATATAATTGCAACGGCAGAAGCTTCTTCCAATTTAGCAAGATACGAGGGAGCAAAATATGGACTGCGTTCTAAAGAAGGAATTAGTTTAGATGAAATGTATAAAAATTCCAGGACGGAAGGATTCAGCAGCGAAGTTAAAAAAAGAATAATGCTTGGGACTTATGTTTTATCTGCAGGTTATTATGATGCATATTATAAAAAAGCACAAAAAGTAAGAAGATTAATCAAAAATGATTTTGATGAAGCATTTAAAAAAGTTGATATAATTTTAACACCAACCACACCAACAACGGCATTTAAATTCGGCGAAAAGCTGAAAGATCCTTTACAAATGTATTTAACTGATGTTTATACAACCTCCGCAAATCTTGCAGGAATTCCCGGCCTTAATATTCCAATCGGAAAAGATAAAAACGGGCTGCCGATTGGAATGCAGCTTTTAGCAGATCAATTTAAAGAAACTTCACTTTTTCAGTTTGGATATTTCCTCCAAAATGAAATCTTATAATTCTTATAAACATTATTATATATTTCTAATTTAAGGTGATTTAGAAATAAGTATTTCTCTCTTAAATTTTTTATCTTTGAAAACTAAATACTAGAAAATAATAACAGGAAATACGCAATATGAGCATTCTTGTAGATAAAAAATCACGAATCGTTGTTCAGGGAATTACCGGAGGCGAAGGTTCATTTCATTCTCAGCAAATGATTGAATACGGAACTAAAGTTGTTGCCGGTGTTACTCCCGGAAAAGGCGGAACTGAATTTGAAGGTGTTCCGGTTTATAATACAGTTGAAGAAGCAGTTAAAGAACAAAAAGCAAATGTATCTGTAATTTTTGTTCCTCCTGCTTTTGCAGCGGATGCAATTTTGGAAGCAGCTTATTCAGGAATAAAAGTAATTATTTGTATTACCGAAGGAATTCCTGCAAAAGATATGGTAAAAGTTTATGATTCCATAAAAGGAAAAGATATTGTTTTAATCGGACCAAATTGTCCCGGAGTTATTTCTCCAGGAAAAGCAAAAGTAGGTATCATGCCCGGATTTATTCATAAAGCGGGAAGAATCGGTGTGGTTTCACGCAGCGGGACCTTAACTTACGAAGCCGTAAAACAATTAACAGATGTAAAACTCGGCCAGTCAACTTGTGTTGGAATCGGCGGAGATCCGGTTATCGGTTCTAAATTTTTAGATATTATTAAATTATTTAATGAAGATCCCGGAACCGACGGAATTGTTATGATCGGTGAAATCGGCGGTTCGGCTGAAGAAGAAGCTGCCGCTTATATTAAGAAAAATGTTAAAAAACCTGTCGTTGGATTTATTGCAGGAAGAACCGCACCTCCCGGAAGAAGAATGGGACATGCAGGAGCAATTATTTCCGGTGGAAAAGGAACTGCCGCAGAAAAAATGGCTGCTATGAAAAAAGCGGGAATCAAAGTTGCCGAAAGTCCTGCTGAAATCGGTTCAACAATGCTGAAAGCTTTGGAAGCTGCTAAAGCAAAAAATACTAAATCGAAAAAAACAGTTTCAAAAGCTGCATGGTAAGAAAAAATCAACAGCAAAAAAAAGTAAAACTGCTAAAGCAAAAAAGCCTGTTAAGAAAACTGTTAAAAAGAAGAAAAAATAAAATTAAATACATTGTTAATTTTTAAATGTCATTTCGAAAAAGAACTTTTCTTAAAAAATTCGGAATGACATTTTATTATATCTTAAAAAACAAATTAAATGTGAGGAGAATAAATTGGGAAATAGAACTCTAGCAATTATAAAACCGGATGCCGTACACGATAATAATGCAGGTAAAATTATTACCATGATAACCGAAGCCGGATTTAAAATTAAAGCAATGAAAATGATAAAACTATCAAAAGAATCTGCTCAGGGATTTTACGAAATACATAAAGAAAGACCATTTTTCGGAGAACTTGTTGAATATATGACTTCCGGTCCTTGCATTCCAATTGCTTTGGAAAAAGAAAATGCGGTTGAAGATTACAGAAAATTAATCGGAGCTACTGATCCATCAAAAGCTGATGAAGGAACCGTTAGAAAACTTTATGCAAGAAGTATTCAGTACAATGCAGTTCACGGTTCGGATTCCGATGAAAATGCAGCAAAAGAAATTTCTCATTTCTTTTCGAGAGATGAATTGCTTAATAATTCGGTAGAATTCAAATTTGCCGAATAATATAAAAAATCCCTTATTTTAATAATAAAAGCGGATTTATTTACAATCCGCTTTTATTTTTATACAAATCACAGTTTATACAAACAAAACTATAATATTTCAAATAATTAAAATATTAAATAATATTATTGTTAAGTTTAAAGTTTAAAATACAAATAACTGATTTATACTAAATTACCAACGGAAGGTAAAATGAAATATTTTTTTGGAACTTTACTTATCGCTTTACTATTTATTGGATGCGGAAATAAAAACAAGGAAACAGCTTCTAATAATCAATCTAATTATGATTCTTCCGAGGTTGTAACAACTCCGGTTGATAATCCGAATCAAAAATTTTTATTAAGATATAAATTCGAAAAAGATCATAATTATCAATACAGAATTACTTCAATTTCTTCGGATTCAATTAATATTTTCGCAGATTCATTGATCAATCAAAATATACAGCAAACAATAACTTATATTTTAGACGTTAACCTTAACAGTATTGATAAAGACAGTGTTGAAGAATTAAGCTGCACATTTAAATCTGTTAAACTAGATGCGGATGCAAACGGAAAAAAGTTTAATTATGAATCCGGTGTTACAAAAGATTCAGCAACTAAAAGCCATTACCCTGAATATGCAGCTTTAGTTGATAATCCATTTAGTGTAAGAATTAATAAGCTTGGTGAAATACTTGAAGTATTCAGAGCAGATAGAATCACGGATTCTTTCTTAAAACTAAAAGGTTATTCAGATTCCGTAAGTACTGAACAGAGAAATAATCTTAGAGATAATATTGTAAATGGAGCGTTAAAGCCAATGTTAATATTGGTTTTCAGAAAAATGCCTGAAAATTTTGTTGCAAAGGATTCTTCATGGACTGATGCTCAGCCTGCAGGAAAACTGATGGTATTCGAAATTCAAAATACAAATACTTTTGAGATTACAAATCTGGAAAAAATGAATAACGATAAAGTAGCAACTATAAAAGCAGGATTAAGAACAAAAATAACCGGAAAGAATAAAGTTACAGATCGCGGCGCTACTTATGAATTTCAAAAACCCAAAACAGAAGCCAAAGGAAATATAGTTTTTAATATAACAAAAGGCTGTATTCAAAAATCAAAAACACAAACAAGAATTGATGTTTCATATAAAATGGAAGCTAACGGACCTAAAGGAAACCAAAAAGGTTCTAAGTCTGAAATTATCTTAAATACAAATATTGTACAACTTCTGTAAATTTTTCAGCTGTCTGAAAATATTTAATTAAATATATGCTAATTGAATTATTTTTAGACAGCTATTTTTTTATTTCTTTTACTATCACTTTAATCCCCTCAACTTTTAAAACTTTTATCTTACTTCCCTTTTCTACATATTCTGAGTCTGTCATAACATCTACTCTTTTACCATTTATTTCAGCAGTACCGGCCGGACGCAATTTTGTAAGTGCAATTCCTTCCTGATCAATTAAATCTTTATTTGTAGGATAAGAAACAAATCCTTGATCTGAGTGTTCGGCATCAGCTAAAACTAATTTATTAAATGTTCTGCTTTTGGGAAGAAATTTTAAAATAACTGCAAACAAAATTATTGCTGTTAACAATGAGCCGGTTAATTGAATTATTGCAAGAGAAATTGAATGAGTATCAAACAAAGGACCGCTTGGTGTTAAAGAGAAGAAAAGCGACAATAGGATTAGAATTATTCCGCTTATTCCGGCAATTCCAAATCCGGGAATTACAAAAATTTCCAGTACAAGTAAAACAACTCCGGCAACAAATAATAATATATCTAAAATTGATGCAAGTTCTAAAATATATGATGATCCGAAAAATAAAGTTAATGCAATAATTGCAATTGTTCCCGGCACACCAAAACCTGGAGTTTTGATTTCATAAAAAATACCTAAGAAGCCTATCACAATTAATAGTGATGAAACTATAGGATTGTGGAGAAACTTTACAATTTCTTCAGCCCAGTTTGTGTGTACATCAACTATTTTTGCATTCTGAAGATCAAAATCCTTTAAAACTTCATTTATATTCGAAGCCAATGTATCGGCTATTTTATATTTTATTGCTTCTTCATAAGTAAGAGTAACAAGCTGTGTACTGTCAACTAAACCTGGAATTACAACTCTTTCATCAACCATTCCTTCGGCAATATCCGCTCTTCTTCCGTTTTTCTCCGCAGTCGATCTCATTTCCGCACGCATATACGATTGATACTTTTCACTTTGCTTCTGTCCCGCTTGATCTACAACAGTTGTTGCGCCGATAGAACTTCCCGGAGCCATAACTATTTTATTACATGATAATGATATCAATGCTCCTGCAGAAATTGCCCTGTTATTTATAAAAGCGATTGTTAGTGCTTTACTGGATAAGATTGCATCTTTAATTTGTGTTGCTGCATCTACTCTGCCGCCGAATGTGTTTATTTCAAAGATTATTGCAGAAGCATTATTTTCATTTGCTTCATTCACAACCCGGGTTATATAAGGAGCCAAACCTAAATCAATTTCTCCATTAATTTTTGCCAAATAAACTTTTTTATTTTGAGGGAAAACATTTGATATCAACAGAAAGGAAAATGCAAAAAGTAATAAAGTTTTTTTCACGGTTTGCTCCCTATTAAAGTAACTTTCCTAAAAATTATATTTAAAATAATATTTAGAAACCTTTCTTCCTAAATTTTAAATAAATTTATCTTTTTAATATTAGAGCAGTAATATTAAAAATTCAAAACTTGGATTTCATTAATTTTTACTTACTGATTCGCGATTTTTTTTAAGTTCCAAAAAACTTTGAAATATAAGAATTGAATAATTGGGCGGGCGTAAAAAAGGACTCTTCCAAAAGGACTTTGAATTCGAATGAGGAGAAAATGTTCTTTTGGTTGAGTCCAAATTTTTATTGTAGAATAAAATGACCTAGTTTATCTCTTTTAGTCTTTAAATATCTTTCGTTATTTTCATTGGGTGCAATTTCTATCGGAACTCTTTCAACAATTTCCAATCCGTAACCTTTTAATGCAATAACTTTTTTAGGATTGTTGGTTAAAAGTTTAATTTTTCTAACACCTAAATCAAGCAATATTTGTGCTCCAATGCCGTAATCACGCAGATCAGGTTTAAATCCCAAATCTTCATTTGCTTCTACTGTATCTCTTCCTTCATCCTGAAGTTTATACGCAAGTATTTTATTGGTTAAACCAATTCCCCTTCCTTCCTGACGCATATAAACCAAAACGCCTTTACCTTCTTCTTCAATCTGGTCTAAGGCTGCATTTAATTGATCATGACAATCGCATCTTAAAGAATGGAAAACATCTCCAGTTAAACATTCTGAATGCATTCTAACTAAAACCGGTTCATCAGGATTTAATTCGCCTTTAACAAGAGCAATTTGTTTTTTATTATCCAGTAAATTCTTATAAAGATTTAATCTAAACAAACCGTGATTAGTCGGAAAATTAACATCGGTTATTTTATCGATTAGTTTTTCTTTTTTAATTCTATATTGAATAATATCCTGAACTGTAATTATTTTCAAATTAAAATTTTTAGCGATTTCCAAAAGTTCCGGAACTCTTGCCATTTCGCCGTTTTCCTTGAGTATTTCACAAAGAACACCTGCAGGTTTCAAGTTTGATAATTTGCACAAATCAACAACAGCTTCTGTATGACCTGCTCTTCTTAAAACACCTTCTTCAAATGCTCTTAACGGAAATATATGTCCGGGTCTGGCAAAATCAGATTCTTTAGAACTTTTATCTATTAATTTTTTAATTGTTAAAGCTCTATCTGCAGCAGAAATTCCTGTTGTTGTACCTTCTTTTGCATCAACTGTAATAGTGAACTGTGTTCCGTGAAGTGCGGAACTTTGGTCCACCATTAACGGCAATCCTAATTCATCTAATCTTTTTCCATTTAAGGCGGCACAAAGCATTCCCCTGCCGTAAGTTACCATGAAGTTAACTATTTCAGGAGTTACATATTCGGCAGCGCAAACAAAGTCGCCTTCATTTTCTCGGTCTTCATCATCAACAACAATTATAACTTTGCCCTGTTTTATTTCTTCAATGGCTTCATCAACTGAACAAAACATTTTATTAACCTATAATAAAATTCTATTTAAATATATAATTTTTCAAAATTAATTTGAGTGATTATTTTCATCTTTTTTAGTTACTGTCCTTTTTCGAAACAACACTTGCCACAGCGGAGCGTTCAAATTTCATTTTAACATTATCGCCAACTTGAATCAAAACTGTTTTTTCATCTATGCCTGCAATTGTTCCGTGAATTCCGCCGCTAGTAACTATTTTATCACCTTTTTCAATATTCGACAACATTTTATCTCTTTCTTTGGAACGTTTCTGCTGAGGTCTGATAATCATAAAATAAAAGATTAAAAATATAGCACCGAACATTATTATAGTGCTAACCAAACTTCCGCCTCCGCCTCCATCCGGAGAAGGAGCCATTGCAAAAATTAACGTATTCAATTATTCCTCCGTATTATTATTTTTTGATATCTTATTTATAATTTCCGATTTCCAACTTTGGAAATTTCCGTTTATAATTTCTTTTCTTGCCTGTTTAACAAGATTTAGATAAAAATGTAAATTGTGAATACTTGCCAATTCAAGAGCTAAAATTTCTCCTGCAATAAATAAATGTCTTAAATATGCTTTTGAATAATTACTACAAGTATAACAATTACATTGAACATCAATAGATGAAAAATCATCTTTAAATTTTGCATTCCTCATAGAAAGAACTCCGGCGGAAGTAAATAGATTTGCATTCCTGCCGTTTCTTGTCGGCATTACACAATCAAACATATCGACACCACGTTCAATAGATTCAAGAATATTTTCCGGTCTTCCAACTCCCATTAAATATCTCGGTTTATTTTCCGGCATAAAATCAGTAGTAAAATCAACCATTTCATACATAGTTTCAGTTGGTTCACCGACTGCAAGTCCGCCTATTGCATAACCGTCAAAATCCAATTTTAAAAGATCTTTTGCAGAAATTTCTCTTAAATCTTTATAAACACTTCCTTGAATAATTCCAAACAAAAATTGTTTATGACCATATAACGGTTTACTATTTTCAAAAGCTTCTTTATTTAAAATTGCCCATTCGGATGTTAGTTTTTGAGAATTTTTTGCATAATCATACTCGCAAGGATAAGGTGTACATTCATCCAGAACCATCATTATATCCGAACCAATGCTTCTTTCGATATTAATAACTTTTTCAGGAGTAAAAAAATGTTTCGAGCCGTCCAGATGGGATCGAAATTCTACTCCGTCGGGTTTTAATTTTCTTAAGTCGGAAAGGCTAAAAACCTGATAGCCGCCGCTGTCGGTTAAAATTGGCCCGTTCCAATTTATAAATTTATGCAAACCTCCGGCTTTTTCTAAAATATCTGTCCCGGGTCTTAAATAAAGATGATAAGTATTTGAAAGAACAATCTGTGCTTTAATATCGTTTTTTAAGTAATCTTGATTTACTGCTTTTACAGTTCCTTGAGTTCCAACAGGCATAAAAATCGGAGTTTCAACAATTCCGTGATCAGTTTCGAAAATTCCCGCTCTGGCTTTGGTTTTATTATCTTTAGCAGTTAATGAGAATTTTAACAAAATTACCTATTAAGATTTCACAAATCAATTTTATTTAAAGTATAAATTTAAGCTTATTTTAACTTATCTCCCAATAAATTGAGCAATTTATGGAATTAGTTGAAAAATTCAAAGGTTTTTATTTCTCAATTTCTATATTTATTAAAAATAAGAATATCAATTATAAAAATTTATCTTTTTTATTTTTATTTGGGGCCCTAACAGTTTTTCTTTTCCCAAATATTTTATACCTGTTTTTGGCAATTAGATCATAAAAATAATCTCTTGTCAAATGCTGGAATGATATGAATAATTTCAAAAACTGACCAAAATCCTCCTAATATATTAAATATTTTAATTAGCGGCAGTTGATTTGAAGAAGAGTTGATCATTCTGAACTAATATTAATGTATCCAGTTTTTGTAGAAGGTAATTTTAGATTCTTTTAGAATTTCGTGAGATTGTTTCGATTGGAGTGCAGCAAAACGGAATTTATCTTTTTTATCATGTTTAATTATAAAATCTACCAATGGCATTACAAAAACTACAAACACCGTCAAATAAAGATAATATACTTATCATTGTTCATCTAAGCAAAATTAAAATTCCAGTTCCGTTGTATTTATCAATTTAACCAAATCAACTTTAACATGGTTTGCTCTTGCTATCAGAATATTAAAATTGTCAAGAGTTATATTTTCACCCTGAGCGGGAATTCTACCAATTCTATTTGTGATATATCCGCCGACGGTTTCATAATCTCCTGAAGGAATTCCTAAGACTATATTTTTCATTAATGTAATCAATTTCAACTTTGCCGCTTATTAAATAAGTGTTTGGTGCAACTCTTCTGCATATTTCTTCATCGATATCATACTCGTCTTTTATTTCTCCGAAAAGTTCTTCAATTATATCTTCCATTGTAACTATTCCTGCTGTTCCGCCGAATTCATCAATTACAATTGCAATTGATAATTGCTTTGACAAAAATTCATTCAGCATATCAAAAGTTTTTTTAGTTTCCGGAACAAATACAGTTTCCTTAATTACATCTTTCAAATTATTCGGATATTTAAACATGTCATAAGCATAAATAACGCCTTTAATATTATCCAGGTTTTCTTCGTAAACCGGAATTTTTGAATATCCGGATTCAATAAAAATAGAAATTGCTTCGTCAATACTTTGCTTTAATTTCTATACCGATAATTTCCGTACGCGGACGCATGGCTTCATAAACCCTCTGGTCGCCTAGATTAATAACTTTAGCGATAATGCTGCTTTCCTTCTCGTTTACAATTCCTGCTTCTTTACTTTCTCTTACTAGTGATTCAATATCCTCTTTACTGAAAAGATAATTGATATTCTCGGCTTTTAAGTTTGATGATTGGGTTACTAATTCATGAAATGGATGAAGTTATTTTAACAAACGGATAAAGAATAAAGTATGAAACTCTTATCGGCAGTGAAGAAAAGTAAACAACTCTGTCGGCAAGTTCTCTTGCAAAATATTTGGGAATTAATTCTGCAAACAACAGCAATATAAAAGTAGATATAAATAAAATGCTTAATTCGCTTAATGCCAAATAATGCAGAAAGAAAAATTGTACTAAGTGAAGCGAAAGCTATGTTAACTAAATTATTTGCTATAAGAATGGTAGAGAAGAAAGACTGGGGATTATTCGTAAAATACAAAGCATTTTTTGCAGCAATATTATTCTTCCTGGCTTTAATTTCTATTTTGATTTTGTTAGCAGAAACATAAGCCAGTTCCGAACCCGAAAAAAATGCACTTATAATTATGAGAATAATTAATATGATTAATATTATTTATTTCCATTGTATCAAATTAAATAAAATGATAAATTATCACCCCGGTTGTAATAATATAAAATAAAACAGTTAAAATCATCGGAATATCAGTGACCAATATTTTTGTAGTATTTTCACCTTGCTTATTCATATAAACTAAATACATATAACGGAAAATTCCAAATACAACAAAAGGAGTTGTATAAATCAAATGATCATTCCCGAATATAGCTACTGTTCTTTCTGCAACTGTATATAATGCATAACAAATAATAACTCCTGCAGCTGCAATAGTGGCCATTTGATCGGCAAAATTTAATGAATAATATGCCAATACTTTTCTGGTTGAATTTGTATCGCCGCTTCTGACTGTGTTTAATTCCGAATGTCTTTTCATAATACCTAAGAATAATGAAATAAACATAGTAGTTAAAATAAGCCAGCTTGAAACTTTAACATCAATTACAAATGCTCCGCCTAGAACCCTTAACATAAACCCTATTGCAATACTGAATACATCCAAAATAACAATGTGTTTAAGAAAAAACGAATAAAGAACATTCAATACAAAATAAAAAACAACTGCAAGAATAAATTTATAATTGAAGAATTGAAGAGAGAAAGCGACAATTGCAAGTAAGACAATAAGAGCTATTACAGCATTTTTAACTGAAATTTTCCCGGATGCAATTGGTCTAAATTTCTTAACTGGATGAGCACGATCTGATTCTGCATCGACAATATCATTAAATATATAAACAATACTCGAAGTAAGACAAAAAACAAAAAAAGCAGCAAGTGTAAGCTGCGTGTAATCCTGCTTAAATAAATTCTGCGAAAATAACAGCGGAACAAAAACGAAAACGTTTTTAATCCACTGCGGAATCCTAAATAATTTTAAATAGGATATTATCATTTAGAAGACAACTGTTTCTTCGTAAGTTCCGAAAACTTCTTTGAGTTCTCCAACCATTTCTCCAAGTGTTACATAATTTTGTGCGGCTTTAACCAGAACCGGCATAATATTGTTGCCGTCTATAGCTGCATTTCTAATTTCACTCAGACTTTCTTTAACAGCATCTGGGTTTCTTGATTGTTTTAATTCAGCTAATCTTTTCTTTTGTTTCTTTTCAACTTCAGGAGAAATATATAAAATAGGAATATCGATTTTTTCATTCTTTTCGACAAATTCATTTACACCTACAATAAACTTTTCTTTCTTTTCAACTTCACGCTGATAACGATAAGCAGCATCCGCAATTTCTTTTTGAAAATAACCGGTTTCAATAGCCGGAATAACTCCTCCTAATGCATCAATCTGCTCAAAAATTTCGTTTGCTTCTTTTTCCATTTTGTCGGTTAAAGCCTCAACAAAATAACTTCCGCCCAATGGATCTACTGTATTTATTACTCCGGTTTCATAAGCAATTAATTGCTGTGTTCTCAAAGCAATTTTAACTGCTTTTTCACTTGGCAATGCTAAAGTTTCGTCCATAGAATTTGTATGTAATGATTGAGTTCCGCCTAAAACTCCGGCTAAAGCCTGGAATGCAGTTCTCATAATATTATTTTCCGGCTGCTGAGCAGTTAATGTGCAACCGGCAGTTTGTGTATGAAATCTTAACCACCATGATCTTGGATTTTTAGCACCGTATTTTTCTCTCATTCTTTTTGCATAAATTTTTCTTGCAGCTCTGAACTTTGCAATTTCCTCAAAAAAATCTAAATGGGAATTAAAGAAAAATGAAATTCTCGGTGCAAAATCATCTACATTCATTCCTCTTTCCATGCAAGCTTCAATATATGCAAATCCATCTGCTAAAGTATAAGCAAGTTCCTGCACCGAAGTTGAACCTGCTTCACGAATATGATAACCGCTAACAGAAACCGGATTCCATTGAGGAACTTCGTTTGTGCAATAATCGATCATATCAACAATAATTCTCATTGAAGGATGAGGAGGATAAATATATTCTTTTTGTGCAATGTATTCTTTTAGAATATCATTCTGTAAAGTTCCTCTTAAATCTTTAAAATCAACACCCTGCTTTTGTGCAACTGCAAGGTAAAACGCAAAAATCATTGCAGCGGGAGAATTAATTGTCATAGAAGTAGAAACTTTTTCAAGTGGAATTTTATTAAAAAGAATTTCCATATCTTCAAGGGAAGAAATAGAAACACCGCAAATTCCTACTTCACCTTCACTTAATTCCGCATCGGAATCCCATCCCATTAAAGTCGGTAGATCAAATGCAACTGATAATCCTGTTTGACCATGTTCCAATAAATAATGGAATCTTTGATTCGTATCTTCCGGTGACCCGAATCCGGCAAACTGGCGCATTGTCCAGATTCTTCCTCTGTAACCGTTTGGATGAATTCCTCTTGTGTACGGATATTCTCCCGGAAATCCTATTTCATTTAAATAGTCGATATTCTCAATATCATCAGGCCCATATAAAGGATTAACATCCTTTCCGCTAACTGTTGTAAATTTCATCCCGGTAGTTTTAGCATTTTTTACTTTTTCATCATAATTTTTTCTTCTATTTTTATATTCACCGTTATTCATGAGCAATCCTTCTAGGTTATTAATATTTGTTCTATAAAATTTAGCTTATTTTTATGTTCTTCCAAATCTTCTATCAAATTCTTCTAAAGAAATTTTAACAACTATCGGTCTGCCGTGGGGACATACATAAGGCATTGAAGTTGCAAAAAGCTGATCGATAAGCAATCTCATCTCTCTATCATTAAGTTTATCACCGGCTTTAATAGCAGTTTTACAAGAATATGATTTGGCAATATTATCGCGGTCTTCTAATTTTTTCTCTCTTTGATTTGTTAAATATTCATCCAGAATTTCCATAATAACAACTTCTTCGGTTCCATGTTTTACATCATCAGGGACACCTTCAATAACAATTGTATTTTTACTGAAGAATTTTAATGCAAAACCAAGTTTGGAAAGATAAGGTTCAATTTCTTTTATAACTGCAAAACTTCCCGGATCAAGTTCCAATGTTTTGGGAAAAAGAAGCTGCTGAGAAAATGGTAAATTAGCTTCGAACCTGCTTAAAGCTTTTTCATATAAAATTCTTTCATGTGCAACATGCTGATCAATTATCATTAATCCCGATTTTATTTGCGATAAAATATATTTTTTATGAAGCTGAATTATAAAAGTCGAATCTTCATCTTTATCCGATTCTTTTCTTGGTTCTGTTTGCGTATGAAGAACTTCTTTATTTTCTGTTTTTGAAAAGGGATGCTCAACATGTTCATCATCTTTTGGTTTAACAATATCATCTGGAATTGTACTAAAAATTAAATCGATATCTTTATCCGAATAATTTGGTTTTCCGGCTGTTCGATTTGAATTTGGAATTGATCTGCTTCCCGAAAAATCCGGGCGATCGGAAAAATCATTTTTCTCAACTTTATTAAAATTATTAAATCCGAGCTTTTCAGTTTCAGTAGTTGTTCCGGAGAACATCATAGAAGGAACAAGATCATGAGTCCCCAGACTTTTTTTAATCACTGCCATTACAAAGTTGTAAATATCTTTTTCGTTTTCAAATCTTACTTCAAGTTTTGAAGGATGAACATTTACATCAATTTTTTTAGGATCTAACTCTAAAAATATTACAAAGAATGGGTAATCACCTTTTTCAAGAACATTTTCAAAAGCGCTGAAAACTGCATGATTTATTTGTTTACTTACAACATATCTTGCATTTAAAAATAAATATTGATCACCTTTACTTTTTTTAAGCATGCTCGGTTTTCCGATAAACCCGAACACACTTAAGAAATCTGTTTTTTCTTCAACCGGAATAAGTGCATCCATCATATTATCGGCAAAAACTTGTGTAATTCTCTTTTCAAGATTACCTGCTTGATAATCAAAAATCAAATCATCTTCATTGAAGAATTTAAATGAAAGGTCCGGATGACTCAATGCAATTTTATTAAACGAATCAATTATATGTTTTAATTCTGTTGCATCAGTTTTTAAGAAATTTCTTCTTGCAGGAATATTAAAGAATAAATTTTTAACAGCAATAGAAGTTCCTTTTGGAAAAGAGCCTTTTTCTTTAATGATTTTTCCCGGTTCATCAATTCTAATTAAAGTTCCGATTTCTTCATCTTGGGTTTCAGTTTTTATTTCCATCTGACTTACAGCAGCCATCGAACTTAATGCTTCACCGCGGAAACCTAAAGTTGTAATTTCTTCTAAATCTTCAAACTTTTCAATTTTACTTGTTGCATGTTTCTGTACACAAAGGACAGCATCTTCCTCGTCCATTCCGGTACCGTCATCAACAACCTGTATTAAAGTTTTACCGGCTCTTTTTATAATTAATTCTATAGTTTTAGCGGAAGCATCAATTGCATTTTCCATCAATTCCTTCACTACAGATTCAGGTCTTTGTACAACTTCACCGGCGGCAATTTTATTAGCAATATTTTCAGATAATATGTTAATTTTTTTTGTGGGCATTTCACTTTCTTACATAATAAACAATTTCAAATTGACTTCTTTTTTCTTTTCTGTCTACTTTCCAAATTTTATCATCTATTTTAGGAAAATACACATCACCTTCGGCTTCAAAATCCATATAAGAAATTATCATTTCATCAACAAATTCCATTGCCTGCTTATAAATTTCTCCGCCTCCGATAATAAATACTTTCTCTAATTTTTCATTTTCAAAATATTTTACGCATTCTTTTAATTTATTAAATATTTTTACATCGTCAAATTCTACACTGTAATTTGTGTTTTTTGTGACAACTACATTTAATCTTCCTTTAAGTGGTTTTCCAAGAGTTTCGAACGTTTTTCGTCCCATTATTATAGGACTTCCTAAAGTCGTGTTTTTAAAGTGCTGAAACTCTTCTTTTACATGCCACGGCATTTCTCCGTTTGATTTTCCTATTACTCCGTTTTGCGCGACAGCGGAAATAATTATTTTTCTCAAACAGCAACCTCAAATTTTATTTTAGGATGAGATTGATAACCCGTTAATTCAAAATCTTCAAAAGTTAATTCATCAATCGGTTTTTTTGCAATTGTTAATTTTGATAAAGGAAGAGGTTCTCTTTTAAGCTGTTCTTTTAATCCTTCCATGTGATCATACTTTTCCATTTCGGTTCCTTTATCCGCAACATAGATATGAGCATCAATAATTGTATGTGCAAAACTTCCAAGTTTTAAGTTTACTTCTTGTGCAAGAATTTGAGTTAAAATTGCATAAGCCGCAAGATTAAACGGAATTCCCAATGCAATATCACCTGATCTTTGAGTTAGATGGCAATTTAGTTTTCCGTCGTTCACATTAAATGCAAAAGAATAATGACATGGGGGAAGTTTGCTTTTGGTTGCGTTTCCCGGTTCCCATGCAGAAACAACCATTCGCCTGCTGTATGGTTTTGTCTTTAATGTATCAATTACATATTTAATTTGATCAACTTCTCTAATTTCCCATTTCCCTTCTTTGTTTTTTTCGGCACTTGGAAAATGTCTCCAATAATAACCGTAAGCAGTTTCAAGGTTACCTTCTTCATCAGCCCACGCATCCCAAATTTTTGTATGCTTTCTTAAATTTCTTATATGTTTTTCACCGGAAAGATACCAGAGAACTTCGTGCAAAATTGATTTCCATTCCATTTTTTTTGTAGTTAAAAGCGGAAATCCATTAGATAAATCTACTTTATAAAAAGCACCGAAATAAGAAATCGTGTCAACTCCGGTTCTTGAAGGTTTTCTTACACCTTCGTTCATTACTAATTTTACTAAATCTAAGTATTGCTGCATTATATATCCCGAAAAATAGTTGTTTTATAGCAAGTTTTATTGAAAAGATTATGTAATTTAATAAAAATAATCGACGTGATAAAATTTAAGAATTTAGTTCTTTTTGAATTCTTTCAGAAGCTAATTTAATCCCTCTTTCTAAATTTTGAATGGAGTCTACTGAATTTTCGAAAAAATCAGATAATTGAATTGGAATAATATTTTTATTTAATGTTTTAGCAATATTTTCTTTAATAATTCCGCAGCATAAAAATATTTTATTTTTATTTTCATTAAAGAAGTTTGTAATAATACCTGCTCCTTTTCCCATAAAAGTTTGATTATCAAATGTACCTTCGCCTGTTATTACAGCATCAACGTTCTCTTTATAATTTTCTAGCATTAAATCATGCAGAATAAAATCTTTTGCACTTTTTAGATTAGCATTTAAAAAAATTTGTAATCCAGCAGCTAAACCTCCTCCTGCTCCGGGAAGTTTATCCGGGTTTTTTACAACGCCCGTTCTTTCCAAATAATGAATAACTTTTGTAAATCCCAATTCAAGTACTTCTATTTCTCCGCCGGAAGCACCCTTTTGTTTTCCGTAAATTCTTGATGAACCATTTTTTCCTAACAGTGGATTTTCAACATCAGCAATAACTTCAATTTCAAAAGGAAGATTAGGATTTTCCCATTCAATTTTTTTTACTCTGTGAAATTCGCCGGGATGAATTTCCAAATGTTTATTGAATACATCGAATAAATTTAAATTTAAAACCGAGCACATTCCTAATCCAAGATCATTCGTTCCCGTACCACCGACACCGATTATAACTTTTTCAGCATTTAATTTTTTCTGTTCAACATCAAATGAAATTTTTTTAAGCAGGTCTCCCATTCCTTTTGAATTGATTTCCATTGGTTTTCGATGATTTTTTGAAATTAATCTTAATCCCAAAACACCTGCAGATTCAATGTAAATAGTCTTAGATTTTTCATCGTATCCAATTTCACAATCGATTAATGTTTCATCAAAAGGAGTTCTAATTTTATATTTAATTGTTTGTATATCAAAAATATTTTTACAGACATTTAAAAAACCGTCGCCGCCGTCGGAAACAGGTTTGGAAATTATTTCATCATCTTTTGATAATTTTAGATATTTTTTGAAGTAATTGAGTACGGTAACCGAATCCGCACATTCTTTAAAACTGTTTGGAGCTAAGAGAATTTTCATTTTTAACTGAGATTCATAAAATTCAAAGTTTCTTTAAAAATTAAATTCGAATCAATTCCTCCTGGACCGCTGTAATCGCATTTTTTAGGATCAGGTTCACAGAATTTTTTATCATATTCTTCTGTCGGCAGCAATATTTTTGATTCATTGCCTAATGGCCCCCAAAGTTCCGGCGAACAAGCTTTCACTCTGCAAAATAACGATAATGTATTTACTTTTAAAGCCGCCGCAATGTGCATTGGTCCGGTGCTGGAAGAAATTAACAAATCCAGTGCTGCAAAATTAATTATAGAATCACGCAAGGCGCTATTCACATTTGGGTACCAAACATTAGGTATATTCTTAAGTTCTTTAGGAACATTCATATCGGTAACCGCAACTTTTATATTTTTCAATTGCAATAATTTATCAATTAATTTTCTATACTCGGATGACTTTAAATTAGGTGCCGATTTTCCGCTTGTAGAATTAATTCCAATCAAAATTTCTTCATTCGGGCAAATTTTATTTTTTATCCCGCTTTTTTTTACTTTTTCTTCAACAGTAAGATAAATTTCCGTATCCATTGTTTTTGGTTCAATTCCCAATTTCCTTGCTAAATCCATGCAGTAGTCTGCTTCATGTTTTAAGGGATTATATTTTCTTCTGTAAACACTTTTTGTGTTGGAAATAAACTGATAAAATTTATGACCTACACCGATTCTGTACTTAATTCCACTGTAAAATAAAAGCCAGTTTATTTTTTCCGTAGGAAGAAGCATAAAAGCGTGAGTAAAATTTTTACTTCTAATTACTTTTACCATATCCCAGAAAGAATATTCATATTCTTCATTTTCCGAATTAGGTTCATAATCAATAATTTCATCTACAAAAGGATTATTTATGAATACATCGCGGGTATATGGCCGAACCAATACTGCAATATAGCTGTCTGATTTTCTTCTTTTAATTTCTCTTGGAAGCGGAGTTGTTAATACAACATCGCCGATTCTATCCGGTCTGACAATCAGAATTCTTGGTTCGTCTTTTTGTACAAAGTTGAAGGCCATATATTTATATTTAGCAAAGCTTTTTAGTAATTTAGAAATACAATATAAAATAAAATTTTTTCTGATGAAATCACAAGATTTTAACTATAAAGAACATTATAAAATAGATTCCGAGGAATTCGACTATTTTGAGGAAAGAACAGGTGCAACAAAACACGATGAAAGAAGAGTAAGAGAATATATAATTTCAAAAGTTCCTAAAAATGCAGATTTGATTCTGGATGTCGGATGCGGCGCGGCTTGGACTGCAAAAACATTTCTGCCGAAAGGTAAAAAAGTTATCTCTTTAGATATATCTAAAAAAAATCCTCATACCGCAATAAACAAATATTCAAGTAAAAATCATTTCGGAATTACGGCTGATTCTTTTAAGCTTCCTTTTAATACAAACTCAATCGGTTGTGTAATTGCATCGGAAATTATAGAACATGTTGTTGATCCAGATAATTTTGTTATGGAATTATTTAGAGTTGTAAAACCGGATGGAGAATTAATAATCACAACTCCATATAAAGAAAAAATAAGATACGCGCTCTGTATTCACTGCAACCAAAAAACTCCGGTAAATGCACATTTGCATTCTTTTGATGAGCATAAATTAAAAAGTTTGTATATAGGAAATGATCTGGAGAAATTTGAATGGAAAGCTTTCGGTAATAAATTATTAATATTTTTAAGAACTTATACTTTGCTTCAGTTTTTTCCTTTTTGGTTGTGGAAGATTAAAGACAATTTTGCAAATCTGATTTTTAATAAACCTCTTCATATAATTATTGTTCTGAAGAAAAAATCTTCTTAATAATAAATAATAACTATTACTTTTTTTTACCACAGAGCTATCAGAGAAGGCACAGAGGATCACAGAGTTTTTTTAAATGAGTGGATAAAAATTTAGTGAGTAAAGTATTCATTATAAAAATCATCAAACTCTTTTTCCCAGTTAAGTGTTTTTGAAGCTGAGTAGCAATTCGATTTCAATTCTTTGTAATATTCTTTATTCGTATAAAGTTTTTCCAGATTCAATTTTATTTCTTCTTTTTCATATGGATTAACAAAAACTCCGACTTTATACTTTTCAACTATTTCTTTCATTTGCGGTAAGTTGCTTGCCAAAACCGGAATCTCGGCCATAATATATTCAAATAATTTGTTTGGTAAAGCATAATAATAACTAAGGCTAATGTTTTCAATTAAAGCAAGACCTGCATCCGCACCGGAAGTATAATCCGGTAATTTTGATTGATCAACTTTCCCGATAAAATGAACTCTTGATGAAATATTCTTTTCATCTGCTGATTTTTTATAATCGTTAAGATTTTCTCCGCCGCCGATTACAATTAATTCATAATCAACTACATCCTTCATTACATCAAAAATAAATCTTAATCCTCTTCCGTGTAAAACAACTCCTTGATATAAAAGCAGAAATTTATTTGACGAAATATTTAATTGTTTTCTTAAATCAATTGGATTTTTGCTTTTATTATAAAATGGAAGATTTCTCAGCACAAATGCATTTTTAATCTTATATTCTTTTATAAGAAAATCGGAATCCATTTGTCCTGTTGTAATAACACAATCTGCTTTGTTTATATATTTTCTTTCAATATACCTTAAAATTGACTGCACCCCTTTTTTATTTCTTAGTCCCGCTAGATGTCCAAATAATTCACGAGAATCATAAAAGACTTTAGCGTTTTTTCTTTTTGCAATTATGCAGACAAACGGCAAAGTATAAATATCTTCGGCAAAGCAAATATCATATTTATTTTTACGAAGCGAATTAATAAGAAGCCAAGAAAATCTAAAATAATAAAAAAGAGAAACCGTGCCTTTGGTTAATTTGAAAACTGTAATTTCGCCTTTTACAGTTTTGAAATTTTCGGTGAGCCAGTCAAATCCTACAAAACGGACTTGATGATTTTTCTGTTTGAATGAATTGTATAAATTTAACGAACGCGAATCGTAATTAATATTTCCTAAGAAAGTTATAAAAACTGACGGTTCTTTATTCATAAACAAAATTTACAACTAAGTGAGTTTTTTATAAAGAGTATTCCGCATTATTGTTTTTGCATCGAACTTTTCTTTAAAATCGATTAAGCTCATACTTGGTGTCATAGGATTATCTGCTTTTGTATCCTGCGAAACTCCGATATCTACATATTGATAACCGTTTTCCGTTGACCATTTTACAACTTCATACATAACTCTGTGAATCGGTTTTAGATGCTGATAATCATACAAAAGCATATTATAAAAACATAGCGTTACAACTTCGTTGCAGATAAAAAGACTTGAACCGGCAATTGGTTTATCTTTATAATAAACCATAAAGAGCTTTAAATTCTCGGGAAATAAATCTCTTAATTTTAACAAATCTTCATAACTGTGAGTCGGTTTTACATCGTGTCTTGCTTTGTTTTCAAGAAGTATGGGGTAGAATTGATCGTATCTTTCGTTAATCTCAACTCTCACATCAGGATCTTTTAAAGTCTTTCTTACATTTCTTCTAACAGTTGCTTGAAAACGAGAAATTATATCTTCATTTTTATCCAATTTTATCGCACTGGAAATGTAATGCAGACTATAGCGGAAATCCTGCCAGAGCATTGCAAAATCCAAATTCTGGTTCATATGTTTTTCATAAATCATCGGAGCCGAAGTTAGCATTAATTCATTTATATTATTTTGCCTTGAAAATTCCTGAAGCGTAGAAATTATTTCCATTGCTTCCGAAAATTTAACATCTTTAGTAACTATTGAACCGTAACTTGCACCGATCGGAGATTCGAACAATCCATTAATTATTTGTCCGGGAAGCACAGCTTTTATCTGATCATTTTCCAAAAAGATTAAATGATTAAAACTAAACTTTCCTTTTTTATGATAATCAAAAAATTTCTGCATGTGAAAAATGGTTCCGTTATTGGATTCGAGTACAAACTCATCCCATTTTTCTTTCCACTCTTCTGTATATTCAATAATTTTCATTCTGTTTCCGTTAATGGAATTTTAATTTTTTAACTAATTTATTTTTTCAAAAGTTTTAAACTCTCCAATTTCGGATACTTCTTTAAAATAATCCGAATTTAGAATAGTAAAATTAGGAAATTTATACCTCTGAAGCTTCAATTCATCAATATGTTTTTTATCGAAAACAACCCAATCATTCTTTTTTACTGTTGACCAATCGAAATCTGAGCCTAAAATTCGTTTAGTTTTATTTGGATTTTTATAATCTCTTATTAAATCAATACTGTATTTTGTAAAATGATCCGTAAATATAGTCTTTTCTTTATTATTTCTTATAAAATTAACGAACTTGCTTGAACTATTTTCATTAAAATAAATTTGATATTCATTGCACATTACAAAACTAAAAACAATATAAACAAAAAGTAAAAATCCTCTTAAAAATCCTTTTAGTGAATTAATAAAATATGCCGATAAAATAATCGCCGGCATAATCAAAGGATAAATATACCAGTTCCGGTGTAAATCCAAAGGTTTATATGCCGTAAATGAAGTCGTAAAACCGATCATCAAAACAGCAAGACCTAAAAACCAAAAAGTAAGCAGATGATATTTTTTGTTAAGTATATTTCTAACAGACTGAAAAACTGCAGCGACGGGAAGAAATAAATAAAATCTTCTAAGAAATATTGCCTTAATATTTATATAAAATATCTGATAAAATAATGCTCTCCAAAATCCGCCTTCGAACTCCAAATATTTTTGAGCAGTATAGGGGAAAAAATCATAATAACTGTAAATATAATTTTTAGACGTTATATCAAGTCTGTACAGAAAGTTACCATTCGATAAGTAATAAATAAAACCTTCAATTATAAAATTTAAAACAATTAAAACTAAAGGAACTAATATATAAAGTCCTAATCCTTTTTTAGTTTTAATTATATAATACAAAAGGATAAATAAAAGAATAAAATAGTAATAGATATTCTCTTTAAACTGGCATGATAATAAGAAAAATATTCCTGCAAATAATGAAAATCGGAAATTATGTTTAAGATATGCTTTCCATAAAAAATAAATACCAAGATTTATTAAGAAAGCATTTATCAAATCCGGAAAAGCAATTGTTGCAAAGATTACATCGGTTGGGAAAAAAGCCATTAAAACAGAAGCAATAATTGCAGTAGTTTCTTTTCTGGTAATTAATTTTGTTAAAGAATAAGTCAATAAAATATTAAAGCAGGAAATTACAAAAGGAAAAATTATAGTTGCAGTTATATTAGTTCCGAATAGAACAAAAGAATAAGACATTAAAGCAGTTTGACCAACTCTAAGAAGAAAAACCGGATATCCTAGATAATTCCCCGGGAAATTTCCTTTATAAATTGTATAAGCTAAGTAAGAATAATAAGCATCGTCCGAAAAAACATGCCCGACTTGAAAATAAATTCTCATCAGGACAGCAATAATAAAAATTATTAATAAAGTTAATTTATTATTCAAATTGCTTTCCCGGTTTTCTATCCATTAAAGATTTAATAAACAACGATGCAAACGGTAAAAAACTTATAACAAAAGGATATTTATATCTTGGAATTCCATAAACAACAACTGTTATTAAAATTCCAATTATACAAAACAAAAGAAGTAAAATATTTTCAGTATTAAACAGCTTTTTTTTATATAAAATTCTTAATCCTAAAAAAGTAAACAATAAAATAAATATATAATAAAAATAATTTAATATTTGAATAATCAAATAGAGAGAAATAACGAAAGTAGAGTTATCTTTAAATAAAGCACTTAATGATTTTTCATTTAATATAGATTTAACAATATGGAATAAATCCCACTGCTGAAGATTAAATAATGCTGAAATAGAAATATCATCCCACAAAAAAATATAGCCAAACTTTATGGAAATTAATGAAATCCATTTAACCGGATTATCCTCAATCCATTTTAATGCTTGTTCATTCCAATATTTATCCTTTTCAATGTATGTCATTGATTGAGGGTTTTCCAAATAACCGGAATTCCCTTTTTCAAAAACTCTTGCATTGAATGCTCCGGTGGTATTATCATTTGCACCTATTAAAAGATTAACAGGGCCGGTTGTGGAAGTATAAATAAATTTGCCAAAGTTAAGCTGATTAAAAAATCCAAACATCAAAATAAATGTTAATGTACCGGAAATAATCAAAACAATCTTTTTGTGTGATTTTCTTTTTTTGAAGAATTCATATAAATAAATTATTAAATAAGCTGCTATTAGCGCCCATCCTATTGGACGAACACCAATTGAAGCTCCAGCAGCTAAACCTGAAATTAGAAAGTAAATTGGTTTTTCATGAAAATAAAAATATATGCTTGCAAAAATTAATATTCCGAAAAATAATTCAGTATAATTAAGAAGAACCAAACCCAGTGTGTTTAGATAAAAAATATAAATAACCGTTGTAAGTTTTGCGGTATCTTCATTAAAAATTTTAACTGTTATTTTATAAAGAAAAAATAATTGAAGAAAATTAAGTATTATATTAATTAGACTGATTGAAAAAGTTGAATTGTAAATATTTAAAACAACCACAAGCAAATTTATATACAGAGGTGCAATTATATAATCTTCATACAAATGATGGGGAGCCGGATAAAATGAATTAGCTTTTAGGCAGTCTTCAGCAAGTTTGTAATAGTAAAGAGAATCTGAATGAAAACTTACACGAAAAAAAATAATATAAATAAGCTGAACGATTAAGTAAATTATTAATAGGAGGGATAAATTTTGCTTTAGATAATTTAAAGCTTTATACATTTATAAATTTGAGATCATAAATGATCCCTGAATTAAATATTAAAATTTAAAACTCAAAGATATTGAGTGACCGGAACCTAAATCATATGAAAACGGAGAAAATGCATAATCAAAATTAAAATTGCCCCACATAATTCCTATTCCGCCAGAAAAATTTTTTGCAATATAACCTGATTGATAGCCGCCTCTTAATGCAAATAATTTATCATAGACAATCTCTGCACCGACATCAAAATGAGTATCATTTGTTGCCGTATATTTTTGAAATTCCACATGCGGTAGTAAAATCAAATTTTGAGTCCGGTATAGAAAACTTATAAGCAGGTCCAAATCTAATTTCTGTGGGAAGTTTTGTTTTTTCGACTCTTCAACTTATTCATTGAACCAAGATTTTTAACAACTGCTGAAGCGGATAAACCTTTTATAGAAGTACTATAATTTAAACCGAAATCGAAACCCCAGCCTGTTGATTCATCGACAAAAATTCCTTCATATAAATATTTTGCAGATAATCCGAATGAAATATCATCAGAAATAAAGAAATCCGGTTGATAAACTACCGAAAAAATAATTTGCATCAAAAGTTGTTAAAGGATCGCCGGGTTTCGTTCTTACTTCAATATTCCCAATATTTGTTACATTTAATCCTAAAGCAAAAGGAAGACCGAATAAATTTGTTTTTGCACCTAAAAGTTCGCTTCTAACATCCTGGATCCATTGGTTATGCATCAGCAAAATTTCATTACCAGTATTTCCGGCTAATCTTGCAGGATTATAAAATAATGAACTCACATCGTTAGAAACTGTTGTTCCAACATCGCCCATTGCAATATTTCTTGCACCAAATCCAATCTTTAGAAAAGATAAACCGCTGTTGCCGGCGGATTGAGCAAAAACTGATGTTACGCTTATTAAAAATAAAATGAAAAATTTCTTCATAAATAAAAAATTGTTTTTAAATCAATACTAAGTTAGAAATTTATATTAATTCCCACAATGTGTCTATCCTGCGGAGAATATTGTTCAATAACAAATGCATAATCTACACCGATCATAATACCATCAAAAGATTTAGCATAAGAAAAGCCTAAAGATGGTCTTGCAGGAGAATCAGTATTACTTAAATTGAACTGATCAATCCCTCCTCTTAAATAAAGATTTTCTATTGCATTATATTCTAACACCAAGTCGAATTATATTTGTTCCTGCATTACTATTTTCAAATTCAATTGCAGTTAATAAATTTAAATCTTTATTTCTATAACTCAGTCCTATTTTTCTCAAGTTAGGAAATTTATCTTCAGTCTGCATTCCATCTTGATTATAAATTGGAGTTGAATCCCATTTATATTTAGCTGTTCAGATCTGAAATAACAGCTGACATTGTCCATTCATCATTTATCATGTAAATACCGCCAAGATCAAAGCCGATTCCGTTTGCTTTGATATCTTGATATAATTTGTAATAATAGAATTTTACTTCAATACCTATTGCAAATTTTTCCGAAAATCTATTTGCAAGTCCGATAAAAAATTGATTTTCAGAAGTTGAGAAACTGCCTAATTTTATATCGTTATTGTCGTATTCGTCAATATTACCAACACCAGAATTAATAATTCCAGCGCTTACACCGGCACTTGCATAATTTCTTTTATGTTTTAGAGATTTGAATTTAAAATTCCTTGTAAAACTTAAAAAGTTTAATGATCTATCTAATGATAAAAAGGAATAAGAAGTTTGAAAAGAGTTGCTTGATTGAAAAACAGAAAGCGCAGGATTGTAATAAGATACTAGGTTGCCATTAATTACAGCCGACATCGCATTACCCATTCCCATTCCTCTTGCACCAAATCCCAATCGGCTGAAAGCACCTGGCATACTGTTTATTTCTGTAAACTTAGGTTGAGCAAATATTAAACAAGTAGAAAATATAATAGTGAATAATATGAAAAACTTTTTCAAATCTACCTCTATTGTAAGACTAAAATTTTACCGAAAACTAGGATCCTGCGAATCTACATCGATTCTATAAAAATAAACACCATTTGGAACAACTTTACCGCTATCATCTTTTCCATCCCAAAAATCAATAACACCATTCGTATCGGTTCCTTTTGCATCTATTTCATGATATGTAGAACCGCGTTGAGCATTTTGAATTATAGTTCTGACATAGTTCATTCCGAAATCAAAAATTCGAATAGTTACATTGGCAGTTTTTCCGCCGGTACTATATTTTATTTTTAATCTATCAAGTTTCGGTGAAAAAGGATTGGGAAAAGCATGAGTTTCAGACTTTGATGTTAGCTTTTGTGAAGCAAAAAATACTTTCCAAATTCCCTGCCAAGTATTTCCGGAACTCTCGTTAATTCTTGCAAGTCCGTCATTTGATCCAATCCAGACATAATTATTACTAGAACCTGCTGAATAAAATATTTTGGTTGTTAATTCAATTTTTGTTGTATTGTCAACAATGGATGTGGGAAGAATCCAGGTATTATATGATCCGAAATTTGTCCTAAATGGTCCATTATCAGTGGCAGCAATTACATCATTATTTTTAAAACCAAAGTTATGTGTTTGTTGATTATTAAGAGTTGTCTGCCATGTATCTCCTTGATCAGTAGTCCAGCTGACAGCATAATATTCAGATGCTTCTTCTGCTCTCCATGTTGCAGCCCATAATGAATTATTAGAGTTATTATAAGAAAGAGCCACAACAAAATTTCCGCTAATTGGATATTCCTGGTTTTGGTGATTAAACTTGGTCCAGCTTTGACCATCATCAGTTGATTTATTTATTCCGTCTGCAGTACCAACATAAATAATTGAATCTCCGGCATTTGCAAGTGAAAAAACTCTATAATTCAGATATCCTTCAGAACAAATATTTCCGGGAACAGGAGAGACACAAAAGTATAAACTATCTGTTGGTTTTATTGAATTTAAATAATCAGGCGGCAATACAACTCTCTGCCAGGTTTGTCCCATATCGGTACTTTTTCTTAATCCTCCTGCAAAACTTGCAGTCCATACAGTTCCATTAGTAACAGCAATATCATAAGTTAAATTTTGAATTGTAGTTGTAACCGGAACCGCATTTAATTCATTTATTCCATAAGTAATAATTGTATCGCTTTGTGAATCTGTTGGCTGCGGTATTGAATTCCAGGTATTACCTGCATCTGTAGTATATTTTAATCCTGTTCCCTGCGGATAGGACTGACCGTTATCTGTAGTTGTAGTTGCAGTAGCAACCCACATTGTTCCTTTATAATAACACATTGCAGATATACTGTGATCACCGAAAACTGCAGTTGCATAAAAGTTTTTCCAGTTCTCCCCATTATCATAAGAAACGCTAAGACCATTTCCTGTTCCAACCCAAATAGTATCTCCGATTGTGATCATATCACTAATACTATTTCCGGAAGGATTTTCATCAGTATATTTATTCAATGCTCTGTGATCACTTGGTAAATAAAAATTATTAGGAACATTTTGAGAGAAAGATATATTCATTCCCAATATTATTAACAATAAAATTAAGTAAGTTTTTTTCATTAAAGAATTTCTATTACAATATTGTGACTGATTGTGTTACTGAGTTTATGTCCCCTATCCCTTGCATTAAAATCAAATCTGTAAGTTCCAGGAATACTTGTAGAATCAGCTTGAATTAAAGTTGAATAAATACCGTCGCCTGCTGTAAGATCTCCATGTGTTTGTGTATTTCCATCGTCGTACATTTGATTTTCACTTCCGCTTGTAGTACTGTCCGGTTTATATACTTTATAAAAGACAGATTGAATATCATTTAATCCGTTTGAGTCTGCTGCCGTCACCGACATAAAAATAACGACTCTTTGGTTGGTTACGTTTACAGTATCAGGAGCAACTAAATTCGAAATGACGGGCGCTGCATTACTCTGACCGTTACTATAAGTAAAATCATGCAATGCAATTTGTTCGGTTTTATCATTATTATCTTTTGTATAATAGATAATATGGTAATTGCCGTCCGGATAATATGCACTTAATGGAAATTTATTCGAATATATTTTATCTCCGGCAACCTGGTCGCCATTTTTTGCATTACCGTTATCATATAAATATAATGGGCTACTGTTAAGAATTAAATCATCAGATGAAACTATATTGCAAAAAACAACATTCAATCCTTCAACAGAAGAAAATCCTATTGTTATTGTGGCCAACTGAATCATTCAGTTTTGTATTCGAAAGTATCGAAGTTTGCAGTTGAATTTACTTGAAATTTAGTTGTACTTGGTTCAACAACATTGTCGTATTTTTTTTCACAGCCCCACATTAAAAGCGGGAGAAGAAGATAGAAAATATATTTTTTCATAAAACCAATATCTTTTTATATGAAATATTGCTCAAGGTAAAAATTATTATACAATTAATTTAACCCAAATATTGCTATAGGGGTCGGAGAAAAAGAAATTAACAAAATAAAATAACTCAAATATCCTAAAAACATCCGTGTGCTGTCCAATTCCGTATTGTCGGGAATCGGAGGATGTTTAATTTTAATTATGAAAAATAATATTAGTGCCCAAAATAACCAACCCGGCCAGCCGAAACTTGTACTCAAATTAAAATATTCCTCTAAAAAGCCTAGCAGCTCCTAAAACAATTAATATTATGAAAGATATTACAGCAAATTTATAATGATTTTTTCCGCCGAACATTGTGTAACTAATATGTCCTCCATCTAATTGACCAACCGGAATCATATTCATCGAGGTAATAAATAACCCGAACCAGCCGACACATAAATAAGGATAATGATAAACTTCCGACATTGGAGGAAAAAATTGATGAGATCCGACAAATATTGATTTAAAAAAAGAAAACAACAGATGTATTGCCGAAAACCAATTCCAATCCGTTTTTACCATAATCCGGTGAAAGATAATCCGGATGAATATTTAATAAATATTCTATTCCGGGAACATGTGTAAAACCATAAATTAAAACAATTAAGCAAGCAACAAATCCGGCTAAAGGCCCAGCAACTCCAATATCAAACATTGCTTTTCTGGACATTACAGGTTCCCGCGTTTTTATTACCGCTCCCATTGTACCGAAACTTAAAAGTCCTGGAATTGTTGGGAAACGGAATATAATAACGGCAAAGTTGTATCTACTTTATGATATCTTGCTGCAAAATAATGACCGAATTCATGGACAGGTAATTATAAATAAAATCGATAATGAATAAGGAATACCAATAAGCAGGTAATTAATATCCAGACTCATTTCAATACCGGTAGTCCATTCTGCTCCGGCTATTGTAGTTGTAATAAATGTAATTAAGAATAATCCGATATGAAGGAGATAATTATTTTTCTGCTTTCTTCTTTTTCTAATTCTTTCATATTCAATATATTCTTGATTGATTTCATCAGGCATATTATAAATCCAAATTTATTCCGAAGGCTGCATAATTTTCATTTAAATCGTAGAATTCTCCGTGAATACTCTTACCGCTAAAATATGAAAATAATATGCTAAATCCGCTTGAATCATATTTCCCGAATTTAATCCCGACTTCAATAATATTATTACCGGAAAATTTTTCAATCTTGGAAAGTTTAAAATCATAAGCAGCAAATGGACTAATATTTTTTGCAATTAATGAATTAAAATAATAATCAAAACCGGTTTGCAGAATCCAATGTCCGAATGTTTTTGGAATTGTATGGATCAAATATGTAAATCCTGTGTAAACTCTTAAATCATTAATTTTATAAAAAGGAAACAACTCTAAAAATTCTCTGCTGTAAACAATTGGTTTTCTGTTATCGGCCCATTTGTATAAATCATTATCAAATTTTCCATCAACTAAATGGGCGCTTATATGACTGAACCGGAATCGAAATCCGTATTCTATATTTTTACATTTGATTTTGTAACCTGAATTCAAACCAAATAAATAATCAACGGTTTCAACAGGAAAACGGAATTCCTGTTTATTTCTTAATCTGGTAAAAGTGAAAAAATCCGCTCCGAAAGACAAAGTAGAATTTTCCTTTTCAATTTTATAAATATCGTGCGAAGTTCCGATATCGAGTCTTAAATGTTTTTTGCCGAGAAGATATGAAACTCCGGTTTTTGGTTCGATAAAATTTGCAGTAAACGGCTGAATATTCAATCCGCTTGGGAACCATTCTGTTTTTGTTTGTGAATAAATAGATTTTGAAAAAATAACAACTGAAAATAATATAAATTAATAGGCGGGCTGTTTTATGCATCAATTTATTTCCGATTTCGACATAAATGATTTTTTAATTTTTTGTTTAATTAATTTATTATAACTGTATTTAAATTTTGAAGTTAAGCTTACAAAAGAATAAAAATTTGTGGGAAAAGCAAAGGATGGTTCAAAATAACAATTAACCGTGCAGCCCTGACAAAAATCAAATCTTCCTTCCATTTTCTTATAATATTTAATTTTTTCCGATTCTCGAATTTCTTTTATCGGTTTGTCGATTTTAATATTTTCATTTCCAAAATGATAACAAGGAAGAATTATTTCATTATTTGGAGAAATAACAATTACTCTTGTAACTGCTTTACAGCTTGGATTTTGAATATTGTTTCCGCCGTCTTTTCTTAATTTCAAAAATCCTTTATTTATATAAATATTTAATTTTCCGTCTGTAAATTCTTCAATATAATCAACTGCTTCTTCGGATAATCCCGGATTTCCGAAATATGAAAAAACAGGATTTACAAGCAGAACTAAATCATTTTTCTGTGCAATTTCATACATTCTCGGAATCTTTTTATAAGTTTCATTTGTAACTGTAAATAATATATCCGGAAATTCACCTAATGATTTTGCAATTTTTATGCTTTCAAAAACATGATTATAGCAATTTACTTTTCTGATTTTGTTATGCTCTTCTTCATCAGGTGAATCAAGTGAAAAATGTAAAAGATTTATTTTCCCGGCAAGTTTATCGGCAAACTTTGGATAAAGCAAAGCATTTGTAGTTATGCTTGTCTGCATATTTAAATTTTTTGCAAACTCTAGCCATCAAATGAATTTCTTTATGAAGAAGCGGTTCGCCGCCGGTAAGATCTATAAACTTAACTCCTAAATCCGCAAGCTGTCTTACATTATTTTTGAAGTCATCAAGATTTGCAAAAGGAGTATTTTTAAAATCTTCATGATTTCCGAAATGACAAAATTCGCAAAATGCATTGCATCTGTATGTTAAATAATAATTACAAAGCAGAAGCATTAATATTTTCTTTCCTTCCAGATTACTTTTCTGCTGAATAAAATAATAAAAGGAAGAGCGAGAACGTAAATTATATAGTACAATTCAAAACTGAAAAAATATTTCAGATCTTTTTCAATTTCCAAATATTTATGAACCGGATACAAAAGCAAAAAATCAATTAAAATTTTAAAAGTACGAATGAAATCCATATTGACGAAAAAAATACTGGAGTCAGTAAAATCATTAAATTTGTAACAAAAGCAAAAACCATTAATAAATGTCCGCGCTTCGGAACATTTATTCCTCCGATTGCCCAGCGTTTTTTTTGTCTGTATAAAGTTTTAACATCCGGACAAGCAATTGAAGTTACCAAAGCATCTTTTTCAAGCGGATAAATAATTTTGTATTTATTCAACCTGGAAATTGCCAAAATAAATTAGAATCTTCCGTAACACTGAACGGCAGATTTTCATATCCGCCGACTTCCAGATAGGCATTTTTTCTATACGACATATTATTACCGATGCAGCTTATTGGTTTACCAAGATTTACAGTTCCGGCAGCAATAATTAAAAGATAAATAAAATCTATCGACTGCATTCCGCTGAAATTATTATTTGAAATCTGAGAGGTAAAACCATTTACAATTGCAACATCTTCTTTATAAAATGATGCAGTTGTATAAGCCCATTTAGGATGCACCGAACAATCGGCATCGGTTGTTATAATTATATCACCCGTTGAAATTTCTATTGCATTTGCCAGTGCATTTGTTTTTCCTTTTAATCTGCCGATTTCTTTTTTGGTAACTATCTTTTTGAATCTCGTTTTACCGGAAATAAAATTATCAATTAATTCACCTGTTTTATCAGTTGAATTATCATCAACAATAATTATTTCAAGTTTGTTTTCCGGATAAATTAATTTATCTAATGATTCCAAACATCTAACAATATTTTCTTCTTCATTTCTGGCAGCAACAATTACAGAAGCTTTTGGAAAATCTTCCTCTTTTATTTTGGGAAATTTCTTTTTTATTCCGATTATAAAAATAACCGACTGAATGAAATAACCTGACAAAGCAATTAAAAAAATTATTTCAAACATTCGAACAGGCTTTCCAAATTCATAATTTTTATTATTTACCTCTTCTGCAATAAATTTTATAGAATCTAAAATAATGTCCTTTGATTTTAAGCTGTCGTGTAAAACGATGATAGAATCTTTTCTTAAATAATTTTTCACTGCAAATTTAACAAGATTTAGATCATTTTTGTAATCGTAAGTCAGTAAAGACCACAATACAGTTGATAAATTTTTATCTCGAATAATTTTTGATAATTTTAATTAAACCTTCCATGCGGCGGACGAAAATATTTCACTTCATAACTGAATTGATCTTTCATTATTTCATTAAATGAATCAATTTCTTCATGAATATTTTTTGCTTTTAATTTTGTAAGAATTTTATGATGAAAAGTGTGATTTCCGATTAAATGATTATTATCGAGAATTTTTTTTGCTAAGTCAGGATATTTTTTAATATTATCACCAACGCAAAAGAAGAGAGATTTAATTTCATATTTATTTAAAGAATCTAAAATTAACTCAGTAATTTCCGGGATTGGTCCGTCATCAAAAGTTAAAAGAATTTTATTATTAATTGTATTCCAATTAAAATTTGAAAATATTTTTTTGATTAAAAAAGGCGGATCGTATTTGTATTTCAAATTATAAATATTTTAAGTTTTATTTGATAAAATCATCATAAACATTTCAATTTTAATTAAGTAAAGTTTTAAGTTGATTAAAATTTGAATTTCAAACTTTAAGAAAATCCACAAATTAAATTTAAAGATTAAAATGGTTTAATTCATTGATATTTTGCAAAAATGATTTAACAATTATTAAATTTACATATCATTAATAAAGTCTTATAATTCTGTATGTTGAAAATAGACGAACATCAAAAAGGTTTACTTGCAGTTGTTGTTGCCGCATTATTGTGGAGTTCCGGCGGATTATTAATTAAACTTGTCACTTTCGATGCAATGCAGATTTCATTTTTCAGATGTGCAATTGCGGCACTGGTATTTTTTATTGCTTTTAGGAAAGATGTTCTTTATGCAAACGGTTTCACTTTTATTAATGCTTTATTTTATGCCGCAGTTTTAATCTTTTTCGTTCTGGCAACAAAAACAACTACAGCCGCTAATGCAATTTTTCTTCAATCTACTGCACCGATTTATGTTCTTATTTTCGAACCTATTTTAACAAAGACAAGTTATAACAAAATTAATGTTATAACAGTTTTAGTTTGCGTTTTAGGAATGATTTTGTTTTTCATTGGTAAAATCACTCCGGAGCATTTTGAAGGAAATATTTATGCTTTATTAGCAGGGGTTTTCTTTGCCGCTTTCTTTTTAGGTATGAAAAAAAATAAACACGAATATCAATTCAGTTCAATTTTTTATGGAAATATTATTGTTGCTTTAATCTGTATTCCTTTTGCTTTGGAAATTAAAGAATTATCATTTTCAAATTTATGGATGGTTTCCTTTTTAGGAGTTTTTCAGATTGCAATCGCTTACATCTTTTTCAGCCAAGGTTTAAGAAGAGTATTTGCAATTGAAGCTTCATTACTTTCATTGATTGAACCTGTTTTGAATCCGGTTTGGGTTTTTATCGGTTATGGTGAGGTTCCGGCTTTTACGGCAGTAATTGGAGGATTGATAATAATTTTTGCAATTTTAACAAGAACAATTATTATGGGTTCGCCTTCAATGAAAGCAAGATTAAATTTATAATAATTAAGGAGCCAGTCTGACAATTTTCCAAGTATTATTTTCTTTTAGATAACAAATTCTATCATGCAGACGGCTTTCCCTTCCCTGCCAGAATTCAAATTTTTCCGGAACAACTTTAAATCCTCCCCAATAATCCGGAAGAGGGATTTCTTTATCTTTAAATTTAGAATTAAACTCATTGAATTTATTTTGTAAATATTCCCTGTCTTTAATAATTTGGCTTTGATTTGAAGCCCATGCTCCAATTTGACTTTCCCTTGGTCGTGAATGAAAATATTCAGCAGATTTTTCCCTGCTTACTTTTTCTACTTTTCCGGTTATTCTGATTTGTCTTTCTAAAAATCCCCAGTAAAAAAGTAGAGCAGCATTTGGATTTTCTAGTAGTTCTTTTCCTTTTTCGCTTTCATAATTAGTATAAAACACAAAACCCGATTCATCAAACTCTTTTAAAAGAACAGTTCTAACGGATGGAATTCCATCTTTTGTTGATGTTGCAACTATCATAGCATTTGGTTCTTTCAAATCTGATTTTAAGACTTCTTCAAACCAAATTTTAAATTGATCAAATGGATTGGAATTCACCTCAGGTTCTGTTAACTCTTTCAAGAAATACTCCTTTCTTAGTTTATTCAGGCTTTGAAAATCGAACTTAATCACTGCTTTTAATTAAATTTTTGCTTATTATCGAGTAGTCATCAATTATGAATTTTGCAGTAAGTTACAAAGATAAAATTAAATAATTTCGGATTATCAATTATTGATATTGATCTAATTATTATGAAAATGAATATTATCTTTTCTAACTTAGCGGTCTTTAAAAAATAATAACAAAATCGTTTTAAAATGAAAACTCTTGAGTTAACAAAAGAACAAAAAGAAGAACTTGAAAAATTTGGAGCGAACACCTGGTTCGTTGAATATTTACATAGACAATTTTTAGAAAATCCTTCCTCGCTTCCCGAACAATGGCAAAAGTTTTTTGGTAAAGTAACAGGCGACAATAAAACCAACGGGAAAACCAATAATCAGCAAACTGCAAACTTAATGTCTGGCTTCAAAAATATTAAAATGCCGGAACCAAATGAAGAAGACGAAACACAAATAATTGCCGGAAGTTCTGAAAGAATTTTGGAAAATATGATTAACAGTCTTTCAATTCCGGTTGCTACATCTCAAAGATCAGTTCCCGTAAAACTTCTGGAAGAAAATAGAAAAATAATTAATCATTATTTAAAAAAGAAAAACAGAGGGAAAGTATCTTTTACACATTTAATAAGCTGGGCAATTTTGAAAGCTGTATCTTCTATTCCAGCAATGAATAATGCTTTTTCAGTAGTAAATAATAAAAATGTAATTATAAAACGGAAAAATGTAAATCTTGGATTGGCAATCGATCTGGAAAGAAAAGACGGTTCACATTCTTTAATTGTACCGAATATTAAAAATGCAAATTCTAAAAACTTTCATGAATTCTGGGAAGCTTATGAAGATTTAGTAAACAGATCAAGAAAAGGACAAATTGATCCTTCCGAGTTTTTAGGAACAACAATAACTTTAACAAACCCGGGAACCATCGGAACAGCAGCATCTGTCCCGAGATTAATGGTTGGACAAGGAACTATTGTTGCAACCGGAGCAATTCAATATTCTCCTGAATATCAGGCAATGTCGCCTTCAACAATTTCTACATTAGGAATTTCCAAAGTAATGACTGTAACAAGCACTTATGATCACAGAATTATTCAAGGTGCTGAGTCAGGTTTGTTCTTAAAAGAAATTCAGGAACTTCTTCTCGGTAAAGATAATTTTTATGAAGAGATTTTTGAAAGTCTCAGCATTCCGATGAAACCTTTAAGCTGGGAAACTGATTATCAGCCCGGAATATTTGACAGCGCTTCCAACACAGAAGAAATTGAAAAGCAGGCAAAAGTTCTCCAATTAATTAATTTATACAGAGTTCGCGGACATTTAATTGCAAATCTAGATCCATTAGGATTTCAAACTCCTTATCATCCGGAACTTGATCCTGCAACTTTCGGATTAACTTTGTGGGATCTTGATAGATACTTTATCACAGGTGGTTTTAGCGGATTAAAAACCGCAACATTAAGACAAATATTAGAAATTCTGCAGAAAACTTACTGCGAAAAGATCGGTGCTGAATATATGCATATTCAAAATCCTGCGGAAAAAATCTGGATTCAGAATAAAATGGAGCCGGTTAAAAACATTCCTAATTTCGATCTGGATTCTAAAAAAACAATTTTGGATAAATTAATAATTGCAGAATCATTTGAGCATTTTATTCATAACAGATTTATCGGTCATAAAAGATTTTCATTGGAAGGATCCGAAACATTAATTCCTGTTTTAGATATGATTTTAAATGATGCCAGCGATAATGGAATTCAGGAAGTTGTTTTAGGAATGGCTCACCGAGGAAGATTAAATGTTTTGGCAAATATAATCGGTAAACCATACGATTCAATTTTTTCTGAGTTTGAAGATATCCCTGATCCTAATTCAATTGAAGGTTCGGGCGATGTAAAATATCACCTTGGTGCTACCGGAAAATATAAAACAAGAAACGGCAAAAATATTTCTGTTTCTGTTGCATCAAATCCAAGTCATCTTGAATGGGTTAATCCTGTTGTTGAAGGAATTGTAAGAGCAAAACAGACAAGACTCGGAGACGACAAGCAGCATAGAAAAGTAATGTCGCTTTTAATTCATGGTGATGCTGCTTTTGCCGGACAGGGAATTGTTGCAGAAACTTTGAATTTATCTCAGTTAAGCGGCTACAGAACCGGCGGAACAGTTCACATAATTATTAATAATCAAATTGGATTTACAACAACACCGGAAGATGCAAGATCATCTGTTTATGCAACCGATGTTGCAAAAATGATTCAAGCTCCAATATTTCATGTTAACGGCGATGATCCGGAAGCAGCTTTGTGGGTTGCAAAATTTGCATTTGAATTCAGACAAATTTTTAAAAAAGATGTTGTAATTGATTTATTCGGTTACAGAAGACACGGACACAATGAAGGCGATGAACCGGGATTTACTCAGCCATTATTATATGAAAAAATTAAAAATCATCCTTCCGTAAAAGAGATTTATTCTCAAAGTTTGTTAAAAGAAAAAGCACTTACTTCCGATGAAATTGAAAAGATGAATGATGAAATAATTAATGTACTAAGTGAATGCATTTGACAAAATTAGAAGAAAAAGCATTACATTTGATACAGATGTACTCCTGGCAGTTTCAAAAGAAAAAATGGAATCGGTTGAACCGGTTGAAGATACCGGAATTTCCGAAGAAACATTAACAATTGTTATTGAAGGATTAACATCATTACCGGAAGATTTTGCAATTCATCCTAAATTGAAAAAATCTTTAGGAAAAAGAAAAGAATTAATCGAGAAAGATATTGAAGTCGATTGGGCTTTTGCAGAATCTTTAAGTTTCGGCAGTTTATTGTTAGAAGGAACTCCGGTTAGATTAAGCGGACAGGATTCCGTGCGCGGAACATTTAGTCAAAGACATTTAGCTTTAGCTGATATTAAAACCGGGAAAGAATATACACCATTAAACCATTTAAAAGAAAAGCAAGCTAGACTTGAAGCTTTAGATAGTTTACTCTCCGAAGCAGCGGTTCTCGGATTTGAATATGGTTATTCAACTTCTGATCCTTTAGCTTTGGTTATGTGGGAAGCACAATTCGGTGATTTTTCCAATGGCGCTCAAATTATAATTGATAATTTTATTGTTGCTTCATTTGAAAAATGGCAGCTTCCGAACAGTGTCGTACTTTTACTTCCGCATGGATATGAAGGACAAGGACCGGAGCACTCTAGTGCGAGACTGGAAAGATTTTTAATACTCTGTGCCGAAGAAAATATTCAGGTTTGTAATCCTACAACTCCTGCGCAATATTTTCATTTACTAAGAAGACAAATAAAAAATGCTGTTAGAAAACCATTGGTTATAATGACACCGAAAAGTCTTTTAAGAAATCCGGATGCAAAATCATCAAAAGTGGAATTTATAAATGGAAAATTCCAGGAAATTATTGATGATAAAAGCATTGAGAATAAAGACGATGTAAAGAGAATTATTTTAACAAGCGGTAAAGTTTTTTATGATTTACAGAAATATAGAGGAAAAAATAATATTAAAGATACAGCAATAGCAAGAGTTGAACAGTATTATCCATATAAATCAGATCAAGTAGTAAAACTGCTGAAATCCTATAAAAATGCTAAAAAAGTTGTTTGGGTTCAGGAAGAACCTAAAAACATGGGAGCGTGGAATTTTCTTTTACCAAGACTAACTGAAGATTTGGCAAAAGATCAAAAATTAATGTATTCCGGCAGACCTGAAAGTGCGAGTCCGGCGGTTGGAAGTTCAAAAATCTCAACACAGCAGCAAAAAGAATTAGTAGAAAACGCATTTAAATATTGAAAATAAAAAGAAGCTTAAGTAATTTTTAATTGTTCTTAAAAATTTTATTGAAAATTGCGAGCGTAACTCAGTTGGTAGAGTGTCAGCTTCCCAAGCTGGATGTCGCGGGTTCGAACCCCGTCGCTCGCTCGACTTCAATATATTTTAGTTTCTTTAATTATAATTAAAATAAATAAATATATATAATAACTACTTATCAAATATTTTTAAATCTTCTACCCAAAACAATTCGCATGAACCTCCGCCTGAATCGTCTCTCCTAAGGGAACTTTTCCATCGCCAGCCTTTTGCAGTAGTTAACTTCACTAAATAGCCTTTCATTTCAATCAAACTTCCTTTATATACTTTATCAAACATGTCTTCAAGTTCTTCATCTTTAGGGATAATATGTGTATTAGCACTGTTTAATATTACCTCTTTTCTCGGAATCGGCAAGTTACTAGAGTACCAATGATACCATCTATTACTCTGAGAAATATCAAATTTATCAATTATGCTCTGGTCTGACATTGGACCCCATCCAAGAGCTAAATCAAAAGGAGATATTTCACTTTCTTTTCCGATGGAATAATTATCTCGACTTAAAACTCTTGCCTTGATATCATATTCCGCAAGTGCTTCAACCGTATATTCTCCTTCAATCCATGTCTTTATATTAACTAGATTCGTTTGCTTTGGAGGAGAAGGTGCAGTCTCTCCCGGAGGGTATGTGATTACTTTTTCGGGATAAAAAATATAAACAAGAATAATTATTAATATTGCTGAAGCTATTAGTAGTTTTTTCATATTAAAAAAGATTGTTAAAAATTATTGAAAATTTCATCCATTTGGGATTCACCTCATGGTGATTCTTAAAGACCAAGGTAATCGATTTATTATTGTTGTTTGTTACTCCTTCTTCATAAAAATAGTATTTATTTCTTTATTTTTTTGAAGAATAAATTATTTCCAATAGTCTATTAGAATAATTTTGAATTAAACTTTATTCCTAGTAAATATTATACCAAAGTTAAAATTAGTATTTTAAGTTCAGAAAAAGATATTTTCTATTATTTTTAAGATCTAAAGGTAGAAAGGAAGATTTAACAAATTTAACTTTATTTATTGCTTATATTATTATAAATTATTTGTTTATAGTGACTTAAGTAGGTAAATATTATTCAAGCTGGATGCCACGGGTTCTGCCAATAGCATTCTTCCGAAAGAACTCTTTTGCTAGTTCTCAAAAGAAATTTTTGGATTATTTGTAAATTTTACTAATATTTGTATTCTAAATTTTGATTATCAGGGCGCTTAGCTCAGCTGGTTCAGAGCACCTGCCTTACAAGCAGGGGGTCATTGGTTCGAATCCATTAGCGCCCACTAATAGCCATTCTTTATTGAATGGCTTTTAATTTTTTAAATTATTCGATGTGTTGTAAATAAATAGATATTGTGAGTTTATTTTTTAATTTTATTCTGTTGATTGATAAACTGTATTTGAAGTATTAATTTAAATTAACTTTAATTAAATAATAATATTAATATGAAGAAATTCAATTTCACTAGTGCAGTAGTTTTAACCGTATTTTTTGTTTCCTTAGTTATATTTATGGTAGTTTCATTGAACGGATGTTTCAGATAAGACTCTAAGCTGAATAAAAAATTTAAAACAATTAATAATTCTTAAATATGTCTCCGGTTTATTTACAAAAAGAATCAAACGGCCAAACAAGAAAAGTTATGCTTGATATGGCATACTTAGTTTCCCACAAAAAAATCCGGCTGCCTAAATATTTATTTGAAGATGAATTATTTATCCCCTACTTTAAAAATCCAAATTCTAAAGCAGAATTGGATAAATATTTTTTAACTAAAGATAGAATAGAAAAGCAGGATGATAGATTTTTATTATTTTAATTTCCCTCTAAAAGATGAGCAAATCTTAAGAGATTCTTGATAATTCAATATTTGTTAAAAACAAATACTTATTTCCAAAAAATTATTTACTTGATATTAATAACAATTTTTTTAACAAACACTTGCATAATTACTCTTCATAAGTGATATTTAACCAATACAATTATACCCATTTTTTTGAGATATTGATTTGAAGGTTAAAAGGGCGCAAACCTTAATCAAGGGAACAATTCTTTTTTTCCTTAAACAAAGGATTTATACCATACTCTCTTCGCTGAATAAATGTGTCCTTATCTTAACTTAATTCTATATTTATAGTGGTTTTAAAAATTTAATTTCAATTTTATATAACAATAAGAGGATAAAATGATAATAAAAAAATTCTACAAAATATCTTTTTTATTATTGCTGTTGATTTTTACTTCAACACCAATAAAAGCCCAGTATAATGATTATAAGCTTAAGCTTGGCTTTCATTTTGATGGGTTAATGCCTGCAAATGAATTTAACTATGATCACGGATTAAAAGGAGCTTTTTTAGCTAGACTTTTTATGCGATATGAATACAGCAGTGCACTTGAAGGCGAATTTGGAATTGGTTACGGTCAATATGCAGGACTGGATTTTTTCCCGGATTATTATAAAACAATTATCTTCCCTATAGATTATAGGTTTATCCTTAGTCCGTTTGAATCTAAAGCATGGAACCCTTATCTATATGCAGGTATCGGAGCTTTATATTATAATAATACATATCCGCCTCCTACCAAATCACCATATTCAGTTGATAAAAATGGCTGGAGTGGGGTTGTTCCTGTAGGAATTGGATTTGAATTTAATTTAGGTTCTGATGTCTTACTTGATATAAGCGGCGGTGCAAATTATTCTTTTACAGATAATTTAAATTATTATCGCGATGGAAAAGCCTACGATGCATATTATACTGCAGGTGTAGGATTAACATTTGTTTCCGGTGCCGGTAATTCAGATAACGACCATGACGGCTTGACAAAAAGCGAAGAAATTGAATTAGGAACTGATCCTAACAATCCTGACACAGATGGCGATGGTTTGAAAGATGGCGATGAAGTTAATAAATATATGACTAATCCGCTTAAAGCCGATACGGATGGTGACGGTCTAAATGATGGTGATGAAGTAAATATTTACAAAACAAATCCAAATAAAGCTGATACTGACGGTGATGGTTTGACGGATGGTGACGAAGTTATGAAATATAAAACCGATCCGACAAAAGCTGATACCGATAATGACGGATTAAGTGACGGCGATGAAGTAATGAAATATCATACCGATCCGCTTAAAGCTGATTCAGACGGAGACGGTTTAAGCGACGGTGATGAAGTTAATAAATATCATACAGATCCGTTAAATGCCGATACGGATGGTGACGGCCTTAAAGATGGTGAAGAAGTTCTTAAATACGGTACTGATCCGCTTAAAGCTGATACAGACGGCGGAGGTGTTGATGACGGTAAAGAAGTCGCTAGAGGTTCCGATCCGCTTGATCCTTCAGATGATGTTGTAAAAGTTAATGTTCCCATAGTTCTGGAAGGTATTAATTTCGCAGTTAACTCTGCTGTAATTACTCCTGAATCTGAAACAACTTTACAAAAAGCGTTAAGAACATTAAAAGCTCATCCGGATATTACGGTTGAAATTAGAGGATATACTGATAATACCGGAAGCAGAAAGTATAACTTAAAACTTTCTAAGAGAAGAGCAGAATCGGTTAGAAACTGGCTTGTAAATCATGGAGTTGATCCAACTAAAGTTACAGCAGAAGGTTATGGACCGGATAATCCTATTGCTCCAAATAATACTCCGGAAGGAAGACTAAAAAATAGAAGGATTGAATTCGTAAGAACAAAATAATTCTATAAATTTATTTAAAAAGCCTCTGCAATTTGCGGAGGCTTTTTTATTTTAAAATGCATAGGTTCGTAAAACTTCTTTCCTTTATATATATATATTAAAAACTTATTGCATTATATGAAAAAATTGCTTAATCTTGATTAATTAAGTTCTAGTAATGGGATGAGTATTATTATCTATCCGGAATACTTAAAAATATAAATTATTTATCTGTAACTAGATGGGGATAAAGATGAAAAAGTTTTACTGTTTATCTATTTCTCTTTTTATTGTATTTTTATTTTTTTCAATTTCAAATCATACATTTGCTCAAATAACTCCCTCAATTGGGTTAGCACCTGCAAACCATTTAAAGCATAAAACAAAAGAAAAACGAGATATAATTCAGCTAGATGATTTTGCAACTGCATATGGTATTGCTTTTAATTTTAGTCCTTTAAATGTAAATCAATACTTTACAGTCCCCGTTCCAACAGGAATACCATTTAATATTATAAATTCTAATATAGGAAATACAATTGTTGGAGCAGACTTTGATATTAATGGAAATTTATATGCAACTCAATATAATTATCCTAACATGCAATTAATTACTATTGATAAATATACCGGAACATCTACAGTTATAACTAACATATCAGGTATAGACCCTAATCAAAATATTAGCTCAATTGGTTATTCACCTCCAAACAGTACAATGTATTTAAGTACAACTGATTTAACAATATCTGAATTATACAAATTAAATATCCAAACAGGTGTATCAACATTAATTGATACGGTTACAAATTGTGCTGCTTTGATTACAATCGCTGTAAATTGCGAAGGTAAGATTTATGGCATAGACTCTTATTACACAAATTTAATTTTAATAAATGATTCTACTGCTGAAGGAACTATAATAGGACCTTTAGGATTTTATCCGAAATATACCCAAGACGCGGATTTTGATTTTGCTTCAAATAAAATGTATTTAGCTGCGTTTAACAGCGTTACAAATCAAGCTGAGCTTAGAAATGTAAATATTAACACTGGCTATGCAACATTGTTAAAGACATTTCCGGACAAAGAAATTACTGCTTTTGCTATTGATGGGAACTGCGAAAATTGTTTGGTAGAAAGCGCTGCAAATCCGTTTCCTTCAAACGGTGCGAATAGCATTTCGATTAATTTAAGTCAATTGACCTGGGAAAATGGTACCGGATCAATATCAAATGAAGTATACTTTGGAACCAATCCAGGAAATATGACCTTAGTACAATCAGACACACTTGCAACATCATGGACAATAGATTCAAGTTATTTGCCTTTAGATTATGAAACACCATATTATTGGAAAATTGTAGAGATAGGAGATACTTGCAGCTCAGTGTCTCCTACATGGTATTTTACTACTGGAAGAGAACTTTTAACAACCATTGTTATTTCTGAAGATTTTGAATCAGGCTGCGGTAATTGGACAATAACAAATGACGGAGGTACTTGTGTATGGGATTGTTCACATGATGCAAGCGAATATATGATGGGAAGTACAGGTGCTTCAGGCTTTGTAATGGCAGCGGATGCAGATTTTTGTGGTTCCGGGACTATAACTATGTCCACTGCGACATATAATTTTTTATTGGATGCAACTCAATATTCAACTTATTATTTAGAATTCGATGAAGATTGGAAGACTAATTCACCTGAAGATGAGGCATATGTTGAAGTAAGTATCGACAGCGGTTCAACCTGGCAGCCAGTACTTAGTTATATAGGTGAGGATGCTCGAGATCAACATGTATTTTTGAATTTTTCAAATATAGTTTCGGGTCATAAATTTTTATTAAGATTCAGAACTGTGCAGCCTGGCTGGGATTGGTGGTGGGCTATTGATAACATAATGAGTGAGGTTCCTGTTACACCTGTAGAGATTAATTCATTCAGTGGAGTTGTAAATAAAGATAAAATTCTTTTGAGTTGGCAAACCGCAACTGAAAAAAACAACAAAGGTTTCGTAGTTCAAAGAAAAACTATAAATGAAAAGTATAAAGTTTTATCTTTTATAAATGGAAATGGGACAACAACCGATAATCATAATTACAGTTTTACTGATTCAAAAGTAAAACCAGGTAATTATACTTACAGATTAAAACAAATTGATTTTGATGGATCGGTTGAATATTCCAATGAAATAAATGTAAATGTTGAATCCCCTGCTGTTTACAGTTTAGAACAAAATTATCCGAATCCGTTTAATCCTTCTACAAAAATAAACTTCAGTTTAACATCAGACTCTAAAGTAAACTTAAAAGTGTTTGATATTTTAGGCAGAGAAGTTGAAGAGTTAATCAATAATAATTTACAAGCAGGATCTCACAGCATTAACTTTAATGCAGAAAATCTACCAAGTGGAATTTACATTTACAGATTGGAAGCGATTGGAAAAGACGGAAAGAATTTTGCTTCTGTTAAGAAGATGATATTAACGAAATAATTTTAATTTTGAATTTTGAATTTTTAATTAACAAGCCGGCTTATTTACTAGACCGGCTTTTTTAATATTTAAACTTATTAAATAATTTATTTGAAAATGTTTTAGTTCGTTATCACATAGTAATTTATAAGTTTTAATATATTCATAATTAAAATTGGACGAATTAATGAACAAAGATGACTTGAAAAAATTAAAAGATGTATTACCTGAAATTCCTGGTATTCTCGGCAGAAAAGAATATTTTAATTCAGCTGTTTTAATACCACTGATTGAAATTGATAATGAATTTCATCTTTTATTTGAAAAAAGAGCGTTAGATATAAGACAAGGCGGCGAGGTTTGTTTTCCGGGCGGAGAATTTGATCCTCTTCTGGATGATTCATTTGAAGAAACGGCAGTTAGAGAAACTGAGGAAGAACTGGGAATAAAATTATCCCAAATTGAAATCATCGGTTGTATGGATACTTTAGTTGGGCCTATAGGAATAACAATTGATTCAATAATCGCTAAACTAAATATTGACAATATTGAAAACTTAAATATAGATAAAAATGAAGTTGAAAAAATTTTTATTGTTCCTTTATCTTTTTTCATGAATAACGAACCTGAAATTTTTAAGCCAATTCTGCAGGTTGTACCGTATAAAGAAGAAAATGGAGAACAGATTGAATTATTGCCGGCTAAAACTTTAAAGCTGCCGGAAAAATACACCAAACCATGGAATGTCAGACATCAAAATGTTTTTGTTTACAAATATAATGGAGAAGTAATTTGGGGTTTAACTGCAAAACTAATTATTGAATTAATAAGCAAAATAAAATTAATACAATAAGTAATTCGAACGCAAATTTATTAACTATAATATTTTCAATTAAAAACAAAACTCAATGAGAAAATCTAAATATTGATCAACCAAAAGATTTTAATGCAAAGAAAAGAACTATTAATGCTAAAATAAGTACTATCACAAAGATTTTTATATTACCTTTTCTTCCCTTTACTAAGGGATTAACTTCATTTTTTTGTACTTCTTCTCTCATATAATTTCCATTTTTTTTATAGTCTTTAGCAGAGGTGCAAATAATATAAGACATTATAATCGGAAAATAAACAAGAATATTCTAATCCGGTATTAAAATGTGCATTTTTAAAGGATTTATTTTTAGAATAGATTACAAAAGTGAGAATTTTAGATAAAACAGTAGTTTCTAATAAACTTAAGCAGAACTTGCTGCAGATTTTGATCTAATTTAGAAAGTAAAATATTTTTAAAATTTTGGGGAATTCTTGAATAAAATGCTTCTGCAATTGAGGCTGCCGCAATTGTAATAGAAGAATCATTATCAATTAAAACAGCTTTTCTAATACAATCTTCAAAACTTTCCGATTCTAAAAACATATTTAAAGTTTTAGTAATTAAAGGATCGAATTCTCTATCTTGCGAACTTGTTTTTACTAGATGATTTTCGCTTAAAATATATCCGAAATAATTTTCCACAAATTCCTCAATTAAATTTTTATCGGCACCGTTTTTAGCCAGATAAATAATTGAAGAGATAACTTTAGCACCTTTTAAATCAGCTTCTGTATGTTCAAACAAACTTACATATTCTTCTGTTTTATTCAATGATTCTTCTAAAGATTCACAAAACCAGCTTATAGGAGATATGACCAAGGGAGTTTTGATTGATGGAATTGTAAAATGGGCTAAATCAGATCCAGCCCTCCCGCTGAAAACCCCCCCAAAGTTTCCAGAAGGGTAGAGCTGGGAATAATCCAAAAACTTTGTTTCGAAGGAAGTATTATTCATCAAAGAATCTGCTAACGCAATCGAAAATATGGTTACATAACCGCATTTTGTATTATTAGGAAACAGCTTAAAATCATATTTTCTTTCGTTACTAAAATTATATCCGGAGGATATTATTTCCCCCGCTATTGCTCCTAACAATTTTTATTTCCAATTATAATACTTCAAAAAACTTGGTTAAAAATGCTATTTTATTGAAGCTTTGTAAATAGCATTGTAATGTCATTTTGGATTAAATTAAAATTAGTGGTTCTAGACTATATCTACTAACAATTAATTACTATTAGCAAATAATTTTTCGCCAGCTAATCAATTTCTAAATAAAATAGTTTTATTAAGCCTTTTATTTAAATTTAATGTTAAAAAAAATTTAATTTATTAATAGTTTTTGATGTTTAAATTAATTCAATTTACTTTAAATGATTGCAAACAACGAAGTGAAAACGATAAATTTCATTTAATCGAATAGTTGAATATTCTTTCGCAGTAATAACTTACAAGTGTATTATAAACTTTCTGGTCCATTTTAGAAAAGGGAAAAAATATATGCTCATAGCATTAACCGGATTAGCAGCAGGAATTGTACATGTAATTACCGGACCGGATCATCTTGCAGCTATTGCTCCTTTATCCATAGAAAGTAAAAAATCTACATGGCAAATTGGATTTCGATGGGGATTGGGACATACTGGAGGTGTAATTGTAATTGGTATTTTTGCTCTAATTTTTAGAGAAATAATTCCGGTTGATTTGATTTCTTCTTACAGCGAAAGATTAGTAGGAGTTGTTTTAATAGGTATTGGAATATGGGGATTGAGAAAAGTATTTTCAAAACATATTCACACTCATGAACATAAACATGAAGGTGAAACTCATGTACACATTCATTCACATAAGCCATCTGTTGATCACGAAAAACCTGCAGCTCATGTACACACTCATGCAGCTTTCGGTGTTGGAATAATTCATGGTTTAGCCGGAAGTTCTCATTTCCTGGGAATACTTCCAGCTTTAGCTTTACCAACTAGAATTGAGGCTATTGTCTATTTAATAATGTTTGGAATAGGAACTATTGCAGCGATGATAATTTTTTCTGTTTCTGTCGGCTCCTTATCAGTTAAATTTTCGAAAATGGGTTTTAATTTTTATCGTGCATTATTAATAGGATTTAGTACTGTAGCAATTGCAATCGGAGGATTTTGGTTAATTTTATAAAAAATATTTATTATCTATTAAATTAAGCCGGATTTTGATTTCAAAAACTATAAATGAATTTTTACTTTAATAAAATCATTTTTCTGGTTTGAGTATAGCCGCCGGCTTTTATCTGATAAAAATAAATTCCTGAAGAAATATTTTTCCCGTTTGAATTGCTGCTGTTAAAATTAACTTTATAACTTCCGGGACTTTTTGTTTCATTTACTAAAGTGGATACTTCATTTCCTAAAAGATCATAAACTTTTAAAGAAACAAAACTGGTTTTATTAATTCGAAATTCTATCTCTGTACTAGGGTTAAATGGATTTGGATAATTTTGAAACAATTTAAAATTATTTATTACACTATTTTCATCAGCTACATCGCTGATATTTATATCCATTATTTGCGACCAGATTTGATATGTTCCGGAATAATCATCCATCCAAAAAGCATGAAGTTTACTTCCGATGGAAATTAATGAAATCCTATCACCCTGATAATTTGAAGAACCTCCAAAAATTGGTTTAGGCTGAAATCGATGATCGCTTACCAAAGATTCATTCCAAGTATTACCGCCGTCATTCGATCTTGCCAGCATAACTTCGGCAGAATCGGAAGTAGTATACCGATCATCATAAAAAATAATATTTACACCGCCTCCTTCATCAATATCCATTGCAGGAAAATATTGAATCTTTCCATCATTTAACGGATCTTGATTAACTCTTATACCTGAAGACCAGGTTGTTCCTCCATCTGTGGAACGATGTAAGATAATATCAGGGTCATGACCGGCAGGAGCAAGGTTTGTATCTGTTGTAACAATATAAAGCCAATTTTTTCTTGGACCGTTGCTTTTATCAACCTCAATTTGCGGAAGACTATTTACCCTTATATTATTTTTCTGAGGTAATGTGCCGGTTATTCCGTTTATATCAAAGATATTCTGATTTACATTCCAATTAGTACCGCCGTCGGTTGAATAAGCAAAACCTGCATAGTCTTCTTTAAATGGTGCACTTGCAGTCATCCCTGCCCATGTAACATATACTTTTCCATCAATACCAGTTTTAATTGAACCTCCGGATGACCTAGTAGGCGGTGTACCATTAATTGTCTTGGGTGAAATCCAAGTTTGTCCATTATCTGAAGAATAAGAAACTAAAACCGGAAAAGGCGCAAGATAATTTACCCAGGAAGTATAAGCTCTTCCATAATAAGGGCTTCCGGATTGATTATCAATTGTTGTAGTTCCTTTATCCTCAGGCTGTTGGGATGTAATTGTAAATGCGTTCGACCAGGTCTGTCCCATATCATCTGAATAATGACTGTATACACCGGGAAATATCGATCCGATATGATTTAAAATTAATCTTCCGTTTTGACCTATTGCAACGCCTGGATCTCCGCCATGATTTATAAATTGTGCGCCATGTGCAAGTATCCGATCCTGTCCATGTATATCCTCCATCTGTGGATACATAAACTCCTTCACTTTTAAAACCGTTATTTGTATTAATTGTAACTAGCACTAACAAATAAAATATTTGGATCGACCGGACTAACAGCTACAACTGGTTCGGTTTGTGTAACCGAACTTGGATAAATTAAAAAATTGTTTCCTTCAACTTTACTTTGCGAAAAAGCTATGTTGGTAAAGAATATTAATGCAAATAAATAATAAAATTTAAATTTCATATTATGTTTATTTTATAAATGATAACTAATATTTAACCCTGCAAAAAAGTTACGCGGTTCTCCGGTTTCATAATATTTACCGTAAAAATCATTAGTATTAATAAAGCCGACATATCTTTTATCAAAAATATTGTTTGACCCTAAATACGCAATAACACTGTATTCATCAAATGAAAAATTAATACCCGCCATTACATTTCCGTAAAAATATCCCGGAGCTGTTGCAGAATTTTGATCATTAACATACATTTTTGATATCTAGATCGCAGTCCCATTGTAAAAGTCCGGAAACTTTATCGGAAATTTCGTACTCATAATTTAATATAAAATTAACTATATGAGTTGGAACTGATGGAACTTTATTTCCGGAATAGTTCTCCTGCACATTACCTGTTGGAGTATAAATTGTAGCGGGATAATTATCATATTTAAAATGAGTATATGTATAATTTATGGTTAATTCAATTTCCTCAAACGGTTCGCTTTTAACACCAATCTCAACTCCCATTCTATTTGTTTTTGCAGCATTTCTGTAATAAACAGTCTGATTTATTATGAACGGGACAATTTCATCATTCAATTTTATAATTAAAAAATGTAGCTTCAAAAAATAATTTCCTCATAAATTCGGATTCTCTGTTTACTAAGTTACCTTTTATACCAAGCTCAAAATTATATGATTTTTGTCGATTCAAATCGGGTTTATTGAATACTTAATATTTGAAGTTAAAGGAGTATTTGCAATTTCAGTTAGTGCCGGAATATCATAACTCAAACCGTAATTCGTATAAACTGCAATTGACGGAGTAAGTTTATAATTCAACCCGACTTTTGGAGTGAAGAATTGAAATACTCTTGATGTATCTGTATATCCATAAGGAATATAAATGTTTCTGTAAAAAATGTCTCTGTCTAATCTACCGGATAAAAACAAATCCAGTTTTTCCGGAGAAATATTAAAGTGATTAAGGAAATAAAATCCAACGTTACTTAAGCTTTCGTTATATTCATTTTGAACCGAGATTCCCTGGTCTCCGTAAACATTATCAAAATCATTTATCGGTCCTGTTTGATAAGCATAATCCATTCCGGCAGTTAGAACATTTTTTCGATTAAATAATTTTGTTCTATTAATATATTTAATTAATGAACCGAGCGAATATCTTGTAAGATAAGTATAAAATTGATTATCAGTTTTTTGAAGCTCTTTAATGCTTCCATATCCAGTTAAACTTAATTCATTGTAATCCTCATCTCCCCAGGTAATTTTATATCTGACACCGGCTCTCCCTTTTTGAGTTATGCGTCTGTAATCCAAGGAAGATGCAAGCGGGTCTGCCTGGAAAGGATTGGCGGCGAATTGATCCCATGTTAATGGACCGGGCAGTCTGGTAAATCCGTTTGAATAGTTGCCTAAAATAGTTATTGTTGATTTACTTCCTAAATATCCTTCATAAACTGCATTTAATAGATGCTGATATTCTGAGCTATGCTGCCTGTAACCATTATAATTTCTATAATAATAAGAAAATAAAAGCCTGTTGTTAACATTCTTTAAACCAATCTTTACACCGTTTTGTCTGTATCCAAATTTACCAAACTGGTTCATTGTAGCGACATAACTTTTAGGAAAGTATAAATCGGAAATAAAGTTTATAACTCCTCCGGGAGCATTTGCATACAATGAAGAAAGATTTCCTTTAACAACTTCAACTCCTCCCAAAGATGTAAAATCTATTGCATCAAGAGAAGTTTCTCCATCCGGTTCGGAAATTGGAATGCCATCCTGCAGAATACGGATTCCTCTTACACCTGTATTGGATCTTGTCCCGAATCCTCTTAAAGATATTCTTAAATCGTGTGAACCGAACATGTTTTGTAAAAATAATCCCGGAACATCAGCTAGAATATCCTTAGCTGATATTTTTTTACCGAATGAAAGTTCTTTTTTATCAACTTTAAATACAGAGTAGGGAATGTCAAGAATTTTTTCGTCTGTTCTTGTTCCGGTTACGATTACATCATTAATTTCATAAACGAGCGTATCAATTTTTGCTTCTTTTTCTTTCTCTTTGTCCTTTTCTTGTGAAAAGGTTTGACTTGCCGTTAGCAGAAAAATTATTAGAACAAATAGATTAGATTTTTTTATTAACCCGGTAAAATTTGTATTCATAATTATAGATAATTTTAATTTCTAAATTCAAAAATGAAGGACATTTTTTTAAAATCATTGAATGGATAATTTTTAGAACAGTTTAGTTCATTTGGTTTGCAGAGCAACACGATATCAGCACGAATTTATATTGGAAAAAATATATATCAAAAATATGAAAAGAATGCATTAACTGAAAATAAAGCGGCAGTAAAATCATATTTATTTTCATCATTAGGCAAAAAATCAAAACATATAGTTAAACTATAAAATCAAATCCAAATATTATTATCTGCAGTCAAATCATTTTTTTTGTTTCCTGTATTTAAAGTTCGTTCCTTTTCAATTATTAAAACCTTACATTCATTCTCAGCTATCGGTTTATGCTCAATACCTTTAGGAATAACAATCATTTCGCCCTTTTCCAATTCTATTTCCTTATCATTAAATAGGATTTTTAATTTCCCTTCCATAACTATAAATGTTTCATCGGTATCTAAATGATGATGCATTGTAAATTCGCCTTTTAACTTCACCACTTTGAATTCGTGGTTATTCATTTTTGCAATAATTTTAGGTGTCCAATATGAGCTAAATTTTGCGAATTTTTCTTCAAAATTAATTTTATTTAGTTGTGCCATTCAATTTCCCTATCTGATTATTAACTATTTACCAAACTTTTCAAATATAAATACTATTAATTTATTATTTAAAAATTATTGTTGCTTTTTTATCGAAATATTATAAATTACAAATAACTCTTTTCTAATTACTCTCCACTAATATTTATTAAAATAAGGAGCCAAGTTATGTCTCTCCTTCATTTGAGTAGTGGAAAAATTCGAAAGAGATCTCATTCACTAATGCCGTGGTTAATTAAGGGGATCTTCATAGGCCTAATAATTGGTTTTGTAATAGAAGAAGTGCTCAGTGGAATAGTTCTTGGATGTTTAATGGGTTTAACAATCGGAATTGGAGAATCGACCAAGTTTTGAATAACTTTTTTTAAAAACCTTTTATTTTGATTTTTCCAACCAACATGTTTTTAAGTTAGTTATTAAAGGACAATTTTTTACTTCTAAAAAGAATTAAATGTTAAATAATATTTCATTGATATTTTTTGGAGTTTGGATTTTATAATTTAACCGCTCTTGTCGCAATAAAAACGTCAATATATTCTGAAACGGGATGTTCGTTTTCCTGAAAGCGGTCCTCATAAAAACCATTTATTACAAAGCCCGCTTTTATTTGTCCTCCAATTTGATCTTCCAGAGAATGACCGAATTCAAATGGAATTCCTCTTTCAATATATTTATCGATTAATTCAGGAGTTAAATAATTAAAATCCGAATAAGGAATTTTACAGCTGATATTTAATAAGGTTTCTTTGTCGGGATCATAAGGATTAAAAAGATATAAAAGCGGATTGCAGAATCCGGTAATTAAAACACCTCCCTTTTTTAAAACTCTATTACATTCTCTCCAAAGATTCTTAACATCGGAAATAAAACAGTTTGAAATCGGATTAAATATCAAATCAAATAAATCATCTTTAAAAGGAAAATTTACATCCATATTACCGCAAATGGTTTTAATATTCAGTTTTTCTCTTTTTGCAACCAATCTGTCTTGTTTAAGCTGATTAGTAGATAAATCGAATACCGCAACATCTGCACCTGCAGCGGAAAAAATAGGAGCCTGCTGTCCGCCTGCAGAAGCAAGACATAAAATTTTTTTATTTCTTAAATCAGGAAACCATTCTTTAGGAACAGGTTTTATTGGTGTTAAAACAACTTCCCAATTTCCTTTTTGCGCTTCATTAATTATTTCCGTACTTACCGGAATTGTCCATTTGTTTTTATTTTCAACTTGTTTATCCCATGCTGTCTTATTGTATTTTATAAAATTATTTTTATTAAGCATTTCTTCATCTTGTTTTTTTAGAACAATAAAATTAATGATTTTAAATGATTTATCTTCTCATAAACAAGTTATTATGTAAAAATTCTTTGGTAATTCGAAGATAAATTGATAAATATTATTGCATTTATTTTAAGCTTTAATACTTTAAGCCATTTTTATAATATTTCACCGTTAAGTAAATATTTCCCAACTTTAGAATTATTTATATAATATTTTTTCACACTCAATAAATAAAAGTTTATTATAATTATTTTCTTTGGCAATAATATAGAATAACAATTTTTAACTGCTCATTTTAAACAGTTATACAAACTGTAATAATTTTATTTTTGTAATTATTTATCAGCATCTAAATATTTTTTTCTTTCCAGGTCACTTTTCTTTTATTTAGAACACTTATTTAATAGTTAATGATTATCGATATTTGTTAATATTTAATGATGGTACATTAATTGTTATAAGTTTTTAGCTAGATAAATTATTTGCTTGAAATTCAGGGGAGCGGATAAGGGAATTATCAACTTTTAAATTAATTTCTCTTTTAAGCATCAGTTTAACCGTTCCAGGTCATCACACGTAAATAATATAATTGCATAAAAATTAAAGTTTAAAGGCAAGTTATATAAAAATCATTATAAATAAATTTTAAAAATTTAAGAATATCATTTCTTTTAACTCAACATTACTAAATCATATTTAAATTAAAGGGAGAATAAATATGAAAATCAAAATATTACTTTTTCTATCATCTTTGGTATTACTGTTTTCGACCGGAAGTTTTGCAATGCCCTCTTTTAATGGAAACGGCCCGGGTTGTACCGGATCCGGATGCCATAATTTTTCAAATGGAATTGTTACCGTTACTGTATTATCCAACAATCAAGTGCAAATTAGTTTATCAGGTACAACAAGTAAAGTTGCAGGAGAATTAGTTGATGGAAACGGAAATGTTGTTGCAGTAAATAATTCTACTTCGAATAATCCATTTATATTAACTGCTCCTTCAAACGGAACATATCTTGTGAATGCCGGTTACAAAAATCCCACAAGACTTTGGGATTCGGCAACAGTAGTTATTAATGCAGGAGTAGCACCGAATGCACCGGGTAATCTTTCAACTGAAATAATTCCCTCCCCGCTATCCGTTCAGCTTAACTGGACAGATAATTCCGATAATGAAGATGGTTTTATTATTGAAAGAGAAGATGTTTTTACAAATGCTTTTAATATAATAGATTCGGTTTCTGCAAACACTACCAGTTTTATCGATACTACAAATATTTCTATCAACACTTTCGTATACAGGTTAAAAGCTTATAATGCTTTTGGTGAATCACCATACAGCGATACGTCTCAGGTAATATTACCCGTTGAAATTTCTGCATTTAGTGCAGCGGCAAATGAAAAGATAATAAATTTAGGCTGGACCACAGTAACAGAAACCAACAATAAAGGTTTTGAGATTCAAAGGAAACTTGAAAATGGAAATTGGACTTTTGTGAAATTTATTCAAGGAAAAGGAAATTCAACTGAAAAGAATAATTATCAAGCTTCGGATAATTTGGAAGAATTAATTTATAACGGAATAATAGAATACAGATTAAAACAAATAGATTTTGACGGCTCTTATACTTATTCTAATACACAGTCAGTTGAAGTTGATTTAGTTCCTGTTAAATATTCTCTTTCTCAAAATTTTCCTAACCCGTTTAATCCAAGTACTAAAATAAAATATACTTTACCGGAAAAAACTATGGTTGTAATTAAAGTTTATGATGTTTTAGGTAAAGAAGTTGCTGAATTAATCAAAGGTGTTAAAGAAGCCGGAGATTATGAAATTGAATTCAAAGCAAATAATCTGCAAAGCGGTATTTACTTTTACAGAGTTGAAGCCGGCAATTTTGTTCAAACAAAGAAAATGATTTTACTTAAGTAATAATTTATAAGACTGCCTTAGACTAAAGGAATGTCTAAGGCAGTTGCTTTTTTAAATAATCACAATTAGTTTAAGGTAAAGTTTTAATCGTATGTTTTTCTTGCCTTTACACTAACATCAAACTTTTTAGTAATATTATTTTTTATGAGCTGCAAGTCTGCTCTTACTCCCTTTTTATGCACCTCAAAATCCGATATAGTTACAGTATCAATAATAAAACCATTTGAAACTGATTCCGAAATAAAATTATCCAGTATAGATCTTGCTTTGTTTTCGGATGGATATGAGATATTAGCTTCCGCTTGAAAAATTCCATCTTTGTTGCCGACAAAAATTAAGCTGTGTTCGGAAGTTTTATAAAACATGCATGCCATATCCGGGTTACTGTTATCCTGGTGAACCGGTTCACCGTATTTTTGAATAACATCTCTCTTCTGCTTTCCAATCATTTTATGTACTGCTATATCCTGGGCTAAAATTGATATTGAGAGAGGGAAAATAAGTAAAAAGAAAATTCGAAATATTATTTTTGTTTTCATATTCGTCCCCTTTTCTAAATGAAACTAGAAATAAAAAATTATTTTTAAAACAGAAAACAAAGTTTAAATTTTGAAGAGCTGCTTTAGTTCCGAAGTTAAAATTAGATTTGAAAGATAAATAGTATATCATTTTCAGCTCCTAAGAGCGTTAATGTTGATACATATTAATATAAAAAATAATAATATACAATTAACAATCAGCAACTGATTTTTTAATTGTTTATCTCTTTAAATTAAAAAAGGGAAACCGTTTTAGTTTCCCTTTAATTTTTTTATGATGTTAAATCTTATTTCATCAGAATCATCTTTTTGCTGTTTGAATATTTACTGGTTTCAATTCTATAAATATAAATCCCCGATGAAAGATTTCTTGCATCAAATTGAATTTCGTGATAACCGGTTTCAAATTCTTTATTATTAATTAATTCCTTAACCAGTTCACCTAACAGGTTATAAATTTTAATCGATACTTTGCTTTGTTCCGGCAATGCAAATTTAATAGTTGTATTAGGATTAAACGGATTAGGATAATTTTGATATAAACTAAATTCTTTCGGACCGGTAAACTGAACTTCTACTTCACTGCTCTTGTTTACGGTTCCGTCAAAATCAATTTGATTTAACCGATAAAGATAAGTTCCGGTTTTTGAAATTTTATCTTTGTAAGAATATTTATTTACTTCCGAAGATGAACCATTACCGTCAACAAAAGAAACTTTATTCCATTTGTAATCTTTTTTATCTGCCGTTTTTTCTGCTCTTACAATTTCGAATCCGCGATTATTCGTTTCTGTTGCATGTTTGCCATTTTAAAATTATTTCACCATCTGAATTTTCAGCCGTAAATGATGTCAGCTCAACAGGAACTTCATTAACAACTTTCATTTTTACAGGAATGGTAACTGCTGGATTATTAGGATCGTTACTATTTATTACCAAATCCATGGAATAGTCGCCTGTTTCCAAGCCATCAGTTAAATAGTTCAAAACTATTGAAGCAGAATTGCCGTTGTAAATGGTTCCTTCCATATTATCAGCAGCAAGCCAATCAGGTTCCGATGCAAACTGCACAGCTAAATTATTTTCTAAGTAGGATGCATTATGAACAACTTGCAGGCCGTCGCTTCCGTCCTGGTTTTCAATACCAACGGTTGCGGATGTAGATCGTTCCCTGTATTGAATTATAATAAAATAAAATTTTACCGTTTTTATTTAGAACAATTTGAAATGTAAACGGACCGGTTCCCGAAGCATAGCCGTTCCAATTAGTATATTGTACGGTAAATTTATTTGGTTCCTGCAGATAATAAACACTTCCGCCGATTTCACCGTCAAGATCATCCCAAATCCCGGCTATAATATTATTCGGTAACGAAGCATCCGGAATAGATCCGTTTGAAAAATAGGCGTCGTCTAAATCATTAAAGCCAATAAATCCATTTGAATAGAAATAAACATGATTGTATTCAATTCCATAAAATTTGAAGTTAAATCCTAAATTAATTGGTGCGGTTTTCCCCTCATCCTCACCTGCATATGTTCCAGTAGGAATCCAGTTGGTAATTAAAGTTCCGGCAGATGAAATATCATTCCATTCATAAACCGGACCGTTCGGATCATTACTGTCTATCCATTCATAACCAAATGCATCAGGACCGCCGGATCCTTTTATACCCATACCTTTGCTTAAATCCGGGTTGTTTTTTGTGTATAATTTTTGATTAGTTTTTTTAACCGGAATTATGCTTGTTTTTATATTTCCGGGGAATGTATTGTTAGTTAATTCTATGCTGTAATCTAAAGTAGAATTATCAACGGTTATATTTGAAATAATCACTGAATCCGCGTGAGTATTTCCAACAACCAAAGTACAATTCAAAGAATCTTTATCTATTGAAATTTGGGGGGCAATCCAAGTGGTTTCAGTCGCAGCATTGGACATTTCCGATTTATTTCCCCAGATATCCATCGCTTTGATTGCAAAATAATATTGAGTATTAAAATCAAAATTATTCATTCTGTAGCTTTTTACCATTCCGGCTGAGTCAGGCTCACCGGAAATTAAAACAGAGTTTGCATTATTATAATCATTATCATTTAAAATAGGATTAACGGAATATCTTAAATCATAACTTATTATTCCGCCGATTGAAGAATCAAAAGGAGCAGTCCAGTTCAATGTTATGGAATTTGAAGTCGGATCAACAGCAGTTAAATCTGTAATTTGCGAAGGTGCTGTGGAATCAGGAATCATTCCCAAAGTAATCTGCATAGAACAATCACCCATAATATTAAACTGCTCCATCATTTTTAATCCTTCACCGCTGCTTCCGCCCCAAAGATCCATTGCATACATTATACCGTTAAAACAAATTCCGCCGACGGTTTGTTTTTCTCTGTTGGTGAACAAATCCATTGCATGGTTCTGCATATCGCATGGAGGAACCCAGCTTGCTAAAGTTGAAGCACCGAATGCAGCAATTGCACCTTTCGGATCAGCTTCACTTCCGGCTCTAACCCAGGCTTCTTCCATACATTCACCCATTGTAAAGTCTCCGTTTTCGCATGCAACATCTATTATAAAAGGATCTTTATAACCATTTGACAAATTATAAATATCCGAAACACCATAACCTGTTGTTCCCCAGGAAGTTCCTGAGCCGTGACCGATATAATTTAAAATACTTCTGCCGTCATTTAATGCATTTGTAACTTGTGATTTAGTTGCACCCGGATCGTAGATTTGATCAACTACGGTAAAATTCATATTATCAATAAGCATATCACGAAGTAATTCTGCTCTTGTATAATCTGTCGGACTTCCTTCAGCACTTGCAACTCCTGTTCCTTTAAGATACCATGCTGCATCGGTTCCGGTATCAGGAAATTTTTCATACTTAATCATTTTATATAAAATGTAATCTAGGTTTTGCGCCGATGTAGGAGAAATTCTGGAAATATATGCATCAGGATAAGCATCGGTTCCTTCCAATTTAACATAACATGGGTCGGATGGAGCGCCTTCGTATTGTCCTGATAATGTTGGAATTTGATTTGACTCACCTACTAAAACTATAAATGTTAATCCTTCAGGTGAATCATATAAATTTTGAATATAAGTTTTTATTGAAGCTGAACCAGACCCGGTTTCGGTAGGATATTCAGCTAAAAGTGTAGGAATTCCCTTCTCAACTTTCCAATTATAAAAAGGAGTGATATCCGAAGCGAATGCAGTCGGATATATAATTAATAATCTTCCGACTTCATCCAAAGGGACATAATTAAAATTTGCGGTTCCGTAATTAATAAATAAAGTTTTGTAAATACCTTCAAATTCTTTTGAAACTCCCGTAAAAGCTTTTTGTCTTATAAAAGGATTAATAACTGGTATGCTAGGATCCGCATAAATTTCTACAACCATTCTTGTACAAACTTTTAATTTTTTTTCAACCGGGTTAAACTGCATTGGATTAAATTGTACTGTCAATCCTCTTAAATCTCTAACAATATAAGGATTATCTAATGAGATATTATTTTCCGGAAACCATCTGTTTTGAGTATAAAACTCATTAAATGTATAAGGTACTTTTGAAGGATCAATATTTCTGGTTAGATGACCTTTGGAAGGAACAACCGGAGTAGTTTCAATCTCAGTAAATTGCTGATCAATAATTCTAAAGTTCATACCTGCAAGATCAGGAATAATTATGCTTGCTCTGTGAGCAGGTAATTGAGGCATTCCTTTTTGCATTAACCATATACTTCCGGGAATATTATAATACACATAATCGGAGCCATTAATATCAATATTTGTTTGATCATAATTATTCAAAATAAATTCTATTGTTGTACTATTGGAAGAAGTGCCGACAATATTGGTTAGAATTCCTTTTGAATTATTAAAGCTTTGACCAAAACTTAAAAAGGATAGAAAAATAAACAGAATTGAAAAAGAGATGTAGAACTTTTTCATAATTTCCCCTGATTTATCTAAAAATATGTTGAGAAGAAAATAATTACTGTTGTAATTTCTTAATCTTGATTAACATAAGCAAGAAATTGAATTAAAAAACATTTTTATAAAATACTTCTTTTAGATTATCCAACAAAAAGTCAATTTATTTTACTTATTATTAATTGGAGGAATCAAGTGATTTATCATATAAAAATTTTTGTGTAGTGATTTTTGAGGTTTACAACTCAAATCTAATATGTTAGATTTATTTTATTCGAATTTTAAATTTGCTGTAAATTTATGCAAGATAAATCAGTTTCATCACGAATAATTTGGATTACATGTTTAATTGTCAATTTACAAATAAATATTTTTGCTCAGTCCAAAATCAATTTGCAAGACTCCCCTATTAAACCTATTAGAAATAATTTACGATTGAATTTCAATGATAATTCAAATCCATTCAAGCTTAATAAATTCTCTCAATATTTACATTCCGAAGCATCTGCAGCTTCTAATACTTCAGTTGATATTAATTTATTCAGTAATCTTGGAAATAATATTGTTAACAGTTTTAAAGGCAACAATGCTTATCTGCATTTAGCAGGAGTTGCATCTACTATATTAATAGTTACAACCAATACTGATTATCATGTTGAAAAGTTTTTTAATGAACATGAAGAATATGGTAATTTAGCAAGACCCGCAGTTTGGTTCGGAACTTTATCACCGGTTATAGTCGGCGGTTCTTTATATGCATACGGAAAGTTGAATCATGATCAACAGGCAGTCGGAGCTTCTTTTGCTGTCATTCAATCAACTTTAATTGCAGTCGGATATAATTCACTTTTAAAAGCAATTACCGGTAGGCCGCATCCGGACTGGCGGCACAGCAAAGACATGAAATCGTTAAGCAAGACTTTCAGATTTGGATTTTTAAGAGGTGGAGCTTTTTGGGGTTGGCCGTCGGGTCACACTTCTACAACAATGGCTGTAATTTCGGCATTGACAAATTTTTATCCCAATTCAACCTGGTTAAAAATTGCCGGATACAGCATAGTAGCATATATGATTTACGGAGTTTCTTCTTTCCACAGAGGCGGAATGCATTGGTTTTCCGATGCAATTGCCGCAGCTTTTATGTCTTATGCAATTGGTTCAACTGTCGGGAAATTTTACAGAAGCAAATTTAATGAAGCATCGAATCAAAATGGATCAAACAATCTTCAGAAATTAAATCCGGTTAATTTAAATTTTTCATTCCAGTTTTAATTTGAGAACAAATTACTTTAACAACTTATATAATACCAGATATTTCATAGGATTTTTTTCAAATGATTTATAACCGGTTTTAACTGAAAGATCATTTATAAATTCCGGTTTCAATCTATGTTCAAGCGGGGGACCAAAATCCTCAACAGCATAATTCCATTCCAAAATAAAAGTTCCTTTTTGTGAAACTCTAAATGCTTCCTTTAAAGACTTTGCAAAATCATTTACTTCATGAAAAACTAAACCGAAAAATGATATATCAACGGAATTATCTTCAATTGGAATTTCTTCGGCAGGAGCCAAATAAAATTTACCATCCGGAACATATTTTTTTGCATTTTCTATCATTTCTGATTGTAAATCAATTCCAATAATATTTAATCCACGTTTCGCAAATTCTTCTGCAAATAATCCGCTGCCGGTTCCGATATCAAGAATAGATTTAGCATTCAAATTTTCGAGACACAAATCAATAACTTTATTAACCTGCAATCTTTCTACACGTTCAATTGCACGGAGTTTATCCACTCCTCTTTTAAATGTTCTTTCATTTGTTTCAAGATTTGTGTGATTGGAATTTTTCCCGGAGTTTTCAGTATTCATTTTTTCCCTTTTATTTTTTAAATGCAAATTAAATAAATCAATTATTATTAAGATGAATTTCACATCACAAAGAATTTTTATATCACTTATAATTATTGAGTTCGTAAATTCAAAATCTTTTGGATTATAACCTTGATCTTTAAGAATACCGAAAATTTCTTTTAATGTATCCTCGGAAAGTTTTGGAGTGCGGCTTAAAATCCAGCCGTATTTTCTGTTTGGAGTTCCGACAACAGCATATTGATAATCTTTATCCAGTCCGATTATCCAGTAATCTCCCCAAAATAAGTGAATGCCTAAAATGCTAACAAAACTTACTTCCAGTTTTGCATTTGAAACAGTATCAACTACTTTTGCCAATCCTTCGGATTTATCCAATTCACCGTCTTCATCGTAACAGCTGTTTATAACATCAATGTTTCCGTCATCCCGCAATTTATAAAATGCAGTTGTTCCGGATTTACACTGTTTCTGAAATGAATTCGGAATTTTAGCAATTTCATACCATTTCCCGACATATTTACTAAGATCAACATGAGAAACAGTCTGAACTTCTATTGAAGTATTTTTATCCTGAGCAAAAATTATTATTGGTCCTAAAATTATAATTAAAATAATGTTTATTAGTTTCATTTAATATTGCCCCTTTCCTTTAAAAACTTTTTAATTTTTACTTTTTCTTTTTCATTCTTTTTATTATATGCTCTTTTGACAATTTCTTAAACATACTATTTTGAGATTTTCTTTGAATATTGATTAATTGATGTGACATTAAGAAGATAAACTAATTAATTTTTCATCAAGAATTCTACAATCAATATTGAATAAAATTATTTTCCATCTCTAAAAACAATTACTGCCGCATAACCTCCTTTCTTTCCAACTGTAACTGCTATATTTTTTTTATAATCTACTGAATACCATTGGTATTCACTTGTGTAGCTAAAAGGTTCTCCAATTTGAAGGGCTCGAATACCATTAAAATAACGGATCGTATTTCTCTCGCCTACAAAAATAAAATCATTGCTTTCTTTTCCACTTATGTCCCAACAGCCTCCCCTTCCTGTAAAAAACCCTGCATCTAAATAATTGTATTCAATTCCCTTTGCATAACCCCATATTCCTTGATAATATCTATAAATTAGATTTCCAACTGTGTAAACAGTGCCATTTGGTGATACCCAAATTCCTAATAATGGTCCATAGAGATTTTCCGTAAACATCTTTGTACTGTCAAATCCTGTCCCATAATAATAGCTGTCTATTATTTTTGTCACTGTGTTATTATTATTTATTTTTAATACTATACCTTGACCTGTACTCAAATTGCCTCCACATACATATACATCCCCATTTTCATTTCCATATATATCATCTAAGTAGAGAGTTGTTCCACTTTCTATTTTACTCCACTGCCCGTTGTGGAAGTGTGCAATATGGCCTCCATTCCCAACTGCGTATAAATTATTGTTATCTGAACCCCACATTTTATTTGCTATCCACCCTAACAATTGAGAAACATCTGGTTGTTCAAATTGTTGTCCATCCCAATGAATGTTTGTGCCAAACCATATATCATTTTCATTAAATGTAAAGATAGCATTAAAAGATCCATAATTATCATGGCCATTAAATTGATAAGGTATTCTTTTTAATTGCCATTCATTCCCATCCCAATGTACAGCATTATAAAAAGTATAGCCTAAAGCAGTTGTATCAGCTTTATAAATACTTCCTACTGCCCAAATATCATTTTCGTTTAAAATAGAGACATCATTTAATTGACTTGTCGCATCGTCTCCACCAAATGTAAATGTCTGCCAGGTAAAGTCGTTGCTTGTTGTATCGAGAGTTGCGGCTGTAATTTCATTGCTCTGGATGCCGGATATTTTGAATTTGTAGTTTTGATTTGGAAGAAGTGAATCAATATATAAAATTGTATCTGCTGTAGCTAAATTTATTGTTTCTCTTGTATTGTCGTTTTGGATTAGGTCGATGGCTGTTGGGAGTTGGATGTTGGTTGTGGATAGTTGGAGCCAGGCTTCTGTGCAGGAAACATCTTCTAGTTTTAATGTCACTGAACTATCATTTGGTGGTGGTTCAGTTGTATTGCAGGAATAAAAGCTGTATAGTAAAATTATTATTAGGTTAATATTTATAAATTTCATTTAATAAAGGTATCTTTTTGTAAAACTCTTTTGTTTGTCTGCAGACAAGTATTTCTTTTTACTTTTTTCTTTTTACTTTTTAACCTGTCTGCCGGCAGGCAAGATATTTAATTGATTATTCCATCCAAAACATTAACCAGCTTATCAACTTCCTCTTCAGTATTGTAATGAACCATACTTACCCTAACAATTCCATTTAATTTTGATAAACCTAAATACTCAATTAATCTAAGTGCATAAAAATCACCGTAACGAATTCCTATCTTGTGCTTGTCAACTTCAACAGTAATTGAATCGCTTTTTTTATTTTCAACATAAAAAGAAATTGTTGGAACTCTCTTAGTTTTATCCGGAGTATTTTCTCCGACAATTTTAATATTCTTTTTTGTATGTAAGTAATCAAGAAGCTTTTTTGAAAGTGTTTCTTCGTGTTTAGAAAATAAATTAAAATTAAAAGCTGCATTTTCCCTAAATGATTTTGATCTAAAATTATGATGATCAGCTAAGGAATTAAAATAATTTTTTATTCCCAGCAGACCATAACTCAATTCATAATTAACATTTCCCGGCTGAAATTTGTAAGGAATTTCTTTTTCACCGATGAAGTAATGATTAATCCCAGGAATATTTTCTAAAATATTTTTTTTGCCGTATAACATTGCAATGTGAGGACCATAAACTTTATAAAAGCTGAAAGCATAAAAATCTACATCGGTATCCTGTACATCAATTAACCTGTGAGGTGCATGAGCAACTCCGTCAACACAAATTAATGCGTTATGTTTATGAACGATTTTTGAAATTTCTTTAATATTATTTAAAGTTCCCAAAATGTTTGAAGTATGAGTAACAGCAACAAGCCTGGTTTTTTCGGTAAGTAATTTTTGTAATTCTTCCGTTTCCATTTGATAGGAATCTTTGTTGATTTTCCAAGCTTTTATTTTAATTCCAATTTTTTCCAGATCAACCCACGCTCCGATGTTTGCCTCATGATCGCAGTTCGTTACGATTATTTCATCGCCTTTATTAAAAGTTTTGCCCAAACAAATTGATAAAATCCTGATAAGCATTGTTGTTGAAGAACCTAAAATAATTTCGGATTTATCTTCTGCATTAATTTAATTCCGAAACCATTTTTACTGCTTCATCTACTCTTTCACCTGCAAGTTTGGAAATATCATAAGAAGCACCTAATTGAACATTTGAATTAATTAAATATTCGCTGATATTATCCACAACAGGTTTCAATATTTGAGAACCGCCTGCGTTATCCATAAAAATCCATTCCTTATCGAGTGCGGGAAATTGTTTTCTTACATAATTAATATCTAAGTTCATTTTGTCTCCGGATTTAGAATTATTATAAAATTAATACCATTTGAAAATCTTTAAACCGACTGAAAAAGTTACAATTCCTGTAATCATCAAAACAAAAAAAGGAACTGCAATATTTGCATAACTTGCTCCTTCAATAAAAATACTTCTTGTTCCGTCGGCTAAAAGAGTTAAAGGAAGTGCTTTAATATAAGGCAAACTCCAATCGGGGAAATTCTGATAACTGAAAAATATTCCCGATAAAACAGTTAAAGGAAGAACAACAACATTTATTAATCCATTGCCGACTTCGGTATTTGATGTATGAGAAGAAACAAAGACAGCAATTCCCGCAAATGCAATATTACCTGCAATAAAAATTAAAAACAAAGCTCCGATATTTCCTTGTATTGTTATATCAAAAACAAAATAACTAAAGAGAAAAAGTAAAGCTGCTTCAACAAAATTCATAATTATTCTTACAACAATTAATGCAATTAGAAAATGAGATTTTTTCATCGGCGTTGCGATTAATCTTCTTAAAAGTTTTTTAGCTCTTTTGTCTATCAAGTTATAACTGATTCCCCACATGCTGGACATCATAATTCCCATAGCAATTAAACCGGGAATTAAAAAATCAATATATCGTGTTCCTGTAACAGTAAGCGGTTCAATATTTTCTTCATTTTCAACTATTGCATGTTTTGGAGAATTAAAAATCTTTGAAAGATTTAAATAACTTAATTGTGCATCAGGGTTTGCAGGATCAAAATGATATTTAATTTCATTTTTTTCTTCATCTATTATAATACTGAGTTTACCTCTTTTTAATGCAACTATTGCATCATTCCAATCAGTAATATGAAATAAATAAGTTATGTTTCCAAGTTTTTCATTTTTTAATGTATACTTGTAAACTGTATTCCCGTTTCCCTTTTTTTCTAATTTTGTTGTATGATCATTTAAAAATGATTCTATATCTGAATTATTATTAAAGGCTGTATCTTTAGAATTTACATGTTCAACCACTGCTATATTTCTTGTTGTGTCAGCTTTTTTAGAAAAAGCAATCGCCCAATCCGAGAGACATTAAAATCGGGAAAAGAATTCCCCAGAATAAAACTCCCGGCTCCCGTAATATTTCTTTGAAGTGTGCAAGAAAAAGTTCATACAACTGTTTACTTTTTATCGGTTTATTCATGCAAGTGTCTTCCGGTTAAAGATGTAAATAAATCATCTAAAGTTTTTCTTCTGCTTACAAGATTTTTAAGGTGATAATTATTTTTGTTAAACAGATATATTAATTCTGGGAGTTCCTTTTCCAGATTTTTTATTATAGCTTTTCCCGAATGATAATCTTCATTCCATTCAATTTTAAAACTTGAGTTAAAAATTTCTGAATTCTCTACTGTTTCATCTAAATTAAACTCAATTATTTTTTCACCATGACTTGCTTCCAATAATTCGTTTTTAGTGCCTTCTTTTAAAATTGTTCCGCTGTCAATTATAATGATATAATCACAAAGCTGTTCAGCTTCTTCCATGTAATGGGTTGTTAAAATAAGCGAAGTTTCCGATCGCTCTTTTAGTTTAAGTAAGATTGACCAGACTTCTCTTCTCGCATTCGGATCCAATCCGGTAGTCGGTTCATCCAGCAGTAAAATTTTGGGATTATTAAGTAAAGCTATACCGAGAGCTAACTTTTGTCTCTGTCCTCCCGATAAATTAACAACTCTTGCTTTTCTTTTATCTTCAAGTCCGACAAGCTGAATAATTTCATCAACTCTGGATTTATTTAAATCGTAAAAGCTGGAAAAAAGTTCAAGGGTTTCCCAAACTTTAAGTTTATCCATATATCTTGTCTCCTGCAGGGAAAGTCCAATGTAATGATGAAGTTCATCTTCATTGCCTTTCCATTTTTTTCCAAGGACAAAAATATCTCCTTTATCCGGAAGCTGAATTCCTTCTATCATTTCTACTAAAGTGGTTTTCCCTGCTCCGTTCGGACCGAGAATTGCGACAAACTGTCCTTTTGGAATTTCCAGGTTTACACCGCGGACAGCTTTAACTTGTTTAAAGGACTTAAAGACATTTTCAACTTTAATTACAGGATTATCTTGAATAGTATTTAATTGCATTAACTTTTGATTGTTTTTTCAAAAAATAAATAGAAAAGAAATTTTGATATGCGAAAGATAACACATTAAGTGATTTGCAGGCAAAGATTTAAAATTAAAAACCCTGCTTCCGCAGGGTTTAATTAGACAATTTGTTTAACAGCAAAAGAGTTTAAAAGCTGCAAAGAATTGACAACTAATTCATAAAATTAATACTACAGAAGATTTTCCATGCACTCATGCAAACTTGCAATCATGCATTATTATACTTTTTAATTTTTATTTGAGAAGAATCATTTTCTTCATCTGAATAAAATTGCCAGCCTGCATTTTATAGAACATATATTCCGCTGGGCAAATTAGAAGCCTCAAAATTAATTTTATAATTGCCGGATTCTTTTGTTTCATTTACAAGTTGAGAAACCTGATTACCGAGCATATCATAAACTATTAGACTTACATGTTCTTTAACTGGAACGGAAAAAGAAATTTTTGTAGAAGGATTGAACGGGTTCGGATAGTTTTGTTCCAGTACAAAATTATTTGCAAGAACTACATTTAATTTAACTTCAGGTGTATATTCGTAAGAGCCGTTAAAATCAACTTGTTTTAAACGATATGAATATTTTCCAGATAATTCTAATTTAGAATCAGTGAAATTATAGTTTGTAGGTGTAGATTTATTTCCATGGCCCTGGACACTGCCAATTGTCTGCCAATTTGAAACTATATTATTAAGATTAACTTTTCTTTCAATTTCAAAATGAGAATTATTTGTCTCTGTTGCAGTTGACCATTTTAATAATATTTTATTATTATTTAAATCTGCTGTAAAATTTGTCAGTTCTACCGGTAATACGCTTTCCGGTTTTGCAAGCAATCCGAAAGTTCCAATGGAAAGCTTTGCACATTTTTCAAAATAAGGTAAATTGAAATGACTAATCAAATCGTTTGATGAATGATAATATGCATTAAAGTCTCCGTAATAATTTTCAATTAATAATATTGCACTGTAATTGTATGTCCAGAAGGAAGCATGATCACTCGCCGTTAATCCGGGATTAATTACGGAAGCAGTAATCCCAATAGAATAATCGTTATTAATTTTCAACATTGAATCTTTCATTGCTATGGAGTTTGCAATATTTTTAGTATGGATTTCAGCTTTGTTATCGTTGTTGCTGTCGTATGCAATCATATCCATATTTACAACACCCTGGATATTCATACTGTTTCCGCTGGCTTGCTGCGCATAATAATGACTGCCGAGCAAACCTAATTCTTCCGCGTCCCAAACAGCATAAACTACGGTATATTTAAAATCATAATCTTTTAAGACTCTTGCTGCTTCAATTACTGCGGCAGTTCCGCTGCCGTTATCATCCGCCCCGGGAGCTAATCCTGAAGATGGCATATCATCATAATGCGCACAAATTATATAAATCTGATCCGGATAAGTAGAACCTGTTTTAACCGCGTATACATTTCTTCCGCTGCTGAAAGTTTGATCGTAAGCCTGCAAACCATAGCTTTCAAATTTTTGTTTTACATAATCTGCAGCTAAATTATTTGAAGCAGAGTTATAATATCTAGTTGTTATTGTAACAGAATTTCCGTTAATAACAACCGGTACCTCGCCAGAAAGTTCATTTACAAATTTTGTTAATGAATCAATATTCACGCTTTCGATAATCTGTGAAACAAATGGATTTGTTTGAGAATATCCGAATTGAAAAAATGTTAAAAGAAAAATAACAGTAAAGAATTTCTTCATAATACTTCACTCCCCTTTAAAGTAAAAATAATATATCTAATAAATGTATTTGCTTATAGTGGAGAAATCGGATTAAACTAATTCTCCCCTTTTATAAGTTTAAGTTCTTAAAATTCAGTTTAAAAGTAAAGGATTGTTTGATATTTGAACAATTAATTATCTATAAAAACGTTTAAATTGAAATAAAACAAGTTTAATTGATCAACCAATCTTTTTATCAGAAATACGAAAATATTACTACTTCAATAATATCATTTTCCTGGTAATAAATTTTCCGTTTGAATTAAGCCTGTAAAAGTATATTCCACTTGATAATTTTGAAGCATTGAAATTTACTGAATAATTTCCGGCTGTTACATTTTTATTTATAAGAGTAGCTACAAGGTTTCCCAATTCATCAAATACTTTTAAACTAACAAATCCTTCTTTTGCAATAGTATAATTAATTTTTGTAGCCGGATTAAATGGATTGGGATAATTTTGATCAAGTTGAAAATTATTAATTTTTTGGACCTTTATAATTAACAGAAGTGGGATTTTGAATCCAGCAGTTTGAAATATTTGTAGAGTCTCCGCTGTTCCCTGCATAATTCAAATCGTACATATCTTCTATAGTTCTTAAGATATTTAAGTGATTTATTTTTTGGTTATAATTTCCTTCTTTAACTTTTTCGCCAATAAATATAGTTGCAATTTTATTTTCGGTTGTAAAATCATCTTCATCAAAAGTTAAAATAAACAAACTATTATGAGTTTTTGCCCATTGAATGTACCCGTCAAGATTACTTTGGAGCCATGAGTCACCTTGTGAAATTGTTCCATCATGCATATCATTATTCATATTTGGTATTACAAATGATACGGTAGGTAAATTATTATAATCCTGATGGAAATTCTGAGAACGGTTTATTCAAATTCCACGGAATTCCGTTTGGATTTGCATCCTGCCAGTTTACCCATGGATTATGTTTTCTTCTGTATGCTCCGTATGAACCGCCGCTGTATCCTTCACTTGGCAAATCTTCTGAGTATCCCGCAAATGTAAAACTGCTGTCTAAAAGCAAAGCGCCTAAATTTAAAGTTGTAAACGGAGTATCAGTGGGAAGGTTATCACTAGTAACTCCCTGGTTATTACCTGAAAAAAGCCATAGATAATTCGGCTGGCTTGGATGTGTTACACCGTGCGAATCAGTAAACAATGCAGAGAGAGTATCATGAGCTAAACTATTTATATATGGAGCAGAACTGCTGCCTATTATTTGATCAAAGCCATGATTTTCTTCTATTACAATTACGATATGATTGGGTTTCGGCAACTGTGCAAAACCGATAGAAACGAACACAGTAAACAAAATGAAAGTCAAAGTTTTTCCATACATTTTAATAATTATCCTTATTTATTCTGTATAATTATTTAAATTTTAATATAAAATTTATATAAAATACCTTATGTGCTTATGGATAAATATTAAAAAGGATTTTAAAAATAGTTGTTTTTCAGTAGGGTATAACTATTTTATTATAAATATTTTCGTTGTAATTAATAAAAATGATTAGTATTATTGGGTGGGAAGTTTGTAGTTTATTTTCTTCCCAAAATGATTGGAGCCCGGGTCGTGAGATCCGGGTTATTTTTTTTAAAATAATTATTCTTCAAATTACTATGGATTAATCTTTAACTATTTTATAAATTATTTTATTAATTATTTAACTTTGAAAAAGTTTAAAATTACTTACTAAAATTGACTCACTTAAATCTCATATTCTCATTCATCCTACCAGAGGTAAATCATGAATAAAAATAAATTTTTAATTACAGCATTATTAATAATAATGTCTCTGCCGGTAATTGCTCAGGAAGTTCACAAGGACACGGCGCTTTTTATACAGCATAAAAATGAGTTTTATGATTCTATAAAAACGTCATTAAATAAATTTTATGAAAAAGAAAAAACTCCAAGAAAAGAATTAGTACCGGATTTTACTTCATACGATGCTCCAAAATCAGTTGATGACTTTAAAAGTTATTGGCGCAATAAACCAATCTCTCAAGGTAATACCGGAACTTGCTGGTGTTTCTCAACTACTTCTTTTTTGGAATCAGAAGTGTACCGCGAGACAAAAAGAGAAATGAAATTCTCAGAAATGTACACAGTTTATTGGGAATATGTTGAAAAAGCACTAGGCTATGTAAGATCAAGAGGCAATCAATCGCTCGGTGAAGGTTCACAGGCAAATGCAGTTTTAAGAGCATGGGAAAAACACGGCATTGTACCTGAAAAAGATTATACCGGCTTATTAAACGGACAGCCATTTCATGACCATTCTAAAATGTTTGCAGAAATTAAGGACTTCTTAGAGTCATTAAAAGTATCAAATGCATGGAATGAGAATACAGTTGAAAGTACCGTGAAATCTATATTAAACCATTATATGGGAACTCCTCCAACCGAAATAACTGTTAATGGAAAAACCATGACTCCTATGGAGTATTATAAAGATGTTGTAAAACTTAATCTTGGGGATTATATAGCTTTGGTTTCTTTTTCAGACAGACCTTATTATACGTGGGTTGAATATAATGTACCGGATAATTGGTGGCATAGTAAAGCATACTTTAATGTTCCATTAGATGTTTATATGTCTGCTATAAAAAATGCTATCCGAAATGGTTATACAATGGAAATATGGGGCGATGTTTCAGAACCTGGTTTAGAAGGTCATGCAGGGTTAGCCGTAATACCTTCATTCGATATTCCGTCTAATTATATAAATGCTAATTCCAGGATATTTCGTTTTTATAATAAAACGACTACGGATGATCATGGAATTCATCTAGTGGGCTATACAAATAAAGACGGTAAGGATTGGTATTTAATAAAAGATTCCGGTTCAGGTTCCAGAAATAATACTCATCCAGGATACTATTTTTATAATGAAGATTATGTGAAATTAAAAATGCTAGGGATAATGGTTAACAAAGATGCAATTCCTGATATTGTAAGTAAAATGAAATAACAAAGTTAAAATTGATAAAAATAAAAGAGCTTAATCTTGTTCAGGTTAAGCTCTTTTTTTATTAACCAAAAATCAAACTTATTCAAATTGGATTACATCAGCTCTAATATTTACTTTTGCACTTGTATAGAGGAAAAATAAATTTAGAGCATCCGTATCATATCTAACATTTATTAATGCTAATTTTTTGCCTTCAACCGGACCATGATTATTTTCAAAATTTTTCCATAGATCAGCTATTGCCTCTTCATAAAGCATTCCCGTGCCAGATACTCTTGCCAGAGCAAATGTGTTAGTAAAAAAACCGCTAGGGAAAGTAAATCCCAAAATGTAACCGGATTCTGAAGTACCGGATACGTTAGTTGCAACAATTTTGTAATTAGGTTGCTTCAATTCAACGTTTGTAGTGTTTACAGAAGTGAACATTCCTGATGTAGAGCAGCCGTAAAGGATAACAAGTGAAAGAACAGCAACAATATATACTTTTTTCATTTTTTCTCCTATCCTCAAATTATTAAAATTGATTAAACTGCAGTGTCAGAAAGTATGCAAATATAAATACATTTATTAAAATTCCTAATTAATAATGAATTATAAATTCAGATTTATAAAAAGAATTTAGATATCATTATTTGATATGCCTTAACGGTATCTTGATTTTCAAGTTAAATTTTGAGCTAAATCATTAACAGCAAAGTAAAATCTTTTATTATTAAATATGTGTAAAGATTAACAAAATTTGAAAGGTACGATACGATGGGAAGAATTATTAAAATTAAAAAATTCATTCATTTATTGGTTCCTGTTATTTTAATAACTGCTGTATTTCAATTTGGTTTTATTTTTGAGAACGGAAATAATTTATCTGAAAAAGTTAAAGCAGCAATTGCAAGCAGATTTTCTCCGGCTGATATTGAAGTTACAGTTAAAGATGACGGATGGGTAAACCTGGAAGGGAAAGTCAGTTCCCTTTATAATAAATATAGAATATTTGAGTTAGCCTCGCATGTAAATGGAGTAAAAAGAATAACAAACGATATTATTGTTGATACAAAAACTTTACCCGATCAAATAATAAAACACAATGTTAAGGAAGATATAGAAAGAAACTCCGTAATTACAGAACCGGATAAAATAAATATATCGGTAAATCAGTCTCAAGTTAAGCTTTCCGGAACTGTAAGTTTTTACAGAGAAAAACTAATGGCAAGAACGGCTGCTTCCTGGGAAAAAGGAGTTAAAGGAATAGTTAATGATATAAAAGTCAAACCAATTCAAAAAGCAGTTACTGATCAGAACCTGGAAAACATTCTGCAGTCAATTTTAAGGGATGAATTTCCATTAACAAATCCTAACAATATCCACATTAAAGTTAAAAATGGATTTGCTACTGTAAGCGGCACAGTAAGTAATTTATGGACAAAAAGAAACATTAAAGATGAGTTTTCCAGTGTAATTGGAATTGTAGGTGTAATAAATAAATTAAATGTGAATCCTGATTTAAATAGCTAATTGTAAAGATCAAATATTCCCCTTTTCAATTTTTATTACCCGGAAAGGGGAATTTTATTTATTGTTGAAAATTAAAATATTTTCTAAAGGCAAAGACATACCTCCCATTTAAATCAAATGCAAAGTTACTTTCTTCCATAGAATAATGTTTTATTAAAAGTGATTTTGCCTCCAATGCAATTTGTGTTGTAATTGCTTCATATATAATTAAATTTTTAGAATTTATTTTATCATCTGTTTTAAGCGCATCCGGTTCGGAAGTAATTCCGATTGCCCAATAATTATAGTCGGGATCTTTCTTTATTATGTTAATTATAATATTTGATGCAAGTTCAATAGAATCTAGATACACCATTTTTATTTCCGCAAAGAAAAAATTTATTTAGTTTTTTAACTTGTTATAAATTTATTAATTATTATTTAGTTGATACTATTCTTTATTAAAATCATTTTTCGATTTATTAAAATTTGAACTGATTAAATCTAGAAGTTCATTTTTTGTAAAAGGTTTGGAAATATAATCCGTACAGCCGGCAGCTAAAAATTCATTACGATCGGCTTCCATTGCAAAAGCAGTTGCAGCAATAATGGGAACATTTTTATATTTATTCATCTTTTTTATAATTCTTGTTACAGTTAATCCGTCTGACCCTTTACCAAGATTTATATCCATAATAATCAAATCGTAATTATTATTGGAAGCTAGATCAACAGCTTCTGTTCCGTTATTTGCAATATCTATTTTATAAAACTTTTTAAGAAAATGATTAAAAATGTTTATTGTTACGCTATCGTTTTCAACAATTAAAATATTTTTTTTATGAACAGATTTATTAATATTATCTTCTTTTTTAATTATTAAATTGTCATAGTTCCTCTTCCTTAGATCTTTTTTGCAAATCACAGCCGGAATTACAACATTAAATGTTGAACCCATTCCTTCCGAACTTTTTACAGTAATTTCACCATTTAAAAAATGAACTAATTTGTTAGTTATTGATAATCCCAAGCCTGTTCCTTCAAAGTTTCTGCTGAAGCCTTCACTTGCCTGCCTGAATTCTTCAAATATTAATTTTTTACTTTCTTCGGGGATGCCAATTCCGCTGTCGGTAACTTTAATATCAACAAAATCTTTTTCATCTTTATTAATTAAATCACATTTAATTGTAACTCCGCCGTAGTAAGTAAACTTAATTGCATTGTTAACTAAGTTTGAAATAATACCGTGAAGGATATTTTTATCACTTTTAATAATTAAGTCTTCTTTATAAGGATGGAAAGATAAAAATAAATTTTTTGTAATTGCCTTGCCTTCATAAATTCTTACTTCTTCTTTAATAAAATCATTTATGCTGAATTCCGAAAAGCTAATTTCATATTTATTCGCTTCAATTCTTGCAAGATCTAAAATAGAATTTAATGTTTCCAATAAGCGCTGACCGCTGATAGTTATGCTTTTCAGCATTTCTAAATGTTCGCCGTCTGTTATCTCCTGTTCAAGTAATTCGGTAAATCCTAAAACTCCAACCATAGGAGTTCTTAACTCGTGACTCATATTTGAAAGGAATATGGATTTTAATCTATTAGCTTGTTCAGCTTTTTCTTTTGAATCAATCAGTTCTTCAATCATTTTTTTCTTTTCTGAAATATCTTCTTGAACTGCAACAAAGTTTGTTATCTCCCCATTCTCATTTGTTACAGGAGAAATAATTGCATATTCCCAGAAAAGATCTCCGTTTTTCTTCTTATTTTGAATTTCGCCTTCCCATGTTTTACCTGAATTAATTGTATTCCATAATTCTTTAAAGTAGTTATCCGGGTGAAAATCGGAATTTAAAATTTTAGCATTCTTTCCTTTTATTTCATCAAATGTAAATCCGGTAGTCTTTATGAAAGCTGAATTAACATAATCAATATTTCCGTTTGGATCGGTAATAATAATACTAATAGGACTTTGTTCAATTGAATTGCTTAATAATTTTATTTTTTGTTCTGAATTCTTTCTTTCGGTAATATCCGAAGAAATTCCATCTATCCGAATAAGATTACCATTTATATCAAGAGTAGGATTGAGTTTAACTTCAACCCAAACTATTGTACCGTCGGGTCTTAAGCAGCGATATTGATGCTTAACAAGTTTACCCATTCTTAATAATTTGGATTCCTTCTTCCGCGAAATGAACATCTTCAGGTAAAATTATATCCAGCCACAAATTATAATTATTGTAAAAGTCCTCCGGCGGATACCCAAATATAGTTTTATGCGCCGGTGATACTTTTATCATTTTACGATATATAGGATCTACCGAGAATACTGCTTCAGGCAAATTTTCATATAAATTATTTAATTGATCAAAAGCATTTGCTAATTCCGTTTCGGCCTTTTTTCTATCTGTTATATCAATGCAATGATGTATATATCCAATAAATTCGTTATATGAATTATAACGTGGTGTTCCAATGTCCTGAATCCACCTATAAACTCCATCATATCTTCGAAGTCTATAATCCATATTAAAATTTGCTTTTCGATTAAAAGATTCGGTAAATATTTCTATACAACTTTTTAGGTCATCCGGATGTACAACTTTAGCCCATCCGCCGTTTATTTGATCATCAAGATTTTTCCCGGTAAATTCCAACCACACTTTATTAAAATAATCCGGTTTCTTATCCTTACGGCTGGCCCAAATGAGTACCTGGCCGGAATCGGAAAGATTTCTGAAATGAGCTTCATTTTCTCTTAATGTTTCTTCAGTTTTTTTCCTCTCCGTAATATCTTCCGATATACCAACAATTGCGGTTATTTCACCCTTATCATTAAGTAAAGGAATATCCGACACCATTCCGGGGAATATGCTGCCGTCTTTTCTTTGAAGTAAAAATTCTCCTTTCCAGCTAATACCTTTAGTTAAATTTTCAAAAATTTTTTGAGCTTGCTGTTTTGACATTTTGGTTGGAGTAACATCCAAAACATTTTTGCCGATAACTTCTTCAGCTTTCCAGCCGTATAGTTTTTCTGCCGATTGATTCCAGTAAATTAAAATTCCATTATTATCGGTCGCCATTATTGCTTCATCAATTTCATTAAGTAAATAATCATGGAATCTTAATTCTTCTTCAAATTTTTTATTTTCCGTAATATCAATTAGAATACCATTTAATCCTTTGAACTTTGAATCTTTAAAATATGGTTTACTGGAAGAAGTAATATATTTAATTTCTCCGGATTTGGTTATAATGCGATATTCCCCTTTCTGAATTAAATTCATTTTTGTTTTATTAAAATTATTTAGCGAAAGGGATAAATCGTCCGGATGAATTATTTCTGTAAAAGATTTTCCGATTACTTCAACAGGCTTGTAGCCAAGTATTTTTTCAATAGTATTACTTACAAATGTGATCTTACCTTCAGCATCAACCGAATAAACAATATCATTTATATTTTCTACTAATGTTCTATATTTATCTTCGCTGACTTTTAAAGAATCAATTGCATTTTTCTGTTTGCTTATATCATGTAAAAAAGCGGTTAAATATTTTTTATCGTTTATTTCAATTGTACTAAGACTTATATCAAGATAAATTAATTTATTATTTGCTTTATGAATCCATTCAAACTTTTGCGGTTTTCCTGAGATTGTTTTAGCTAAATATTCTGTCTCCAACTCTGCAGATGATCTTCCATTCGATTGAAATTCGGGTGAAATCATTCCGGGGCTTTTTCCAATTAATTCCTTTTTTGAAAGATCAAACAATTTTAATGCACTTGGATTGCAATCAATTATTTTATTATCATCAATAATTAAAACTAGCATCAGTAGAGTTATCAAAAATTGATTTAAATTTATTTTCCGCTTCATTTAATTTTTTTAAGTTATTCAGGTTAGACTTTGTATAAAAATATATTAGTAATATTCCACCTAAGAATATTATTAAACTTAAATTGATCAGATTTCTCAATGTATTGTTGCTTACCGGTTTATATATTTCCGACATATCCATTTTAGTAACCAAATACCAAGGTAAATTTATTAATGGTCTTACATCAGCAAGTACAATTTTCCCTCTATAATCTAAATACCGACCCAAACCTTTTGAATTATTAATTACAATATTCCTAACAAATGAGTCTTTATCTAATGTATCTTTAAAAGATGATTTAACATTTGTTTTATATTTCAAGGGACTTATATAATGCAAGCTTTTTAGATATTTAGAAATCAAAAAAGATTCCCCTGTTGAATTTTTTTTGTACCAGGATGAAACCAAAGGATACAAATTTATCTGCGGGTCTATTTTAATAATCAAGGAAAAACTGTAATTATTTTTTGTATACAGAGGAGAATAAATATCAATAAATGGCTGGTTTGATTTAGGATCTAAGTAAATATTTGAAAAAACTATATTTTTATTTTTAACAGATTTTTCGAGTGAATCTTTTAAATATTCAGCCGATCTGTTTTTAAATAATTTAAAAATTAATTTTTCATTATGATCCAAAATCAAAATATTGTAATAATCATTTTTATTAAATATTCCGGTTAATATATCCTTAATTTGACCATAGTCTTCTTTTTTTGCTGATATGAGAAGACTAATAATTTGGCTTTGTATTAAATTCTGATTGGATAATATCTGAGAGTCGGAAAGTCTGTCGTTGTACCAACCTTCAATTAAATCCTTTTTTAATTTAGCGGTTGTTTTAAGATCTGCAGATTGTTCTTCGAGTACATTATTTTTATCATTCTGGTATATAGAATAACTAAGACCGCCAAATACAACAACCAATAGAAGATAAGTAATAAATAAGAATTTGACAGAACGAAAAAGTAGCAAGAATCATCCGAATATACCTAAATTAACAGAATAATTGCAATAATTGATAATTAGTATATATTCATATTTAATGCCAATTGATAATTATAACTAATAATCTATCTGAACCTTTTATTTTTGATTAAATAACGATTCTTCATATATAAATGAAAAATTTTTATTCTTATTTATGGGAAAGTAATTTTACTTTTCGATCAAATGGTTAAATGTAGCCACTATTTAACCTGGAATTCAAGCGGAAGTGAATTATTTAAACTTTAATAAATTGATAATAATTCTTAAAAATATCTTATTATCTTATAAAGCAAATTAAAACATTGTATTATTATTTACTGATTTTTCAGGAACAACCTGTAAAACGTCCCAATGTTCTATAACTTTTCCGTTTTCATCTAATCTGAAAATATCAACGCTAGCATAATCGCTGTCATTCGGCCATTCTTGAAATGTATGAATAACAACAAAATCATCTTCAGCAATTATCTTTTTAAAATGAACTTTTTTGCCGGGATATTCTTTGGCAAGTTTATTAAAATAATTTATAAATCCTTGCTTACCTGATTCAACTGTAGGATTGTGCTGTTTATATTCGTCACCGACATATTTATTTACAGCTTCTTCCGGTTTACATTTATTAAATGCCATATCATAAAATTCAGAAGCGTTCTTTTTATTTCTTTCAAGTTTATTACTCATGTTAAACTCCAATAATTATTTTATTGAATAATAAACATTTATTAAAAATTAAAATGTGCTCAATTTTATATTTTACTTAAGAAGTGGTAATTCTGTTTTTACGAAAAATTTACTTAATAAATTGTTTTTTTGAATCACATAATAATTGCAAGTTTTACAACAGCTAATAATTAATAAAATGATAAATGTGAATAAAGATCATACATGCATTTTAATTTTATAATTTAACTAAATAGCGAAAGTAATTCTTGGGGTCTGGAATTTATTTGTGAAAGCATTGCCGTTCCCAACTGACTGCCTATACTTCCCTTTGTTGCTTTTAATTGTTCCGCTGCAACATCTGCATCAAATATTCTTGATAAAGATGAACTTATATTTGTAATTGATGATGTAAGATAATCACTTCGGTTATCAACAACTTGTGTAAGACTCCCGATTCTTCCTAGTGCATTTTTAACATTATTTACTACATTAGTTAGATCGCTGGCTGTGCTTAAAACTGTATCTGCATCTGAACTTAACAAACCGCCTATAGTACTGCCGCCAGAATCGACCATTTTAACACCTAAATAATCTGCTAAATCAATCCCCCCGTCCACTGTTGTATTAAGACTTGTAATTTTTTTACCTAACGCAATCAAGGCATCAACTAGCAGATATTCATGTGTAGAGTCGTCATATCCAAAACCACCAATAGAACCATTGAAATGAGAATATATTGCGTAAGCGGTATCGTAAATAATATCCCCCATAATATTACCACCCCAAGATATAGAGATTTCCGCTGATTCGGATGTTCCGTCAGCATATGTAATGGTCATAGTTGGAGTAATTTGTGCAGGGCCTGAAAGTACCATCTGATTAATGTCAAATGAGGTTCCAGAAATATTGGAAACTCCCGGATCAGGTATTGTTCCTCCATTTAATATTGTATTGAGGTCATCAACTTTCAAATAGCTATCGCCGGCAAAGTCCATTGTTACATCACCGCCAACATCAAATACATCATTGCTTGCAAGAGCTGTTCCATCGCTTTGCTCTAATAAATTATGCCCATTAAAAGATGTATTCTTTAGTATTGAATCTATCTCTTCCGCTAATGAGTTTATATCTTTTGCTATTGCTCCTTTATTTTTTGTCGGGTCTTGTGCGTCTGTATATTTTGCAGATATCCGGTTTAACAAGTCGTTTATTTCTTGTAACGATGCCTCTGCTGTGGATAAATAATTTTTAGCTGCAGAACCGTTATTTAATTGTGCTTTTTGAATTACTGTTTTTCCCTCTAGTTCTTTACCTACCCTGTAACCTGATGTATCATCTGCTGAACTGTTTATTCGTTTACCTGTAACTAATCTTAACTGAGCTTTCTCTGTTTTTTTATTTACTTTTGATAATGCATTATAGGCCTGGAATGCACTTAGATTTGTATTTATCGAAAACGCCATAATTACCTCCATGTTGAGCAATTAGAATATTTGTTAGGCATCCTTGTCTAACATTTTAAATTATGTCTACCATTTTATTATCGTATAAAATAAATATTTAGTTGATAGTATAAATTAAATAAATGTTAAGTACTTGTAATTCAATAAGTTATTGGGCATTTTTTTTAAGATTAATTGAAAGAGTTCAATTTGACCTCATGAAGAATATATTCGAAAATATATAAATTATCTTTTCATATATTTCAGCACCAGACAGGTTATATCATCCGATTGTTCCACTCCGTCGGTAAATTCATTTACCTTTTTAAAGACTTCATTGACAAGATCATTTGTATTTAATGAATTTTTGTTTATCAAAATTTCTTCAAGGCGTTTTTCTTTGAATTCTTCATTTTCTTTATTGAATGCTTCGGTTACGCCGTCAGTATAAAATACGATACTTTCTCCTGGTTGAATCATTTCAACATTGGATTCATACGGAACATCTTTCATTGCACCAACCATAAGTCCGCCGATGTTTTCAAGTTGTTTTACAGTTCCGTCATTAGATATTAAGTAAGGAAGGTTGTGTCCGCCGTTTGAATATTCGAAAGCTCCGCTGCGTGTATCCAGGATTCCATAAAAAACAGTTACAAACATATTGGAAGGACTTTCGTCCACAACAATCTTATTTACCTCGGATAAGACTTCATCGGTCGGCAATCCTTTATAAGCAGTTGCTTTCAATAATGTTTTACTTACAGCCATTAACAACGCAGCAGCAATTCCTTTTCCCGAAACATCTCCTATTATTACTCCAAGTCTGTATTTATCAATCATGAAAAAATCATAAAGATCGCCGCCGACTTCTTTAGCAGCAATCATTTTTGCATATATATCAAATTCTTTTCTTTCAGGAAAAGCCGGGAAAGTTTTAGAGAGAATGGAAGTCTGGATTATATTTGCAATATCTAATTCTTTTTTAAGCAGTATTAATTTATTCTGACTTTCAATTGCCTGCTTATATAATTCAATTTCTTTTAAAGATTTTTCTATGGTTATTTCTAGATCTTTTAGATCAATAGGTTTTGTAATAAAATCATACGCTCCCCTATTCATGGCTGTTCTGATATTTTCCATATCTCCGTAGGCAGAAACAATAACAGACCTAAGTAATTTATTATTTAATTCATTTATTTTTGAGAGTAAAGTAAGTCCGTCCATTACCGGCATATTAATATCCGTTAAGACCAGATCAATTGCTCCATCTTTTGCAATTTTTTCAAGAGCTTCTTCACCGTTTTCAGCAAAACAAAATTCATATTCTTTTGCTTTTATTTTACTGCGGAATTTTTGACGTATTAATGATTCCAAATCCGGTTCATCATCAACAACTAATATTTTTGATAAAGACATTTTATTCCCTTAAATATTATCGTGGTGGTATAATTTTTCTTTTAATAGGTCAAATGCAAGTGGTTTTATAAAATAATCTTCTGCTCCGAGATTTTTTACCGTATTATAGTTTTGCTCATCTCCATAAGCAGTAATAATAAAAACTTTTAAACCCGGGTATCTTTCTTTAATATTTTTAAGAAGTTCAATACCGTTCATTTCGGGCATATTGATATCAGTTAATATTAAATAGTCAGTTTTATTTTCAATTGATTCTAAAAGTTCAAGAGCTGAAATACCGTTTAATGCATATTTTATCTGCATAGTACCGGCTTTTATTTCCTTCCTGAATTTCTGCTGGAATAAAAACTGAACATCGCTTTCGTCATCTACAACTAAAAGTTTCAATTTGACCTCATTATTTCTTTGGTAATAAAATTATAAAATTAGTTCCTTGACCTTCTTTTGTTTCAACTTTCAAATCGCCGCTATGGACCTTTGTAACAATATCATAACTCAACGATAACCCAAGTCCGGTTCCTTCTCCGGTTGGTTTAGTGGTGAAGAATGGCTGAAATATTTTTTCTAAAATGTCTGCAGGGATTCCATTGCCATTGTCTGCTATTCTTATTTCAATTTTGTCTTTTAAATTCTTAGTGGAGACTTTAAGCGTTGGAGAAAAATCATCACCACTTTTCTTTTTTCTATCATAAGCAGCATAACAGGCATTGTTAATTATATTTAAAAATACTCTGCTTAAATCCTGTGGAATCACATTTATCTTTTCAAGTGATTCATCATAATCTTTTTCGATTGTAATATTGAATTCTTTGTTAGTTGCTCTCATTCCATGGTAAGCAAGATTAACATATTGATCGAGTAAATCATTTATATCCGTTAGAGTTTTTTCACCTGATGATCCTCTTGAATGAAGCAGCATTCCTTTAACAATAGAATCAGCGCGTTTACCATGTTGATTTATTTTTTCAAGATTTTGTTTTAAGTCTTTCAGAATAGATAAAACTTCCTCATTATTATTATTATTCATTTCATCTTCTATTTCCATGATTAACTCACCGCTTATCTCTGAAAAATTATTTACAAAGTTTAACGGATTTTTAATTTCATGGGCAATACCAGCAGTAAGCTCACCGAGCGATGCCATCTTTTCTGAATGAACAAGCTGCGTTTGCGTTCTAATAATTTCTTCATTTTTTTCCTGTAATGATTTCATAGCCTGTGCTTTTGAAATAGCGGATACTGCATGTTCTCTAAACCTGTTTAACAGTCTTGCAGTCGATTGATCAAAAGCATTTTTATCTGAAAAATTGTCGAAAACCACATACGCTTCCGTTATTTTATCAAATTCTACGGCCATAACCAGCATTGATTTTGCATGGCCAAAACCTGTAAGTTTTTCATCGGCATATAGGTTGTTCGTTTCCCGGATAATGTAGATTCCTTTTTCAACTTCCTCGGAAGTTTGCGTATATCTTTTCTTTAATTCCTCAGGAGAAAATCTCAGCTTTTCCAGGTCCTCTATATGATAGCCTTCTGTAAAAGCAATGTGAAAAATGTTTTCTTTTTTATCAAGTAAGAAAATAGCTGCTTTCTCTCCCTGCGGAATTACTGTAAAAGTTTGTTCAAGCAATGAATTAAATAATTGATCGAGGTTTTCAGCACGGTTGATAACTTTTACTAGCCTGTCCACTGTTTCAAGTTCATCCGCCTGTTTTTTTATAATTTCGGCTTCACGGAGTTTTGCATGATTTCTTTCTTTTGCAATTACCCGCCGTCTCATAACCCTGTCTGTAACAAAAACTCCTGTTAAAAATATTACAGTATAAATTAAATATGCCCACCAGGAAAAATACCACGGCGGTAAAACCTTAAATGAGAATGAATCTTCCTGTGAAACCATTCCATACACATTTTTTGTACGGACTTTAAATGTATAATCTCCGCTTGAGAGATTTGTAAATTCCTTCTGCGATTCGTTTGTCCATTGAGACCATTTATCATCATTCCCCTCAAGATAATATTGGTACATATTTGCTTCAGGTTTATCGAAGGAAATTGAACAAACTGTAAAGCCCACATTGTTGCTGCTGAAAGGCAGAATCAATTTGTTATTATGAAGCACTGATTGTTTTGCGCCGTTGTAAATTATTGAATCGTTGTTAACCACAATTTTTCTGATAAGAGCAGGAAAAATGTTTTTAATATTTTTTGTTCTTTCAGCATTATAATTAACCAGCCCTTCGTCTGTACTTAGCCAGAGTATTTCCTGTTTCTTATCTGAATCAAATTCTGGATAAATAGCGGTAACGCTATTCAGATCTAACCTTCTGAAAACCGGATCAGGCTGCCATTTGTAATTTCCACTTTTCTGAAGCTCTGCTTTACCTAGATCAGTTGTACCATTTACATTTGCTAAAATCCAGAGCTCATTATTTTTTCTTTTTTCTATATATAAAATATTGCTGGTTGAATCGGCAAACTCAGGTCCAAGAGTTGAATCGATTACAAATTTTTCTGTAGTTTTATCAAACCTGTACAAACCTTTTTCTGTAGCAAGAAGTATTTTATTCTGAATGTTATACAATCTCGTTTCATAACCCGGAAGAGATTCCTTTGCTGTAACGGGTGTGCCGTATTTTGTTGATTTTCCCTGGCACAAGGTTATCCAAATTGTCCGTTACATGAATTATTCCGCCGTCAAGGCTCCCTATCCATAAGCTGCTGTCAGGATCTTCAACACCATTAACTAATTCTTCATCAATATCTGTTTGGTAAACCTGAAATTCGTTTTTAGATTTTTCATATTTAAGAATACTTAATCCATCCCCGTGAAATGAATACAATCTATCGGGATAAAAAACTGATGGCAGTACCATATTTGTTGAAGAATATGTTAATGACTTCTGAAGTTTATCATTCTCTATAACTCGAACTCCATCATTAACGGCAGCCAAAAGAATTCCGCGGTAATTCAGTAATCCATATGCCGGTTTGTTTATACCATCTACCAGTTTAAAGACTGAACTATTCTTCTTCAGATATATTACACCCAGTTCATCTGTTGCATAAAATTTATTTTTATACTGCAACATCGAAAAAAACGGATATTTGGCCGGATCCTTTTGCGGCATAACCATTAACGAAGAAGGAACTTCACAATGAACTATTCCGTTGTTTGTTGCAAACCATAAACCTCCCTGTTTATCCGAGTAAACATCGTATATTACTTTTGTAGGCATTCCCGAATTATCATTGATGATATTCAGAAAATGACCCTTGTGATCCATAATTATTACACCGCCGCGCTGTGTAGCCAAAGCAAAATTACCATCTGAAGTTGTACAGGCATTGTATACCTGGCTTGTCTTTAAAAATGAATCATCTTCAGTTTTAAATGGATAAAATTTATTGCCATGTGATAAGAACAATCCCTCTCCGTTTGTGGTTACAAGTATTCTCTCTTCACCGGTTAAAGAATCCTTACCGAAGGGCAGCATATTGAAAACACCTGTATTAGCAAAATACTCTCCGTCAGGCATAAGTTTTATTGAGTCCCCGTCAATTACCATTAACCCTGTACCCTGGTTCCTTGAATAAATTTTATCATCAATATTGTACAATCTGAATGCATAAACGGAATCCCATACTTTTATATTTTTTCCATTCCATCTGAAAATTTTATCTTTTGTTTTGAAGTATACTGCTTTTGAGGAAGTTATAACATCCCACATCTCGCCGTAGTTGCGGTCTTTTTTATCGAGATAACTAAGTAATGAATTAAATTTTAATTGCCCGAGTGAATCGGGTTTGAGGTAGCCAAAATCCGATGAGGCACAAACATATATTTTTCCGCTGTCATCAATTGCCATAGAACGAACGGATGCAGAGAAAGGAACTTCTATATTGCGCCAGGAAACTCCGTCAAATTCCAATATCCCCTTTTCATTACCAAAATACATAACACCGCGTTTGTCCTGAAGTATACACCAGTTTGCAGGATTAGCTTTGTATTCCTTTGGGCTGTAATATTTAATAAAAGGATTACCTGGCTCATGGTTTTCATTCACGGAAGTCTGGCAGAATAATACCGAAGTAAAAGATAATATAAGTATTACAAATACAAGATTACTTAGTTTAGTTAAATTCATTTTATTAAATATATACATTATAAATTACTAAATTTTTGGTAATGTTATTATGAACTCTGATTTTTCACCTACATTTGTCTCAACTTTCAAATCACCTCCGTGCACTTTTGTAACTATATCATAACTTAATGATAATCCCAATCCCGTTCCTTCACCTGTCGGTTTTGTTGTAAAGAACGGCTGAAATATTTTATCTATTATATCTTTTGGAATTCCATTTCCATTATCACCAATCCTTATTTCAATTTTGTCTTTAAAGTTCTTTGGTTGAAACTTTAAGTACCGGATTAAAATCTCCACTATCTTTTTTCTTTTTATCAAAAGCCGCGTAACAGGCATTGTTAATTATATTTAAGAAAACTCTGCTAATATCCTGCGGAACTACATTTATTTTTTCTAATGTTTTATCATAATCTCTTTCAATGGTTATGTTGAATTCTTTATTCTGTGCCCGCATTCCATGATAAGCAAGATTTACATATTGATCAAGGAGATCATTTATATCCGTTAAAGTTTTTTCTCCTGAAGTTCCTCTTGAATGCAGAAGCATTCCTTTTACAATTGAGTCAGCGCGCTTTCCATGCTGTAAAATTTTTTCAATGTTCTGCTTGATATCTTTTGCTAAGGCTTTCACTTCCGCTGTATTTCCTTTATCAGCTTCTTCAACCATTTCACCAATTAACTCATTACTCACTTCAGAAAAATTATTTACAAAGTTCAGAGGATTTTTAATCTCGTGAGCAATGCCGGCAGTGAGTTCACCCAAAGATGCCATTTTTTCTGAATGAACCAATTGCACCTGAGCTGATTTTAAGTCCTTTAGTGTAATTTCAACCGCAGCTTTTGCTTCTTCAAGATTTCTAAAATCTTCGTAGCGTGCATAAGCAATTGAGAAAGCCTTGGCAAGTGTTTTTGCCAGCTCAAGTTTTTCGTCATCGAGGAGATCAACGTTTCCCACATAAAGCATCCCTTGAGTAAACGGAACAAAATGAAGGTAAAGTGATTCAGGCGGTGCAGATGATCCCTGGTAAATTTCCGCATTTTGAACTTGCCCTAGTTCCATCATGGACTTTGTCCAGTTAATAAACTCTTTTTTATTCCAGTGTTCTTTATAAACTTGTTTCTTTTTCCAGTACTCTACAGTATTAGTTGTCAGTTCATTTGCATTGAAAGATAAATTGAGTACGCCTAGAGATTTTCCTTCCGGTGTAGTTAAATAAACATGAGTCACTGCATCATCTTCATCGATAATAAAAACTCCGCAGCGGATAAACGGAACTTCAAGTGCTTTAAGTTCACGCCAGATTAGCGGGGTGATGCGCTCGAGGTCTTTGGCAGTTCGCATGGAAGCGATCTCGGCACGGACGCGGTCGAGGGAGGCCTGCTGCAAAGCTTCACGGGCCTGTTCCAACTCCAGTTCCCGCGTTCGCTCCCGCTCTTTCGCTACCAATCTGCGGCGCAGTAATCTGTTGAGGAGTACTATAAAAGCTATCCCGAGTAATGTATAAAACATATAAGCCGCAGTTGTTCGCCACCACGGCGGTAAAATCTTTATGGTTAGAAATGTGCCTTTTTTATCCCAGATGCCGTCGCTGTTCGAAGATTTCACCCTGAACGTGTATGTACCCGGGCTCAGGTTTGTGTATTTGGCACTGCGTACAATACCTGCATCAATCCAATTCTTGTCGTAGCCTTCCAGGCGATATGTATAGCGATTACGTGACGGGTTGGCAAAATGCAAACCTGCATAGTCGAAGGTAAGCTCATTTTGGTTGTAATTCAACGTTATCTGCTCTTCCCGTTTAACCGGTAGTGGAAAAGCATTATCAAAAACACGCAGTCTTGTAATTACTGTAGTAGGAGGATTAGGATTCGGCTTAAAATCCTGTGGGTTGATTGCAGTTACTCCTTTCGGGCCCCCGATGAACATCCTGCCGTTCATGCCTTTGATAACAGCTTGTTGTATAACCGGATAGTTATTCATACCATCTGCCTCATCATAGGTAATGAAGGTCTTTGTCTCAGGATCGAACCGGGCAACACCACCTGATGTTGCAAGCCAAAGCAGTCCTTGTTTATCTTGCATGATGCCTGGTACAACATTATTCGGCAAGCCATCTTCCGTGGTATAATGATGAATAGTTTTTCCTGTGTTTCTATCCAGTAGAAACAGTCCGTTAGACAAAGTTGTTACCCAAAATCGATCTGAACTGTCTTCATAAATCTGGAAAATGCCTTCCCCATCGAGATAAGTAGTAAAGGTTTCTGTTTTTTTGTCAAATCGATCTAAACCGCCATTCTGAGTACCAAACCACAGAATACCCTGATGGTCTGTGTACATTTGCATTAACATATTATCACTTAAACTTTTTGGATCAGATGGATCATGTTGAAAACGCCGAAAGCGTTTGGTTTTATAATTGTAAAGGTTAAGGCCGCCGCCCCAGGTGCCCATCCACAAATGTTGGTCATCAGATTGCCTGATAAACATTATACTGGAATTACTACTTAAACTGTCGGGGTTTGCAGCATCAGCTGTAAACTTCCTATGGCTTTTTCGAACCGGATCAATGCGATAAAGGCCCCCTTGCTGTCCTACCCATAACATTCCTTCCTGGTCTTTAAATACACTCTCTACAGGATTACCCCACAATCCGTCCGGAGCCGGTTTTGTGTCTGAGAATCGTTCAATGTTTCCTGTGGCCGGGTCCATTCGAAATAGTTGGCCTGAAAAGGTTCCAATCCAGAGAGTATCTTTGCTTTCCTGATAAAGTGATCTTACTCCATTATTTGCACTAATTTCTTTTGCTCCGTATAATTGAAACCGGCTGAAGGAAGGCACGATCTTGTTGAGACCGCCACCTTCAGTCCCAACCCAGAGAATACCCTGATGGTCTTCATAGAAGGATAAAACTAAGTTGCTTGACAAACTTTTCGGATCGCCTGCCTGATACCTGTAGTGTGTCAGAGTATGCGTGGCGGAATCAAATCGATTGATTCCGCCGGAATGGGTTGCCACCCAGAGCATGCCGGTCTTGTCCCTATGAATAACATCGACTGCAGCGGATTGGGTACTTGCTTTTATGCCATGGGGGGCATGCAGATGTTTCAAATCATTGGGATCATCTCCGAGAACTTCAAGCTCACCTCTCTTAGGATCATAAAGATACAGACCGGATTGGCAGGTACCGATATAAATAGCACCATTTGACGCTCCCCCGATGGAAGTGACCCGATTATCGAGTAACGATTTCTGTGGGGTTGGCAGAACACGTATGAAATTATCCGAAGTTGAATCATAGCGATTTAATCCTCCCACTCTTCCCGATGGACCTGTGGCATCGCCTGTCCCAACCCAAAAATTCCCATTCTGGTCTTCGTATAAGGCGCTTATAACATTGCTTGTAAGAGTTTGTTCGTTATGCGGTTTGTGGGTGTAGCGGATAAACGTTTCTTTATCGTTATCGAGACGATCAAGACCATTTTGCGTGCCTACCCAGATGGTTCCATCGGTAGTCTGAAGGATCACATTCACTGAATCCGAGCTCAGTGAAGTTGAATTACCACGCTCATGCTGATAGCGGGTGAATATCTCTTTTCCTGAATTGAACAGGTTAAGTCCGCCCCCCCATGTACCCGCCCAAAGTCTTCCGTCGCGATCTTCATACAGTGCACGGACATAATTGTTTGAAAGGGATGAACTGTCAAGCGGGTCATGCCTGTACGTCTTGATATTGTATCCATCATAACGGCTAAGTCCACAGAGACCGCCCACCCAGAGAAAACCCTGTTGATCCTGCACGAGGCTATAAATCCAGTCAGATGGAAATCCGTCTGACTTATTAAGGTGATCAAACTGGATGTCCTGTGCAAAAAGACCGGAGCTCATTGCCAGGACTAATATCATAAGGCAACAAAAGTTTCTAAGAGAAAGTCGTTTATTAACTATGTTCATAATCATTCCGTTTTTCCAATTTTCTGTTTTGATCGATTCCAATATTTTGGATTGCCAAAAGAACAAAAAGTATTGTAATTCCTTTTTCATTATTATGTCCTAACCGGGATTTGGATTATAAATTCAGATCCATTTCCTTCTTTACTTTCAACATTTAATTCTCCGCCGTGAACTTTTGTAACAATATCATAACTAAGAGATAAACCAAGACCTGTTCCTTCACCTGTCGGTTTTGTAGTAAAAAACGGTTGAAAGATTTTATCTTTTATTTTATTGGGTATTCCATTTCCGTTGTCTGATATTCTGATTTCAACCTTTTCATTTAAATTCTTCGTAGATACTTTTAGTGCCGGCTGGAAATCATCTCCAGTCAACTTCTTTTTTTCATTTGCTGCATAGCAGGCATTGTTTATTATGTTAAGAAATGCTCTGCTTAAATCCTGTGGAACTACTTTTATTTTTTCTAGTGTTTCATCATATTCTTTTTCGATTGTGATGTTGAATTCTTTATTCTGTGCCCGTATCCCGTGATAAGCAAGATTTACATATTGATCAAGGAGATCGTTTATATCAGTTAATGTTTTTTCTCCGGAAGTTCCTCTTGAGTGAAGAAGCATTCCTTTAACAATCGAATCTGCACGCTTGCCGTGTTGATTTATTTTTTCTAAGATTTTGTTTTAAATCTTCGAAGTATTGATAAGACTTCTTCTTTATCATTCTTTTCTAATTCTTCTTTTATCTCTTCTAATAATTCACTGCTTATTTCAGAGAAATTATTTACAAAGTTTAAAGGATTTTTAATCTCATGTGCTATGCCTGCTGTAAGTTCACCAAGCGAAGCCATCTTTTCCGAATGAATGAGCTGAGTCTGCGTTGCTTTTAAATTTGTCAATGATTTCTGCAAATCCCGGGTTCGGTCCGACACTTTCTCTTCCAGCACCTTATTTGCTTTTTTTAGATTACGAGAGCGGTACGCAATGAATGTCCACAATGAAACAATAAACAGGATGGCATACATCAGGTAAGCCCACCACCGCTGCCACCAAGGCGGATAATAATATATGATTAGGGATGGATTCTCGGTGCTCCATACTCCATCGGGGTTAGCTGCCTTTACGTGAAAGTTATAGGTGCCGGGTGAAAGATTGGTATACACGGCAGTTCGCTGTGTCCCGGCGTTGATCCAGTTTTCATCATATCCGTCCAGCTTGTAGGCATAGTGAACCAGGTTCGCATTTTGGTAATAAAGCCCCACATACCTAAATGTAATCCTGTTTTCATTATAAGTGAGTTCGATATTTTTTTCCCCAAATACCACTATGGTGGAATCCCGCATGGGCCGGCTGCCGGGAATCGTAAAGGCTGCCGATTGAATATGCACAACGGGTGCATGGGTATCGGGAGTGAAGTCCTCCGGATTGACTGAAATAAATCCATTATCGCAGCTAAAAAGGAATTGGCTTCTGCTGACTTTAAAACCGAAAGTAAAATTGCTTCCCGGCAGTCCTTCAGCACCGGTGAGGTTTCGTACCTTACAGGTTTTCGGGTTGAATATGGAAATGCCTCTAAATGACGGTAACCATAAATTGTTGCGGCTGTCTCTGAGAATGGCAAAAGCGCCATTATACAGCAAGCCGTTCTTTTCCGTAAACCGTTCCACCCGGGTTGTCCTTGGATCAAACCGGAAGACCCCGCCATCATAAGTGGCAACCCACAGATCGTTTTGGGGGCCTTCTTTAATGCTTAGTATAGTGTAAAAACCGGGAGCTATTCCTAAATAAGAAGTAAACGTACCGGTTTTCCGGTTGAACAGGTTAAGGCTCCCTGTGTTGGTTCCAACCCAAAGCGTACCTTTATTGTCTTCAAAAATATAGTACGCCTGGTCATCATCCAGTGCCCCGTGATTATTACGATTAAATAAATTGTTTCGAATATAAGGATAGCGGATAAATTTCCCCGTTTCAGGATCAAGTTTACATATACCGCCTCCGTTTGTTCCCACCCATATATTCCCTAAATGATCCTGGTATATAAAATTGATATCGTTGTTACTCAGGGAGGTGGAATCTTTTTTGTTATTCCGGTAATAAGTAGTTTTCCCGGTGTGCGGATCATAGCAATCCAGGCCATGATCTCCGTTATTGCCGCCACCAAACCAAATCTTACCCGTTTTATCTACCATCACCGGACCTGCATTTGGGTTAGCTGCCTTGCCTTTCCAGAATTTGATTTCCATGAAGGAATCCGTTCCGGGACGCCAGTGATATAGCCCGTGATCAGCTCCTATCCAAACCGTACCGTCGGAGGATTTGGCAAATCCATATAATTGATGTGGCGATACGGTACCTCCGGGGAAAAAATGCAAAGATCCGGGATTATTGCTGTATTGAACAAAACCGGAACGCCGGTGATTAATCCATTGAACCCCAATTTGTTGAACAGCGAACCAAAGCGTACCGTTTTTATCCAGCATTAACGTGTGATTCCAATTATTTAAGATCAATCCATCGGACTGCTTTGGATTGGCAGTAATGCGCCTGAATGTGCGGGTATGGGTATTAAAGTAAAGCAGGCCGAATCCGGTCTGGCACCAGAAATTACCCGACTTATCTTCGAGGATGTCGATAATGGCATCATTATTTCCGAATGGTTTTTCTTTAGGATAATAGTTGATGAAATTATTTTTAGCGGGATTATATAACGACAATCCTCTTTCCGTACCGATCCATAACCGGTGGCTGCGGTCGTTAAATACCTTGAAGACCGTATCGCTGGCTATGCTGAAGGGATTATGGGGATCATGGTAAAAAGCAACAGCGGAATCGGTCTTTATATTAAACCGCCAAAGTCCTTTCTGAGTGTAAAAATCGATTGATCCGTTAAATGAACTATAATGAGTATTAGTCAGCCAAAGATATTCCGGGTGAGTGGAGTCTTCCGTGATACCGACAAATCCTTTTTGCTTTGTCGAATCAGAAGTTGACAGGTAAGGGGTAAAGGAATGATTGTTTTCGTTGAACTCATACAACCCGTTACTGGTACTTAGCCAGATCTGCCCGGCAGCATCCTGTAATTCGGCAAAAAGGGCAGATGCATTTATGTGATTTTTCCCGCTCACCCGTTTACCGTACCACTGATAGTTACCGGTTTGCGGATGGAACAAACAAAATGAAGAATTGTTATTACTAAAATATGATGCAATCCAAAGGCGGCCCCGGTTATCCTCATGGATATCGAATATATTATTTGAATTGTATGAACCAGAAGCGGATGAATCAATACGGCAGCGAATAAAACGATCCTGTTGCCGATTATAAAGATAGATTGAATTCGAACTGAGCAAACCCACCCAAAGCCGTCCCTTTCGATCCTGGAAGATTTTGGCTACCCTTATTTTATTAGGATCTGTAATACCCATTGTGTAGACCCTGGAATGATAACCGTCATACCGTACCAAACCCTGCTGGGTACTCATCCAGATGTATCCTTCCTTGTCCTGTACCATCGAAAGAACCGTTCCTTCCGGCAAGCCGTTCTTAACGGTTAACCGGTTAAAATGCAGCTCGGCAGGCAGCCCCGATTGAGCCGAACAGTATATGGAGCTAAAAAATAAAATTATAGAGAAGAAAAAATATTTCATTGTACACTAACCTGGTTTAAATGATGATCCGATTCCACATTCAATTTAATAATAAACTCAGTTCCTTCGCCTTCTTTCGACACAACTTCTAATTCGCCGCCGTGAACTTTGGTAACAATATCATAGCTTAAAGACAATCCTAATCCGGTTCCTTCGCCTGTTGGTTTGGTAGTAAAAAACGGCTGGAATATTTTATCTTTTATATTTTCCGGTATTCCCTTCCCATTATCTGCTATCTTAATCTCAACCTTACCATTTAAATTCTTTGTGGCTACTTTTAGTGTGGGTTGAAAATCATCTCCGGCAATCTTCTTTTTTTCATTTGCAGCATAGCAAGCATTATTTATTATGTTAAGAAATGCTCTGCTTATATCCTGAGGAACAATATATATTTTTTCCAAAGTTTCATCATATTCTTTTTCAATTGTAATATTGAATTCTTTATCTGTTGCTCTCATTCCATGGTAAGCAAGATTAACATATTCATCCAAAAGATTATTTATATCTGTTAACGTTTTTTCTCCTGAAGTCCCTCTCGAATGGAGAAGCATTCCTTTAACAATTGAATCTGCACGCTTGCCATGCTGATTTATTTTTTCAAGATTTTGTTTTAAGTCTTTGAGTATAGATAAAACTTCTTCTTTATCATTTTTTTCTAATTCTTCTTTTATCTCATCCAATAATTCACTACTTATTTCGGAAAAATTATTTACAAAGTTTAAAGGATTTTTTATTTCGTGTGCTATGCCGGCTGTTAGTTCACCGAGCGACGCCATCTTTTCTGAGTGGATGAGCTGCGATTGGGTAGATTTAAGATTTGAAAGCGTTGTTTCCAATACTTTGTTTGTCTTTTGTTTTTGCCTGTTATTACGATACAGTATTAGGCCGATAATAAGAAGTACGCCCAAACCTGAAAGCATGGCATAAGTTCTGATTCTGGTTTCAGTTTCAATTTTATCCTCCTGTAAACTTTTGAGTCGCAGTTGTTGATCAAATCCGATATTCTGGTAGGAAAGCAGGCTTTTCTTTTCTGCATTATTCAGGCTGTCATTTAATACGGTATATAGTTGCAGGTATTTTAAGGTACTGTCGCGGTTATTTAGGTTGCTGTACACATCTGAAAGCGCCCGATAGGAGGTGGCCAACGGCCCCGGCTGTCCCAAAACCCGGGCAGTCTTCAATAATTTCGTGGCATAAAATAGGCTGGAGTCAGGTTTATGTAATCTTCCGTATAATTTACTTAATGCATCGTAGGTACGGGGAAGATAGTTAATATTATGATGTACTGTATAGGATTCTACTGATTTCAGGTAAGCATCACGTGCCAATGTTAAATTCCCTTTTTTAAGGTAAATGTTTCCCAGATCATAAAGAATGCTACCTTCCCAGGTTCTAAAGAAAAATTCTAAATGCGGCTGCAATGCTAATGCTTGTTGTTCAAAATAAAGTGCCGAATCCAATTGGTTAAGATAAGTATAAGAATATCCTAAGTTCAAATATGCCAGCGAAAGCAAAAAAGTATCCGGAATAGCTTGAGCATAGCTCAATACCTTGAAGTACCTTAGTTTTTCCATATCCATGTTACCTGTAGCGCCGTACAATTGCCCCATATGCAGGTTTATTAGACCCAAATTATAAAGCCTTCTCGTATGTGGGGTGTGCCCCCTTAGAAAGTACAAGGCTCCTTTTTCATTTGCCGGGTTATCTGCAATTTGGAATGCCTCCGACAATGATTCAAGTGCTGATGGATATTTACCCAATGCTAAAAGCGCATAGCCCTTGTCGCTTAAAGCGGCTGCTTCAATCAATTTTAATCTTAACTTCTGAGCTAGTGAAATACACTTATTGTCGTAATAAACAGAACTATCACGATTGATTTCCAAATAATAAAGCGCCAGGTTATAATACGAATCCATACGAACTGTATCATTGGCTGCATTTCTTAACGCCAGTTGCAGGCTGTCCAACTTTTGTGTGCCCGATAAAGTAGTGTCCGATAAAATGGAAAAGAGCCCTGACTGTGCCCGGCAAAAACCAAGCGTAGAGAAAAAAATAATGAGCAATAAAAATGCACGTTTCATAAGAAATTTATCCTGGTATTTGAATGATAAATGTTGTTCCGTTACCTTCTTGCGTTTCCACTTTCAGTTCACCTCCATGTACTTTTGTAACTATATCATAACTTAACGACAAACCTAAACCTGTCCCTTCACCTGTTGGTTTGGTTGTAAAGAACGGCTGGAATATTTTTTCAATAATATCCTTTGGAATTCCATTTCCGTTATCTATTATTTTTATTTCAACCTTATCATTTAAGTTTTTTGTAGATACTTTTAGTTTAGGCTGGAAATCATCTCCAGTCACCTTCTTTTTTTCATTTGCTGCATAGCAGGCATTATTAATTATATTGAGAAAAACTCTGCTTATATCCTGAGGGACTACATTTATCTTTTCAAGATTTTTATCGTAATCTTTTTCAATTGTAATATTGAATTCTTTATCATGTGCTCTCATTCCGTGGTAAGCAAGATTAACATACTGATCGAGAAGATCGTTAATATCCGTTAATGCTTTTTCACCGGAAGATCCTCTTGAGTGAAGAAGCATTCCTTTTACAATTGAATCTGCACGTTTACCATGCTGGTTTATTTTTTCAAGATTTTGTTTTAAGTCTGTGAGAATAGATAAGACTTCTTCCTTATCATTCTTTTCTAATTCTTCTTCTATCTCTTCAATTAATTCCCCGCTTATCTCAGAAAAATTATTTACAAAGTTCAGAGGATTTTTTATTTCGTGTGCAATGCCTGCAGTTAGTTCTCCTAATGAAGCCATCTTTTCAGAATGAACTAATTGTGATTGTGCAGCTTTTAATTCCCTTAAGGTTGTTTCGATTTTATTTTTTGCTTCTTCAAGATTTTTGAAATCTTCATATCTTGCATAAGCAATGGAAAATGCTTCGGCTAAAGTTTTTACAAGATCAAGTTTTTCATCAGTAAGCGGGTTAACATCTCCGACGTAAAGCATCCCTTGAGTAAACGGAACAAAATGAAGGTACAGTGATTCAGGTGGTGCTGATGAGCCCTGGTATGTTTCAGGATTCTGAACCTGACCGAGTTCCATCATTGATTTTGTCCAGTTAATGAAACCTTGTTTATCCCAATGTTCTTTATATACATCTTTCTTGCGCCAGTATTTTACATTGTTAGTTGTAAGTTCATTTGCATTGAATTTTAAATTGAGTACACCAAGTGATTTTCCCTCCGGTGTTGTTAAATAAACCTGCGTTATTTTATTTTCTTCATCAATAATAAAAACACCGCAGCGGATAAAAGGCACTTCAAGTGCTTTCAATTCCCGCCAGATAATCGGGGTTATTCGATTAAGATCTTCAGTGGTTCGCATACTTGCAATTTCACCGCGCACTCTATCCAAAGATGCTTGTTTAATAGCTTCTCTTGCTTGTGCTTCAGCTTTTTGGAGATCCAGAAAACGGCGATAGGTTAAATTGAATACATCTGCAAAACGTTCAAGTAATTTTATTGATTCTTTTGATAATGGTTCAGGAGTAGTTGTTAATATCATACCTTGAGAGAAGAAAGCCACACTATGTATTCGATGTTCCTTTACTAACTCGTCTTTTATTGTCATACCCATTACTTCGCGCACATACCGGATCCAGTCATTTAATTCTTTTCCGCTCAAGTCAATTACAATTGATTTCTTTTTTTCTTTCCATGCATCATATACTCGTTTTCCGGTAGTCGGCTCATCAAGACTTGCATTAAAGTGATGACTGATCTTAATACCTTGTTGATCTGTAGCCCAGACTTCAAGAATATTATCCGCTTCTTTAATAAGACAGATATTTATCCGTTCAGGTGTAACTCCAAGCTCTGTCATTTGCTGAAAGAGGATTGCTGCAGTTTCAGCCAGTTCATTGCTTTTATGCATTGCCATCGTTCGTGCACGTACTCTTTCCAAAGCAAGTTGAATTTCTGCTTCTTTTGCCTGTGCTTCTGATTTCTTCAGGTCGAGGAAACGTACATAAGCTTGCTCGAAAACTTTTGCGATACGCTTTACTATTTCATTTTCTTTATCCGAAAACTTATCTCCATAGTATTTAGTAATCTGTATACAAGTGTTTTTAGAGAGTGCATAGCTGATGATCATGCGCTCACCGTTCTTGATATATTTCTTTCGCTTTTCCGGAATTTTGCGATAATCGGTATGCTTAAATGCGTAGTCGAACCATTTATTCTTCTCGGCAAACGAGTATTGTACTGTAAAGAAATCTTTCCCTGTTTGCTTTGCTTTCTCTAAGTCCTGAACTATCTGTTGATTTGAATACGGAATATAAAAATAATTTGCATAGGATGTTTCCGGAGCTGCCACCCACTGCTGCCAATCCTTTGAGCCTTTTTCAAAAATAAATATGCTGGCGGAATTCATATCAATATTAAGCACCTTCAACTGGTCGAATACTGTGTTTACCAGGTCTTGAAGTTCATCACTCTTGTGCATGGCCAGCGATCGTGAACGAATTTTTTCCAGTGCAGCTTCAATCTGCGCTTCTCTTGCCTGTGTTTCAGCTTTTTGCAGATCAAGAAAGCGGATATATGCTTGTTCAAACGCAGCAGCAAAGCGTTTTACTATTTCCTTTTCTTCATCTCCGAAAGGTTTAAGATTGTAGCGCAAGATGTCAATTCCTGAATGCTTATAAAACCAGCCAATCATAACTGTTCCTTCAGCATTTTGAATCATTTTTCTTCTTTGAGGTGGAACAGGTTGAACATTGAATATTTCGCCAAAAAAAGCATCTTTTTCTTTTTTGTTTAATGTATGGTCAAAAAATCCTTCTCCGGGTGAATTAAAAGCGTTATAACATTTTTCAAATATCGGCAGGTCAACGTACGGCACATGATATAATTCCGGGTAAATATCTTCTTCTACCGAGGCCCAGTAATGAATATCTTTGGAAGAATCCGGGTTTAACTGGATATTGACAGAATCAACATCTATTACAAGTTTTCGAAATTCTTTGTAGAGCAATCTAACCACATCTTTTAATTCATCACTGCTATGCATGCCCATACTTCTACTTCTAACTCTTTCCAGTGCCGCTTCAATCTGTGCTTCTCTTGCCCGGGTTTCTGCCTTCTTCAGATCGAGGAAGCGGGTATATGCAAAATCAAAGACCTCCACAAATCTTCTGGCGATGGACAAATTTTCCTCAGGAAGTTCTTTCTCTGAAGTGAGTGCCAGATAACCCAATTTAAAAAACAGAAAGGATGTAATGAATCGAGGGGGCATCGTTTTAACATATCTTTCTCTTTCCCTGGGGGTGAAGCCACTTTGTTCCGAGTTATTATTTAAAGAACGCAAGCGTTCTTCACCCGATAGTTCTATTTGCATGTATCCTTTTTTACTTCCCAATGCTTTACGGAATTCTGAATACCATTCAGGCGAATTTTCTTTCACTACGCTCATTATCCATGAGAGCGAAGATTTGCTAAACGGCTTGACAGCTAAACCTGATCTTGCACGCCAGATTTCCATACTATCACTTTTTTCATCGGCTACGATCATGGAACAACCGATTATCTTAACGGTCAGCTTCTTGAATTCAGCAAAAAAACTATCGGTAACCTTGCCTACTTCCTCACTTTTTCTCATGCCCAGCGCAAGAGAACGAACGCGTTCAAGTGCAGCAACAATGTTTGCTTCTCTTGCCTGGGCTTCGGCTTTTTGGAGATCTAGGAAGCGTATATAAGTCTGTTCGAACGCAGCAGCAAAGCGCTTTACTATTTCCTTTTCTTCTTCACCGAAACGTTTAAGATTGTAATGCACGATGTCAATTCCCGAATGCTTATGAAACCAGCCAATCATAACCATTCCTTCAGCAATTTGAATCATTTTTTTTCTTTTGGGCGGGACAGGCTGAATTTTGAATATTTCGCTAAAAAAAGCATCTTTTTCTTCTTTGTTTAGTAAATAATCAAAAAATCCCTCTCCCGGTGAATTAAAAGCGTTGTAAACTTTTTCAAAAATAGGTAAGTCAGAGTACGGCAAATGATATAATTCAGGGTAAATGTCTTCTCCAACCGAGGCCCAGAAATGAATATCTCTGGAAGAATCCGGGTTTAACTGGATATTGACAGAATCAATATCCGTTACAAGAATTCGAAATTCTTTGTAGAGCAATCTAACCACATCTTTTAACTCATTACTTTTATGCATACCCATGGAACGGCTTCTAACTCTTTCCAGTGCCGCTTCAATTTGAGCTTCTCTTGCCCGGGCTTCTGCTTTCTTCAGATCAAGAAAACGAGTGTATGTTTGATCAAATACTTTTGCAAAACGTTCAAGCAGGTTTATGTTTTCATCCAGCTGCGGTTCCGGTGATGCCAGGCCGATCAGTCCCTTCGAGAAATATGCTATATCCTGTACTCTTCTGTGCTGGCTAAATCCTGTTGTAACCGGTACGCGCACTTCTTGAGAAATATATTGGATATAATCCGAAAGTTCTTTCCCATGCATGTCGATGCTGATAAATCTTTTTTGTGCTTTCCAACCTTCATACATTTTTTTAACTGAAGAATTTTTTCTACTATCCAGGTAAAACTTAGAGCTAACCGTGCTTCCATCTTCCGTAGTACCCCATGATTCCATTTTCCCGGAATCATCATTAAAAATACCTATATAGAGACGGTTAGTTTCAATACCCAGATTGTTTAACTGCTTAAAAAATATTGATGCTGTTTCTGAAAGCTCATTACTATGCTGCATTGCCATGGTTCGGGCACGAACTCTTTCTAAAGCAAGTTGAATCTCAGATTCTCTTGCCTGTGCTTCTGCTTTTTGCAAATCCAGAAAACGACGATATGTTAAATTAAATACATCAGCAAAACGTTCCAATAGTTTTATAGATTCTTCCGGTAATGGTTCAGGAGTAGTTGTTAATATCAAACCTTGCGAGAAGAAAGCCACACTATGTATCCTATGTTCACGAACTAGCTCTTCTTTTATAGTCATGCCCATTACTTCCCTCACATAATGTATCCAGTCATTCAATTCCTGTCCACTTAGGTCAATAATAAGCGATTTCTTTTTTTCTTTCCATGCTTCATATATTCTTTTTCCAGAGGTTGGTTCATCCAAACTAACATTAAATTGGTAATTTATCTTTATACCTTCCTGATCAGTAGACCAGACTTCGATCACTTTAGTTTCTTCTTTTATCAAACCGATAGTTATCCGTTCAGGCGTAACTCCAAGCTCTGTCATTTGCTGAAAGAGGATTGCTGCAGTTTCAGCCAGTTCATTGCTTTTATGCATTGCCATCGTTCGTGCACGTACTCTTTCCAAAGCAAGTTGAATCTCCGCTTCTCTTGCCTGGGCTTCCGCCTGAAGAAGGTCATTGAAGCGAGTATATGTAAGATTAAATACATCCGCAAATCGCCTTAAAACAATTTTGGATTCTTCCGGGTAAGGAGATTCTCTGAACGCAAATAGTCCGCCTGCCTGGAATTGGGTTGCATAGTAGTATTGCTTTAGTCCTTCGTTTCCGGTTATTTTTGATTGTGATTCAGGTAATTTAAAATTTACACCTAAAAGAGATTTATAATAATTGGTTAAATCATCTCCTTCCAGCACATATAAAAAATCAGTGTTGTTCTCCCATGCATTAAAAGCTCCCTGGAGCATGGGATGAATATCCATTGATTCGTCTCCCGACACCTGCATAGTGTTTTTACCTTCAGATATAGTTGTTGTATAAACATCGGCAGTACGTTTTTCTTTATTCAAAATCCCAATTCCACAGCGGATCATCCCCAGATTTAATTTATCGAGCTCATCAAAAACTATTTTTACAGCATCAGACAGGTCTTCACTTTTCTGCATGGCCATTGTACTGGCACGGACGCGCTCCAAGGCAAGTTGTATTTCAGACTCGCGGGCCTGTGCTTCCGCTTTTTGGAGATCAAGGAAACGGGTGTAGGACTGCTCAAAGACCGATCCAAATCGTCTGAATATCGCATTATCCTCAGCACTGAATTCATTCAAACCATTATGCTGAAAGAGAAGAGCCGAGTTTTTATGGATCACGTAGGATTTTACCATACCGGGGGCATCAAGAAGGATTGCTTGTCTTTCCTTTGGAATCCTCCCGAAGTCGGAGTACTTGAAAAGTAGTCTGAAATACCGGTTTTTTTCGGCATTTAAATATTTTTCCGTATAAAAATTTTGTCCCTTCTTGAGTGCTTCAGATAGCATGAACCAGGTCGGATGATCAAAATACGGGACATGAAACTTTTTCAGGTAATCCACCCCTTCGACCGTGATCCAAATATTTAAACCCTCTTCAGGATTTGAAAAATCAGTAAGTATTTGTGTCGCGTCAACAAATTGAATTCCTAATCCCTTGATCTCCTTGTCAAGCAGTCGAACAACATCGACAAGTTCCCTACTATGGTGCATCGCCATAGACCTGGCTCGAATCCTTTCCAGAGACGCTTCAATTTGAGCTTCTCTAGCCTGTTTTTCCGCCACTACGATATCATGAAATCTTCGATAAGATAGAAAGAATACATTTCTGAACTTTTTAATAATTTCGAGTTTACTATTGTCAATAGGTTCGAATGTTGAAATACCAACAGCCCCAGTCCCAATAGAATAACTATAAAAATAGAGAGCATTAATTTTTTCAAGCATTGGATCATCAAGTGAACCGTTATTTTTTCTTTGTTCCCTCCATTCATCCAGTTCTTTTCCTTTAATTTCCATAAAAAACAATGCATCAGATGAACTTTTTACATCATCAATAAATTTTCTGTGAACCGGACTGCTGTTGTAAGAATATTCAGTTATTCCACTCACTCCATAATCAGAATGCAGGTAATTCAGATAAGTTTTTTTCTCATCATCTAGAATGTCAATCTGTGTGTTCCTAATACCTGAAAAACCCAACTGGTCAAGCTCTTTTAACAATGCTTTTGCAACATACATTAAATCGTCTTGTTTTCTCATCTCAAGGACTGTAGTCCTTACCCGTTCAAGTGAAGTCTCAATTTCAAGTTCACGGTTTTTTGCGGCGAGCTCTTTTTTTAGCTCAGCAACTATTTGTTGGTGATTCTGCATGGATTGTTTACTCATTATTAAACATTTTCGTACTGTTATAATTAATGTATTTTATCATTTATTTTTTTTAATAGTCCGTCAATTTCTATGTGCGTATCTTTTAACACTCCCCGGTACCATTTCAGCATTAAATAGTGATAGTACAGATCATCCATAATTTCAGAAAACCTGCCATTATCTTTTATATGAAAATTTCCTGTTCGATATACGTGAATATATTTTTTCCTCAAATAAGCCCATCTGTCATCCAGCATTTTTCCGTTATCGATTAATCTTGAGTAAGTAGAATTATACAGTTTTATAATTGAGCCGATAATCTCTTTATTTTTGTATTTATTTAACATATTACCGGATAATGCCGATTGAAAAGATCCGGAAACAGGATAAAATGTACGTGCTCCTTCCGTTGATAAATAAGTTTGAAGTAAAGAATCAACTAAATTCTTATTTTCATAATGAGTTTTTTGAAAATCAATTTTACTTAGTAAATCATACGCTTCTATCTTTGGTTTCGATTTCTTTAAAATAAATTCGATATAATTTTTATCCTGTGTAAGGTCTTTTTTTACACCTGCCATAAATTCTGTCTCAGCAATATTTTGTTTTCTTAATTCATTCCAGTTGTTCACCTGAAGTGCAATTAAAATTCCAATTACAACAAGTAATATTTCTCCAAACGCATAGCGCAAATATTTTGCAACACTATTTTCGGCTGCAAGTTGTTGGCGGATGTTTCTAAAGATTTTCATTATTCATTTTCTTTCAGCTCTTTTTCCATAAGTTCTAATATTTCAACAATTAATTTTTGGGCTTTTTTTTGTTTTTCTTTTAGTTCTAATAAAAAGTTAATGTGGTTCTCGGTCATGTTTTCAAATTGTACATTGTCTAATAATGCTCTGTTATCCATATCAAAACCCGATTTGGGGAACTTAATCCCTGAAAAAGAATTGCTTACTTCATCTACATTGAGCCAACTGCCGTGTTTTATGATATAATTTATAATATTTAAATTGTAATTTGTTAACACTTCTTCTCCGTATTTTATATAGTCCATGGCAGGTTTCCACGACGACAATTTGTTCCTTAATTGGGCATTACTGATAATGTCCAATCGGCCGGAGTTTATTAAATCGTCCAAAAAACCGTTTTGAGGATAGTAATGCGGCGTGGTTGCAATATTATTAAGCAGTTTGTTGAAGTCATCTTTCGATTTTGGTTTTGGCTTTGTACCTGTATGTTCTAGGACTTCCATACCTATTTCAACAAAAAAATTGGTCTTTAAAATAAGTGAGTCTAACTGCTTTTTGTTATAGCTGAAATCTTGTTTAAGGTTGATAAGCGCATTGTGCTCTTCCGCTTTCTGGTCTTTATTTTTATTCCAATTGTTAACTTGTAACGCAATTAAAATTCCTATTACAACTAAAAGTATTTCACCAATAGCATAACGTAAGTACGCTGCAACTTTATTTTGGGAAGCCAGTTTTTGCCGGATGTTTCTAAAAATTTTTGGCATGATTACTTTCGTTTGTTACCGTTTTAATTTCTTTCAGCAGCTTCTTAATAGATTGTTGCAGACGATCCATGGCTGTAAGCACCGCCCTTAAATCGAAGTACCGGGAGATTAACATGCTTGTAAACTCACGATTACCAAAAAAAGCTGCCTTATCACTTTTAAAATAGTTTTCTTTTTGGGTTAAATCGGGAATCTTATACCCTAAGCGTTTTTCTTCTTTTTTAAGATTCATATCGCCATTTCTCCACATATCCAAAAGGCTGAAATGTTTGGTCAGGTATGGTAATTCCATATCCTGAAAATAAGAATGAAATCGATTCAGGCGGATGTCTATCCGATTTATATTTGCCTGATACAGCAACACATTTGTCTTTATGGAATTAGATTTGAGATCGCTGTAAGCACCGGAGTTGACTAGTTCATTCAATGCCGGTGTGATCATCGATTCGGTCCTTATAGGGCCTAACTTGTTGACCCAATTTATTAAGTATGCGTCTTGTTTTTCTGGTGTAACACTGTTGTTATTTAATGAGTCGGCCATATCCAGGGTCGTACTCATTTGTTTTTTTACGATGGTCATATTATTCCGCAATACGAGTTCATTGGATTTTAGTTCACCTGCAAACGACAACAGGTTACGGGTGTTTTTTATATTAGTGTGAATTTTCGCATTCCAGTTGTTAACTTGCAGAGCAATTAAAATTCCAATTACAACAAGCAAATATTTCACCAATAGCATATCGTAAATAAGCCATCACTTTGTTTTCAGAGGCCAGTTTGCGGCGAATATTTTTAAAGATAACAGTCATATTTAGTTCACTGTGTGTTCGATAATCTTTTCTTGTATTTTTTCAATATCATTTAATAGATCAATTTCAGATTTCTGCAGGTACAAAAACTCATCCAACATGTTTTCAAAATCGAGTTTTTGAAAAAGAGGATAATAATCTGTGCGCAGCCTGCTTTTTCCTCCACCAGGGTTATTTCCGTATCGATCCATTTCCCGAAACGACATATAAGGCAATAAATATGGAATCATGTGATTAGTTACCCAGTCTGACGAATTATCATCTGTATTTTTGAGCCGTTTCATAGAGGCCGACCAAAACAGAAGGTTCTCTCTGAGTGCTTTATCCGATATTAAATGTAACCGCCCCGATTGCAGGATATCCTGCAAAGAATTATCAGATGGCAAATACGATGCACTCTCGAAAGAGAAGTAAAACAGGCTATCCAGGTTATGTTTTTCCAGTTCAGACCGGGAAGCGCCCACGAGATTAATCAATACCAGGCTCGATGCAATACTTTTTTTAAATTCACTTCTGGACGTATTGAGAAGGGCACGATTTTCAGTGAATTCTTCGTGTAAGTTCGCTTTAATATTCTCTGCTTCCCGTTGATCCAGTAGATGCTGATGCCAGCTATTCACCTGCAGGGCGATCAGAATCCCGATAACGACCAATAGAATTTCCCCCAGGGCATAACGGAGATAGGCTGCAGTCTTATTTTCGGAAGCAAGTTTTTGACGGATATTTCTAAAGATTTTCATCATTAGTTATGCTTTTAGTTTTCTAATTTATTTAATTCGACTTCCAAAAGATGAATTAAATGGTCAATTTCCGCACCAAGATCTTTTCGTTTTTTGATGACCGAATAGGTGAGCCCCAACTTGAGTGTAAGTAGATTTCTTATTTTTTGATTATGTAAAAGGAATCTGTAATTGTTTTCTATTTCACCGTCAATATTGATGCTCGGATCGATTCGCTTTAGTAATCTCACAAAATTTACATCATTGATAAGTATGTTATCTATCCTAATTTGTTGCACTGTAAGCCTATCTTTTACCCCGGAAATGAGCCCGGATAGGGTTAGTTCCAGGTTGGCTAATTTTTCACGTATGTTACGGTTTGTTATAAGACTTAATTTACCGGTATTTTTTATGTCTGTATACGAATTTAAAACGGGTACACTGGGAAAAGAATTCCAGGTTATGTAATAAAATAATGAGTCAGAAATAGAATTTGCGCCTCCCTTGGTTTTATTGGAGTTTTTTCTTAAAGCGATAAGTAATGATTTTCTTAATTGATTTTCTTTTACGATTTCAATATGGGACTGATCCTTGGCGGAGTATAGATTTTCTAAAAGATTGTTTAAAATGACAATTTCTTCCTTTTTATCTTTTTGTCGATCATTCCAATTGTTAACTTGTAATGCAATTAAAATTCCAATAACCACTAATAAGATTTCACCAATGGCATAACGTAAGTATGACATTACTTTATTCTCGGAAGCGAGTTGTTTGCGGACATTTCTAAAAATTTTCATTTTACTTAAGCTCTTTATCAATAAGTTGAATTAAATGCCTGATTGCATCAAGTTGTTCCATGACAAAGCCTATGGATATTTTCTGATACGACTTTTCTCATTTGGAGCTGATTTCTTAGCTGTAATTTTTTTCCCGGGGCAATCTTTTGTTTATTATCAATCAGTCCATTTCGGGCTAATTTTATATTTAAGGAATTATTAGAAACGAAAGGTCCAAACTGGCCGTCAATAATAAACAGGTTATTATTATTTATTACCTGCGTAACGTAATCTAACTGCTGATAATACCGCACAATTGCATTTTGTAGTTTTGCATTCTGTATAAGATTTTTATCTCCATTGCGATCCATATTGATATAACTCGTTTTGTTGGCAACAAAAGTTCTGCGTTCGCTTAAGTTTTCCAGGAGAGCGTTAAGTTTTCCTAAAGATAGTGAAGAAGATAAAAACATGGCGGCCGTATCAGCTTTTGCAATCTTACTTTCTTCAAATTGAAGCTGTCCGTTTATTATATCCTGCTGTAAAACTAAATCAGACCTTATATTTTCTAAAGTGTTTTTTTCAAGTTCATTATTCTGAATGTTTTCTTTCCAGTTGTTTACCTGCAGCGCTATTAAAATTCCAATTACAACAAGGATTATTTCACCAACAGCATAGCGTAAGTATGCCATCACTTTACCTGCCTGCCGGTCAGGCAGGTTTTCGGAAGCGAGTTTTTGCCTGGTTTTTCTAAAGAGTTTCATTATATAAGTCAGTTAGTTTAATTGTTTGTCGATTTCTTTAAGAATGTTATTGGTCAATGCCAGTAAACCGTCTTTCAGCCAAATTTCCTCCCTAATATTGTTGAAATAAATCTTGTAAAGTAAGGTATATGTTTTTGGTAATTTAATATACGCAACAAATTCCTTATCGTTTTTCACCAATTTAGGGTGTATAGATATAGGTCTATTTGGAAAAAATTGATTGTAAATATCTTGATAAACAGATAATTTTATAAGTAATTCGTTCTCATCACTAGTAAAAAAATAATCTGAATGTTCATTAATGGAATTAAAAGAATTGGTATAGTCTTTAAATTTTGAAAGTAACGGTTTTAAATGCTCGCCCAACAATTCAAATTTTCCGGAAGAAACAGCTTCTTCCTGCACCGAACTGAGCAGTGATAATTTAAAATAATAAATAATTTTAGAAGTATAAAACCGTAAAGAGTCTATAGATAAATCAGGCTTTGCACCGGCAGAAAAATTGAGTACCTTACTAAAATATATATCACTTTTAGTTAACCCCTTTACTTGTTCTTCCAGATTTGCTTTATTTTCTAAAAACTCTTTTTTAAGTGCCTGTAAGAGTTTGTGCTTATCATTTTGCAGCTTTCGGTTCTCGTTCCAATTATTCACCTGTAGTGCAATTAGAATTCCAATAACAACAAGTAGAATTTCGCCAATAGCGTATCGTAAATAAGCTATCACTTTGTTTTCGGAGACAAGTTTTTGTCTTATATTTCTAAATAGTCTAATCATGAGTTAAATAGGTGTTGATGATTTTTATTAATGAATCTGTTTTCTTCATAAGGATTTTTATCTTCATCATATTTAGTTGCTGGCTATCCAAAATATTAGCAAGACCTATTTGAAAATTCTTATATTCATTAGAGTGCTTATCAAAATAAAAAGGATAATTCTCTATATTAAAGTTTATAGAATCCAGCCTGGCATCTAAAAAGATTTTGCCAAATCCATCTTCAATTTTTTCAATGTTTTTTTGAATTACATCATTATTCCCATCATTATATTCTGTTTCTCTTTCACATCGTTTGTAATAGGTGTTTATAGCTTCAATAAGATCTTTATCTCCTAGAGTATATAATTTTCCTGTATTAATTAGTTCTCGATATGTGTTATCATTTATATTTAAGTAGGATTGCCCTTCCAAAAATTGGGCATTTAAAATATAATTTAAATTAGATTTGTCTAAGCCCAGGTAGGTTAGTTTCAATAACGAATCACATGTTTTTACAGCTTCTTCAAACATTGAATATCCAGAAGCATTGGTTGTAGAATCCCCATATAAAAGGAAATTGAATCTTTTATTATTGGCTTGTAAATCTAAAATCATTTTTTCCAAATACTTTTCATTATTACTCTCAAGTGTACGTTTGGTATTCCAATTATTTACTTGTAAAGCTATTAGAATTCCAAGAACAACAAGGATTATTTCACCAATTGCATAACGTAAATAAGCCATCACTTTACCTGCATGCCGGTCAGGCAGGTTTTCAGAAGCAAGTTTTTGTCTGACTTTTCTAAAGATTTTCATTACTAGCTGTACATTCCTTATTTTTTCAATTTATTAAGTTCTTTTTGAATTCTTTTAACGGTTTCATCTATTTTCTTAATCGTTTCAGTTTCTAAATCTACTTTTAAACTTCTATTGTAAATTGTGAGTTGTAAAGCATTTAAAAGCTTATTGTCCTTCAAATATTTTTTGTAATCCTTTATTTTCAATTTTTGAACTGTTATGCTGTCTGCATATTTAAAACCATATTTTTTAGTTTGATTATAATCTGCAAATAAATATTTTTCCTGGTAAGGAAATAACAAATTCTCAATGCTATGTTCAGAATTTTTATCTCCCAGCTCATCCTCAAAACGCTTTAAGTCTATTTGATACAAATCAGTTATTCTGATTCGAAGGCTGTCATTAGACAGAATATCTAAACCGATATTTTTTAAACTCTCAAAAGCACTTGTTTGAGGGATTATTTGAAAGTCTTCACCCGCTATTGCAAATCTATCATAAATGGTTTTAGAATACGGTTCTTTTTTAACAATATCATAAATAAGATTTTGAGTGGATTTAATTATTTTTTTATGTTTATTAATTGTGCTTGAGATTTCCTTTTTAGTTTGAAGTAAATCGCTTTTCAGTTCTTTATAAATCTCAATTTCTTGTTTTAGTAATTTCCGGTTTTCATTCCAATTATTAATCTGCAGTGCAATTAAAATTCCAATAACAACTAAAACAATTTCACCAACAGCATAGCGCAAGTATGCCATTGTCTTGTTTTCGGCTGCAAGTTTTTGCCGGATGTTTCTAAAAATTTTCATTATTTGTTTAATTCTGTTTCAATATGTTTTATCAGTTGTGTTGCCTTTGCCTTTAACTCTTCATCGCCTGCTTTTTGTAATTCGGACAACCCATTTCTAAAAACAACATCATTAATGAACTCCAGTTTCAATTTTGGCTTATTGAGATTTTGAATTGCAATGGTTTTCAGGCTATTGTCTTTAACAGTAATTAAATTCAATGATAAATTTTCTGGAATTTTTCTTTTCATTCTTTTGGAAAAAGAATAAGCTGCAAAGTTACTATTCTTCACCACGTTTCTTACAACAATCTGGTCTACCAGATTGGTGTTATTATTAACTGTATTCGAGCCGAACCCTTTTATAAAACGGTTAAATTCCATAAGTTCCTTTTTTAGTGATTCATTATCAATAATATTGATGTCCCCCGAATTTATCATTTCCAAAAGGGTTGTATTGGCATTGGTAAAGGTCATTCTTATACTCAGGTCGTTTACTTTGGGAAATATGGAATCCATTTTTTTGAACCCGTTATATTGCTCATAATGTGCTACTATGTCTTTGCAATCCTGTATGATGATATTTTCAAAACCGATATAGTTGTCCTGCAGCTGTATTTGTTTTTTTAAATCAATACTTAAATTCTGCAGATAAATAGTTTCCCGTTTTTTTTGTTTTTGGTTTTCATTCCAATTATTAACCTGCAGTGCAATTAAAATTCCAATAACTACAAGTACAATTTCACCAATTGCATAGCGCAAGTATTTTGCAACACTATTTTCTGCTGCGAGTTTTTGGCGGATGTTTCTAAAAATTTTCATTACTCAGTATCTCTTTTAATTAACTTTCTAATTTCGGAAATTTTCTCAAGTGAGTTTTCACCATTTCTAACCAGGCCTCTTCTATTATCCTGGTATAATTTAAATAGAGTTATGGTAGATGGTTTTTCAAAGAATTCTTTAGGATTTGACGGCTTACAGTAATCAGTCCATTTAAAGTCTGTAAATTCTTTTTTGAGCAACGGAGTCCAGTCTTTATTAAATGATAATACTACATCATTTATAGCCTGATAAACTTGATATAAACTTTGGTCATAATACGATATTAAGGCCATCTGAAGTTTTTTATCCGAGATGTTTTCCAGACCTTTAGCCTTCAACATTTCATAAGCGCTGGATTGAGATCTAAACCGCTCGAAAGAAATAATTTTTCCCATCCAAAAATTAAGACTGTCTCCGTAATTTTTTAATGCCACTTGTTCTAATAAACGATCAGTTAAATGTATAGCTAGCTTTGTTCTAGAAAGTTCAAAGGATAAAGAGATTGAGTCTTGTTTCAGGTTTTGGTCTATAAGCGAAAGAATCTCATGCTCGAACTTTGCATCTTTTCTTCCTTCATTCCAGTTGTTAACCTGCAATGCAATTAAAATTCCAATTACAACAAGAATAATTTCACCAACAGCGTAGCGTAGGTAGGCTGCAACTTTATTTTCTGCAGCGAGTTTCTGCCTGATGTTTCTAAATAATCTCATATTAAACTAAATATTGATTTTGCTTTCATAATTATCTACTCTATTCTTGATAATTAAATAGGATATAAGTTAATGTAAAAAAGATGTCACTGTCCGCCTGTAGCGAGATAATGACATCTTTATATTGGAATTAAATTTAGAAATAACACCAAGAAATTTTATTCTGTTTTAGAAGTTCTTCCGCCATGATCTCCGATCAGCTTCCAAACTCCACCATCCTTCATCAAAATATCCGTCCAGTTTCCAGCATTAGTTTCATTTTTTCCCGTTTTATTATCTTTATCAATTTCCGCATAATAATAATGGACATATGCAAAATCTCCTTTAACCCAGATAGTTATTGGAGTAATGGTATATAAAACAGTTGTACTATTTTTGAGTCCGTTTTTTATCCATTTGCTTACATTTGCTTTGTTCATGGGAACCGGAGAACTATTATTCCATCCTTCATAACTGTCATCAAAATAGGACAAAAAACCTGCAGCATCACCCGAGGCAGAAACTTCCCAATATTTTTCAACGCCTGACCAGACATCTTTCTGTTCGCTTGTCCATTGCTGGGCAAAGCTGTTTGCAGTTAACATTATTACTGCAAATAATACTAAAGAAAATAACAGAGATTTTTTCATAGCACTAACTCCTTAAGGATTATTGAAAAAACTTTTAAAATTAAGAACACGCTGTTCTACCTTTTACTTTAAGGTTTTAATTTGCTGAGTACATTGAGCATATCCGGAGATATATCTGCATGGTGATGAACCATCTTCCACTGCCCATCTTCAAGATGATAAATATTAGTGACTCGCTGTTCTATCTTAACCTCGTTCCCGGCAAGTTTAAATCCCCCGGTTTCAGTACCTATCGCGTAAGCTAAATCGCCTGCAACATGAATAAGCTGATCCTTCAATTCTATCTTACCATCAGATGCTATTGCGGCAACTTGATCGAATGAATTTTTAACAGCAGCCCATCCGAGATCCCGGCCGCCGATGGGATGCATAGCTGTTACATTTTCATCATGCGACCAAAGACCGTCCATTTTGCCTGCTATCCCATTTCCCATATCGTTTAATGCATTGTAGAACTGCTTTGATGCCATACGAACATCTTCTTCTTTTGACATTTTACTATTCTCCTTTAGTTTTTTAAAAATTTGTTAGCTAATAGTAACTTTTTAAAAATTAAAATTTGTTATATTATGTTCTTTTACTTACAAACGAAATATCTCGATATTGTGATGAACTAATATTTATGCAAATTTATTATTTGTTTAGAAAGTATTTTATTTAGTTATTAATGCCCGCTTAGCCATAGCTCGAAACTTTTATTATTTTCACCTTCGGCATAATTCCAATCAGGTTTAAGACGAAGTCCACTGCCGCTTCTCCAGATAAAGTCAGCTGCATCATTAATCTCTTCTAAGTTGGTAACTTTAATTAAATGCATATTGTCATTAAAGAACGGGACTTCATGGATTTCAGAATTTATGTACAATTCCAGAAGCGCATTTCTAATAATTTCAGCCTGTCTTATATTATATGTTGCCCATACTATTCCTTCTTTCCCGTATATAAATTCATCCTCATTAAATGAAATTGTAATTAGGACCGAACTGCCGATAGGTAGCATAGGCAGTGGTTCATCGGTTAAATCATTCCAATTAATATTTTTTTCCGTTTTAACTTTAATTTTACCGGCATCGGAAATTATTCCATTAAGATTTATGATTTTCAAAGTTTAATAATGATAACTTATTTATGAATTAATAAAATCGGTGTTAAAATAACGGGAAGTTAAATTGAAGTCTGGTATTATTTGCGCAATTAATAGGACATTTTGCGCATTTATGATTTTCGTTCGAATTTTTACTAAAAAAACGATACTGTGTATAGATTGAACAGTTGTTACAATAAAGTTATTCGATTTTTTTGAATTAAAGATTAGATTAAAAGCCGGTCTGTTAATAGAACGGGCTTTTATATAGATACTAGAAGTAATTATTTAATTAATAACATCTTTTTAGTTTGAATAAAATTGCCCGTTTTAATTCTATAAAAATAAACCCCGCTTGCCAAATTTTTACCATCGAATTTTACATTATAAGTTCCGGCTGGCATTACTTTATTAATTAATTCAGTTACTTCTTCTCCAAGTGAATTGTAAACTTTTAAAGAAACAAATCCGAAATCCGAAATCGTAAATCCAATATTGGTAGTTGGATTAAATGGATTTGGAAAGTTCTGAGTTAATTGAAATTGCTTCGGGACATTTACTTTACTTTGCTTTACTCCGGTTACCGATGCATTTCTAACTAATCTTACATAATTATAAATTCGTATAACATCACCCTGCGGACCGAAACCATGGGGATAATTATCAGGATCACCAAATTTCGGATCGCTTCTCTGAGCACCTGCTCCGTGTACATCCATTAAAACATAATTTCCTGAATTCGGCGGAACTTCCATAAATCCAAGCGCTTCTCCGAATGCAACATAAACAGCTTTTTGATATCTATTATCAACATTGCCGTCCTGATGCGTTGTATTGGTCCAGTAAAAAGGATAGTTTGTATTCCCCCCTTCATCAATAATCTGAGTAACTTCGAACATTGAATCAATTGCAGCGGAATTTGTTGCCTGCGGTGATCTTGAATAATCAACAATACTCTGAAGTTCCTTTGCATTTGGTAAACGCCAATCGTTGTGAGCCCAAATAATCCTCCTGGTTTTTCTGATAAGCATATTCCAAAGCCTGCTGCCAGTTTAGTCCGGTTCCGTTATCGGCTTTTGTCCACATTAAACCTGTTGCATTATCAGTTATTGTTCCGTTATTATTATCAACAAAATCGTTTATTCCATAATTAGTGTTTCCCCGGACTAATTTCACTTCGAATAATTTATCACCGTTTGGTGTTGTAGCACCGGGATATCCTTTAATTCTTCCGTCTGCAAAGTTAACTCCGAATACAGTGAAATTTCCGTTCATTGTTGTGCCTGTATATTCAGTGCTTGATATATATTGTGCATCGATAAACCTTTCAATTGTTTCATCGCCGTATCTGAATTCAAAATAACTAGTATCTATATATGGAATTGATTCTGCAGCGCTTGTTCCAGTCATTCCCCTGTAATCTATTAAGGAATAAAGTTCTTTTATTGACGGAAGCCGCCAGTCTGTGTAACCTGCGAGAGTTGAAGAATCTGCAATTGCAAGAGCTTGCTGAAATGTATATTTATCTTCAAATAAAAATTTCTGCCATGTAAGTCCGGTATTTAAATCAGAAACTGTTCCATCGCCGTTATCATGAAATGAAAATTGGTTTCCATTGTATTGAGCATCCTGGCCGTAAAATGGTTCGCCGGGCTGAGGAGGAGAAATTACATTAAGAGTGTCGTAGCATTTGTCCTGGCCTGTATCGTTAATTGGATAGCTTTGTGCAAAAGTTATTACATAAAAAGAGATTAAAAATATAAATGATGTTGTTTTTAGAATTGAGCCTAATTGCATCACAGATCCTTTATTAATTCGCTTTTTCTAAGTTAGACAAATAAATGAATTTAAACTTGCATAATTTTTTAATAAAGAATAATAAATTTTAAATTTAGTTGATAAGAAGTTTTTTTAGTTACACAGAGTTTCGCAAAGAAGACATAGAGAGCCACAAAAAAGACACAAAGATCCACGGAGGATATTTAAGATAGAACTCCTATTGAGTTCAGATTCATTATTTATCTATATTATTACAAACATTTAATTCCTATAGAGTTAACATTCGGACAAGAAAATTATCTCTGCGCTGCTTTGCGAACTTTGCGGTTAATTAATTACATAGAGTCGCACAAAGAAGACATAAAGATCCACGGAGGATATTTAAGATAGAACTCCTATTGAGTTCAGATTCATTATTTATCTATATTATTACAAACATTTAATTCCTATAGAGTTAACATTTGGATCAAGAAAATTATCTCTGCGCTGCTTTGCGAACTTTGCGGTTAATTAATGACACAGAGTTCTACAAAGAAACCAAAGAGTATCCCATTCATCCTCAAAATTCATCATTTTTCAAGCTATTTTTTATTAAATCATAAACTTCTTGTCTTTCTTTGAAAACTTTAAAATATTTTCTACACTCATTCGTCTTTATTAATAGGAAACAATAAACCGGTTAATGACTGAACAAGCTAAAACAATTGAACAAACTTTTGCAAAAGAAAAGAAAGGTCTGTTTAACTTCATCAGAAAGTTCGTTCCTTCTAAAGAAGATGCGGAAGATATTCTGCAGGATGTGTTCTATCAATTTATAAGTTATGCAGATATTGAAGTTATTGAGAAAGTAAACAACTGGTTATTCAAAACCGCTAAGAACAGAATAATCGATAAAAGCAGGAAGAAAAAAACCGAAACCTTTACAAGTACAATTAAAGATTTTCCGGATGAAGAAGAAACTTTTTCAATTGAAGATTTTCTTCCGTCTATTGATATAACTCCGGAAGATTTGATTTTAAGAGATGAGTTTTATGATAATTTTGAAAAAGCACTTGATGAACTTCCTGATGAACAAAAAAATATTTTTGTAATGACTGAAATTGACGGACTATCGTTTAAAGAAGCATCGGACTTAACAGGTTTAAGTGTAAACACTCTGCTTTCCCGCAAACATTACGCGGTTAAACAGTTAAAGAAAAAATTAGATAAATTTATAAACGGGTAAAATTATGCATCACACAAATAAAAAAAGATTCATTGCAAGAGGAATCGGATTTGCGATTATTTTCCTTGCATTTTTTTCGCTTCTCGTATTTCTATTATGGAACTGGCTCATGCCAGCAATCTTCGGATTAACTGAAATTACTTATTTCCAGGCATTAGGATTATTAATACTTTCAAAAATTTTGTTTTTCGGTTTTCACAAAAGAGTCGGGCCGCCTTCTCATATAAGGTCTAAAGAATACTGGAAAAAAAGATTTGAAGAAGAAAATAAATCTACGGATGAAAATTTAGACGGGCAAAATGCTTAAGCTAATTTATAAATAAAATTAAGGGTGAAATTATGGACATCTTAATTTTGAAAACGAATATAAATACTGTTCACAATTTTAAACCGGTTGAAAAATTACTAAGGAATAATTTTAAAATAAACGAATGCACTGTTGATTACGGCGACAGAGATAAAGTTTTACGTATTGTGGGAAATGATTTAAACCAGGATGAATTAATTAATAAAGTAAAAGATTTTGGTTTTGAGTGTGAAGAATTGATGTATTGATAAACTCATTAAAAATTTTAATAATTAATTAGAATCAAACCTAGAATAAAAAATTAGTTAGCAATAAGTTGTTATAATTGTCAAATATAACCTTCATGGGTTATAATTTAATTTTATAACCGTTAGAAGTAATAAATGGTGAAATATGAATATTTGAATAGTTGGCAAAATAAATTTATTCCGGTGGCAGGGATAATGTAAAAGATTTTGGTTTTGAATCTGAAGAATTGATGTATTGAAAAAACTATCATTAAAATAAGCTTTGTGTCCTGGCCAAATATAAACCTATTAATTAAGGTTAAGAAACTGAGATATTAAGATTTTGCATATTTTTCTATCCGTTTTCCAAAATAAAAAATACATAAATAACCTTCCATTTAACTCCAAATAAAATTAAATTTTATATACAGATATTGAAGTGGTTTACTATGGGTAAAAATGTCAGCTCTAAAATAATAAAATTAATTGTTTCGTTTTTATTAACAATTATATTTTATTCATGCACAGGTATTATCAGTTCAGATATTTATATTCCATATCGCAAAGGAGATAAGTGGGGCATTTGCAATCAGAAGAAAGAATTTTCAGTTCCTATTGAATATGATAGAATCTATCCTGCAGATAGTAAATTATTTATTGCTATTAAACAAAAACTGTACGGAGTTATTGATGCGGGCGGCAACGTTGTGATTCCATTTGAGTATAATGATATAAAAACTAGAGACGGTGAAACTTTTATGGTTCGTAAATACAGCAAACGAGGCAAGTTAGATAAAAAAGGCCAAACGATTATCCCATTAAAATATCTGTACTTTGTAAAAAGTAATAATAATTTATTCCGGGTTCAAAATGTAAAGTATGGTTTTACAGATAAGAATTTGAATATTATTATCCCTCTTATCTACAACGACGCTGGTATTTTCAGCGACGGTTTGTGTCCGGTAAATTATAATAATAAATATGGCTATATCGATACAAGCGGGAAAACAGTAATTGATTTTAAATATCAATATGCATACGATTTTATAAATGGAATTGCAGCAGTTAAACTTAACGGCAAATACGGTATAATCAATGCTAATGATTCGATTCTAGTTCCCTTTGATTATGATCATACAGATATTTACAAGACAGGGCAAGTGCTGTTAAAAAAGAATAATAAATTCGGATTATTAGATAATAATCTTGAACCTTTAAGCGCTTTAGACATAGAAGAAAAACCTGTAAGATGGAATGATTACTTTAAAGTTAAAAAAGGAGAATACGGAATAATAAATGCAGAAGGAGACACAATACTTCCTTTTATTTATCAAGATATTGAGCAATTCGGTGAAGGCCTTTTTCCTGTTAAATTCTCAGGAAAGTGGGGATTTGTAAATGAGAAAAACGAAATTATTATTCCAATTGTTTACAAAGCTGCAAAAACTTTTTCCGAAGGATTGGCAGTTGTGGCTGACCAGAAGAAGGGATGCGGCTACATAAATAAGAAAAACCAATTAGTTATTCCTTTTTCTTTCAGAGATGCAAACTCATTTCATGACGGAATTGCTTTTGTGTATAATAATAAACGCTTAACAAGTATGATAAACAAAAACGGAGATATCTTGCTGCCATTTAAATATAATTATATTTCGGAATTTAAAAATGGAATTTCGGGAATTGTAATCTGGGATTATTCAACGGGCAAAGAAGTAATAAAATCCGGATATATAGACTATGAAGGAAATGAATATTTTGAAGATTAATATTATCCGATATTAATATTTTTAGATATTATTTCTTTTCATACAAATAGAAATCTTTAATTTAATTTTTATTTACAAAAGCATTAAAATATTTACATTCTTCGATTGCCTGCTTGTAAAACTTAGTATCTGAATAATCTTTTTGCATTTTTCTAAAATAATCACGGTACTTATCTTTTATTTCAAAATACTTACTTCGATTTTTATACCAGCAAATCATAACTGATATTTCTCGTTATAAAATTTATTTTGATCGCATTTGGCAGCCATAAAGCAGCACTTTGCTGCAAACTCTTTGTCATTTGAAGCATTCATTGCTTTTAGATAATATTCCTTTGCAGTTGAACAATCGAAGAATTCCTTTGGAAGCGATCTGTCTATTCCAAAAATCCAGTCAGGGAATTTCCTGTTAAAAGAAACTAACTGCCATGAATTTCCAAAATAAGTCATATTATAATAACCGTTTGCCAGCAAGAAGTAATATTCAGCATTGTTTGATTTATTTATTTCTGCAAGTTTTTGAAGATTAATCATTCTTTCAGCAAAAGTTTTTTTATTGAATGTTTCATCTTTGGGAGCTTTATAGTCGCAATAACTGCAGTCCTTAATATGTATGATAAAAGGATTAGCAGGCAATGTAACTTTTTTATCATATTCCCTGTAAAGTGGTTTATCCGAAAATAAATTTACTGCTTCTTTAAAGTTATGCTGAAGCAAATCTTTTGTTGCAATAAGCACCTTAAATTTATTTAAATCAAAAGAATAATTTGCGACTAAGAATTTATCGTACGGAGATAAGTTTTGTGCCCTTAATAAATTATAAATCTCACGAACAGGTTCGTTATAATAATCATCAAATATATTATAGTCAAAAGCATTTTTTCTATTGTACCAATCGTTTATTGTTACCCTAATTCCCATCCACATGCTTGCTTTAACAGAATCTTTTTGAGCTAGGTACTTTGCTCTTAGTAAAAGTGCTATATAATAAAAAGCATCTTCAGATTTTAATCTTTTAATCGATTCGTTTTTCCTTAACCATTCTAGACCCGGAAGCATTTCAGCTTCTGCTTTTGCATCAATTGTTTTATAACCGTCGACTTTGTTAATAACTTGAACAATTTTAATCCGGTTAACAATATCAAGATTTTCTTTGGGACAAAGCTGTTTTGCTTTTATAAAAAGTTCATCCGCATTTTTGTTTTCATGATTTAATGTTGAAATATAACCTGCGGCAAAATACCATAAATAAGGATTTTCTATTTTCTGTTCTTCCGCAATTTTTGTAACAAGTTTTCCAAAATCATAATAAGAATCGCTGGTTTGTATTTCAAATTTATAAGGTATTTCATAACTCCGCAGGTCTTCATAAGTCGGAGGAAGTATATTCCTTTCCATTTTGGAAAGTCCTCTTTGAAGCATCAATTCAAGATATTTGGATTTTGGATCAAGAGAATAAATTTGCTTCATCGAAGAAACATCTATATAATCTATATCTGAACTGTAATAAATTTTATATGCTCTCAGCATTATAACAGAAGTTTTTTCTTCAGTATTTTTACACAGAGACAATATCGCATCAAAAGTGGAATCGGAATTACACCTGAAACTCTGTGCACAATGTGTTCTTCTGCTTAAACAATTATCAAATATTTTAGCAAACAGGTATTCCGCTTCAGCAGTTTTCTTTAACTTATAAAGGCATCCGGCTTTATGTTCCATTGCCCAATATTTAATTAAACTGTTTTTTTGATTTCCGAAATATTTATCATAATAATTTACCGCTTGTTCATATCTGCCCGAATAATGCAGCAGTCTGATAACCTGGAAAGCATAACGGTTTTTTATAAAATTATCTTTACATTCATTGTATTTATTTTCTCCGGCTAGTATTAATTTGAACATCCCTGTTGTATCTCTTTGAAAGTTCTCCCAATAATCCGGAACAGCAACATAGGGACTGCATTCTTTTGTATATAATAAATAATCAAGAACGTCCGTGTAGTTATGTTTTTCCCAATAAGAAATAAGAGTATTATCTTTAAGATTAACATTTAAAGGAGAATTTTTCCCGGTTTTCAAATATTCTTTTATTTCTTCAATATCATTTTTATTTGAAGAATATACTACATCATTTATATCATCAATAACCGGGATGTTATCAAAATATTTCAGCCAATCTTTCAGGTTGTCGGTTTTATCACCTAAGGAACTAGTTTCATTAAACGGGAAATATTTATTTTCAGAAAGGAAAAAAGGTTTAAGTTCGGGAAGATTATAAAGTTCAGGAACAAAAATTGAATAATATGAATCCGGCGGCGGACCAAACCAACAACCTTTTGAGTTATCTGTTTTAATTAATAAAACAAGAATACTAACGGAAAACAGAATAGCAGCTTTGAATATCTTGCGGTTCATAATTTTTTATTAACCCATTATTTAAATGATAAATTGCAACGGTTAAACTATCGTTTTTAATTTTCGGTGAAATTAATTCAGCGGCAGATTTTGTTATTGCCGGAGTAATAGTTTCCAATCTTATCATATCAAACTTTTTAATATAAAATCCCTTGAAATATTGGTTCTTCGTAGAGCGGAAATGTGTGTCATCAACTTTTTCGAATGCTGAATCCTTTTCTATTTCTTTTTTAGTTAAGTCATTTATTAATGCTTCAATTTTATCCCCGCTGAATAAAACTCCCCAGGAAAATGCAGGCAGTGCAACATCGAGAGGTAAAGGATAAATATCAAAATTTGTTAAATATTTTTTAGCAGCTTCGGCATCAAAAATAGAATTTTTAGTTCTGTAATCTGTTACGGGAGACATATTATAAAACATCAGCATTCCCCTTTTAACCGGCGGAACTCCAGTTGATTTAAAATATTTTACCTGATGAAGTCTGATGGTTGCAGTTATAGATATATTTTTGGTCTTAAATAATTTTTCCAGTTCTTCAATAATAAGAAAATATTTGTTTTTTGTTTCTGCCGTCCAGTCGCAATCGAGCTGTACTTCTTTTACAACCGGATCTTTGAACTCAGCTAGTTTGCCGGTTATTTTATTAAAAATTTTAAACGATAATTCTCTAACTACGGGATCTTTAATATTCTCAAGAGTTCTATTTGTAATAAAAACAGTCGGGACAATTTCCAAACCTTTTACATTATTAGTTTCAATCTGAAGATCACCAACCGGAACAGGAGTTTTACTAAGCGCGTTCCAATCGACATCAAAAAATTTAACATAAAGTTTATGTACATTTAATTTATTCAAATAGTCGGTTTCATTTTTTGTCAGATCAAAGTTTGTCTGCCAGAAATAAAAAGCAGGAATTACTTTTCTATTCTGTTTTTGTGAACAGTTAAATGAAATTAACCATGAAAAAATTATAAAGTTTAATAAAATTATCTTTTTTAAAATTGTTAAATAATTCTTTTTAAACGAAAAGTGTGAATCCTTTTTCATCAATAGTCTATGTTTTATTCTGAATTAAAAATGACTTTACAAAGTTAAGCGAAATTAAAGATTTAAAGAATTATTTTTTTAATTTTTGTTTGCAAATATGCTTTACCTGCATAAATAACCGCAAAAACTCTAAGATAATAATTTCCGGTTTTGTTTACTTTAAAATTTAATTTATTCGAAGCAAACTGATTACAACCGCCGACTACAAGGCTGTCGTTAGTGCCTGTTAAAACCAATTCAACATTTATTTTCTTTTTATTTACGGATTGAGATTCAATACTTATAGAGTCACCCTTTTCTAAAGATAAAGTATATAACACATCGTTATCAGTAGTATCCGATAGAGTAATATCATTATTGCCAGGACTGAATTTAATTGTTTTATTACCTTTATTATCAATTAGCGTATACATTTCACAATCAACAGGAACAAAAGTTGTGTCCTTCCATTTATAAAATGTTTTAGTAACATATTCCGGACAACATAACGGACCAAGTGCTTCGTAAGTACCGATTTCAAGCAGTCCATTTTTTATTTTGATATTATTAATTCCACCGGCTGCCCTATCCCCGTCTTCAATTGTATAAAGCAGTTCAGGTTTTCCTTTATTTAATGTATATACATAACCGCCGGTAAATTGCCCGGTAGTTCCCTGCGCATGCCAATAATTTGAAATAACAGCTTCATCTTTTTTATCGCCGGTGAGATCTCCATAGATAATACCGGTAATCTTATAAATTCCATATGTATAATCATCTTCTGCTTCCGTTGAGTAAAAATATACACTATCTTTAACGGAAATATCCGGGTATTTAAAATTATAAAAATCAACTTCTTTAATGTCTTTATACTTTTTTACAGGATCATATGTTGATTTAGTTCTATTTAATTCAAAAGATTTACAGATTTCTTTAATTACATCCAATGCACCGTTTGCATTTCGTTCATCACCGGAGATATAAACATTTAAATTGTCAATTTGTTTTTGAACGAAATACTTATGTCCTTTCAAATTAATTTTAATGCTGCCGGAAATAGGATAATTTGTTTCTGAATAAAGTTTTAAATCCGTTCCACCCGTCAATATTAATATTTTCGGTTTTACATTTTTCTTTATGATTTTCATATGTATAACGATCATACCAGTTATTACTTACCTTAATAAATTTTTCGTTAAAAGATGAATTTAAATAATCGTTTGGCGAGATGAATATGTCTATATATATTGCTTTAATTGCTGGATTTTCTTTAGTACCTGTTGTTGTTAATGTATCTTCAATTCTTCTGAATATTGTAGTTATATATTGTATATCGCCATCTTCATAGTCATTACCATCAATACTAAGAGAGTTAAAATCTTTTGCATATTTAAAACTTAATTGTATAAAACTATCTTCACCTTTGTATATTCTAAGAGATTCTGAATTTTGCGTATATGCGGTGGTGAAATAAATTATCAAGAGAATTAAAAAGAATTTCATTATGATCCTTTCAATATATACTAACAGTATCCAAACGGCATTTTAAATGTTTAGGAATTAGAAATAGATTAAAACATAGACATGATAATTAAATAGTTTTGAGATTCATTTTTGTTTTACCCCAAATAAGCCGGCTTAATTATACTATTATTTTATAAGCTAATCAATATTAACAAAGTTTTATTTTAAACTTTTAATATTTATTTAAAATTTAGAACATCACTCCAATCCTGAAGTCGTAATAGTAAGAAGTTATTTCAAGGTTTTCATTTTTAAATAGATCATTGAAATTTTTATTATAAGAAAATTCGGCAAGAAGCGATATCACAGCTAAATGAATTTCCGAACCTAATCCGATTTTAATTCCGGGCTGACTTTTCTTTTAAATCGTTATAAAATCCATCACTGTTTCCCGTTACTGAATTTCTAACTTCATAATTAAATGTCGGTCCGGCAAAAATATACGGAGAAAGTAAATAAAAATTTATTTTAGCTTTTGCTAATACAGCCAAACCAACATAATCTAAATTAAATTTCCAATTAATTGTAGTTCCATTTCCATCAGGATTGTCAATTGAAGTTACCGGTAATTCTTTTGAAACAGAGTTCCTTATATAATTCAGTTCGGTTACAACAGAAAAATTGCTAAGATTTAAGAATTCCCAAAAAACACCGGCACTTAAACCCAATGCATTTTCAGGCTGAAAATTTGCATAGTCAATAGTATAATCCCAATTTTGGTGCGTGAATTGTTCCGCCAATTTTAATTCCATAATGATTTAGAAATTGAGCATTAGCAGCAGAAAAAAATAAGACGAATAAAACCAAACAATATTTTTTCATCTAAATTTTTCCCATTTTATTTTTTAAGATAAGAATATGAATACCCAAAATTATTTATAAAATTTATATTAAATAAATTAATAAATATTTTAAACTAATTTAAATCACCGCCGTTTTGGATTTCATTCCTGCTTTGAATATTACAGTAGTTATAAGTTCAATTAAAAAACCGTAAATCATTCCCATAATAATTGTAGAAAGAAGCATCATTGTTTTATCAAACTCTGGAATTTCAGCCATCATTCCACTGAAAGATAACGGTAAACTAAAAAATAAACCGAATAATAGACCATGAACAGTCCAATGTAATTTTGTTAAGCTGCTTATGCCTATTGCAAAACCGATTAAAGTTCTGCTTAAAATAATTTGAAGTGCAGCTGGAAGAGGCAGAGGTTCGGGTCCGCTTGAAGCAAATGAAAAACATACAAAACCGAATATTACACCGACTAAAGTAGCTATAATTATGCGTTTTGATTTTATCATTAATTCCCCTAAAAATTATAAATAGATGATTAAAGTTAAAATATTATATCTAAAAGAAAAATTTTAAAGCATCTTTAAATCTGATTAAATCTCTAAAGCTTCTGCAGCTCTTTTATATTGATCCGGTCTGACATAAAGTACATAACCGAAACTGCCTTTTCCATTTGTAACTGCCGTGGAAGAAAATACATTTATTTGAGCATTAAAAAGTTTTTCATGAACTTTAACCAAAGCACCAATTTCATCATCACCCTGAATTAAAAATGCAGGGTTTGGTCCGTCTAAATTTAATTTAGCTTTTTCACCTTCGGATACAAGTTTATTTGAATCTTCGGGGAATAAAGTAAATTGTGTTCTGAAAGGTCCGATTGGAATTGCATGAAAAGCTAAAAGATTAACTCCCACATTAGCAAGAAAAGATAAAAGCTTATAGGATTCGCCGGGCTGATCTTCTACAGAGCAGTAAAAGTAATCAACTTTTCTGATTTTTGCAGCCATATTACCTCCGGGTAATTAAAGCAAATAAAAATATTGCATAATGAGGTTTACACATTAATTAATATTAAAAATAAATATATAAAAACGCATTAAAATTTTATTATTAATAATGTTTTTTACAGGCATAAATTGTTTATAAACGGCAAATATAGATCTGTGTTAAAAAATTCCCCGCTTTGGTGACAGTTTATTATTTCACACAAAGCGAGGAATAAAATTAGATTATTTCATTAACATCATTTTCTTGACTGATACATGATTACCGGCAGTTAATCTATAGAAGTAAACACCGCTCGCAAGTCTCGATGCATCAAATCTTACATTATAATTTCCTGCATCGACAATACCGTTTACTAATGTCATAACTTTTTCACCAAGTGCATTGTAAATAATTAAATTTACCATTCCTTTTTGCGGAATTGTGTAATTAATCATTGTTGCCGGGTTGAAAGGATTCGGATAGTTCTGATTCAAATTAAATACATAAGGAACATTAATATTTACATCAACTTCTTTTGAATATTTAAAACTTCCGTTATAGTCAACTTGTTTTAATCTGTAAATATATTTTCCGCTAGATAATTTTGAATCTGTAAAAGAATAGCTTTGTTTTTTAGTAGAAGTTCCGCTGCCGTTTACAAAAGCTATTTTTCCAAAAGTTCCATTTAGAGATTTTCTTTATTTGAAATTAATTTATAAGAAACAGTTCCATCAATAAATTGTGTATCAATAGGAATATTCAAATTTATATCATAAAATTTTACATCATAAGTTGAATCGGGCTCTGAATTCATTTCATAAGAAATTTTATCAACCCAGTTCTGTCTTTCTAAACTATAAAAATCACTTGGAGTAAGGTTTTCAGCATCTTGTGTGAAAATTGATTGAGTAAAAATTAGTAAAAAGAAAAGCAGTTTAAGAAAAGATAATAATTTCATGATTTCCCCTACCAATGATTTTTTATCCAAATAATTTTTTGAAAAACTTTCATAATTAAATTTTCACAACTTTAAGTCTTATAATTTTCTATCAAACCAAATCAATATAACATCTAATATGTTAATAATAAATTAATTATCTGTTTAATATTAAAAAAATCATTATATTCTTGGCGGACATATCAATTATATTAATGGGTGATAAAAATGAAAGTAATTATAATTGTACTTTCTTTTTTCTCCTGTTTTCCTCTATCAGCTCAGGATAACATTTCATCTAAAAATCTGCATCAAAAAAGCCCAAATAAAACATATTCAATTACAGACAACAAATCTCAATCTGTTATAGATGAATTAAATAAATATGATGTTAAATATTATGGACTTAATCTTAATGTCAGTAATCTTAATATGGAAATCTCTGGAAGTATAACTATCTATGCACAAGTTCAAGTTGCAATGCTTGATACTTTTTATTGCAAATTGATTAATACTATTAATAATAATTCGACTTATATGATCATAGATTCAGTTTGGGTCAACAATGTAAATGCAGGTTATATTCACCAGAACAATTTACTTTAGGTAATTATATCCTCAGGAATAAATTATGGAACATATTTTTATGTAAAGATCTTTTATCATGGTAACGGCAATAGTGTTGTAATCAATTCAACAGCATTCAATACTTCTGTATCATTGACTGAATCAGAACCATTCGGCTCAATGTATTGGTTTCCGTGTAAACAAATTCTAACTGATAAAGCCGATTCAATTAGAGCAATATTTACAACAAATTCCGATTGTCTTGTAGGATCAAATGGACTTCTAAAAACAGTTACAAATTTACCAGATAATAAAGTCAGGTACGAATGGGTTTCTCACTATCCTATTGCCTATTATCTTATTTCTTTTGCCGTAGGTCCATATACTGATTATTCAACTTATACACATACTGATAACCCGAATGATTCATTATTAATTCAAAGCTATTTAATTTCAAATAGTCCTTATTTGTCTGCTCAATTAGTTGCCGTAGAAAAACCAAAACAAATATTCAGTTCTTCTCAGATTTATTTGGCAAATTTCCATTTGAAAACGAGAAATACGGCTATTGCGTGGATAATCACCCATACTGGGGAATGGAAAATCAAACAATGACTTTTCTTGGTTATCTTCTGATTGATACCACTATGTCTTATGTAAATCAAGGTTGGCTCGGTTGGTCTTCAGCTCATGAATTAGGACATTCATGGTTTGGTGATAATGTTACATGCGGTACATGGCAGGATATTTGGGTTAATGAAGGATTTGCTACTTATGCAGAATATTTAGCTATCTATTATAATATATCTCTTGAAGCAGGAGATGAATTTATAACTTTTATGCAGAGTAAATCAAAACATCATCCTTACGAGAGTGTAAATATACCTGATGAATATGCAAATGATCAATTTAGAATTTTAAGTGAAGTATCTTACGCTAAAGGTGCAGCAATTCTTCATATAATTAGATTTATAATAAATAATGATTCCCTTTTCTTTAAGTCACTAAAAAATTATGAAACTAAATTTGCAGGCGGTACTGCTACCGGGTTAGACTTTAAAGCCGTTCTTGATTCTACAACAGGTATGGATTTTACAGATTTCTTCAACGAATGGTATTTCGGTCAAGGTTACCCAAAATTCAAAATAACTTATTATCAGAAAAACGATTCTATTTATTTTCATTCTGTTTAGACTACATCCAGTTCCGCAACTCCACTATTCAAAATTCCAGTTGAATTAAAACTAATTTATAATGAAGGGGACACAACTATTAAATACAATCAATTAGATAATGATGAACAATTTTCTATTCCTATTAATCATCAAATAACTCAAGTTGTATTTGATCCCAATCATTGGCTTATTGCTAATAGTTCTGTTAATATTACTTCCGTTGAAGATAATCCCACAGAAATAAAAACATATAGACTTGCCCAGAACTATCCCAATCCGTTCAATCCAACGACAAAAATAAAATTTCAAACCGCACATCCGGGAAATGTTAAATTAATTGTTTATGATATTTTGGGTAAAAAAGTAAAAACTTTAGTTAATGAATTTAAACCTGCAGGGAAATATGAAATAGAGTTTGAAGGAAACAATTTACCGAGCGGTGTTTATTTATATAGAATTGAATCCGAAAATTTTAAGGAAACTAAGAAAATGATTTTGCTGAAATAACTTGGTCAATTCAAAAATTAGATTTATTCTGCAATTTCTAATTTTATTTTTTTCATTTTTTTACCGGACCAAATACCGTGCATCCAATTAAATGGACCAATCAAAGCATAAATCCAGCCTGACCACATAGCCATATCTAGTCCGCCTATAGAAACTAATAATATAGAACTAAATGCAATTATCACACTTATGCTGAATGATTGAATACTTGATTTGATTGAAAATATCTGAAGTTCATTAAGATTTAATTCTTCTCTTTTTTTATAAGCATGTAAATAAAATAAAATGAAAATTAAAAATATAAACAGAAATCCCAAGCCATATATAATCATTAATTGCGGCCATTGAGATGCTTCAATGCTTAGGTTTACATTAATGTTTATGCCAAGAATAGTTTTTAGCAAACCTTCATTAATTAATATTATTGCTAAAAACTTTAATGGATAGATATAAAACAAAACCACAAAAAGTAAAAAAGAATTAAGAACAATTATATGGCCGTCTACTAAATGATATTTTTTGAAAAATGAATAATGGATATACCAGATTCCAATTAATGCTCCTAAAGTAACTCCAAAAGCAAAAAAACCTTCCATTGAATTTAGTAATTGATCAAAAGAACTTGGTACTTCAAGTGATACAACTAATAAAGTTATTGCAATTGCAAATACTCCGTCGGTTAAGCTTTCTATTCGCGAACTGTCAATACCTCTTAAACCAAAAAGGCTTTTATTTTTTTTATTTTGATTTTCTATTTCAGGCATTTCTATTGTATATAATTATGAAACTATAATAGTTGAAATTGTTTTAATTAATTAATTTAAATCATGTTTTAATTCTCTAGTTAACCATGCTTTTGCTAACCGGAAATCTCTTCTAACTGTTGGAACGGATACATTTAAAATTTCTGCAATCTCTTCATGTTTTAAACCGACGAAAAACCAGTATTCAATTATTTTGGATTGTCTTTCATTTAAAGACTCTAATTTTTTTAACGATTCATCCAATGCAATTAGTTCTTCCGGTTTGGATTCGCGAGTCATTTTATCATCAATGAAAGTTGCAAGTATTTGGTTTCCTCCCCTTTTTTGTGCAATCCTTGCATTTGCATAATTGATTAGGATTCTTCTCATAGCCTGCGATGCAATTCCAAAAAAATGCGCCCGGTTCTGCCAGGTTATTTGATCTTGATCGACAAGTTTCATATATGCTTCATGTACAAGTGCTGTAGCGTTTAAAGTATGATTCCTTCTTTCCCCTCTTAAATGCATGTGTGCCAATTGATGCATTTCTTTATATACAAGAGGCATAAGAATATTTACTACTTCCCTGTTTCCATGACTGAGATCGGAAAGCAGTTTAGTAACTTCATTTTTTTCAGTGCTCATTTTGAAGTATTCAATTAAAATGGATTAAAGACGAAAGAATTAATAATTAAAAATTTTTTTTTCAAAAACCGTTATCACTTTTATCAGAATTTACTGCGTTTAATAATAGTAGTGAAATTCAATATTTATAGATGATAAAACCTAAAAACAGATTTTAATTATCAGCCGAAAATAAAGTAGCAAATAGATTCAAATTTTACAAATAATAAAACAAATAAACGGAGTAAAGAATGAACGTCAACAATCAATTTAAAGTGAGATTATTCAAATTTTTCATTTTTATAATGATTGTAACCGGATTATCTGCTTGTTCAAAGGATAATAATCCAGCGGAACCGGAAGAAACAAATGTCAGTGGACATTGGGAAGGACCATTTACCCATCCCTCCTATTACAGCGGATATTTAAAGATGGATATTAATCAAAACAGTAATTTATTATCCGGTACATTTACTTTAACACTCTACCCTGGTTATAGTCAGGGAAAGATTTATACTGGAAATATTAAAGGATCAGCAAATAAAAATAGTTCTTATAATTTAACTCTAATAAATTCTGAATATACATGGGCCTGTTCACTTAAATTAAACACCGATACTTTAATCGGCGATTGGGTTTCGCCTGGAGAATCAGTGTCGGGAACATTATCTGCAATAAAAAACCAGTACTTATAAAAAAATATATAAAGGGAAATAAAAATGAAAAACAATTTCAGTAAAATCTTTTTTAAGCTGTTCTCAATAGCTTTGATATCAGTTTTATTTGCAGCATGCAGTAAAACTAACAATCCGGTTGATTCCAACAGCAGTACAAATGAACCGGTTGTAACAAAATACACTAGTCCGACAAAAGGCTGGCAGAATATTTCCAGTACTAATGGTGTAACTAGTATTGGTAAAGCATTATCTCCAACGCCCGGAGGCGGAGGCTGGATGACCAGTTATGCTCAAGTAAATGTAGGAATACTTGAACATCCAATTGTAACTACATATCTGGAAAATGATCATGAGGGCGCACCCGGAAATTACAGAGTTTCGACAAACTTTCAATGGAAGGGTTCTATTGCAGGAAATGGAATTGCAGGAGCAGGCGCGGCTGTGTCTATTAGTATGGAAATAAGAGATAATACAGGAAATCTTATTACCACTTACGATATTCATGATAAAGAAGTAAAAAATTCTAATCTGCAAGTCGGCGGTATTACAGATGACGGCAGTAAGGATATCGCTGTAGACTTTAATTTACCGGAAGGTAAAACAGGATTTAAAATAATTTTTAAGATGAAAGTTGAAGCTTGGTCCGGAATTTTCGGTGCTCTTTGCCAGAGTCATTTCTGGGATAGAGAATATCTTGACAGAGGTGCCGGCTGGACTTCCTTAACAGTTACACAATTAAATAATTAAAAAGTATAAATTATCAAAATATAAAGCAGTCATAATTAGACTGCTTTATATCTTTTTACCATATTAAGTAATTTAATAATAATACTTCTAATCAATTAAAAAGCATATCCTATTGATAATTCACCTAGAAACGGACCGATAAAAGCATATTCATCTTTAAAGGATTAATAGTTTTTTCAACTGATGAAATATTTGGACTTGTTTCTCTTTTATTTGTTGAAATTCCGTAACCAAGAGAAAAAGTAATATTGAAACCATTCTCCCAAACCCATCGTTTACCGGCATTTAAACCTATGGTTGCCTCTTTTATTTTAAAATTAAAATTTGTTGAACCGGCAGTACCGTTTCCGTCGTAAATTCTATAACGCACATAAGATCCGATATAAATTGATTCCATTGAATGAGAAAAATGATAACGGTAATTAAGTATAAACCCATAACCGCTTACTTTAATCGGATTGTCTGAATAAGAATCTGATATAGCTTCATAATCAAACCGCCCGACAATTCCGTGTGTTTGCCCGAATAAATGTTCAAAATTGGTTGAGTATAAACCGAATGCTACACTAATCGGACACATATTTATTGAATTGCTGAATTGACTGCCTGAGGTTTCGGAACGTGATGATGAAAATGTTTCGCTTTCTTGAGCCATCACATTGCAGGTTAATAAAAGATAAAACATTAATAAACCTTGTTTTATACGAAAAATTTTCGAAATAACTTCAATCATTTCATTTCTATTTGAGATATGATTTTTAAAATCGTTTACTTTGTTTAGAGTATAGCTCACCATTACGTTCCTTTCAATTATTAATAATTTAAATTGATTTTAACGAATGAATAGATACATCCCGGAGAAAATGAAATAAAATCATTTCCACGGGTTTTCATTTTAAACAGGATAATAGTATTTGATTTGCGAGGAGCTAATATAGGAATTATTAATTAAAAATATTATGTGTAATTAAAATAATTAATTGCATGTATAGATTAATAAGAAAAGCAATTATATTAGATTGCAATTAAACAATAAATAGAAATTAATATAGTAAGTAACTGTAATTTTAAAAAACTTTAGATATCAATCTCTACTTATTATTATTTAACAATATTTTTAGATTTTTTACTTCTTGATTTTCGCATCCATTTATTTTGGATGTTTTTAGGTTTGCGGAACGAATTGCGTTTTTTAGATGATCTGAAATTCTTAACTGGAATTTCAAAATTAATATTATCACTTTCGTTAGTATTAAAAGGATGATCATCTATAACAGGAATTGGCGTTTTTATAAGTTTGTTAATTTCTCTAAGATAATATCTTTCTTCTTGGTCGCAAAAAGAAATAGCTGTTCCGCCTAAACCGGCTCTGCCCGTCCTTCCGATTCTATGAATATAGGTTTCAGAGAAGTCCGGTATATCATAATTAAAAACATGAGATAATTTGTCAATATCAATTCCGCGTGCCGCAATATCGGTTGCGACGAGTACTCTAGTGCGTTTCAATTTAAAATTATTAAGTGCTCTTTGTCTTGCATGCTGCGATTTATTACCGTGAATTGCATCCGAATGTATTTTTGAATCATTTAAGAATTTAGTTATTGTATCTGCGCCTCGTTTTGTTCTTGTAAAAACCAATGCAGATGCTACGTTTTCATTTTTCAAAATATGAATAAGCAAATTCTTTTTATTAGGCTTTGAAACAAAATAAACTGATTGTTTGATAACTTCAACGGTTTTTGTTTCGGGTGCAATATCGATTTTCACCGGATCGGTTAAAATAGTTTTTGAAAGCTTTACTATTTCTTTAGGCATTGTTGCAGAGAAAAACAGGGTTTGTCTTTTTGCAGGAATTTTTTCAATTATTTTTTTGATATCATGTATAAAACCCATATCAAGCATTCTGTCTGCTTCATCCAGCACAAGTATTTTAATGAAAGAAAGATCAATAAATTTTTGATTTACAAGATCAAGCAGTCTGCCCGGAGTTGCAACAAGTATATCAATTCCCTTTTTTAAATTATCCGTTTGAATTCTCTGTGAAACACCGCCGTAAACTACAGTATTGTTTAATCCGGTATTCTTACCGTAAATGTTAAAACTTTCACTCACCTGTAAAGCTAATTCCCTGGTTGGAGTAAGTATCAAAGATTTTATTTTTTTCTGCCGGCGCTGTTTTGAACGTTTAATATTCGGTTTAACAGGTTCTTTGCTTTCATTTAATATTTGTAAAATAGGAAGTGCAAATGCTGCCGTTTTTCCTGTACCTGTTTGAGCTGAACCCAAGATATCTTTTCCATTAAGAATCATCGGAATCGCTTGTTGTTGAATCGGTGTCGGTTCTGTATAACCTTCATTAGCAAGAGCTGCTTGAATAGGTTCAATTAAATTTAAATTTTTGAATGACATATTACTTTCTATATTATTTACTTGTTAAAGCTTTTACTACATAAAATTCGGCAAAGCTTTAGAAGTAAGTTTGTAAAATTAAGATTTATTAAAAATTGCTATCAGAAAGGAAATTATTTTGTGAAGGCATACTTTTAAAAATCACGATGTTAAAGTTAAGCTTTTTAAACCACATCTCAAATATATTTTTCAAATGATTACTTTTCCGCAAAAATTTGTGTTGTTTAATATACTTATAAAATTAACAATTACGTTGAAGCTATTAAAAATTCTTCCCCGCTTGCAGGACAAAAATTGTCAGTTCTGTTTTTAAAATACTTTTCCGTTAGATCTTTTGATGATATTGTTTCTATATTCTTTAAATCGGCTTTATGTGCCATTTTTAATATTTCTGCCGGTGTAAAAAAACTTATCATTGGGGTTCCAACTTCGCTTGCACCTTTCTCTGCAATAAGCTGTAATTTTTTATCCTCTTCATCTAAAAGTTCCAGCGGCAAATAAAATGCAATTGCTAGTTTTGACCCTGAAGCGAGTACTGAAATTTGATTAAGCATAGAAAAAATTGTTTTTTTAGTAAGATACAGAGTAACTCCCGTGCAAGATATAAATGCAGGTTTGGTAATATCAAAACCGGATTTTAATAACTTTTCCCACCACGAATCGATTTCAAAGTTTACAGAAACAAAATGCAGCCATTTAGGAATTTTAAAACCGAGTTCCACTAATCGCCGCTGTTTCCAATTTTGAGTTTCCGGTTGATCAATTTCGAATATCTGAAGTTTAGAAGCAGATTCCGGTCTGCGCTGTGCAAACGTATCAAGGCCCGCTCCAAGAATAACATATTGACTTATACCCTGTTTGCTGTATTCTATTATTAAATCCTCAACAAACCTTGCACGGGCCAAAATGGATGCCCGCAGACGTTTTGTAAATTCCGGATGCATATCCGGACGCTCTTTCCAATCATTATCAGGTGCAGCTAGTTTTAATCCAATTTCATCTTCAATAATATAAGGTTGTTGATCAATTTGAAGATGCAAAGCTCTCCATAAAGCTGTTCTTACTGCTGTATTATCAGGAGTCGAATGTTTCATATTTAACGTTAAATAATTGTAATCTATTTTTATTTAAAAAACTCTTATTGATTAATCAATACAAATTTATTTATTAATCGAAATAAATAAGTAATAAAATATCTTTATAGTTAATGTACAAAAAAGCTGCAGACAAGCTGCAGCCTTTTTGTTTCAAGATTCTTTTTATATTATGTTTTTAATTTTTACTTCATCAAAATCATTTTCTTGCTTGCCGTAAAATTATCTGTATGGATTCTATAAATATATACTCCGCTCGGCAGCTGAGAAGCATTTAAATCCAATGTATAATTACCGGGTTCTTTTACTTCATTTAGAACAACTTTAACTATTTGTCCTATTGAATTATAAAGAGTTATATTAACATTACTTTTCGATTTTATGCCGTATTTGATAGTTGTTGATGGATTGAATGGATTCGGATAGTTTTGATCTAAAAAATATGAATAAATCGATTGTATTTCTGAAGTAATCTCTTCTGAATAAGTAAATGTACCATCGTAATCAATCTGTTTTAACCTATAAGTATAATTCCCTGCTTCTAAATTTTTATCAGTAAAACTATAATTGTTGATTTCTGATGAAGTTCCATGTCCTTTAACAAAACCAATTTGTTCAAATTCACCTGAATTGGTTTTTCTTTCGATGTCAAAACCATGGTTGTTAGTTTCTGAAGATGTTTTCCATAAAAGTTTAACATTATTTTTATTAATGGATGCAGTGAAAGAAGTTAATTCTACCGGCAAAGGCGGACCAACATATTTATAAAAATTTGGAGTTGTAAAGCATGTTGCCCATCCTACATTTGCAGAATTAAAAACCGTATAGCAATAGTTACCATCATCTAAATTTGTCCATGTATTGCCTCCGTCTAAAGTATAAGCTGAGCCACCAGCATAACCGTTAACATTGACATCACCTGTTATTACGTATCCATCTGAAGTTCCAGGTATATAACAGACATTTAAAGGAATGCAATCGCCGTAAGGACCTTGAATTTCTGTCCACGTCTCTCCTCCGTCAGTAGTTTTTTCAAGCACCGCATAAACTTGTACCCAATTCCAGAAGACCCGCATACCATTAAGCTCATCTTTAAATGCAGGAAACATTTCATGATTATTATTTGTATTAGTTACGGTAATGATACTCCAGCTGTGACCTTTATCCGTTGTTTTATAAAATCTAGGGCCTGACGCTGAAATTGTCGGTATCCATAAATAGTCACCAATTTCAGATACTTCTACGGGATCCATTAATTCCGGCATATCATTCGGCGGAATATTAGCATCCGGAACTCTTTCCCAATCAGCACCACCGTTTGTTGTAGTATAAATTTCTAAACGTAATGTATTAGGATCCCTCTCTCCAACTACCACACCATTATCTGCATCAAAGAAGTGAATATAAGCAGGACCATAACCCGAGTTTGCATAGAGTGTTGGATTTTTTACCCATGTAGCACCGCCGTCGGTAGTTTTGTAAATTCCCTGCATTCCCCAATCTGCCCAACTTTCAATTGCTGCATATGCAGTATCAGCATCAAAAGCAAATATGAACCATGGCGAGCCATTTACTGTTCCCGGGATAGTATCATTTTCCCAGGTAGTACCGCCGTTTGTTGTTCGCAAATATCCATTTATATATTCCCCGGAACCGAAAAATGAAGTTGTATAGATTGCCCAACAAATATTATCATCTACAGGGTAAAACCTTAAAGCACTGGCATTTGCTGGAATGTTTGAAGTCTGCAATTCCCATAGCTGAGCGAAAAGAGTTGTTGAGAGCAAGCAAAAGAAAAACATAATTGAAAATAAAGTCTTCATTTTAGTACCCCTATAATTATTTGTTAATTTATTTATTAAGTGAACTTTTTAGAGAAATTTGTAAAAAAATTTCATTCAATTACTAATATTTTAGTATCATTTGTTTTTCATAATTGTATCTATCTGCTGCTAATTGATAATGATAATTGCCTTGAGGCAGAATCCGGGATTCGCCGGCAATACAAATTTGTGCATTAAAACTTATTTCATAGGTTCCTGCGTCTTTTTCTTCATCCACCAGTATTTTTACGATCTCATTATTAGAATTGTAAACCGTAATCCGCACCCTGGTTTTATATGCTACACAGTACTTTATTATTGTTTTATTATTAAACGGATTCGGATAGTTTTGGCTTAGGTGAAAATTAATTGGAATAACTTCATCACTATTATTATTTATTTCTTCCATTTTACACTTTTAAACAATAGTGTTAAAAAGATTGAAATATTTGCTTAAGTATTAATAGATTTTATGAATGAATTATTCTATAACAGAAAGGTAAAAATCTATAACAAATGATTAATTATTCGATTTTGATATTTTATCTATATAATTTTTATGATATTGGGTAGGTGAAATTCCGAATTGATTTTTAAAGCATTCTGCAAAATATGACGGATTATTGAAACCTGATTCAAAAGAAATTTCCGTAATATTCCCTGAGCTGTGTTCGATTAATTTTGCCGCTTTGTTGAGGCGGATCCTTTTAATTAACTCTAATGGAGAATCCCCTGTAAGACTTACCAGTTTTTTATATAGCAGTGACCTGCTTACCGTTAAACTTTTTGCAAACTCTTCAACATTAAAACCGGCGTCCGATATATGTCCGTTAATAATTTGCAAGGCTTTTTGCAAAAATTTTTGGTCAATAGAGTTTAGGTGTTTCGCTTCTATATTGAATAATCCATAATTTTTAAAATGTTCATGAAGTCTTTTTCTTTGTTCAATTAAATTTTTAATTCTTACTGTCAACTCCGATGCCTCAAACGGTTTCATTATATAGTCATCGGCTCCGGTTTCCAGGCCTTCTATTTTATCTTTGAGTGTAGCTTTGGCAGTTAACAATATTACAGGAATATGAGACGTTCTTGAATCCAATTTTATTTTGCGGCAAAATTGAATTCCATTCATCTTCGGCATCATAATATCGCTGATTATAAGGTCGGGAATTTCTTCAAATGATTTTAATAATCCTTCTTCTCCATTCGCAGCTTCTATTATTTAGTAATAATTATTCAATATTTCTATAATATATTTCCTCACATCGGGATTATCTTCTACAATTAATAATAGAGGTTTATCAGATTTTTCGTTTAATTCCCTGGCCGTCGATTTTATTATCTTTATTTTGAACTAATAAACTGGTTATCAATGGAGAAAAATCCATTTTGATCTTTTACAATAGCTTTTTTCTAAAGACTTCATTTTCAATTTCTTCTGGCAGCAAATGTTCTTTTCCAAGAGGCAGTGAAATAGTAAATTTCGATCCTTTGCCTTCTTTGCTTTCAACGATAATTTTTCCTTTATGAAGTTCTATCAATTCTTTGGTAAGTGATAAACCGACACCGGTACCTTCGTATTCTTTCGATAGGTGAGTATCTACTTGATAGAATCTATCGAATATTTTATTGAGTTGTTCTGTTGGAATCCCAATACCGGTATCTAATACGGAAATATGAACAAAACCTTTTTCATTTCCGGAACCATTTGTAGTAAATTCTGTTCTGACTTCAACATCAACCGAACCATTCTGCGGTGTAAATTTAATTGCATTAGATAAAATATTGTTTAATATTTTATCAAATTTATCTTTGTCAATGTAAATGATAATTTCTTCCTGTGGAGGATTGAATTTTAAAGAAATCTTTTTCCTTTCAGCAAATGCCTGAAATGAATTATTTATATCCTGAATTAAAGTTATTAGATTTAGTCTGCTGGTTTTTAGTTTCATTTTTCCGGCTTCAATTCTGGAAATATCGAGCAATTGGTTTGCAAGCCTGTTTAATTTTTTTGCACTGCGATTAATGATATCCGCTTTTTCTTTAACGGATTCATCATTTGTCTGATCAAAAATTTGTTTTGCCGGACCGAGAATTAATGTTAACGGAGTTCTGAACTCGTGAGAAATATTTGTAAAGAAATGAGTTTTGATTTCATCCAGCTCTTGAAGTTTTTCGGCTTCAAGATTTCGCAATGCAAAATCATGCTTTATCTTCAATCTTCTAAGCTGCATTCTCCATGCTAAAAAAATTATACTCATAATTATTGAGATATATAAAAAATAAGCAAATGTAGTTTTCCACCAGGGAGATGTTATTGTAATTTTTATAAAAGTTCCATCTTTATTCCATATCCCGTCGCTGTTTGATGCTGTAACTCTAAAGATATATTCACCGGGCTCAAGGTTGGTATATGCGGCATTTCTCTGAATTCCGGATTCAATCCAATTTTTATCATAATTTTCTAACATATATTTGTACATGATTTTTTCAGGTCTGTTGAAATGCAAAGCTACAAAATCAAACCGGAGATCATTTTTATAATGTGGGATTGTTAGTTCTTTAATCTCGGAAATAAAACCTTTCTCAATTAACTTTTCTCCGGGCTTATTGATTAGAGAAATCTTGCTTAACACAATTTGTGGAGGAATTGTATCGTCTTTTATATCGTCGGGATAAAAAGTCAAAACTCCTTCTTTAGTGCCCAGATACATTTTTCCGTCAGATGCTGCTGCAGGTTTGCTCGAAAGGAAATAATTATCCGGTAAGCCGTTTTCAATAAAATAATTTTTAAATATTTTCGTTTTAATATTGAATTTAGATAATCCATCTATTGTGCCAAGCCACAGGTTGCCTGACTTATCCTCCAAAATTTGATTGATTTCAGAATGCGGCAAACCATCTTTTTGAGTATAGTTTATTATAATTTTATTTTTGGATCGGTCCAACAAATTCAGTCCGGTAAAATAATCCACAACCCAAAAATTGCCGTATTTATCTTCATGTACTGCCATCGGACTGTTAAAACCATAGTTAGTAAAAGTTTCATTTTTTCTATCAAATTTATTTAGTCCGCTGTAATTTGTTCCTACCCATAATGTTCCGCTATGATCTTCATAAAGATTTCTTATTTGATTGTCACGTAAACTGGTTGAATCATTTGGGTCATGTCGATACAGCATCATAAAATTTTTATGGATATCATATTTGTAAAGCCCAGAGGAGATAGTAGCTATCCATAAATAACCCAGATGATCCTGAATCAAACGGAAAACTTTTTTTCTAATCAGATTCGGATATTTATTAGGATTATTTACATAAAACCGAATGGTTTCGTTTTCAGGATTGAATCTTGCAAGTCCGCCGGAACTTCCGATCCATATATATCCTGATTTATCGAGTACTATTCTGTAACGGTTATTTATGATGTAACTATCATTTTTAAGATAATGAGTAAACTTATTTTCATTCGAGTTATATTTATCTAAAGCATCGTGAGTTGCAAACCAGATATATCCTCTAGGATCCGAAATTATGTCATACACCTCTGAATTGCTTATGCTGTTTTGATCTTCTACATTATGTTTTAATACTTGAAAATTGCTTTTCATTCTATCAAACTTCCAGAGTCCGCGGTCTAACGTTCCTGCCCAAATGATACCTGAATGGTCTACAAAAAGAGAAAAAATTCTATTATTATACACAGTTTTTGATTTGCCGGGAATTAATTGATGGTGTTGAATATTTCCGGTCGATTGGTCAAAATAAAATACTCCCTCCTCATTATCAACAAACCCAAACCAGATTATTCCTCTCTGATCTTCAACAACATTGCCCTGGGTGTAACTCGGACTTTCATATATATTATTACTCATTTTCGGAAACTCGTAATATGATTTAAACTCTCCCTTCTGTAAATCCAAACTGGTTAGAGTATGATCTGAGATCATCCAGAGTTTTCCGTTTTTTGATTTATAGAACGATTGAATCCAGCCGATTTTTTCATCGGTTTCAGGATTTTCATCAATTTTTACTTTGGAAAAAACTTTTTCTGCTGTGTCAAATCTCCACAAACCATTTTTATCGGTACCTGTAAATAGATTACCGGATAACGGGTCACTGGTTATAGCGTTTATACCAATTTGTTGACTATTAGTTGATAAAGAATCATCGATTATGAAATAATATCTTGTAAAGCTTTTATCTTTACGATTGAATAAATTTAAACCTTCATCGGTTCCTATCCAGAATTTTCCCGATTCATCTTCGTAAATACATTGAATACTGTCACTATTAATTGTATTTGAATCGGAAGGTGCATAATGATATCGAATAAAAGTTTCATCAATGCGATTTAATTTATTTAAACCACCTAAAGTTCCTATCCATAGTACATTACTCTTATCTTCATAAATTTTTGTAATACCTCTATTGCTTATACTGCTGTAATCATCAGGCTGTGGCTTAAAAACTTTCATTGAATATCCATCATATTTTACCAAACCATTTTCTGTTCCGAGCCATAAGTAGCCCAGATGATCCTGGAAAATACATGTTATTGTAGTATTGGGTAAACCGAGTCTAGTGGAAATTTTTTCAAATACCGGTTTGATAAGCTTATTATCTTTGGTCTGAGGTAATGAGAAAACGGATACAATAAAAGTGATAAAAGCGATTAATGGAAAAATGATCTTATATCTTTTTGTACAATTTAAAATAAATTTTACACCAGACATAATGACCCCTTTTTCAGAAATTACTATTAACACAATTAAAAGGATAAATGTATGAGATTTATTAGGGGATAGAATATCTTGTGTCCGAAAGGCTGATACAGTAAATGCTAATCCCCTAGTAAATCTTAAATAAATAATAAATTATTCTATATTAATAATCAATCGTTTTTTATTAAAAGACCCATCCAAAATTGGCTTAAAATGAAGTCTAATTATAATTGGATTTTATTTTTATTGAACAAATCATACTCATTTAAAAAAGTTTCAAAAGTCGTCATGAAACCCTGAAATTAAAAATCCATCTTTAATAATGTTTTTATTATTTAAAGTGAGATTGGTCAGCGAGGTGAAATAGAATTTTTAATAATTTATGTTAAAGTACAGTTTGTTAATTAATAAGAGAAATAATCTCAACATTCATCAATAATTTTTTTAAACCTTCGAATTGAATCGGCCAATGATATATTTTGTTATTACAATTTTTCTTTTCAGTTGTACAGCTTTTTCACAAAGTCAACAATTACTCAAAAAAAATCAAACTATTTTGCTTCCAAATGTAAAAGGAAGAATTGATCATATGTCGATTGATTTAAATTCAAACCGGCTTTTTGTCGCCGCTCTTGGAAGCGGTTCAGTTGAGGTTATTGATCTGAGATCCGGAAAGGACATACACAGTATAACAAGGTTAGAGGAACCTCAAGGTGTATTGTACTACGCAAAAAGTAATTTATTATTTATCACTTCTGCAGAAGATGGTACCTGTAAAATTTTTAATGCATCTAATTATAAACTATTAAAGATTATATATCTAGGCAGGGATGCCGATAATATCCGCTTTGACAGTAAAAGAGATATTGTTTTTGTTGGATATGGTTCGGGTGGTATTGCGGCAATAAATCCTTTCAACATGAAAATCATGTTTAAAATTGATCTGCCTGATCATCCTGAATCTTTTCAGATTGACGAAAAAAAGAATTTGATGTTTGTTAATATTCCGGGAGCTGCTCAATTAGAGTTAATCGACATTCATCAAAGAAAGATTATTCAAAGAATTCGATTAAATATTAACGGTAATTTCCCAATGGCTTTGGATACTCTTAATCATTTAATATTTATAGGCAGCCGTAATCCGTCTAAGTTGGTTATTTTTAATGAAACCCCGTTAAAAAAGATTTCTAAAAAAAATATTTCCGGTGACGCTGATGATATTTATTACGATAATAAAGATTCACTTATTTTTGTGTCGTGCGGTTCCGGTTATATTGATGTATTTAAATTGATAAGCTCGAACGAGATTATCTTAAAGGAAAGCATTAAAACTTCCTCCGGTGCAAGAACATCTTTATATGTTCCAGCATTAAACAAACTTTTCATTGCTGCACGTAAATATGACGGAAGCCCTGCGTATGTTACGGAATTTTCAATTAGACCTTAATCATAAAATGAAACTAGTCTGTTTTAACCAAAAGGATCAAATATATGAAATTATTTATTTTAATAACTTTGAATTTTATAGTTTTGCGGATTAGACTTATCCAAATTCAGCAGCCCAAAAGATGTATCTTTACCTTTATAAATTGATATTTAATACCTTTGTTCTTATCTTTTTTGCGAAGCTAACTGACAAAAGCTAATTGTATATTAGTTTTCCGGAAGCGTTGATTTTAATGCTTCCGGTTTTTTGTTCAAAGTTCAGCGATTATTTTAAACCCTTTCAAAAATTAATTGCTCAATATCTTCACTTCTCTGCACATCTTTAATAATTACCTCACTGCCATCTAATTTCAAATTTTTATTACAAAAAAAGCTGCAGATTTACTGCAGCTTTTTGAATTAAATAATTATTAATTGTTACTTCAGCAGAATCATTTTCTTGCTTGAAGTAAAACCACTGGTCTCAATCCTGTAAATATAAATCCCGCTTGTAACCTTCATATTATTATCATCTCTTCCATTCCATTTTACAGAATAGTTTCCGGCTTTCATTTCTCCATTTACCAAAGTTGCAACTTCTTGTCCAAGTAAATTATAAACAGTCAGCCTTACATTTGTATTTTTTGCAATTGTATATTTAATAATTGTGCTTGGGTTAAACGGATTCGGATAATTCTGTTCAAGATTATATGTCAAAGGAACATCCATATTTACATTTATTTGTTTTGAATAACTAACATTACCGTCAAAGTCAACTTGTTTTAATCTATAAAAATAATTCCCGTTCGGTACTTGTTCATCAGTGTAGGAATAATTTTTTTCTAAAGTTGTAGTTCCGTCTCCTTTAATAAAAGTTAAATCTTCATAATTTCCGTTTACCGGTTTTCTTTGAATGTAGAAACCTTTATTATTTGATTGAGTGGAGGCAGTCCATTTCAATTTTACATCACTGCCCTTAACCTGCGCATTAAATGCTGTTAACTCAACCGGTAATATTTCTTCTTTAAGTCTCCAAAAGATTCCGGTTGAAAAAGTACTCAATAAAACGTTCTGACCAACAAAAGTAAAATCTTCAATTGCACTGGTTGAACCAGCCGGCGGCAATCCGTCGTTAATAGTGGACCAGGTATCTCCGTTATCAGTAGATTTATATGCAAAACCTTCGGCTGATCCTGCAAAAACATATGAGTTATATCCACCTACAGTTATAATTGTAGTAGTTGTTAACCCATTAATCTTTAAACTCCAATTGTTTCCGCCGTCAGTCGATCGGTAGACTCCATCATTTGCGGCGGCATAAAAATCACTACCGACCTTAACTACTTTATGAACGGAAGAATAATTTGAAAGACCGTTAGAAGATTCAATCCAAGAAATTCCATCGTCAGTTGATTTAAAAATAAAACCGCTAAATGTTGTAGATGCATAAACATTCCCATCAATAAAAGCGAAATTTTCTATATCAGTATCCGAGAGACTTGCATCTATTTGATTCCAGGTCGAACCATTATCGGTTGATCTATAAGCACCATGAGAAAATGTTGCGGCAAGTATTGTATTACCGTTTGCACCTACAGTTCTTATATAGTCATCACGAACACTTCCCATCACTCTTTGCCAGGAAGCTCCTCCGTCTAAAGATCTTAACACGCCTTTATTTGTGGTTGCCGCAAATAGGCCTGAATCACTCTGAGCCAAAGCTCTAATTCCTATTGCATTAATATTTGAATACGACTGCCATGACATTCCTGAATCGGTTGAAATATAAGCTCCGCTGGTAAATGTACCTGCTAATATTTCAGATCCTAAATTCAGCATTGTTCTTACGCTAGTGGAATGAATTCCATTTGCAACTCTAAACCAGGTGTTTCCGGTATCTGTCGATTTATATATACCATTTCCACTGGCAGCAAAAACATTACCGTTCAGTTCCAAAAATGCACCAATATCTGTATTATTTAAACTTGGGTCTACCGGGTTCCAGGTAGCGCCTTGATCTGTTGATACAAATGCACCATTTTTTGCAATACCTGCATACATTTTATCTGCATAAATTCCCAGCGCAAAAACCAGCGGCGGATTTAGTCCGTTGGAAATGGATGTCCAGTTGGCTCCCAGATCGGTACTTACGAATAACCCGTCTGAAGTACCAGCAAAAACCTGTGTTCTTCCTAGACTCGCCATAACATGAATACTGCCGCCTGTAATACCGTTATTTGTCAACTGCCAGGTATTTCCTAAATCAGATGACATGTATATACCACCGTCGGTTCCTGCAAAAAGAAAACCACCTAAAGTAGTTAAATCATTTACAAATGGATCCGTAAAACCATTATCTATTCTGTTCCATGAATTACCATCATCACCCGATCTGTATACTCCGTTCATGGTTCCGGCAAATAAAGTAGTGTCAATAGAAACAATAGAATAAACATTTGTAGTATTTATTCCTGAATCTTTTTCATTCCAAGTATTTCCGTTATCTGTTGAACTAAAGATTCCTTCATAACAAGCGACAAAAATTTCTGCCGGCATTACAAAAATATCTTCGATGTATGTTGTTGGTAAACCGTTGCTTTTATTTACCCAAGTTTGTCCGGCATCGGTACTGCTGTAAATTCCGGAAATTGTTCCTGCAAATATTGTAGAATCTTGATTTGCTAAACAAGTGATTCCTCCTCCATTAGGACCGTCTGATGTCTGCCACTGTGCATTTGAAATACTGCAAAAAATCAACCCCATAAATAATGTAAATAAAGTTTGTTTGAATAATTTGTCCATAAACACTCCGCTATAAGATGATTAAGATTAGTTGATTGAGTTGTATTTTATAAAAATTAAATTATTCATACTTTTTATGTGCTAAATAATTGATTTAATCAGGAATATATTTTTTTAAATTCCTTTTAAAATCCTTAAATGATAATCCGCTTAGCCAAAAACTATTAAAAACTCTTTTTAAGGAACTGGCAAAACTGGGATGATTTACAAACATTGTTGTTATACTCGGTTGTAATGAAATTCTATCATTTAATGCTAACATTGTCAAAGTCTCATCGCTTATGCATAATTTCATAGGCAGTTCGCTTACAATTTTAATTTTTTCTCCGATCTCATTATATTTTTCAAGTATTGCAATAAATAAATCCCTTTCATCCCTATCATTAATATGACTGTATTCATAAATGCAATTATATTCAATTTTCCTTTTTATTAATGATTTTTCGTAATCTAGATTATCTTCAAGTGAAAAAGAATAAGGGCTTTTTGAAAATAATAGTAATTCTGAAGTTGTATTATTCTGAATTGAAATCCATCTTTCTTTTATTTGTTCCGGTTCCGTTAATATTTCTATATAATCCAACGACTCAGAAGTATCGACATTAGCTTTATGAAGTTCAATCAGTTCCTTTTGTAATTCATCGGTTATTATTTTTTTCTTTTCAAATTCAGATTTTATATTATTTAACACTAATTTAGGATTAACTGCATTGAATATTTTGATTCCATTTTTATAGCTTTCATTTGCTAACCCTTTTTTGACCAAGTTCTGTAATATTTCGTAGGATTTAGTACGGCTCACAGTTGTTATTTTACTAATTTCAGGTGCAGTGAACTCTTTTTTCTGAAGCAGAGCCAGATATACTTCGGCCTCTCTTTTGGGAATATCCAGCAATTGTAACTTTTCTATTAAAGCATTCATCTTTTTAATTGATTTTTTATGTTACCCCTATAGGAGACTGTAACTCCCTATAGGGATACATTAATAATACAAACTAAATTCGTAACTTTCAACTTATTACAAATTAATTATTGTTAATCAGATAGTTATTCTTATCTTACTGCCTTTTTTAGTTAGATAAACTGGCTCAACCCATTTCACTTTTTAATCACAAATCGTTCCCTCATTTTCATTAACACAGTATAAATAAGTTCTTTTAGAAACAAAAGCTTTTTTCTAAATAAATTTGGATAGCTTAAATAATTTTCTTTTACTTATTTCACAACGGTATATTATGTGAAGAACTACAGATTATGCGGCACTACCCTGTCAAATCGATATGCAGTTTGAGCGGATTGCAAAATATGATTTTCATAACTTACCGTAAAATAAATTATATAAAATGTTATGAGCTTTTTTATTCCTTAATATTTTTACAATTCGATTATATATTGATTCAGATAAATTCCAGTTGTATCCATCGAAACTTGTGGTATTCATTATAACACCTGAGTTTTAATATAAAATATAACTCTTGCGTTACCGAAATACTGAATAATTAAACGCAGGCAGGTTTCCGCTGATAAACCGGTAGCAGCTATTAAAATTATTTTTACACTTCCGAACAGCAATATTTTTTACATCATTAAACTAAATAACTACAAAAATTCCAGATAAAGTAAGGCTTCGGGTTATTTTGCGGATTAAATTGCCAAAATTTTATAAAAAATTTTGTTAATAATATTTGACATAGTGTCAATAATTTTTTACATTTTGTATGTAATACTTAACATCTAATTTTAAAGGACATTAAAGATGAGATTAAATAAAGAAGTTTTAACAAAATCTGAATTCATTTTATCATTTATTTTCTTTGGGTATTTTTTATTTGTATCACTTCAAGAGCACGACTTCGTTTTACTATACTTTTTATTTGTTACTGCTTTCATTTTAGCAAATATAATTTTAGTTCTGGTACTACTTTTAATTACTAAATCAAAAAAAATTAGTTTTGACGAGAGAGACAAGTTTATAGAATCGAAATCGTATCGTAATGCTTACTTTAGCGTGCTTACGATTATTAATGTTTTAATTATTATTTCGATTTTTAATAATGATATCTTTCAATCATTCATTTTATTTAATTCGCTATTTGCCACACTTTTCATTTCATATTTAGTTCTAAATCTTTCTAAGATTTTCTATTATAAAAGAGGTGTTTAAATTGAAGAATTTACCTATAACAAACAATATTAGGAAATTAAGATTTAATGCTTCTGAAATGACGCAGCAAGAATTAGCGAATAGACTAAATGTATCGCGTCAAACAATCATTGCAATTGAAGCGGGAAAATATTCTCCAACTTTGGAACTTGCATTTCGTATTGCTGAAATATTTAAAGTGCAATTAGAGGAAGTGTTTCGATATAACCCTTCTAATTAAATCTTATTATCGATTTTTTCTAATTCCAAAGTACTAAGGAATAGCAATATAACGGCGCAGTTCAGTTTATTTACCTCAAGCAGCCGCTGCAACTCAAAAATGCTACTTAATATTTCCTTTACACCGACCTTCTACATTTACCGAATCGTTGAAGTAATACACCTGGCAGGGCATCCGGTTTGTCCGAAGGACTCTGCTATTGGTACTTCTTAGGAACTATAGGGATTTGCTGATCATAGATGTTTTATTTTTAACTTGGTTCTAAGTATTTTAAAGTATCGACTATCTGAAAATTGACCTGCACAGTGCATTAGCAAAATTGCAGAGTAATAATCCGAAGTATGGATTTCATAACATCCTAAACTATCAGTAAATATTGGTTGTAATGTTGAAGTACTATCAAACATATGATCATTATTAAATCTTAAACAATTAGAGTTTCCGATAGACAAAATATAATTGATTGCGGCTGGCGGAATTCCTCCCAAATGATGAACAAAAACTTGCCCGGCAACTGTATAATTTTTAGACTGATTTTTATTTGGCTCACTATAATTTTCTGAGAAAATTTTAAAAAAAACAGTATTAAAATGACTTTGAATATTCTCCTTCTATTTTTTATTAATTAGTTTTAAAAACTATAACATTGCTGCAAATAACCGGTTTACAAGCCTTTTGGATAGTTATCTGAAATAATATCACCAATTAAATAATTAAGTTCAGCAATTTCTTTGTCTTCGGGTTGTTCATTAATCTTGTCTATTTATTTATTAAAAATTTTAAGTATTAATTGCTTTTTTTATAGTAACATGCATCGCATTATCTGTAAAAACATATTTGATGTTTTTATATCCCAGTGATATTAAGTCTAAATTTGAAAATAGATTTTCTCCATTCCCCAAAAGAACCGGAGAAATTGCCAAATGTAACTCATCAATTAATTGGGCCGTTAGATATTGCCGGATTGTACCAACACCGCCGCCAAGTCTTACGTCTTTACCGTTTGCTGAGTCAAAAGCTTTTTCGAGAGCTGCATTAATCCCATCTGTTATAAAATGAAAAATAGTCCCGCCTTCCATTTCGATTGATTCCCGTTTATGATTAGTTAAAATGAAAACAGGAAAATGGTAAGGCGGATTATCACCCCACCACCCTTTCCAATCGGGATTAGGTGTGCCGCGATACGGACTAAACATATTGCGCCCCATAATCCATGCACCTATATTCTTAAATCCTTTTTCTGCAACTTCATTATCAACTCCGGTGGTACCATCTTTCTTTCCAAGTACTTTTTGTTGAAAAGTCTTTGTGGGGTAAAACCATTGGTGAAGCTCTTGACCCCTTACCCCCAAAGGATTCTCAAGACTTTGATTTGGTCCTGCACCATATCCATCGAGTGAAACAGAAAAGCTTTCAACACGTAATTTTTGCATAATTAAGCTCCGTAATATTTTAATTAAGTCCTAATTACTTGAGGTTAATGCGCAGATCGGAATCCGGCAGCAACTGCCCAGGTTTATTTAAATAATTTTTATAATTTAAAATTTTCCATAGCAAGTTTAGATTAAACAAAATGCTGGGTGCATAAAGGCTGTCTTCTTGATTCATGGGAGAACAAACCAAAAATTGAAATCAAAACAGTTAAAGAATAAATATGCAGTTTATTATAACTATCGTTCAGATTTAATAACGAAATTTATTACAAAATTTTGTCAGGGATTTTTTGATTCTTGACTTTTTGCTTTAATTGAAGCTAAATGTTTTTAAAAGAATTTAATTCTCATATAATAAGTATTAAATATACGATTCGGCTCCTTTTTAGGCTAAAGTTTATTAGAACCAAAAATGTAAATTTTATCCCCATTATCCATGCAACATGTAAAATAATTTTATATTGTCTTTGTGCTGGTTCTATTTAACAAGCTGACAAATATTCATATTGGAATATATTTATTTCTAATAACAGTGTAGTGAATAATAATAGGTTGCCATTAAATAATTGAAATATATTTCTAGTATTTAATTAAACCTTGTTTAATATTGTTGCAGTAGGTACACTAATTACACCTGCCTTTTTCATATCTTCTTGTCTTCCAGGATCACTCATTATTTTTTCATAGATTTCTGCACTTGGTGTTTCAAAAATCATTGTCACACTATTAGGATTATTGACCGATGTATAAAGGCCAATTAGATTAACTCCTGCTTTTGCACGGTTAGGTTCATCCGCATCAAATATTTTTTTCCATTCTGCAAAATTGTTAACATCATGCTGAATAATTACTGTTACCATTTAATTATCCTTCAATTTTAAACCTAATAATTTGGCCTTCAATATTGCCACGTTTTTTAAAGTGGTTTCTCATCTCCACATATCAATATTATATTTTTTATTAATACCAAACAAATTATTAGTTTTTTTTAATTCCGGAGTGTGTTTTAAAGCATGATCACAATAATGCAATAACATTAGTCTTATTGGCGTCATTCTTTTTATAACTGCATGTTATATTTATATACAAGCAGTTTGTGTTCTCGCTTTATTTTAATGAATTCAGAAGAAGATTTAACATCCTGTTATTCGTCCTTCTTATGACAATTAGCTTTTTCGTTTTAACGAGCCGGACCGCATTCTAGCTTATTACAATTTATTTTTCTTTTGTTGCTCGCCGTTAATCGCAGTCACAGGCTCTTATAATACTTTTCTGTCTGTCTTTGTTGGATTTCCGTCCTTATAAATCCTGTTTGTTGGAGTTACTATTATACTATATCCTTTTTCTGAAAAGTAATCATATATCCAAAACCCTGAGAAACAGCATTCATATACAATCCGGTATTCTGCTCCCGGATAATTTGTTGTTATAGATTTTTCTAATTCTTCTGCAGACGGATCCATCTTATATGTTTTCAATTCTAAGTCATTGGTTCTGATAGTAACAACCCACTTTGACTTATGTACATCTATTCCTATTTACAATGAAACCTTTTGAAAGAACGAGGAAACTATTGATTCTGTTTTCATTTGAGACCTCCGCATTATTTATGTTTCTTTTTATGGAAATCTCAAAATAATTATTATTTACTTTTTAAACATTTATACTTATTTACTAATCTAATAATGAAGTTGTATCTATTGCATTATTATAGGCGTTGGAAATATGAGCATAGTTTGCAATCTGGATACGGGTATGAAGAGATAATTTTTCAAGTATGTTGTGAACGTGACTTTTTACCGTATAGGTTGAAAGATTAAGCTTTTGTGCAATCTCTTTATTTGTAAAACCGTCTGAAATTAATTCAATTACCTGCCGCTCACGTTTTGTCATACGAATAGAATTAATTATTGAGGAAGGTTTGGAACCGTTAACTGCATGATCAATTATTTGACTAAAAAGTGAACCGGTTAATTGTGACGGCAAAACTTTAGCACCCTGATAAACGCTGCGTATAGTCTTATAAAATTCGGCAACATTTGCATCTTTGATTATGAAACCAATTACCCCAGCCTGGACAAATTCGAGAATATCTTCTTGCAACGGCATAAGATCCATAACAATTATTTTAGTTTCCGGGAAATTCTTTTTAACTAATTTTACAATTTGCAGACTGTTTTGACTTCGTAAACCGAGATCAAGCAACAATATATCAGGCTTATGATTTTCTATCATATGTAAAATATTTTCGCCGTTCCCAAATGAGTCGGCCACACGCATATCAGGCTGTTTTTTTAGCATTGTAACAATACCTTCACGTAAAAGCCTGTTGTCTTCAATAACTAATATTGAGATTTTTTTCATTTAATTGATTTCATTTCAATGAATTAAAATTATTCATGCATTAATTATATGATAATGAAATAAACAGTATTTTGCAAGAAAATGGACTTAAATATGGGTAATCTTCGAAATCAATACTTGGTAGTACAGCACTATTTATCAAAACTTGGATTCTTTAAAAATAGATAAATATTTCTACTGCCTATAAGAAAAAAGCAGTAACCAAGGCTTGACAATTATGAGTGAATTGGAGTAGATCATTTCAATTAGAATTTAAAAATAATAGGCAAAACCTCTTTTCCGCTTTTTATAATAATAACTCTTTTTTTTTGCTCCGCAATTTTCAATGTTACTTAAACCCCTTTCCAGCAAAGTAATTTCTCATTAGATTCTGAATAGCATTAAGAAGATGTTCATTTAATTTTCAAAAACCAAGGATTAAAGATGTAATGCAGCTAAAAAAGATTTTGTTAATGTTTTAATTTTTATTTCTATTCAGTAATCATTGAAGTTATCTGTCATTTTTTTTAGTAATTTTTAACGCCGATAAACTTAATAAGACCCGGATAATTTCCGGGTCTTATTTGAATAGTTATGATTCTCTTTTTACAATTTGGATATATGATTAACTACAATCTCTACACGGCGATTGTTAGCCCGGCCTTCGGCAGTATTATTGTCTGCAACTGGACTTTCTTCACCGATTCCCTGCGCTTGAATAAGATCACCAGGGTAACCCCTTGAAATTAGGTATGAACGCACCGCATCAGCACGCTTTTGAGCTAACACCATGTTGTAACTTGATGATCCCTGAGAATCAGTATAACCCTCAACAGTGAGTTTCCGCTCTTTGGTTACTAATAGTGCATCAGCAACCTTGTTTAACCTATCTTGTGCCGCCGGCAGCAGAGCTGATTTGTTCGAAGCAAAGAGGACACTGCCGGAAAGTGTAATTACTAGACCACGAGTTTCTTCCTTTACTGCCGCAAGTTTGGCAAGTTCTGCCTGTGCATCAGCTGCAGCTTTCTCGGCATCGAGCTGTGCTTTTTTCGATATAACCAGCTGATCATTAGTTTGCTTCATAATCTCGGCCTGAGTTGTTTCATAATCTTTTTTAGCCTTTGAGGTTGCATTATTTTCTGCAGTCGTAACACCTAATGCTTCAGCTATCTTGGATTTTCGATCTGCTACATATGCAAGATCACGGGTACGATAAGAATCAGGTTCTTTTAAGAAAGATTTTTCAGCGGCATCGAGTGCAGTTTTAGCTTTGTGTAGTTCTGCCGGCACTAATTGTGCTGCCTGCCCGGTACTTGCCTGCTGATAAGCTTGACGCGCATTAATTAATTCTTGCGGAGGCAAGCTTGCGCTGCAGCCAATGAGCAGTGCGGCAAATACTATAGTTATAAGATATATCATAGATTTCATTTTTTTAATTCCTTTCTTGAGGTAAATTATTGTCCAGTCGAAGCTGTTGTACACGATCAATTGCTTCTTTTGCTTCCTTCTTGTCGGTATCACTGTGAGAGAGTGCTATTGCCAATTCACCGTCAGATTGTGCGCGCAGCAGCATTGACTCTGCCTGCAACTTCTCCCCTTTTTCTGCAAACATCTCTGCTTTTGTAAGTTCTTCTTTTGCAAGCTGTAAATAAAGAGATGCGCTTGAAATGCCGGAAGCACCTACTTCCTCCGCTGCACGGATTGATGATGTTGATGCTTCTTTATCAACCACTACCGGGCTGCTTCCGCATCCTACTATCATCATGCCGAAGAGTATAGATACTGCGAAAACAGATATCTTCATATGTTTCATTGTATTCTCCTTTAAATTGTTACGTGTCCTTATTTCCAATTCTTTTTATTCAAGAAATGAAAATCTTTTTTTAATTTGTAATAATGTACCCATGATCAACACTATAAACTATAGGGCAAAGGGATGAAAAAAGGATTAGCCTACGCGTTAGATTTTGCACTGTTTTTTAGACGCGAATAATTATTGTGAAAATTATGCTAACTTTTTTTGTTGAATATATCATTAAGTGCACTTCCAACACTATCCATACTGCTATTAAACTCCAGTTTGAAGTTATCCCAATTATTTTTCCCTGTATATTGATAGTTATTAATCATTTTCTTCAGTTCGATATTCTTTTGTTCTAAAGTCAGTACTTTATTTGCATATTCAGCTTTGAATTTTGCACTGGTCTTTTTCATTTCTGCTTTGAAATTATTAATCCTTATTTCATTATTGCCGATTTTTGATTCTGCATCGTTTTTGAATTGCTGCCATTCATTATCGAATTGAGCTTGAGAATCTTTCAAAGCCTGATCTGCTTTTTGAATTTCTTCTTTTGCGTTTTCTTTGCTATCCCGATTGATTTCACAACCTGTTAATATTGATCCTGCAATCATCAAGATAACCGGTAAAACAAAATATTTATATTTCATAACTCTCCTTGAAAAAGTTGCTTTATTATATGATATTATATAAAGTAAATGAGAATGGTTCAATCCTGCAAAGGGATGAAAAGAGAACTACATCTTACAAGTGTGATATAAACGGGGAGTAATTATTGAATTACCAAAACATACGTTTATGAAAATTGCAGATCTTTTATATTCTTCCGCAATTGTTGATAATTTTTTTAGTTTTACATTCCAGGATAAAGATGAATTTTATACTGTTTATCATTAATATACTTTTTTAAGATCCTAATAACATAAATCGGAGAACAATAAAATTTAATATAATTTTTATAAGTAAAATTATATTTGATCTTCCCGGATCTTAATTCAAAAAATAAATTCAGTAATTTATTAACTTCTATTTATTTATGAAATCTTTTTGCGTACAGAGAATGAAAACTTAGATCCTTTTCCCACTTCACTTTCAACCCAAATTTTTCCGTCATTCCTTTCAATAAATTCTTTGCAAAGGGGTAATCCAAGCCCGGTTCCTTTCTCTCCTGCAGTTCCGGTAGTTGTAAACATCCGATTAAAGTCAAACAGCACAGAAGATTTTTGTGGTTCGATCCCTATTCCATTGTCTTGTACAGTTACTACTACAAAACTTCCTTCAGATGCGGATTTAATATTTATCAGTCCTTTAGAAGGTGTAAATTTGATCGCGTTTATAATAAGGTTTTGAAGAATTGAACGAAGCATATTAGCATCTGCATAAACATGAGTTTCACGGACAACATTATTAGATAATAAAATATCCTTATCATTTATGCTCTGTTTTAATGTGCTAATTATTTCACTAATCAGACTATGAAGGTCAAGATTTACCGGATTGTACTCAAGCAAATCTCTCTGCATCAGTGACCAATTGAGCAAATTTTCTATGAGTGCGAATAAATTTTTTAAATTTTCATTTAATCCTTTACTAAATTGCATTATCTCATCCTGCGATAAAGTTTCAATTTCCGCCGCGATCAATTCTGAATAACCGAGCAGAGACTCAAGAGGACGCCTTAAATCATGAGCAATAATCGAAAAAAATTTATCTTTTGAAGAGTTGAGAATTTTAAGCTCTTCGTTTGATTCTTTCAATGAATTTTCTACTTTCTTATACTCGGTTAAATCAATTATAGCTAACTGGCAGTTACGGTCCGTTTCCTCCGGGGCATCATCCAGTTTTAAACCTTCCAGCAGAACATGAAATACACGCTTATCTTTATTTATCACTTTTAATTCGCAGGCGCATTTAATTGAAGAAGTAAAAACCGATTTAATAAAACCGTTAAAAATATCCCTTTCATCCAACGAAATAAAAGAAATAAAATTACTACCAATTAATTTTTTCCTCTCAATTGCAAACATTTTAGCGGCATTCAAATTTACTTCTTTGATTATGCCGTTAATGTCTAAAGTAAAATAAGGTATTGGTGAAAAGTCAAAAATGTTAACGTATTTATTCCTTGAGGATTCCAGCTCTTCCTGTGCAATTCTAAGTTCATTGTTTTGATGTTCCAGTTCAACTTGATGAACTTGTAATAAATGCACCAGTTTTTGCACATCTTCAATTTTTTCAGGATCAAGTTTTTTATTTTTTGGTTCAGTTTTTTTCTTAACTTTTTTATTAGTGACTTTGTTAGATATTTTTTTAGTTTGTTTCATTTTTATCACCTCTTTATTTTAACTTTGTCTCTGGACTGAAAGAAGGATGAGTTGAGATATTTTATCAGTTTGAAGTATTTGACGGGCATTTAAAATTAATTTTTTCCTGCCTTCTTTTTTAAAATTGTATTCAACTTCATAATCCTCAAAAAAACTGTTTTCGGGAACTATTTCTTCAAGCAGTTTCCGCAGTTCAGGTATATCCCATTTCTTATCATCAAGATCATATACAAACTTACCTACAGTTTTTTCGCTGACAGTATCAAATAGAGTATAAAAAGACCGGTTGGCTGAAAGTACTTTTAAATCTTTATCAAGTATTAGAAGTGCATCTCTAACCGTATCAACAATATTATCTGAAAATTCACGTGCAAGCTGAATTTCTTGATTCAACTTGTGGATTTCCCGAGAAGCAGTTTGTAATTTGTGGATATTAGTAAATGTTACTACAAGTCCGTCAATAATATTGCTTGTTGTCCGGTAAGGCATTATCCGCATTTGATACCAGGTGCCGTCCTTTGTTTGCAGTTCTATTTCCTTAAATGAAAGTGATCTTAACACTTCTTTTGCATCTTCAATAAACTTTTCATATTTAAGATTAGTAGCTATATGGTTTACAGGCCTGCCAATGTCCGAAGAAATTAAGTTCAAAATCTTTGTTATGTGATGTGTAAACCGTTTGATTAATAAATTATTATCAAGAAAAATAGTTGGTATATCTATGCTGTCCAGCAGATTTTTCATGTCGTTATTTATAATCGACAATTCATCATTTTTATTTTGCACCTCGGTATTTACCGTAATTAATTCCTCATTCAGAGACTGCAATTCTTCCTTTGAAGTTTCCAATTCTTCATTTGAGCTTTGCATTTCTTCGTTAGTTGACTGCATCTCTTCATTAGTAGATTTGAGCTCTTCATTTGAAGTTTCCAATTCTTCAATGGTTGAACGCAGATCTTCTTTAGTGTTTTTTAATTCGTGTTCAAGATCTTTTATTATTTTTTCTGATTTTTTATCGAAATGATTTTTTTTAGATCCCGTTACTTTTTTTTGAGGTTCTAAATCTTCAAAGATTAATAGTAGTGAACCGCGCATCTCTGCCGGTTCTTTAACAGGCTTAACCGTTAGATTTATCAGCACTGTGCTGCCGTTAGGTTTTACTTTAATTCCTTCAAGGGTTAACGATCTTTTGGTTGATAAAACTTTTCTGATCATCGCCGGAAGTTCTTTTTTTAAACCTTCTCTAGCCATTTCATAAATATTCATTTTGGCTTCGCCGTCAGTAAGCTCCAGGTATTTACCTGTTCTTCCATGAATATATAATATATCTCCGCTGCCGGTTATTATCACACAATTTGGCGAGTAGCTTTTAAGAATAATCTTTTCCGCTACCTGTGTAATGTTTTTTACTTCATTTAATTTCATAGGCGTCTCATAAATATTTTTAATTGAGTGTGCCAACGGGAATTCAATAAAAGGTTGTGCCGAGTATATAGAATCCTTTTTTTTATAAAATTTCCATTTTTTTTCTATCATCGAAAACAAATCGACAAATCCGCCGATAGTTTCCGAGGAACCAAGAAAAAGTATTCCATTAGGTAAAAGGCTGTAATGGAAAATTGGAATTACTTTTTTCTGCAATTCAGCATTAAAATAAATGAGAAGATTCCGGCACACTATCAAATCAAGTTTTGTAAACGGAGGATCCTTAACGATGCTTTGAGGTGCAAACACGATCAAATCTCTAACTTCTTTACGAATTTTATAGAGGCCTTTATCTTTGGAAAAGAATAATTTTAAACGCTCTTTACTCACATCCGGTTCAATTCCGGAGTAAGAACCTATTCGCGCCTTCTCAATTGCCTCGCTATCAATATCTGTGGCAAATATTTGTACGTTAAAATTTTTCTTCGCTTTATTCATGCACTCCCGTAATATAATTGCAACTGAATAAGCTTCTTCGCCTGTAGAACATCCGGGAATCCAAATTCTTATTTTACTATTCTCCGGCTTCCTTATTACTAACTCAGAAAGTAACTTCTTTAATTTTTCAAAAGATTCCGGATCTCTGAAAAAATTTGTCACTCCAATTAAAATTTCTTTAAATAAGTTTTCAATCTCAGCGGGGTTTTCCTGCAGAAGACGAATATAACTTTGAATACTATCCAGTTGGGCAATACTCATTCTTCTTTCTACGCGACGGTAAATAGTATTTTGCTTGTAGTTTGAAAAGTCGTGGCCAGTGTGAGTTCTGATTAATATTAAAATTTTTTGAAACGAATCCGGAAATTTACCATCTGAGTTTGCTTTAGTTAATAAAACACCTTTAATTTTTTGGGAAATATATCTAATCAATTGATCGGGCATATCTTCAGGAAGAAGAATGTAATCGGCTAAGCCGGTTTTAATTGCACTATTTGGCATGCCGTCAAATTTAGCAGACTTTGGATCCTGCACCATTACCATTCCTAAATTGCTCTTTGCAGTTTTTAACCCTGATGTACCATCGGAAGCCATTCCTGAAAGGATAATACAAATGGCTTTTTCTCCTAAATCTGCCGAAAGTGATTTGAAGAAAAAATCAATCGGCAGCCGGAAACCATGCGCTTCAAGAGGCTCTATTAGCTGAATTGTACCATGAAGTATCCCTATATCCCGGTTAGCAGGTGCAACATATACATGGTTAGGTTTAACTACCATTCCGTCTTCTGCTTGAAATAATTTCATTTTAGTAGATTTTTGGATCAGCTCCGGCATTATGCTTATGTGAGTTGGGTCCAAGTGTGATACTACGATAAAAGCCATACCGGAATTTTCCGTCATGTTTATGAAAAATCTTTCGAGAGCTTCTAAACCGCCCGCAGAGGCTCCTATACCGACTACATAAAATGAATTATTTGCGGAAGGTAATTCTGTAGTTTTTTTCTTTTTTTTAGCCGGAGATCGTATTGGAATTGTTTTTTTATTCATTATTTCTTTCAAATATAAATTCCAGCATTTCCGAAAAGCAATAGTAATATCAGTATAAATAGTTTCATTTTATTATCCTTTTTTAATGAAAAATATATTTTCATTTTTTCTTATTCAAAGAAATATCTTATTCCCAGTCCGGCATCAATACCTAAACCCATCGATGAGGTAAGCTGAAGAACCGGAACTAACTCAACAAAAATATCTATAGGGGTTGAATGCGGAAACCATGCGATACCAAAAACTCCTCTAACACCTATTGAAGCATCATAACCGCCTCCGCTGTTTATTCTTCCACCGATTCCATAATAAAGAGGAAATCTTTCGCTTGAGTTTATTGCATTAAATGCGTGCCATAAGTAATCCATATGAAAATGAATTCGAGTACCATTGTCGTAATGTCCTTTATATGAAATACGGTCACCACCCACGGACAGGCCGAGTCCAAAATCAAAAGCATTATCCTTTGACGTCCAGAGTTTTGCACTCAAACCTGTAGGCTCCCCAAAAATCAATCCGATTCCAAATCCATGATCTTGCGCATTAGCAGGTTTTGTCATAATTACTGTTACCGCTATAATCAAGCCCAACATAAAATATTTTTTCATAATTATTAATTCCTTTTATTATTTTTGTCTTTCATATATTAAACTAACCGAATGTCAAGAATCATTTTTTATATTGTGACAATCTTACTCTGTAAACTATAAGAAGGTGCAAATTATATCAATCGTGTTAAAGGATGAAAAGATAGTTAATCCCTTTGATTGAGAAGGGCTTGTTTTTCAAAAAATATTTTTACCGAATAAATAGTTTATATTTTTTATAAATTATCATTTCAGCACCTTATCCTATTTCTCAAATCAGATTACATAATAATTAGAAGGCTGCAATAATTGTTGAATTAACGGATCTTATCTTCTGTATTTAGATTCATTAACTATTTTTATGTATATTTTAGGAATTATAAACAAGTATAGTAATTCTTCTATTTTACTATATCCTCCTGCTTTAAGAACATTTTAAACCCTTGCGGATTTATAAATATAAAGCCGCAAATGAATGATCTTACCAATCAATTAAAGGAACAAATTAAATTCTTTTAATGATGGCACTAAACTTCAATTAATAAATAAAGCAACTGTGTATTAATACATGGTCGATAAAACCGGATTTTTAAAATCGGTTATCCAAAAGAGTTTTATTATAGTACCATTGAACATCAACCCAGGCAGGTTCGCCGGGTACACCGCCGCCCCAATTAACTATTTTAAGTTTGGAGTAGTGACCGTCATGATCATAAAGAAATACATAATTAGATTCTCTATCGCCAATGTTATTAGTCCACGTACCGGTATTTCTTAAATCTGAATCCAACTCGTCAAAAAGATTTGCACTTGAACCTGCAAAAAATGCGGTTACCCGTATAAGATTAGGATAAAGATCAGCACTCTGAACCAAATATCCCGAACTGGAGTAATAAATATCCACACTATCATTCTGAGATGAAGAAACTCCGTAAGCGATTCCGCTGGAAAGGTCCAAACCACTTGGCTGTGAAGATGTGGTTCCCACTGTCTCATAAATTCTTACCGGGCCAAATAATGTTTTTATGATATTCGATGAAAGTTCGACATTACTAACAATACTAGTTTCACCGGTGTTCACACTGATTGAAAAAGAAGTATCAGCATAGTCCTGCAATTTTAAAGTTACGGTACGGATACCTTTATCAACATTTTTTATAGTATCCGGAGTTGTTATTGATTTGTTTATTCCATCTAACCAGATTTGTGCACCTGCCGGATTTGATGATAAATAAATACTGCCTGTTTCCGGAGGGGATACCACATCATTATTTGTTGAGTCACATGAAGTAATTATCAACGCTGCTAACGGTATAACCAACAAGTGAAATATTTTTTTCATAATTGCCTTCCTTTATTTTTTATTCATATTAAATGAAAATTTTGAGCCGTCTAAATTCATGGCGAAAGTACCTGAATAATTTTTTCCATCCTCAGACAACTTCCCATTATATTTCCCCTGATAACGGCTGTGAAGTTGGTCTATAATTGACATCTTAAGGGTTGTCGGACTAAAAAATCCTTTTACATCCTGATTAATTACCTCTCTATAATTTATGGTGATTTTTCCGACAAAACTGCTGTCCGATTGTTTGGTTATTGTAAGAACTGCTGTTCTTTTATCGAAAGTACCCGTCCATTTTCCTGTTAAGTCAGGTATATTTATTTTTGTTTCTTCAACAGGTTCAGCAACGTTGGATGTAGTGTCCGTTGTTTCTTCCTCTGTTTTAACATTCCCATTAGTGTTCTCGGTTTTCTTTTCGCAACCTAAATAAACTACTGTAGTAAATATTATTAAAACTATTAAGAACAGTTTTAATGATCTAATTTTTCTCATTGAGTTTCCCTTATATGTTTATTAATTACATAAAATTTTTTAAATAAAATTGCCTTCCGGTAGTATTCTTCTTAGTTCAAAATTTTACCTCATCACTATAAAGACAAGATGCAGCATCCATTAAAAGTAGTAAGAGGATTTTTTTTACGCTACAATTCGCATACTCCAAACCAAATTGAATTTTTAATTGAAACTGCCAATTAGTTATTTTTATTGTACTAATCAGCAGCATTTTTCATTCATTGTTTTCAGATTTATAGGGTCTAACAAGATTCATCGGTAAACATGGCACCCAATTTTAAAGCTACCCATAGTTACAATTATTTAAATTATTGGGTGTAATTTTGATTTAAAATGCGCGTCTTTTGCTAAAAAGTCTAAATATGAGAAGTATAATTGCTATAACAAGAAGAATGTGGATAACTCCGCCCATAGTGTAGGCGCTAAGTAATCCGACAAGCCATAAGGCTATTAAAATAATTGCGATTGTAAATAACATAACGAATATCCTTTCCATTTATATTCATTGTTAAGCTAAGAAGAGAAATAAGGTAAAACAATCGTGCAAAGGGATGAAAAAGGATCTACATCTTTTGGAGAAGTTAGTATTAAGCTATTTTTTATTTCAATCAAGAAATTATTTAATACTGTTTTAAGGAGACATTAGTAGATTTTAAAAAATTAAAAACTCCAAAACAGCAGGCTGCTTTTTGCTATATAACTATGAGGCAACAGCTGCATGACAGACTCTAAGACTAAGTTTGAAAGCATTGGCTTAAGGTTGAATAAACAAATCTGCTGTTATATACTTTCTATAATTTATTGATTCTGCTTTTATGTTTATTTTAAAGCATTCCGGATTAATTCTTTTAACAGTTGGTGTTCAAAAGGTTTAGAAATAAAATGCGTTAATCCTTCGGAGAGAAAAAATTCTTTGTCGCCGACCATATTATATGCAGTAACGGCAATAAAAGGTTTATCTTTATTGTTTTTAATTTTTTTAAGCTTTTTTGTTATTTCAATTCCGTTCATTTTACCTGGAAGGCCGATATCAATTAAAAAAGCATCATAATTATTTTCTTCAGCTATTTTTAAAGCATCTTCACCTGAACTTGTGCTATCCACATCATATAAGTTTTTTAATACTTTTGTTACTATACCTATTGCAACTATATCATCTTCAACTAAAAGCAGTTTTGGTTTTAAGTACTTGATGATTTTATTCGTATCATTCACGTTAATTAGATCCAGCTTGTGTTTATTAAAACTTCAGTAGTAATTTTATTTGTTGGAAACTTTAAAATAAATGTACTACCAACTGAAGGATTGCTGCTTACAGCAATTGTTCCCCTCATTAAGTCCATATATTTTTTCACTAACGTTAAACCCAATCCGGTTCCTTCATAACTTCTGCCATATCCCTCACTTGCCTGTCTGAACGATTCAAAGATCAAATCATAATGATCCTTATGCACACCGATGCCGGTATCAATAATCTCTATGATTGCATAGTCTTTTTCCCGCTTAGCGATTAAAGTTACACCGCCTGTATTTGTAAATTTTATTGCATTTTCTAAAATATTATTTATTATTGAGACGAACATTTCTTCATCGATATATGAATTTAATATTTCTTCTTTAGTTTCAAAATTAAGTGATAAACCTTTTCTTTCAGCAGTAACTCTGAATAACTCGATCTGCTCAGTTAAATATTTAATTAAATCATGTTCCTTTATATTTATCTGCTGATTGTTGGTTTCAATTTTGGAAATATCAAGTATATTATTCAAAGTTTTATTCAGTCTTTCGCCGCTGGATTTTATAATTTTTGCCATTTCCCGGAATTCATTCTCAGTTAATTCGTTCTCTAAAAATTCAGCATATCCTAAAATACCAACAAGAGGAGTCTTGAGTTCATGACTCATATTAGCCAGAAAATTTGTCTTCAGGCGATTCATCTGCTCAGCTTTTTCTTTTGCTTTGATCAGTTGGTTTTCAATATGTTTTCGTTCCGTAATATTTCTTGCAATTCCCATTATAGCATATGGTTTTCCATCCCTATCCAACCTAACTGCAGTTGTTTCAATAATTATTTCTTTTTCATTTTTTGTTCGTATCCTATATTCCTGCAAGCCTTGATTTACACCATTTGCTATCACATACTCAATATTTTTATAAGCTGTTTGTAAATCACCAGGCGCTATTATATCAAAAATCTTTAAACTCTTAGATTCTTCAAGAGTATAACCAAACAGATTTAAAATCTGAGCATTTACTTCAAGAATTTTTCCTTCCAAATCAAAAATGTAAACTAGTTCAAGCGAAGTATTAAAAATGGCTTTGTATCTTTCTTCGCTGATTAATAATTCTGAACGGATTTTCTTTTTTTCAGTTATATCTTCCTTAACGGCAAGATAATGGGTTGTAATTCCTTTCCCATTTATAATCGGTGAAATTGATGCCGATTCCCAAAAAAGCTCTCCGTTTTTCTTTTTATTATGAAATTCGCCGCGCCACTCCTTCCCGGATGTAATTGTTTCCCATAACTCTTTATAATCACTTTTTAATTTTTCTCCCGAGTTTAATATTCGGGGGTTTTTCCCAATTACTTCTGCTAATTGATAACCGGTTATTTCGGTAACTTTCGGATTTATATATTCAATATTTCCATCAGTGTCTGTAATGATGATTGATACGGGGCTTTGCTCAATAGCACGTGATAATTTTAATAGTTCTAATTCTGCTTGTTTACGTTTTGTAATATCTCTTCCGATACCAAGAGTCCCAACAATATTATTGTTCACATCATAATAAGGTGCCTTAATAGTTTCCAAATATTCATTGTGACCATCATCTGCAAATGTTATTAATTCTTCGTTAATAGTTGGTTTTCCGGCAGCCATCGACTTCCGGTCATTTTCGCGGAATAAGTCTGCCAACTTATTATCTACAAAGTCGTAATCCGTTTTACCTACAATATCAACTTCTTTAGCTCCGAAAAATCGTTCGAATCTTGTGTTGCATAAGAGATATTTACCATCAACATCCTTAAGCCAAATTAAATCGGGTATTGTTTGTACAAGAGTGCGGAGTCGGTTTTCCGAATTTCTTAAATTATTTTCTGCGTTTTTATATTCGGTTACATCCCGAATATTACACTGAATTACCTTTTGATTATCCGCAAAATAAACATTACTAACAAACTCAACATTAATCTCTCTACTGTCTGCTGTTTGAAGCGGTAAGTTGTCATAGCGAACATATTTTTTCTTTTGTAACTCTAAGAACTTTTCTTTATTAGTGGCTATATCTTTAAAGAATCCAATCTGCCATAATTCCTTATCGATAAATTTTTCTTTGGGGTACGCAAGCAGATCACACAAAAAAGGATTAACATCAATAATCCTGCCTGTTTCAGCATCAAGAATAAGAATTCCATCCTTTGCAGTTTCGAATAGACGGCGGTAACGTGATTCCAAAAGCCCCAAAGATTTTTCCATTTGTTTGTGTGTAGTAATATCTTGTGCAATTGTTGCAATAAAATTTCTATCTTCTTTATTTAAGATACTTGTAAAATTCCAAAGAACTGTCTTTATATTATTATCTTTTGTTACAATATCCAGTTCAATGGTCTCAGAATTATTATTATTAAGATTATTCATTAATAATTCCAACGTGGATGTAACTTTGTCTGCTGGAAAGAGTATTTCGATTGGTTTATCTATTATCTCGCTTGAGTCATAACCGCTAAGTTTTTCAAATTCGTGGTTAAATTTGTTGATGTGTAATGAAGAATCCCAGATTATAATTGGGGCATGTGCATGATCCAAAAGAATTTCCAAATACTCACTAGTTAGCTGGTTCTTTTCGCGTAAAGATTTTTCATCCTGCTTTCTTGCGGTTACATCTTCAATTGCAAGGAGAATTATTTTATCTTTTCCAAATGCCGTTTCAATTTGCCTGGCATTTAACAGCATAATCCTTTTACCGATATTCAAAAAATGATGTTTTACTTCAAAGTTATCAAATACTGTTTTTTCGGGAAGAATCGTTTCAAGAAGTTCTCTAAGTTTAGGAATATCCCATTGGTGATCTCCAAGATCATATATAAGTTTTCCGATAGTTTTATCAGGACTAACTTTGAAGAAATCAAAGAATGACCTGCTGGCTTTTACTATTCTTAGATGCTTATCTAATATAAGTAAGGGTTCCCTTACTGTATTGACAATATTTTCGTAAAAGTTATTTTCTATTGAAGGATCCAATTATAATTCACTCGTTTTATATTAAAATGAAGTAAAAGTTTATATTGACTTAAAACCAATTAATAATAAGCTAAATTAAGGATATTTATGAATGTGCTCAATCGAGCAAAAGGATGAAAGAAGGACTACATCATATGGATTATATCTCTCCTACAAAACTGGAATATTCTTAATTGAAACTTTCACTTTTCGTTTGAAGATTTTATCTCAGGTACAGATTTATGATCTCTTTTATCCTTTCGTCGTCCCTGGATACTTTCAACCATTCCAAGTAGTTTATCTATAGCACCGTCGAGGGCCTGATTCAAGTTTGCAGCATGTTCCGTAACTACGATTGGACGACGGCCTTCCAGACGTGCTTCAATCAGACAGCGTTTGTCGTTATTGCCTTTCTTTTTTCCGTCTGCATCACTTAGATGAACTTGCACACTCGTAATTTGATCGCTTATCCGGCTTAACGCGTTCTTAATTGTGCTGCTGAACTTAGCAATTAGGGTTTTATTGCTTTTGATATTATGGTCGGTATTTATTTGGATATTCATAGTTTCCTCCTTTTGAGATTATATTCTTTCATCAGTTGTATCCATTAATGTTTTCTCGTCATATCGGATTACTTCAATTCCAGTTGCTGATTTATTTAATTCAGTATGAATTTTAAATCCGTAATCATGGTAATTAAAATGATAATACCCGGCTTAATAACGCAATTAGAAAGTAACAGACAAAAATTTGTAACCACATCTGGGTGCTGCCGCTCAACTCCTTTTTTTTTATCTGGTTACTAATTTCATAAAATTCTTTTCTTCTATGAATTGTGTTTCTCAAGCCATGCAAGCATCTCTTTAATACTGCTGGTAGCTAAGCCGATGCAAGTATCTGCTGCACCGTAATAAATATTTATGGTATCACCGTCAGAGCCGATAGTGTATCCGCATGGAAATACTACATATCCAACATCGCCGTGCTGCTCGTAAGGTTCTTCCGGGGCAAAGATCCATTCACTGCTTCGTTTAAGCAAAATTTCCGGTTTCTTTTAAATCAAATAATGCAAGACCTAGCCTATAAATACATCCGCCGCATGACTGCTTAACACCATGATAGATTACCAGCCATCCTTCGGGGGTTTCAATCGGCGGGGGCGAAAGACCAATTTTGTTTGCATCCCACCAAGCCCCCTTACGTGCAACCATAATTAGAACATGTTTTCCCCAGTTTTTTAAATCCGGCGAATATGAAATCCACATATGCCCTCTCGGTGCACTTATCGGTCTATGGATCATTGCCCACTTACCGTCAATACGATAAGGCAGCAAAGCTGCATCTTTATCTTCAGGAGGCATTATTATTCCATAGCGCTCAAAATTTTTGAAATCTTCAGTAAGTGCAAGAGCAACACCCGGGCCATCACGTGTGTAGGCAGTATAAACGATTACGTATCTTTTTAATTCTTTAACAAATGTAATTCGCGGATCTTCAATACCCCACAATTCTTCGGGAAAATTTTCTGCATCAGGCAGTAAAGTCGGCTGCTGGTCAATCTGCCAATTATCTATACCATTTTTAGAGCGCGCAGCACACAAGTGAGAAAGTCCGCGACGGTCTTCTACACGGCAGAGAAGCAATGTTGTTCCATTTGGCAGTAATGTTGCACCTGCATTGAAAACACTATTGATCGGATACGGCCAATCTTCGGCTTTAAGAATCGGGTTCAACTCATGACGATGGATTACTTCTGTATATTGATTTTTCATTTTAAAACAGTCTCCAATGATAAATGTGATTGTTTTGCTAAACGCAGCTCCAATAATGATTGGAGAAAGGCTAAAGTAGATTCGGCACCCTGATTCTCGTTTGAACGATCGGGATGCAAACCGTCCCTACAGCCTCCTGTAGTAGGATCGTAGATAGGAAGATTTAAATCGTTATTGCCGAGGAACCAATCAAATGCGCATCGAGCTTCTTTGTTCCAGAATTTATCTCCTGTAGTTCTAAAAGCTTCGAGACAGGCCGATACCATCGTTTGTGCTTCAACAGGCTGCTGATCAAAACGAGCTCGTTCACCATCTTTCTGATAAAAACCATTTGATCCGATCGGAACAAAATGTCCTTTACTTGCATGCTGCAAACCGGAAAGCCACTTTAATGATTCCAAACCTGCATCGGTCATAGCCTGGTTAGGTATAGACTTTCCGCATAAGAGCAATGCATGCGGTAATGCTGCATTGCAATATGAAAGTTCTTTCTCGTACCAGAGCCATTCTTCAGATCGATTATTCTGATATAATGTCAGAAGCCGCCCTGCTAATTCATCCCGTACCTTCCCTGCTCTGCGGTCACCGGCAAATTTTTGCGAATACTCGTAAATGCCAATTAAAGCAAATGCCCATGCACGAGGACTGGTAGTTAAAAGAATAGTTGGCAATGTTTGTTCAAAAAGCCATCCAGCCATACTGTTTAATGCTTGAATTTCGGAATGATTTAATACTGTACCCAATGCCAAAAGTGCACGGCCATGACTATCATCCGATCCGGAATCTTCCAACCAATTTCGTTGATAGTCCATAAAATTTCGAAAGCGTTTAGTTTGATTATTAAATGCAAATCCGAGGAAAGCAAGATAACGGGTAGCCAATCTTAGGCTCTCACTGCTGCCCAGTTCATCTAAAAGAATACTTACTAAAAGAGCCCGCGCATTGTCGTCGGTTGTATAGCCATGCGCATAATTAGGTACCGTAAAAAGGGCATGTTGCAATATTCCTGTAAAGTCTGTCATATGTTCTAAGTGATCAAGTTTTAATAAAGGTAGTTCACCCGGATATTTATCAAGCGCTTTTGAAATAAAACCGGCAGGGATATAATGACGACGTTCTGCCCGTGCACGTTCAAAACTTTCCATATAACGCTTTGCCACTTCGGACCAAATCATATCCCTCCCGAAAATGTAAGCACGTTTCCGCATCGCATGACGTTCAGCTTCGTTGTCCAACAAGCTTATAACCTGCCCTGCCAAAGCTTCATGATCCCGGAATGGAACCAGCACACCTCTGCCATCGGCAAGCATTTCTTCCGCATACCAATATGGAGTAGAAACAATTGCTTTACCAGCTCCTAATGTATAAGCCAAAGTTCCTGAGGTTATTTGTGCTTCATTGAGATAAGGTGTGATATAAATATCTGCCGCACTTATGAACTCAACAAGTTCTTCCGAACTAACGAAGCGGTTATAAAAGATAACATTGCTTTCCACACCTTTTTGTTGCGCCAGCCGCTGCAAAGACAAGCGGTACATTTCGCCTTCTTTTTGAATAACATGTGGATGCGTTGCACCGACAACTATATAAACTGTATCGGGATACCGGCTTACTATTTCAGGAAGTGCGGAGATTACAGTTTCAATTCCTTTACTTGTTGAGAGTAAACCAAAACTCAGTAAAACAATTCTACCCTCTACACCGAATAAATCTTTGTTAAAACTCGGATCCACAAACGGCACATCGGGAATACCATGCGGAATAAGGTCAATTTTTTCCGGAAGTATATTATAGATTTCCTGCAAAAATTCAGAGCCGCGTTTACTCATTACAACCAACCGGTCCGAAACAGCTGCAACTTCTTCCAATACAAACCGTTGATCAGGGTCAGGATCTTTTAATATCGTATGTAAAGTTGTTACAATCGGCATACGTAATTCGCTCAGAAGCGCTAGTATGTGGCTTCCTGCTTTCCCACCAAATATTCCGTATTCGAATTGCACACATACCAAATCGACATTATTAATATTGAGAAAGTCAGCCGCACGCCTGTAAGATTCAATATCCTTCTCAATCAGTTCAAAGCGAACCCGGTTCGGATATGCATAACCTGCTTCAATGTCATTGACCGGCAGAGCAATACAAGTTTTACCAGTATAACGTGCAGCTATTGACTCACACAAATCGGTAGTAAAGGTTGCAATTCCGCATTGCCGGGGTAAGTAATTCCCAATAAAGGCAATTCTGTTTATTGATGACTTAATGATAATGTTTTCCAATATATACTTCTCCTTTTGATTATTATCTTTACATAAACACTATAATCATTTACACGCGGAAAACATTTTTATAGAAGTTAGAAAATTTCTGCATGTTAATCGAAAAACACTTCATCAAAAACTATCAGAGATTTTCCTAAAATGGAATCCATAAATCGTAAATAATATTGCAAGAGAAAACAACTGCGGTTTTCGGAACAACGACCAGAAAAATAACTTCCAGTAATAAATCCTTTCCTCGCCTATTATGCCCAATTTGAAAATAGATTTAAAAAGTGCGAGGATATAATTCGGATTAAGGTGAAATACCTTTTTCTTCTTTGGTTCAAAAACTTTTAAAAAGCGCATTACTCGGTCATAATAATATTTAGGTGAATATATAGTGTTTAAAATATTTTTGTATCCATCAAGAAGTTCAGTTTGATTCATCTGAGGGATAAAATTAATCGACAGATCAGTATTGTTTCCGTTAAAATCGTTTAACAATCTTCCTTCTCTGAGAAGTCTTTTATGAAGTTTCGTTCCTTGCGGCGCATTTAAAAGCCCAACCATGGCAGTTACGATACCACTTTCTTGGATAAAGTTAGTAAGTTTATCGAATATAGTCGGCGGATCGTTATCAAAACCTACAATAAATCCTCCCTGAACTTCCAAACCTGACTCTTGAATTTTTTTAACGCTTAAGATTAGATCACGGTTTCTATTTTGAGTTTTATTACACTCAATCAAACTTTCCTCGTTCGGAGATTCGATACCAATAAATACAGCTTCAAACCCAGCCTTAACCATAAGCTGCATAAGTTTATCATCGTCGGCAAGATTGATTGATACCTCCGTATTAAAGTAAAACGGATTTTTTCTTTTCTCATTCCATTCAATAACTAGCGGGTAGAATATCTTTTTTCAATTTTACTTTGTTGCCGATGAAATTATCATCAACAAAAAAAACGGGTCCACGCCAGTTGTTAAAATATAGAGCATCTAATTCAGCTATCACCTGTTCCTTACTTTTTGTACGCGGTTTTCTCCCGTAAAGAACAGTGATATCACAAAAATCGCAGTCATAAGGACAACCACGCGAGTACTGTACATTCATTGATGTATAATTATTCATCGATGTGAGTTCCCAAAGCGGCAATGGTGTGGTTGTAATATCCGCCCATTCTTCCGAAGTGTATAATTGTTTCGGTTTTCCATCTCTAAGATCACTTAAAAACTGAGGAAGTGTAATCTCGGCTTCATTAAGAATTAAGTGATCAATATTTCGGTAGTTTTCAGGACTACTCGTAAATAAAGGTCCGCCTGCCACAATCTTTGCTTTTAACTTTTTACATCTTAGTATCACTTCATCAACAGACTTACTTTGTACCGACATGGCGCTTATAAAAACATAATCTGCCCAAAGTATATCATCATCTATCAATTGTTTTACATTCAAATCAATTATTTTTTTATGCCAATCTTCGGGCAGAATTGCGGCAACCGTTAAAAGCCCTAACGGCGGAAAACTTGCTTTCTTCGATACAAATTTAAGAGCATGTTTAAAACTCCAAAATGTATCCGGGTACATCGGATAAATCATTAAAACATTCATTGACTAAGCCTATAGAACATAACTTTAAAAGTCAGCTTTTATTTAAATGATCTGAAAACGTAAAGACTTAATTGTATTATTCATTCAAAAATTTTAACAGCCAAAATAGCTCAGCAAACTTTAGATTGAATCGGATCGCCGGTATTTAATTCTTATTAGTTCGCCTTTTTTTCTATTAGAAATTTTTCCACTTATAATTTTATATACTGTATTTATTATGATTACCATGATAAGTATTTCCATAAACCCGAGGAAAGTTCTAGATGTAAGAAAATCGGCAAGCCAAAACATTAATGAAATTAGTGCAAACGAATAATACATTAAACCGTTCATTTAGCTTATACTTTAATTTATTATTTAACAAAATAATTACTATGAAAGGATCCAAGAGTTAAAGAAAGAATTAACCATCCTGGAAATCCTAAATAATGATATGAAGATTTGAAAAATAAATCTATCGGTCAAAGGGATGAAAAAGGGATTAGTTCTTTAAATTAGTTTTATATTAATCTTTTAACAATCTGATGTCAACAAGAAAAAAACTGCAACTAAATTTAACGTTTTAATTTTATTTAATATTCTCTCATTTCATCGGACTTGCTGCCGCCGTTATAAATGGCTTCTCTTTAACTAAAGCAATAACCTTCCCACCTGTCGATATAATTTTAAATGTGATTTATACTTTCTTTGTAGTAAGTAGTCTGCATCATGGAAGATTTCATGAGAATGTTAATTGCCGAGATCGATGAAGGAATTGCAAAATTTTAATTAATATGTTTGAAATTGTTATATCATTTGATTTTAACATCACTTGCCTTTACCATCCTTAATTTTGTTTTCATGTTATTAAGTCGTATACTAAATGTTAATATTTAAATTCATACTGTGTTTATCGAATTTCCTTCTAAAAGTGTAATCTAAAATTTCCATTAATTAAACATCTTTTTAGAGTGTAAATTATGTCCTCAATCGAGGAACTTTAAACTCTCAGCTTCACATTAGCAAAAAGGGCCGGCATTAATCAAATTACCAGAAAAGAGATACTACTTTATCAACTCTTTTTAAGTATTCTTATAGCGCAAATAATCTCACTCAATCATAAAATTAAAACAAAAAAGATAACGGAAAGTTATATATGAATGGAATAAATCAATTATCAAACGGAACCGAAACCCCTCGAACCATGCTGAAAATTTTACGACAAGATAATAAAAATATATCTGCTTTTATCGAGAATTTCGATGAAGGAATAATTGTCACCGATGAAAATGGGAATACTGTAGTTTGCAATCCGACTGCGCAAAATATTTTCGGTCCGGGAATAATAAATGCCCGGTTTTCGGATTGGACAACAATGTCATCCTTTTATTATCCTGAAAGTTTTATTGAATATCTTCCCGATCAATTACCGCTTTCCCGTGCGCTTAAAAATGAAAAAGTTGCCGGCGAAATAATCTTTGTTAAAAATATAATACATCCCAAAGGAATACATGTAATTTTATCTTCAAATCCGCTTAAAGATTCTGACGGTTCAATCATTGGTGCTGTTATTATGATCCGGATCGGCACAAAAGAAAGCCTGCTTGAAAATAATCTTATGTACAGGGAGCATAGGTTAGAAACAATGTTTAAAGAATTACCGATACCCTGTTATATCTGGCAATATCAAGTAGATGATTTTATCCTGGTTGATTATAATAAAATGGCTGAAATGTTTACTGAAGGAAATGTTAAAAATTATATAAAAATGAAATTTCTTGATGTGTATAATAATTCACCTTCATGTAAGGAAATTTATTCGGATTTATTAAAATGCAAAAATGAAAGAACAAATATTCATAATGTAATTTCCTATAGATTTCGAAGTACAGATGAATTAAAAGAATTAGAAGTTTACTATACATTTATTCAACCGGATTCGGTTCTTGTAATTGCTGAAGATATCTCTGAGAGTAATAAGGCACTGGAAAAACTAAAAATGGTTTCTAATGCCGTAGAACAGACGGCAGACAGTGTTGTAATAACAGATAGTACTGGTATTATTGAATATGTAAACCCTGCTTTTGAAAAAACCACAGGGTATGATCGACTTGAAGTTATCGGAAAAACTCCGAGATTACTTAAGTCCGGGCAACATGATCAATCTTTTTACAATAATTTATGGAAAAACGTGCTTGCAGGTAATATGTATATGGGAACTATAATTAATAAGAAAAAGAACGGGGACCTTTATTGGAGTGAGCAGACAATCAGTTCTATGAAAGATACTAACGGAGTAATTACAAAATTTGTTTCTGTGCTTAAAGATGTTACAGAACTTAGAAATCAGCAGGAGCAGGAATTTCAGATGAATATTGCTAAAGCATTACAGCAAAGGCTATTGAAATCAGATTTTTCACTGCCCGGCTGCGACATTGCTGGAAAAACTTATTCCGCGGTAAAAACATGCGGAGATTTTTATGATTTTATAACTTTTCCCGATAACTGTACCGGAATTATAATCGGTGATGTTTGTGGCCACGGTATAGGTGCTGCATTTATAATGGCAATAACCCGCGCTTATTTAAGGGCATTTTCTCAAACAGAATCCGATCCTGCAAAAATTTTAAATTTAATAAACAATAGGCTTGTCGAGGACCTGGACAATGAACATTTTGTAACTTTAACTTTAGTACGGTTCGATTCTACTAATAAATTATTTGATTATGCAAGCGCCGGACATATCCCTTCCTATTTAATGAATAGAGCAGGTGAAACAAGATATAAAATTGAAAGTACCGGCATACCGCTTGGTATATATAAAAATTATGCCTATTCAAAAAGTAATAAGATCTCATTGTCTTCCGAAGAAATGCTGGTTTTTCTAACCGATGGAGTTATAGAATCCAGAGGATCAAATGAAATTGATTTTGGCGTTGATAAAACTTTAAACTTTATTAAATCAAATCGTGAATACGGATCACAAGAACTAATTGAAAATCTTTACAAGGAAGTCCGTTCATTTATTAAAGATCAACCACAAGAAGACGACATCACGGCAATTATTTGTAAAGTAAAATAATATTCAAATAACCAATGAGCTTAAAATGGATTTAATACGCCGGTAATTACTGTTATCACTGTAGCGACAAATGCTGTAAGATCATAATCAAATAATGCAATTATGATTGCCCGCTTTGCTTCGGATTCTAATGCATCTTTTGCAAACCAGCAAAGAAACATATTTCCAAAAAATGATGAACCGTATTCCCTTGCTGTAAACATTCCGCCGGAATTTCATTCTGCTTTAAATATTGAAAGTAAAATATCCGGAATGGATATTAAAAGAATACCGAAACCAAAACAAACTACTGATTTAATAATCATAAGATTTTTGAAACTCATGTCAATACTCCTTTAATTAATGAATGTTTGTTTTAGAATTTTATTGTTACCTGGAATAGAAAGTATTTTATTTATAACTAATACGGAACTATAATGTCGAAAACGGAAAAATATTAATGATTTTAAACCATAATCTTATCAGCTTTCGGCTGAAAAAGATTTAGTTTTATCAGACCAAAGCATTATAAAGACCATATCAATTAGAAGAATTGCAATACCCGGCTGCCACAATATTTCACCTGTTACACTTCCGGTATAAACCAAAGCTATTAAAAAAGCTATTATTGCAATTACAAAAAGAATTATCTGAAGAATTCTCATACTTTCTCCTGCTTAAATTTATTTTTAACGAAGACCGGTCAAATATATTTTGGAAATGTTAGGAGCCGATTACCAGTTATCCTGGAATTCGTAATTTAGGTAAATTTTTATTTTTAGAAACTTTGGTTACACAGAGTATCACAAAGAAGCCACAAAGGACCACAAAGCTTTATTTTCCGCGGCTATCTATGTAATTATAAGCACGGCTATAAATATTAGCCGCCCAAGTTCTTTATTCCCTGTAAATATATTTTTAATCTAAAAGTTTTATGTTTTCGAACAGCGGAACAATATCTTCAATCACCATCGGAACTTTAGCATGCGCCATTCCGTTGCTTTCATTATGATCAGATGATGTTGTTACTATAACCATATTTAAGTCTTTTATAATCATAATGTACTGTCCAGCGTACCCAAGTGCTAAAGCGATGTCATGTTCTGTTTTCCCTCCATGCATAGGATTATTCCACCACGGCTTATTTTGTTTTGATCTGTACCACCACTGAAATCCGTAATCAAAAAACTCACTTTCGGATACATAAGGTTTTGTCGACATAGTTATCCAAACTTCCGGAACAATTTGTTCATCATTCCATTTTCCATTATTTAAAACCAGCAAACCGACCTTTGCCATGTCTCTCGGATACATATGAAGCCCGGCATCACAACCTAGGATTCCGTTTTCTCTTTCCCAATAAAATTTTGAAATACCAAGCTTGTTAAACAGAACTTCTTTTGCAAATTCATCAGCCTGTTTATTTTCCAGTGTATAAATGATACCTCCTAGAATATTCGTACACTCCCCGCTGTATTTAAATTTTTCTCCGGGTGCAGATATTAATGGAAGGCTTAGTATATTTTTAATTAAATCTTCCGGATTGGAACCTTCAAAATCGTCTAATTCCCCGAATCCGGCTGTCATTGTTAAAACATGTTTAAGCTTAATTTTCTCTTTTTCAGGTGTCTTTAATAAATCATACTGCGGAAAAAAATTAAATACCGGCTGGTCGACATTAAGTTTTTTATGACGATCCAGTGTTATCCCCAATAGTAAAGATGTTATGCTCTTGGTGCACGAATGGATATCATGCAATTGTGCCCGATCGTAACCGTAAAAATATTCTTCGAGAACAAGCTTTTTATCTTTGAGAATCAGTAATGATTCCAAACGTCCAAATTTCTTTTTAATTATTTTTTCCATCAAACTGTAAAAAGCAGTTGAGTCATTAATGAATTGAAAAATAGAAGCTGTTTGTAAGTAATTGTCAATTTGTTCGGGCCGCTTATAAACATATTCTAAACTACCATTAACACCAGGAGACCGCGGAAAGAAAAGCCTGTTTTCATCAGTTTTTTCATCTCGAACAAAGTCAAGTTTATTTTTATAAGCACGATGATTTGGATCTCCCCATTCATCGGAAAAAGCTGTTCCGCGAATTATTTTCTTTTCCTGACCTACTACTCCTTTGAATATATTACCTTCTCCAAAAACCATCTCGAATTGGTTGGTACTATCTGAAAATTTAAAGTTCTTTATTTCCCAATAATCATAAAATTCATTTTCCCATAAGAAACATCCCTGTACCTGAATATTGCCATAAGCGTCACCGTTAATTCTGATTATTGGTTCCAGTGTACCGTTAGGAAATTTTAACGCTGTCTCGGGTGTGCATCTCCATAATCCATCAATAGAAATGTAATGCTTAGCCTGATCATTTGCAGCAGGAATGTTTTTATTATCTTGACTTTGTTGGCAACCAATTTGAAAGATATTCAGTAAAATAAATAAAAAGAAAATTTTTATTAGTTTCATGGGGCTACTCTTTTCTTATGAAAGTTATAAAAATAAATGAGTTTGTCTTTTGCTTAGTTTGTCTATGCAATTAATTCATCATTATATTCTTTATATCTTAAGCTTTCTTTACAGCGTCGCTGGGTTACTCACAAATATGTGATTAGACACCTGGATTTTGAAGATTATTTTTACTGGATATGAGAAAAGTTTATATAGACAAGATCAGAAATAATTAAAGTTTAACTCCACCTATTTGTTTCTGCGACTATAACATCGACCCCTTTTTTTTAAAATTCAAATCAGTACTAAAATAATTCTTTAATAATTGTTTAGCAATAAATAATAATTGAATTCCGTTGTTCTAAGTTAACTTGAAATTTACTGAGAAAGTAAATTATTAACCTCTTTAAACTTATACTTTTGTTTGATAACGTTTATTATTATGATTCATAAGTTTTAACGGTCCAAAGAATAGAAAAAGGAATTCAAATAAAGAAAATCATCTATTAATGAAAAATTGAAATCATCTCTTAATTTATGTGACTCTTTTCCAAACCAATTTGTTACAAGAATATCCCAACAAAGATATGGAATGGACTTCTTTTACAATTACACAACAAAAAAATAATCAAATTAAATTGATTAATACCCATAATTTTTGACAATATTAATCTTTCACTAAAAAGAAATTCAACTCTTCATTTAATTGAAAAAAGTATTCCTAAATTTTAGAAATTCTCTCTCAAATCAAAGAACAACAATAAGTTAGAGAATTTAAATGGACTAAAAAATGGCTTAATTACTCATTTAATGTGGTATCGATGATGTTAAAAAATCATCATTCATTTTTTAAGTGATCCTGAATAATAGGTATAAATTTTGCATAATATTTACTCAGCATTTAAGAAGACAAATCACCATAAAAAAAACATTATTTAATAGGTGAAAACTTTATAAACTGAAATTATTATGATAAAAATTGACCTCATCTATAACCTAGCGATTCTTCTTGCCTTAATTGTCTTATCAGGATTTATCGAATCAAGATTCAGTCGTTTTGAAACAAAAGGAAAAATCTTTCAGGGAATACTATTCGGAATTATCGCAATAGTCGGAATGTTATATCCTTATCATCTTGCTAAAGGTATAATTTTCGATGGTCGTTCGGTTGTGATAAGTCTCTGCACTTTATTTTTTGGACCAATTTCCGGAGCAATTGCTTCAGCATTAACAGTATTATTCAGGTTCTATCTTGGCGGTGCAGGTACTTTTGTCGGAACTTTAGTAGTTTTATTCTCATTTACAATTGGATTAATTTTTTATCGTATAAGAAGAAAATCATCAAAATCAATTTCAAATCTGCATCTTTATCTATTTGGTCTCATTGTAAATTTATTTATGCTTGCATTTTTTTCCCTTCTTCCGATTGAAGACGAGCAGCAAATTTATAAAATACTCATACCCACAGTTTTGGGAGTTTATCCGATTGCTACACTTCTTATTGGAAAAGTTTTAGTAGACCAGGAAGAAAAACAGATTTATTTAAAGAAGTTAAAGGACAATGAAAAGAGATGGAAATTTGCTTTGGAAGGTGCAGGCGATGGAATATGGGACTGGAATGTTAAAACTAACGAGGTCTTTTTCTCTTCCCGCTGGAAATCTATGCTCGGTTATAAAGATACTGAAATAGAAAACACTCTTGCAGCCTGGGAAAGACTTTTACACCCGGAAGATAAAGAGAGAGTGTTTAAGGAAATAGAAAAACATTTTAGCGGCGGACACCCTGGTTATCAAAGTGAGCAAAGATTAAAATGCAAAGACGGATCTTATAAATGGATTCTTGACCGTGGAAAAATTTTTGAGCAGGATAGCTCCGGAAAACCTCTTCGTGTAATGGGAACTCACACGGATATAAATTCAAATAAACTTAATGAAGAAAACTTAAAGAGAAATGAACTACTTCTGAGAATATTTATCGAGAACTCCCCTGCTGCTATTGCAATGCTCGATACTGAAATGAAATATATCATTACCAGTAAAAGATTTTTAACGGATTATGACCTGGGCAATCAGAATATAATTGGAAAATCCCACTATGAAGTTTTTCCTGAAATTCCGGAAAGATGGAAAGAGATTCATAAAAGATGTTTAGCAGGTGCAATAGAGAAGTGCAATGATGATCCATTTCCTAGAAAATCAGGAAAACTTGACTACATAAAATGGGAAATCCATCCATGGTTTGATGAATCTAATCAGATTGGTGGTATTATCCTATTCTCAGAAGTAATCACAAATCAAAAAGAAGCCGAAGAAAAGTTAGTCACACTTAATAACTGGATGTCTGCAATATTTGAGGGATCTCGAGATGCAATAATTATTTCAGATGTCGATTCAAAAATAATCATGGTTAATGAAGCTGCCTGCGAATTATCCGGGTATTCAAAACAGGAACTTCTTGAAAAGAAAGTTTCTGATCTGCATGAATCGGACAATCTTAAGAATTTCCAAAATATTCACTACAGGCTGTTATCCGGGGAGGAAATACTCTCTGAGACAAAGATTGTACAAAAATCAGGACGCAGAGTTGATACAGAGATCAACAGTAAGAAAATAGTAATAAACGGCATACCTTACATTCATAAATCTATCAGGGAAATAACAGAGCGTAAACAAGCTTTAGAAGTTCTTAATAAACTCAGGACAGCAATTGACAATTCAAAAGATGTAATATTTATTACAGACAAAGATGGTGTAATATCATTTATCAATCCTCAGTTCACTGCAATGTATGGTTATACTGCAGAAGAAATTGTAGGAAAAACAACTCCAAGAATTCTAAAGAGCAATCTTTATGAAAAAGAATTTTATGAAGAATTCTGGAACGAACTTTTAAATAAAAGAGGTGTAAGTCCCAATCAATATTTGAATAAATGCAAAAACGGCAGCCTGATTGATGTAGAAGGTTCCGCTGATACAATTATTGATGAAAATGGCAATATAATTGGTTTCCTCGGTATTCAAAGGGATATAACGATACGCAAGCAGGCCGAAAAGGCTATAAAGGAAAGTGAAGAGAAATACAGGAAAATAGTTGAGCATTCTCCGGATGCGATTATAATTCACGATAATAAAAAACTACTTTATGCGAATAGTTCTGCTATAATGTTAACTGGTACAGATTCTTTTGAAAAAGTAAAAGACATTTCTGTAATGGACTTTGTGCATCCCGACTCATTGGAAAGTGTACGGAAGAGGCTGTCCCAAATAATGGAAACCGGCGAACCGTCTGATTACAATGAAGAAAAATTTATAACACTTGATGGTAGAATTATTACTGCAGAAGTGATTGGTATTCCCATTCAGTACAACGGGAAAAGGGTAATTCAAACGATCCTAAGGGATATTACTGCCCGTAAGATGGCAGAAAATGCACTTATTGAAAGTGAAGAGAAATTTAATAAAGCTTTTCATACAAGTCCCGATGCTGCGGCAATTAACAGATTAAAAGATGGAATTTATCTCGATATAAATGAAGTCTTTACCAGAATTTCCGGTTATACACCGGAAGAAATAATCGGCAAATCATCCTTAGAGATTAATATCTGGGCTGATCAATCTGATAGAGAACGGCTGGTTGCGGCTTTGTTAAAAGATGGACGCATGGAAAATCTTGAAGCAACTTACAGATTAAAAAATGGAAATGTAATTTTCGGATTGATGTCTGCATCAATAATAAATTTAAATGGAGAACAATGCCTGCTCTCAATTACAAGAGATATTACTGAACGCAAGTTGATGGAGCAAGCTATAAAAGAAAGTGAAGTAAAGTACAGAACAATTCTGCAGACTGCTATTGATGGTTTCTGGCTGGTTGATGAAAATGGAAATTTACTGGAAGTGAATGATACTTACTGCCGGATGAGCGGATATAAAATGCATGAATTACTGCAGATGAAAGTATCGGATATTGAATTTAATGAAGATCCGGATAGAACTTCCAAACACATTGAGAAAATAAGAAATAACCGGTGAGGACAGATTTGAATCCGTACATAGACGGAAGGATGGAACTGTCTTTGATGTTGAAGTTAGTGTTCAGTACAGGGAATTGAGCGGAGGGCGCTGGGTTGCTTTTCTAAAAGATATTACCGAACGGAAAAAGACAGAGCTGCAGCTTCTTGAAAATGAAGAAATTTTTATGCAGTTAATGAAGCATTCCCCTGTTTATATTTTCTTTTAAAGATGAAAATATACGCTCATTTAGACTTAGTAACAATTTTTACAAAATGCTGAATATGCCTGTACAAGATGCTTTAGGAAAAACAATGGATGAAATATTTCCATCTGACCTGGCTAAAAGAATTATTGAAGCAGATAAAAAGATACTTCGGAAGGGTGAATTGGTTAAAGTTGATGAAGAGTTAAACGGAAGATTTTACACCACGATAAAATTTCCCATTAAAATTAAAGGCAAGCCCCGTTATCTGGCTGGTTTTACAATTGATATTACGGAACGTAAACTCGCAGAAGAAGAATTAAAAACCATTCTGAATACTGCTATAGATGGATTTTGTTTTGTCGGCAGAGATGGGAATATTCTCGATACAAATTATTCGTTCTGCCAAATGATAGGTTATTCACGTGATGAATTGTTAAATATGAATATAAGCAATCTTGAAGTATTAGATACGGAAAAGGAAATAAAAGCTAGAATTAACTCTATGCTAAAGGAAGGTTCTTCGCAGTTTGAAACCAAGCACAGACGCAAAGACGGAAAAATTATTGATATTGAGGCAAGGATAAGTACACTCCCTGAAAAACCCGATATACTTTTTGTATTCATGCATGATATAACTGAAAGGAAAAAAGCTGAAGAAGAAATAAAAAAAACTAATGAACTTCTCGAACAACTTTATAAAAATCTTAACGAAGTCAGAGAAAATGAACGCGCTGAAATGTCAAGGGAAATTCATGATGAATTAGGACAAACACTTACGGCATTAAAAATGGATTTGAACTGGGCCAATGAAAATATTGAAACAAATACAAATGCAAAAGATAAATTAAACCGGATGATTGAATTGGTTAATGCAACAATAAAAAAAGTTCAAAGGCTTTCTGCAGATCTTCGGCCAAGCATTCTGGATGATCTCGGTTTAATTCCGGCAATCGAATGGTTTGTAGCTGAGTTTGAAGATCGTTCCGGACTAAATTGTAAAATGAATTTAAATGAAGTTCCATCTTTAGACTCAAAAGCAAATCTTACTTTGTTCAGAATCTTACAGGAAGCTTTAACAAACGTGGTTAGGCATGCTAATGCAAAACAAATTTCGATAAATCTAAATTCTTATTCCGACAAAATCTGCCTCGAAATTGAAGACGACGGTAAAGGATTTAACGTAAGTGAAATGCGATCAACCGGTTCGATCGGGCTTCTGGGGATGAAAGAAAGGATTAAACAGTTCAATGGTGATGTCGAAATCAATTCCGTTCAGAATAAAGGTACCAAATTATCAATAAGTATACCTTTAAATAATCAGCGTATACTTAAAAATGAAACAAAATTATAATAAAGGTTAAAGAATGAAAATATTTATAGCAGATGATTCAGATCTGATAAGAGAAAGAATTAAAGAATCTCTTAGTGATATTAAGGAGGTCGATAGTATTCATGAAGCAAAAGATGGGAATGAAGCTGTTGAAATGATTATTGAAAAAAAACCGGACTTAATTTTTCTTGATATTAGAATGCCCATGCTTAACGGAATTGGTGTATTGAAAAAAATAAGAGAATATGGTATTACTTCTACCGTTTGTATGTTGACAAACTTTCCTTATACTCAATACAAAGAAAGATGTATTAAAGAAGGTGCAAATTTCTTTTATGATAAAAGCAGCGATTTCAGGGAAATAAAAAATCTAGTCTCAGATATTTCAGAAAATCAAAATAAAGATTCAGAGTAATAATCACTTATCGGGAAAAACAATGAATTTAAATCTTCGACAATCGGTTCTTAAATTCAAACGACAATTAATGAGAAAATTTCTCCTGTTTTTAGTAACCGGATTTTCAATAAATTCAGAAAATCTATTTGCTCAAACACCTGGTTATCCGGCAAAACAGAATATTCGTTTTTTCTATTCAATTTGTATGGGATCAATTTCAAGTTTTAAGTTCAATGAAATAGAAGTAATCATTTTTGCGGCTGCTCTGATTGCCGCTATTGGATTTAGTGCGGTTTTGTATATCCATTTCCGTAAAAACAATATTTTCAGAGAACTTTATAAATCTCAGGAAAGCTTTAAAACTACTTTATATAGTATTGGCGATGCTGTTATCACCACAGACAATAAAGGAAAAGTTCAGTATTTAAATGCAGTTGCAGAAAAACTTACAGGATGGAAAGAATCTGAGGCAAGAGGAAAAGAACTTGAAAACGTTTTCAATATCATAAATGAGTACAGCAGAAAAAATGTTGAAAATCCGATTCGAAAAGTTCTTTCAGAAGGAATGATAGTTGGATTAGCAAATCACACGCTGCTTATTTCGAAAGATGGTAATGAAATTCCAATTAGTGACAGCGGTGCACCAATTATAGATGAAACCGGTAAAATAATCGGAGTTGTTCTTGTTTTCAGGGATCAGACTGAAGAAAGAAATACACAGAAATTAATTACAGATTCGGAAACAAAATATCGCAGGATATTTGAATCAGCTAAAGATGGTATTCTGATTATTGACGCGGATTCATTTGTCATAATAGATGTAAACCCCGAACTGCCGGAAATACTTGGCGGGGTTAAAGAAGATTTTATCGGTCATAATTTTCGTGAATTAAAGCTATCTAATAAAATTAAAGATAGTGTCACTGAATATGAAAAAATATTATTACATGATAAAATACATATAGACGAAGTAGAGTTAATAAACGAAAATGATAAATGCGTATTTTTTGAAATTGTAGGAAACAGTTATTTATCTAATAATAAAAAAGTAATTCAGTTTAATATAAGAGACATTACTGAACGTAAAGAAGCAATTAAAAAATCTAATTACCTTGCATCAATTGTACAGTCTTCGGAAGATGCGATAATCGGAAAAGACCTTAACGGCATAATCACTAGCTGGAACAAAGGTGCAGAAAAGCTTTACGGATATACGGAAAACGAAATGCTTGGAAGATCTATTACTGCTCTTCTTCACAAAGGAAACAAAACTGAAATACCCTCAATATTAGCACGATTAAAGAAGGGCGAAATTATTGATCACTATGAAACAAAAAGAATTACTAAATACGGTAAGGAATTAATTGTATCCTTGAGTGTTTCTCCAATAACTGATTCAAATGGAAAAATTATAGCAGCCTCTTCAATTGCACGAGACATAACAGAAGCAAAACAAGTTCGTGAAAAAATTGAACAGAGTGAAAAATTTCTAAAAGAAACTCAAAAGATTGCACGTCTTGGATCTTATGTTTTAGATGTAAATACAGGAATATGGACAAGCTCAGAAATTTTAGATTCTATTTTCGGAATTAATTTTAATTATCCCAAATCTATAGAAGGATGGACAAAAATTATTCATCCTGAGTGGCAGCAGATAATGGCAGATTATTTTACGAATGAAATTATCGGAAATAAAAAACCATTTAATAAGGAATATAAAATTATACGGTTAAATGATAATTCTGAGAGATGGGTTCACGGAATGGGAGAACTTACTTTAGATGTGAATGGAAATCCTATTCAATTGATCGGCACAATAAGAGATGTAACTGAAAGAAAAGAAAATGAACTTGAAATTGAACGCCTCAATCGTGTATATGCTCTTCTCAGCAATATAAATCAAACCATTGTTCGCACGCAGATTAAAGAAAAGCTTTTTGTAGATATATGCCGGATTGCCATACAGGATGGTAAATTCAGAATGGCATTTATTGGTCTTGTAAATAAAGAAAGTAATAAAGTTGAAATTGCAGCATCTGCCGGAGTAGTAAAAGACTACCTTGAAAAATTAAACATCGATCTTAATGATAAAGTTAGGGCCCAGGGACCTGTTGGAAGAGCAATATTAACAGGCGTACATCAGCTTTCAGACGATATTCAGAATGATGAAAAAATGATTCCCTGGAGAGATGATGCAGAACGACTGGGCTATAAATCTATTGCTTCATTTCCGTTGTTTTTATATGGTGAGGTGATTGGGGTAATAACTTTATATTCAGATCAAAAACAGTTTTATCAGCCGCAAGAAATTAAACTGCTTGATGAGATGGCAATGGATATTTCTTTTGCATTGCAGTTTATTGAGAACGATTTGCAGCGTACAGAAGCAGAAGAAAAATTACGCAGCAGCGAAAAATTACTCAGGTTAGCGGGACAAACTGCTAAGCTCGGCGGATGGAGTTTAAATTTATCAGAAGATAAAATAGTTTGGTCTGATGAAGTAGCGTATATCCATGAAGTAGAACAGGGATATTCGCCTACGCTGGCTGAAGGAATAAATTTTTATGCTCCGGAATACCGTGATAAAATCAGCAGTGTTTTCTCTGAATGTGCCACTGCCGGCAAGCCATATGATGTTGAAATGGAAATAATAACCGGAAAAGGCAACAGGGTTTGGGTCAGGGCAATTGGAAATCCTGAGTATGATTCGCTTGGAAATATTACCGGAGTGAGAGGTTCATTCCAGGATATTTCGGAAAAGAAAATAGCCGAAGAAAATCTAAGGGAAAGTGAAAAGAGATTCAGAATGCTTTTTGATGAGGCACCTCTGGGCTACCAGTCACTGGATTCAAACGGAAATTTCATTGATGTAAACCGGAAGTGGTTGAATTCGCTAGGGTATAAACCGGAAGAAGTAATTGGCAAATGGTTCGGTGATTTTCTTATGCCTGAATACAGGGGTGCATTTAAAGAACGTTTCCAGATTTTCAAAGCACAAGGATCAATTCACAGCGAATTTGAAATGGTTCATAAGGACGGTTATCCCTTAATTATTGCATTTGAAGGAAAAATCGGAAAAGATAATTCCGGCAACTTTAAACAAACTCACTGCATTCTTGAAGATATAACTGAAACAAGGAATACAGAAAAAGCTTTACGGGCAAGTGAAGCAAAATACAGAAAACTTTTTGATGAAGATCTTACCGGAGATTACATATCTACACCCGAAGGAAAAATACTCTTATGCAATGATGCTTTTGTTGATATTCTTAAGGGACCTGGTAAAGATGAAATAATGAGAAAAAATGCATCCAATTTATATTTTGATAATGCAGACCGTGATAATTTCATCAAAGAACTAACTGTGAAAAAGAAACTAATAAATAAAGAAACAAGTCTACGTGCTTTTGACGGTTCACGTATTACAGTTATAGAAAATGTAATAGGCACTTTTGATGAAAACGGTAAGCTGACCGAAATAAGCGGATACATGTTTGATATTACTGATAGGAAAAACATGGAGGAAGCCCTGATCAAAAGCAGAAGAGAATTCCAGACTTATTTTGAAAACAGTATGGTTGGTCTTGGGGTTACTACATCCGACAAAAAATGGCTGCAAATGAATCAGAGACTTTGTGATATTTTAGGATATTCAAAAGAAGAATTACAGAATCTCACATGGTTGGATGTTACTCATCCCGATGATATCGAAGAAAGCAATATTCTGTTCAATCAAGTAGTTCAAGGTAAGATTGAACGTTATAAACAGGATAAAAGATTTATCAGAAAAGACGGGGAAATTGTTCACATTTCGCTTTCAACGGTTTGCCAGAGAAGAGACGACGGAACAATTCAAAATTTTATAACCTCATACTCTGATATAACCGAACGTAAAATGGCTGAGGATGAAATAAGAAAACTATATCGCGGTGTTGAGCAGAGCCCTGCTTCCGTACTTATAACGGATGTAAAAGGAAAAATTGAATATGTAAATAAGAAGTTCTGCGAAACTTCCGGCTACAGCTATAACGAGATAATAGGTAAAAATCCAAACTTGTTAAGATCAGATGAAAAATCTCCTACTGACTACGCTGAAATGTGGAATACAATACTTGCGGGCAAGGACTGGCAGGGAGAATTTCTGAACAAAAAGAAAAACGGTGAGCTTTTCTGGGAATCAGTTTCCATATCCCCTATCCTTAATGAGAAAGGAGAAATCACTCATTTTATCGGAATAAAAGAAGATATAACCGAAAAGAAAAAAATGATTGATGAACTGATTCAGGCAAAAGAAAAAGCTGAGGAAATGAACAGGATTAAAACAAATTTTCTCTCTAATATGAGCCACGAACTACGCACTCCTCTTGTCGGAATTCTTGGTTATGCCGACTTCCTTAGAAGTGAAGTTGATTCCGATGAAATAAAAGAAATGATAGAAACTATATACAACAGCGGAAAAAGGCTCTCGGAAACATTGAACTTGATACTTGATTTATCACAGTTCGAAAATAATAAGAGAAATTTTGAAATTTATAAAATTGATCTTGTTGCTAAAGCAAATGAAGTTATTTCACTCTTTAAAAGAAAATGCAAAGAAAAAAGGAATTAAGCTTGAGGCTGTTTATAATAAAAAAGAGATCATTTTAGATTTTGATGAACGTTCATTAATATCCATTTTAAATAATCTTATTAATAATGCTTTAAAATTCACGAATGAAGGAAGTGTTACAACCGCAATAAATTTGTTTGAAAATTATTTTGAAATGAAGGTTAGTGATACCGGAATTGGAATTGCAGAGAAAGATCAGGAATTAATATTTGATGAATTCAGACAGGCAAGCGAAGGTTACAGCAGAAATTTTGAAGGAACGGGATTAGGATTAAGTATAACTAAAAAAATTGTTGATAAATTCAACGGGACAATTTCACTCGATAGTAAAGTCGGGAAAGGCTCAACTTTCACAATAAGAATCCCAATAATAAAAAATGAAAATGTTAAATCATCTTCTGATGATAAATCCGGCAGCTTCGCGAATGAAATGTCCGCTAATATTCATGACAAACCCTTAGCTCTTCTTGTTGATAATGATCCATTTGTATTTGAAGTTTTAAAAAGATATACAAAAGATCTTATTAATCTTGACAAAACCGTTGATGCTGAATATGCAATTGAAATGATAAAGAAAAAGCAATATGACTTAATATTTATGGATATCAATCTTGGAAGCGGATTGGATGGAAAAGAGGCAACCATAAAAATCAGAACTATAGACAGTTATAAAGATATACCCATAATTGCTACAACAGCTTATGCAATGCCCGGAGATAAAGAAGAATTTTTATCTGCAGGTTGTTCACATTATTTATCCAAACCTTTCAGCAAAAAAGATGTTATTTCTCTTTTAAATAAGATTTTAAACCTCAATGAAATGAATGAATGAATAAGAAATTTTTTCAATATACTTTGATAATTTTTTCAGTTTAACAACAGATCCTAAATTAATAAGGAAATAAAAACCCTAGACTAGCTGCGGTATTTTTGCAATTGACGGAATAATTTTTCTTACAACTAAACAAAACAACCTTTGAGTTAAATATTAGTAATTTTAATTAATAATTATTTTATTCATATCTAATAATATTAATAATCTATCGTCAAGTTTTGCAACGGATTTTATAAATTCCGAATTTCCGCTTGATGTCATTTCCGGCGGCGCTTCTGTTATATTCTCAGGAATTCTTATTACCTCTTTTACCGAATCAACTATAAATCCTATTGTTTTATCTTCCAATTCTAATACTATTATTCTGGTTGCTTTATCTTCTTCTTTTCTTTCCATTCCTAATTTATTCCGCAAATTTATAACCGGAATTACTTTTCCTCTTAGGTTAATTACACCTGAAACAAAATAAGGTGAATTTGGTACTTGTGTAATCGGCAGCATCCTGTTTATTTCATGCACATTATGAATATTGATTCCGTATTCTTCATTTCCAAGCATAAAACTTACTAACTGCAGAAGTTCTATTCCTTCCCGGTTTATTTCTTTATGTTCAGTCATTTCTTTACTCGTTTATATCAATATTACTTTTGTTTATTATACTAATCATATATAAGCTTTCCGTTTTTTCGGACATATGCATTACTATCATGTTTACCGTTATTTGAACCTGTTATTGTTTGAGATTTTAAACCATCAGTATTACTCACCTTGAACTGTGATATAAGTTTTTGAAGATTTTCTGTTAATTTGTTTAGATCTTCAGATGCCCTGGCTACCTGCTGAATTCCCGCAGCACTTTGATTTGTTACATTTGCAATCGATTCAATATTTTTACTTATCTGCTCGGATGCGGAAGATTGTTCTTCACTTGCAGCGGCAACCTGGGAAGCTACATCAACAACTTTATTGGAACCTGTTATAATATCTTTTAACGACTGCCCGGCTTTATCGGCAAGCTGAATTCCGTTTTCCACTTCTTCCGTTCCTTCGTTCATTGATACAACTGCTTCGCCTGTATCTTTCTGAATTTTCTTAATCATATCAGCAATTTCTTTCGTAGCTTTAGTTGTTCTTTCAGCTAATTTTCTAACTTCATCTGCTACTACGGCAAAGCCTCTTCCCTGTTCGCCCGCTCTGGCAGCTTCTATTGCTGCATTTAATGCCAATAAATTTGTCTGATCTGCAATATCATCTATTACCTGTACTATTTCGCCAATTTGATCGCTTCCTTTACCGAGTTCTTTTACGGTTTTCGCCGACTTTCTTACAACTTCAGCAATCTTATTCATTCCTGAGATAGTCTCTTCGACAACTTTGCCGCCTTCATTTGCAATACTTCCGGCTTCTTTAGCAGAATTAGCTGCAGAGTTTGCATTCCGGGTTGTTTCCAGAATTGTCTGAGTCATCTGTTCGACTGCACTTGCAATTTCAGTTGCCTGCTGACTTTGTTCCTGTGCACCGGCTGCCATTTCTTCTGTTGATGATGAAATTTCATTAGTTGCACTGGCAGTTGCTTTTACCACCTGAATAACTTTATTAATTATATCCTTTATTTTCACAATTGATTTATTAAAGCCGTTAAATAATCGTCCGATATCATCATCTTGTTTTTCCGGAACTACACTAACCATCAAATCACCCTCAGCAAATTTATCCATTGCCAAAAGTAAATTCTTTGTTGACCGTGTTAAATAATTTTGATTTTCTTTGATATCTTTTATACTTGCAATTACTTCCATCGCTCCAATGATATTACTGTCATTATCTTTTATTGCCGCACCGGTATACAATATTGGCAGCTCAATACCCTGCGGATGAGCTACAGTTTCCTCTGTGTTTGTATTACCCGATTGCATTGCTTTATATGATGCGCATTTATCCGTCTGGCAGTGTTCTGTTTTAAATTGATCATAACATTTTTGACCGATTAATTGTTTTTGATCTTTTCCGATTGCTTCTGCACCTGCTTTATTTATAAATTGGATATTAAATTCTTTATCTATAACCATAATCGAATTTGGTACATTATTAAGATACTGAACCTGAGTAGATATTTTTTCCATCATTATATTAAATGTTTTCCCTAATGTTCCAAATTCATCTTTTGATGTCAAATTTAATCGGTTAGAAAAATTACCGGCGATAATTTCTTTTGCCGTATCTATTAATTGTTTTAGAGAATTTGTAATATCTTTGGAGATGCTGAAGGCAATGAATAATGATGCAGCTATGCTGATAAATAAAATTATATATTTTAATCTTGATGAAAAGTCTTCCGCTGATTGTCTACGATTAATTATTTCAGCAATTAATAGATTTGCTTCGCTATCAACCTTGTTCAAAGATTCGGCATTTTGATTGATATCATTAATAATACCGGATGCTGCTAGAAAATCATTTTCATAATTATCGATCAATATTTTTATCTGCTCTTTTGTGCTTAAGGATAAATTTGATTTTTGTGTATGATTTTTAAGCAGTGAAACAGATTCCTTAAGTTCATCTATATACTTTTTCTCATGACGCAGGAAATAGTCTTTTTCATGCCGCCGGCACATAAGCATATCAATCAAGATTGTCTGGTTATTAACTTTGTCTAAAATACCTTCAACTCTGTGAACACTTACCCTCAACTTACCTTCCAGACCTTTTTCTTCATTTAAACCTCGCTTCTCTACTAGCTTTATTGTCTTATTAAAAATATTACTGTATTCAGCGACCTTTTCTATTAAATTTTTAGATAATTCTTCATGTTTGTAGGGAGCTATTATTGAATCCAATTTATCAATCGCCGTATTTGTCTGCTCTGCATACTTAAGATCACGAGTATCCAAAAAATGCATTTCGTTTCTTTTTGCTTGCATCATCTTTTGTTTTATATGATTTGCATCGATCTCTTTGTTAAGCGAAGATAATTCCAAAAATTGAAATAGGATAAAAATTCCTATAAAAGTAAATATCATACCGATTAATGAGAATATTTTCCATTTTACCGGTAAATTCTTAATAATATTAATTTTCATTTTTCCCTCTAAACTATATTTAAAATTGTAAATAGGTTTTCAAATGATCGATGCTCAATGAGTTTTATAGATCTTATATAATCATCAATGATATTTACACACAGATTTTTCTTATCCGATTAATAAATTTTTCAGTTTTTTACTTCACATTAAATTTTCCCTTTTAAAGATTTTCAACACTCAAAGTTGGTGACATACTGATTCATTATCGATCTATATACTTTTTTTTTAATAATACTATTGAGTAAAATTATTTTACTTATTGTTTTATGATTGCAATCACTAAATAAGCCTGGGTTATACGTATACCATATACAATAATTTATCAGCTTATTTACACTTCTGGGGTAGGTTTGCAATTCTAAATGCTGAAAGCACATAAAAAAAGCTGCAGACAAGCCGCAGCCTTTATAATTCATGTAATTATTCCTTACCCCCCTTCATTCATCCATTCATCCTTGCACTCTTGCAACTTACTTTTTCCTAATTTTTCCTTTTTAATTTTTCCTTTTTAATTGTCTCACTTCATCAAAATCATTTTCCTGCTTGCCGTAAACTGATTTGTTTGTATTCTATATATATAAACTCCGCTTGGCAGATTTGATGCGTTAAACTCAACCTCATGCTTTCCCGCCGGTTTAAACTCATTAATAAGAACAGCAACTTCCCTTCCCAAAACATCATATACCTTCAAAGTCTGCTTACTGCCTATTGCAGACTGCCAGCTGATTTTTGTGCTTGGATTGAAGGGATTCGGATAATTCTGCTGAAGAACAAATTTACCCGGAATTTCCCCGGTTTCATTAATACCTGTAATTCCCAAATCACTATAATTTATTGTCTCTGACTGATATACAGTTTTAGATCCGGTACTCTGCACAAATACGATGATACTCAAACTGTCCGGAACCCATCTTGGTTCAAGACTGATAGTTTGAGAAACATGCTTGGTTTCATTTAAGTTAATTGACAATGATTTTCCGTAAGGCGTTGGAAACATTTTTCTCATAACATGTATATGATTAACAATGCCGTTCCTTCCTGCATAATAAAGGTTTTCGGCGGCTACAAAATGAACCACCAGATCACTGTCAGGGATATTTCCGGTTCTTGTTATTTGAGCATCAATATTGAAATAACTTGAGCTCCTTGTACCGCTTAAAGTTATTTTTAATGGACTCTCGGTAACAACAAGATTATTAAGATTAGCCGGCCAGCCGGATGGATTTCCTTGATGAGTTCCGTCGAACCAGCCCTGCGGTGTAGCTTGAATCGGATTGTAATAATTATCCCTGGCATCCGAACCTTCCATGCTTTGGTAATAAAGCGAATCATCGGGATAGGGGTAAACCATATGATAAAAAATATAGCTTATTTTATTACCATTCGGTCCGGCGAGGTAATTCTCAACAGCATTATGCGCATCGGGACAAAGCGGGCAATGTGAATTTGTAAAAACTTCAACTAAAACTTTTCTCTCTTCCTGCGCATAAATTATTGATGTGAAAAAGAATGATAAGGCAGCAAATATAATTAAATACTTCATTCATCCTCTCCGGGCTTTTTGGTTGATAATATTTTTTTAATTGAAGTTATTAAAGCAGGAATTAAAGTGTATCACAAAATTGTAACAGCAGAGCTCATATTTATTATATGCTTAGTTTAAGAAATATTTTTTTCACTAATTCTTATAATATTTTTAGTGTTAGCAGGGTAAGCTAAAGCCAAAATATTGATCTCTGATCTTTCCATATCTGTTCTATATATACTTTTGAACAGATTTTTTAATAGTTTTTGTGTCAATTGGTTCCAGAAATATTTCCTTTTTATTTATTAAATCTATTTTAAATACTTTTCTATTTTTATTAGAATATCTAGTGAAATTTTCTAAATATATTTTGAACTGGAAGAACAAGTTGGAAATTAAAAAGTAAAAGGCTAATGCAGTGAATAGATGCTGCACAGAGAAAGTTTAATCAACTCACTAACTTTAAGCCGTTCATTTATAGTATTTACCTTTGAAAATATATTGACAGTATATTTAAGAATTTCGTATTAATTTAATTAAAACTAACTTTCATCAAATGCAGCCAAAATACCAAATATTAAAATAGAAGGAATAGATATGAATAAACTTAGTCTTCCATTTAGTATAAAGAACGTGTTTGCCGGGTTTGCACGTATTTACGGTATTTTAAAATTAGAAGAAAACCGAATAATATTAGAATTTCAAACTGTTGATAACCTAGTGAAAGTCTTAAAATCGGATGTAAAAAACTTTACAATTCCAATTAGAGATATAGAAGAAATTGATTTTAAGAAAAGTATTTGGGGAAATAAATTAACCTTAAGGGTGTCCACTTTAAATGATGTTAAAGATATACCAAATCAGGAAGCGGGGGAAATGATATTATCAATTGACGGCAAATACACTGAACAGGCCCTTGACCTTGTAAAACAAATTATTCCCCGGATGAAGGAACAATTTAGTTAAAAATTATTTTTACTATTGAGTAATGAGCGGGTTACTGCCTAATAGAGATAAATTCCGACTTTGAAAACACAAGCAAAATACCGGGTGTCCGGCGAAGATGCGTCTACGCTATTTTAAGCAGTAAAAGTTTAAATATTTTTCTGCTCAAAACTTGACCATAACTTTACTAAAACTTTACCGATTCTTACCGACACTTGACCTAATCTTGCCCATTTTGAATCAGTGCCAGTCAATTGCGATCAATTGTAATCAATTGCAAAATCCTTTAAAAAGCAAAACCCTAAAAACATTAAATTCCGGGGGTTTTAGAGATGACGGATGGATTTTTCCGAATGGATTCCATTGGAAGAACTACCATCCGGCTGATTATGGAATTGTAAATTTTTTTGTATTGCCGGGATTCTCTGATTATTTGAAAAATAATTTGCGAAACCGAAAAGTTGTTCTTATATTTGCAACCAATCGGTTGCTTAAATGAAAGACAGATAAAAAATGAGACGAGACGTTTTCCAGGCTATTGCAGATCCCACACGGAGGGCTATAATAGCCTTAATTGCACTACAGGCAATGACCCCTAACGCTATTGCCGAAAACTTCAATATGACTAGACAGGCGGTGTCGAAACATTTACGCATTATGACGGAATGCGAACTTGTAAGAAAAGAACATCAAGGCAGAGAAATTTATTACTCTCTTGAAATTGACAAAATGAAAGAAATAGATAAATGGCTGGAACAATACAGAACGATTTGGGAAACAAGGTTTAATCAACTTGATAAAGTATTATCAACAATTAAAAAGGATAAAAAATGAACAATAATTTGTTATTCGATTTTACCGTCGACAAGAAAGCAAAAACGGTCTACATAACCAGGGAGTTTGATGCCGGAATTGATTTGGTCTGGGATGCATTTACAAAGAAAGAAATTCTTGATCAATGGTGGGCACCCAAACCTTATACTTCAAAAACCAAAGCAATGGACTTTAAAGTCGGCGGACGAAGGTTTTATGCGATGGTAAGCCCGGAAGGGGACGAGATGTGGGCAATTCAAAAATATACTTCTATTACTCCCAAAACCAATTTCAAATATTTGAATGCATTTGCAGATAAAGATGAAAACCCAAACTTGCCTGGTTCTGATTGGGATTTAACTTTCACTGAGCAAAACGGAATTACTAAAGTGAGTATTATAATTTATAATGATTCTCTTGAACGTATGGAAAAGCAACTTGAAATGGGTTTCAAAGAAGGCTTTACAATGACATTAAACGAATTGCAAAATTTATTATCAACATTAAAAAAATAAAATCTATGAAAAAAATATTTGTGAATCCGAATTTATTCAAAGTCCGGATCGATAAATGAAGGCGGAGCCGAATATATTGCAATTTGCCTTCCTTTTCACCGGATACAATGCACCCGGACGAATAAAATATTCGGCTCAATAATATTTATTTTATCAAATCTTTAAAGCAAGGCTATAAAAAATGTTTGACCATTTTCAAACGGCGGAATTAATAGGCTACATCGCATCTGTTCTGGTAGCCGCCTCACTTACAATGAGTGCAATTGTTAAGCTTAGGATCATCAATCTTCTTGGGGCAATCTGTTTTATAATTTATGGGATCATTATTTCTGCTTATCCGATTGCAGCAGTGAACGGTTTTATAACAATTGTGGATTTGTATTACCTGTTAAATATATTGACTGAAAAAGAATACTTCGGAGTGCTTGAGGTAAGCAAAGACTCCGCTTATTTAAATTATTTTTTGAATTTTCATGCAAACGACATAAAAAAATATATACCTTCGTTTTCATTTCAAATTAATGAAAATTCCTTAGCGCTGTTTATTTTAAGAAATTCCGTTCCCGCCGGATTAGTCTACGCTGAATTTATGGAAAAGAATCAGTTATTCATCAAGCTTGATTATGCCATACCAGGTTATAGGGATTTTAAAACCGGGAAATATGCAATAAAGAAATTATTTAATGAAAAAAATATAAAAGAAATTTACAGTGAGCCGGGGAATGAAGTTCATGAAAAATATTTAAAGCGGCTGGGATTTTCAAATACAGAATTTGATGGAAAACCGCTTTATCATCTCAAATTCGACAAACAGCAAAAGTAAAAGTCTCAGCTGTTCTGATAAATATATACACTTCATGTGTATATGATTTATATAATTTAACTTTTCATAATGTAGAAATAATAGCCATGCTGATTATAAAGCAACTTTACAAATTCTTAAATATTTATAAATGAATAGATTAGGATTATAGGGAATAGTAAATAGCAGGGATCAATTTAAAAATATACTAAATTTATAAACGAAGCTAATGACTATTTTGTTATAGTTAATATTTTTTCCATGACAAAATTAAAATCATTTTCATTTTCTGTGTTAATTAAATAGTCTAAGTTCAAGGTCTTATATCCATCCTTTTTAAAACGAAAGTTATTAAGTTAGTCACTTCTTTTTTTGCAACGATTTCAGTTCCGCTTTCTATTGTATTATTTATTATTTTTTGAATTGGTAGATCGGATACATCCATTTCAAACTTACCATTTTCAGTTTGAGTATTAGAGGTTACTTCTCCAAATTGATTAATTTGATTACGATTTATCAAAATATTTATTCCATCCTTGTAAGTTGAAGAATCGTTTTTTGTCAAGGTTAACTTTACTTTATAAATATTGTTAGGAAAATTATCCAGACTATCAAGTATAAATTCATATACACCGGCACTTTGTTGATTTTTATAAATTGTTGCCATTTGAGTTGAAGAATAAAAGTCTAAAAGCTCCAACTTACAATCTGCATCTGTCTGTAATCCATATCTAATTTTTGTAGAAGCTATTACTGGATTAGGATAATTTTGGTAGAGAGTATCATTTATAGTAACAAAGTTATGATTTATCATGAGTTCTTTGCTATATGAGAAGCTACCGTCAAAATCGATTTGTTTAAGGATATAATAATATTTTGAGCTTATTAAACTTTGATTATCTAAATAATTATAATTATGTGGTTCCGTAGTTGTACCGGCACCATCAACAAATGCAATTGTTTGATAATTTGTGGATTCATTTTTCCTTTGCACTTCAAAGCCTTTATTATTTGTTTCTGTTGCAGTGGTCCATTCTAATTTAATTCCATTTCCAAATTCTCTTGCAGAAAAAGAGGTCAATTCTACTGTATCTATATGATTAGGTTTATTGAAAATCCTAGATTGAACATCACTAAGATGATATACAAAATAAATATTAACACCATTTAGTAAGTTACCATTTTTATCTGTTACCTTACCGATTATTTTAGCAATAATAGGCGAAGTATCTGTAGGAGAATTATTACAAGTAAATGATATTATCGAAATACAAACGACAAAAATGATTTTATAAATATTTTTCATTCTTCTCCATTCAAACCATTTGCAACTTCTTTAAAGCTGCTTAATCCCGCTTCAATACTTTCAATAATTTCATTTGCAAGTATATCCGGATCAGGAAGATTGTCCATGTCGCCTAATGATTCATCTTTCAGCCAGAATATATCTAAATTGGTTTTGTCTCTTGCTGTTATTTCTTCGTAAGTAAATTTCTTAAAGCATTCCGTTTCTTTTCTCTTGAATCTGTTTTTAGGATTGTAGCATTCAATGAAATCTTTTAGATGTTCATATTTTAGCTGCTGTGTTTTTAATGTGAAGTGCTGGTTGGTTCTGAAATCATAAATCCAGACTTCTTTTGTCCATGGATTTTTACTTGCCGGTTTGTTATCAAAGAAGATTACATTTGCTTTTACTCCTTGTGCATAAAAGAGTCCGGTTGGTAAACGTAAAATTGTATGCAAATCGGTTTTTTGCAGCAGGTTTTTTCTTACTGTTTCCCCCGCTCCGCCTTCAAATAAAACATTGTCCGGCACTACCACTGCAGCTTTACCATCAGCTTTAAGCATTGATACAACATGCTGAACAAAGTTTAATTGTTTGTTTGATGTTGTAACCCAAAAGTCTTGTCGCTCATAAGTAAGCGATTCTCTTTTTTGTATTCCTTCTTCATTTGTAATTGTAATGCTGCTCTTTTTACCGAATGGCGGATTTGTCATTACATAATCAAAATTCTCCGATGGTTTTTGAAGCAAGCTGTCTTCTCTATAATATTGGAGAGACTGTCCCATTTTATCGGATTATCAATATCACTTATTCCATGAAGATATAAATTCATTAAACATAACCGTGCAGCGCTTGGAACAATTTCCCATCCTTTGAATGTTTTGAACTTTAGAAATTCTTTTTCTGCTTTATCCAATTTCTTTTCACTTAAAAAATTATATGCTGCTAAAAAGAATCCCCCGGTTCCGCATGCCGGGTCTGCAATTGTTTTTAATGACTCCGGCTGAATGCATTCCACCATTGCTTTTATTAATGCACGTGGAGTAAAATATTGTCCCGCTCCGCTTTTGGTATCTTCAGCATTCTTCTCAAGAAGTCCTTCGTAAATATCTCCCTTCACATCTGTTTCAAGGGTCAGCCAGTTTTCTTCATCAATAAGCTGAACAAGCTTATAAAGTTTTGCCGGATCTTGTATTTTGTTTTGAGCTTTGAAAAATATTTCCCCAAGCATTCCTTTCTTCTTGCCAAGTGCATTTAATATCTCAAGGTAATGAACTTCCAGTTCCGTCCCGCCGTTTATGCTGTGCAGCGATTCCCAGTCATATTTCTTTTCAATTATTGTTTGCCGGTTGTAAGGAGGCTTGGAATACTCATAAGCCATTTTTAGAAACAGCAAATATGTAAGCTGTTCAAGATAATCTCCATAGCTTACTCCATCATCACGGAGTATGTTACAGTAATTCCAGACTTTTGATACGATTGAAGATGTTGTCATATAATATTAAAAATTATTTTTATTGATTAGGTTTACGACCACTTTAGTAATTATGTCTTTTTCTTTGGGATTGCTTCCAGCAATCATCAAGCATAAAGCAACCAAAGCATTATCAGCTATACGTTTCTCCCCTTCTTTACCATAAAGATAATTATTCCTATTTAAGTACATGATAAAAAGTGCCGCAGCAATTCTTTTGTTACCGTCCACAAATGAATGATTTTTTATTGCCAGGTAAAGTAGCATAGCTGCCTTTTGTTCAAGACTGGGGTAAAGTTCTTTTTTATTGAATGTCTGATAAATTGTACTCAAGTGTGCTTTTGAAAGATTTATCTTTTTCTTTTCCGAATAAAGTTGATGAGCCAAATTTCTTTTTTAAGTCATTTATTAGCTCAACGGCATCTGTATAATTGATTTTATAAATTTCTTTCTTTTCAACCTTACTTACTGTAATCTTCTGATGATCATATTGATCTAGAATATCCAGCGCATAAGTATAATCTGAAATTACTTTTAATATACCGGTAAACTCATCTTGTTTTAACTGCTGTATATCCGCAACTCTTTTGAATACTTCAATCGATCTTTCCAGCTCTTTAACTTTTTCTGTTTGTTCTTTTAACCTTTTTTCATTTAAGGCATATCCCTGCACCAGGTAATCTTTTAAAATTTTATTAGCCCAAATGCGGAATTGGGTGCCTCTTTTCGATTTTACCCGGTAACCAACTGATATTATTACATCAAGGTTATAAAAATTAGTTTGGTATGTTTTCCCATCTAAAGCAGTATGTGCAAATTTTGCACATACTGATTTTTTTACAAGTTCTCCAGAATTAAAGATATTTCTTATGTGTTTGGTAATAACACTTCGTTCGGAGTTAAAAAGCAATGAAATTTGAGATTGAGTAAGCCATACTGTATCTCCAATAAGTTTAACATCTAATTTAGTATCGCCTTTAGGAGATTTATATATTACGATTTCGCCTTTTGAATCTACTTTACTCATGCTAATGGAACCATTCTAAATTTTCGAACAGTTGAACAACCGAAAAATAATCGGTAGTTAAGATCTTTTATTTTGAATGAGCTGCTAAATATTTCATAACTACTTGTTAAAAAAGTTAGTGTATAAAACAAATGTAAATTGTTTTTATTAAACATAATAATTTTTTGAACTTGCCGGATTTTCCGGAAAGTTAATCTCCGTAACTTGCACCGTTATCACGGAGTATGTTACAGTAATTCCAAACTTTTGATACGATTGAAGATGTTGTCATATATATATTTAAAAATTATTTTTTATGTACGAACATCATTTATGATGTTCCTTATTTTCATCATTTATGATGTTCCTTTTATTTTGATGTCTTTTTTTATATAGAATTTCATGAATGAAGTTCTTACAGCATTTTTCTTTCAAATTTCATGAATGAAATTCTTACACAAGAATTTTCTTATAATGCAATGTATGAACATCATTTATGATGTCCTTTTTCTTCACCAAAATAATCATTTAAAATACTCTTATTATAATTTACAGGATTATTAACAATATATTCACGGATAAAATAAAATTCTTTTTCATCCCTGATTACCCGGTCGTAGTATCTTGCATGCCATTTAAAATCATTATTTATATTTTTTGATTCATATTTAACACGGCCTTTGAACCACCTGATAATTCTGCCCAGAGTAATTGAATTTAATTCCATGGGATTATTTTCAATACCAGATTTAAATTTAGGTATTTTATTTATTAAGCTATTTCCTTAATCTTTGCTTCATCAAAAATCAGTATTGCATGAAAATGATCCGGCATAAATTGATAAACATCCAATTTAACAAAATCAAATTTTTCCGGAATTAAGTTCCAGATTCGTTCTGCTTTTTGACCGATTTTATTCAAATAGCATAACGCCATTTTCGACCCGCCCAAAAAAAGGTTTTCTGTTTTTTGTACAAATTGTTATAAAATACTCTCCGGGCCCCGAATAATCAAATCCCTTTAGCCGATATTGCTTAACTCTCTTATATTTCATACAAATCCCTCATTATTATGTACGAACATCATTTATGATTCTTATCAAAAAATGCAATGTACGAACATCATTTATGATGTATCCTTCTCTTTTAACTGCTGCAATGTAAGGACATCATTTATGATGTCCCAATACGCTTCTTTTTATAGAATTTCATGAATGAAATTCTTACATAGACTTTCCTACAAAAGCTTCTTACATAGACTTTCCCACAAAAGCTTCTTCACGACTTTCCCACAAAAGCCCACCAGGCTTCCCTCAAAAAACTTATACCAACCTCCCCTCAAATGCTTGTTTAAGAATTGATTGCCTTAGTGTTTCTGATTTAGTTAGGTTTTCATTTATTGTTTGCTCTACATTGTCTGCAACTGAAAAGCGAAATTCAATTTCTAGTATGATTCTATTCATTTTATTAATTTCTCAATTGCCACGTGTTTAGCTCGTGGGTTAAAGTGAAAAAAATAATTCCCGGCTTTAGCCAAAATTCTTTTTGGGCTGAAGCCCGATATAAATGAGAGGCTTCTATCATCCCCGACTTGAAAATCGGGGCAATTCAAACCAACCTCCCCTCAAATGCTTGTTTAAGAATTGATTGTCTTAACATATCTGCTTTACTTAAACTTTCATCTATTGTTTGCTCTAATTTGTCTGCAACTGAAAAGCGGGATTCTATTTCTTCAACTATTTGTTGTTGTTCATTTTTTGGCGCTTCAATAAAAGGTAAAAACTCAAATTTTGTTTTATTAGAATTGGTAAAGTTGTTGATGAAGCATGCTCTTTGATTTGATTCTTGAAAGAAATTAGAATATACAAAAATAATAAGACAAATTTCGAGACATAATTTATCATTAGGAATTATAAGAATTAATTTGTTGATTTGTAGCCCCTTTAATTTTATTCAATCCAGTTTTTCCAAATAGTTGCACCGATACAGGTAATCATTATACTATTCTTCGGAAGCAATCTTGCTTTGGTAGCTCCTTATCTTCATATATTATCAGCAGCATTTTTGGTATTTAAACCGGCATTCAAATCAGTTATGTTTATATAAATGGAAGTCATTCCCATAAAATTCATTATTCTTTTTTGATGGTGTATGTCCCTGTAACAATTTCACCAACTTCAGCTAACCTTCACCCACTTCCAACCTTCCGGTAAATTCATTTGATTTATATGAAACTTCTGGTTCGGCTGCTTTTCCACTGAAGCTATTGACATCTCTTGAATAGCCATTCAAGCGTTCTATGGTTGGTTAGCTTTCCTTCAAATGCAAATTTAAGGACAGCTTGCCGGTAAGTTTTTATTTGCTCTTTTGCTTTTTTAAGCTGCTCAATTCCATTATCCAGTTCGCTGAAGAGTTCTTCTATTTTGGCAACTATTTTTTTTTGCTCTGGGAGTGGTGGGAGTTTAATATCCAACGATCTTACTTGAGTGAGATTTACTCTTGGTTCGGTAGTCCCTTTTGTTTTTATTTTAAATTGTTTTGCAATATATTCTGAATTAATAGAATAGATTAAAAATCTCTTGTTAACATTATTTTGTGTAAGACGCACACGAACTAAATTAGTAACAATAATTCCTGGTTTAATTGATTTTGGTATTTCACATGCTTCCCCTAAAGGATCGCCTAACTTAGTTATTATTATATCACCAGGAATGTAGTTGTGTCTTTTAAGTTCTGTCTGCTTTTTGTTCAGTTATAAACTTTATGTTTTTATTAACAAAGTTATTTCTATCAATATTTTGAAGGCGAATGATTGGGACACCGGAAGTTTTATATTCAGCAGCCTTGAGATTGGAACCAAAGGGACCATCAACAATATCACCTTTTGGATTCTTTACAAAATCACTAAGATTAACCCAAGACCAATTGGGAGGAAGATTATTTAAATTCATTAGAATTTATCCATTTCAGCTTCACAGTTAATACAAAATTCTTTTGTCGTTAGTATGCCACAATTCATACAATTCTTGATATAATATTTAGCCCGATGACTTTTACAATAGAATTCGATTCCATCAGTATCTTTTAGAATAAATTCATATTCCTCTTTTGTTAATAAGTTACCGCAATCTTCACATCTTTCTCTACAAAACCATAATCTTTCGATAACTCTTTTTAAATTTATCTTTCGATTCTTTTTTTAATAAAGAACCATAATACAATATTTCAAAAGTCTTTACATTAGAGTTATCATTGAGTTCTTCTTTATAATTTTTTATTTCCATTTCAATATTACTGTCCAACAATAGGTCATTAACTTCTTGAAGATTTTCAAATTTCAATTCTTTAAGTCGAGTAAAGCATAGTGACATTTCTTGTTGAGTTAGCTGGTCTCTTCTTAATTCATTAACTTTAAAACTTAGAGTGTTTTGATTTATTATTGTTTCAGAATCCAATTGCTTTGGAGGAGAAATATATTTTACTCTTTGATCTCTAATTGTTTTAGCCATCAGATCAAGTTGATCTAATAAATCAGCCATATGTTTAGAGTATTTTTTTTCCCATTCATTATTTGTAGTTTCATCAAAAGGTTTATATGATTCATCGTGCGTTATTTCAGACCAGGGCATGCTGTAAATGTGTTTTTATTTGTAACTCAATAGGTACTTTAACTATTTCGTCATTCCAGTACGTTTCGTATTCTAAATCCAAATGAAATGCTCGGTATCCAGTTTCTTTTGGCTTTTTATTAAAATCCTCTTCATTTATTAAGGTAAATCTTTTATGCCTTTTAACAATTTCTGCAATTTGATAAACATCCTCTAATGTATTGCAAAGAATTCGAAATCCTAAAAAATCGTTAAGGATTATGGAAATCTTCCCTTCCAAAGCTTCAATAAAAGACTCGCATGCAATATCTTTCCTTTTTATTTTTTTTAGACAAGACTCTAATGTCTTAATGCGAGGGTTATCGATCTTCGCAAGGAATTTAGTTTTTTTAAAGAAAATCTTAATATTATTTAAAGAATCTTCAACATCACTTAGGGTCTTTTCAAAAGATTTTTCATTATCAGAATAATCACTTCTTATTTTTTCTTCATTAATCATTTAGATAAACCAAGGTATTCTACTGAGTTGATTATTTATCCGCGACCATTCGGTAAGGTTAAAATGATTTAATAATCGTGCTATCTCTTCAGAATATCTTAATGTAACTGGTTCTGTTGTATCAATAACGCTTCTCCAATTTAAGAGCGTTGAAATTTTTAATACGATAAAAAATTGCAATTAATTTTTCCTCTGTCATTTCTAAATCTGGCAAGTTCCAGACTGTAATCTCAAATAGTCGGTTATGATTATCTTTGTGGGAAGTATTTATTAAAATTTTATTTTTCTCAAATCTTAATATCAGGTTTTCGGGAAGTTTATTAAATAATTTTATAGGATGTTCTTTATTATAGATATAAAATTCACTGTTTCTATATCAGGAATTTTTTCGACAATAACATTATAACATATTTCTCTTTCTTTTCGAGAGAATTTTTTCGAATAATGAATATCAATTACCTTAATCAATTCTCCACTTGCCAAAAATCCATCAAGAGCATTATTTATTATTTTAGGAATTACACTCAATCTTTTATCGAAATCTAAAAATTCGGTTGATGATTGAATAAACTTCCAAATTCCATTTCGGTCAAAAACGTTAACATAACCAATATTTCTTGATAATCTATTCTCAACTTTAATAGAGGAAGAAGAAAAACCTAAAAAAAGATCAGCTTGTTTTTCTAATTCACTATCTTTAATTGCCCATGGAATACACCCCATTTTTGCATATAAATTTGTCGCTAAATTCCAAAGAGAATAGATATCATCTTCTTTGTGCTTACTTATCACTTGTGACACTTTCCCAAATGAAGCTAGTTTAGCTTTAATAGGATAGTATAATGGACTATTTTCCAGTAAGTAAATAATTGGAAGTGATTTGATATGTCCCTCATCAATTGAATTGATAAACTGATTTATTTTATCATCATAATCTTTATCGTTATTAGTTTTAAATCTATCATTTATTGATAGTTGAACACCATACCTCTCAGCCATACTGAATTTAAAGTTTCCTTTTTTAATTCCGTTATTAAGATTATTAACTATCTTTTCTAAAAACTTCAGTTGTGATTCTGGTGCAAATAAAACAACTGGGAGTATTTTATAATTATTAGTTATGGAAATTTTACTTAAAGTAGCTAACCGTTGTGTACCTTCGGCTTTTTGACCATCTCTTTCAACATAGAAATAAGTAGTATTTTTTTTATGTACATGTATTTGTGGGAGTTCATTAATCTTTTCTGTATCAGCATTTATAAATACTTTCGAATTACCAATGACTATTGGGAAAATTGCATTTAAATACTCCTTAAAAAAAATATTTAAGGTTTCTTTTTGATTAGAATAAAAATTAGATTTAGCTTTTTAAATTCTTCCCTTATACTTGGATTTCCTATTTCTTCTAAAATTTCAAAACCTAATCTTGGAATCACTCTTGTAAGATTAACTTTAATTGTTCCTAAAAATAAGGAGGGGACTTCTACTTTGGCAGTATCAATATCTATATCATGAATTATTCCACTCATCCATTTTCTTTTATCTTCTTTTTCAACAAATACAATACATTTATGTTTAGGTGTAATTTTATCAATCAGCGACTGATCACTAAGAAATTGTAACGACAGTTTACTATAAAGTCTAAGTGATGGTTCGACAGCTAAAAATATTTTCTCATTAGCACTAATTATCTGCATCCTATATTTTGGTAAGAACGAATATTCCTTTTTCTTCACAATGCTTTTGTTCGATGATAACTCCCCCCATTTATAATTAATATCAAATAAATCATTATTTTTAGAGAGTTCTGAAAATATATTTTTCTTAATAATCCATTCTATATAAATTCTTTTAGGCTCAATTTTTTTACTATTTTCAACTGGAATAGTCGATACAATTGTATTTTTTGCTTTATATGTGAAAGAATTTTCAGGAATATGAAGTATCTGATTCTGATAAATAAAACATTCATAGAATTCTTCTATAATAGGTTCGAGGGTTAAGCCGAATAGATTTGTGTCATTAATCTATATTCATTTCCTTTTTAAGCTGCTAATTCCTCATTAATTTCATTTATAATTTTATCAGTTCCTTCACCAAACAGCTTCCAAAATTTTCCCAATCCGCCTTTATCAATAAAAGGCGTATAATCAAATGCTTCCTTTTCCATTTTAACGGAAGTGATAATATAATCTTTAATCATTCTAAGCCATTCCATCTGCTCTTCTGTAAACTGCACCGGCCCGGCATTCCGCTTAAACACCCATTGCTTAAATCTGCGGTTTACTATTTCGCTGTATGGTTCAAGTGTATTATCAATTTTAAGCTCAAAGCGCAGCAGAGAAATTATATCCGTCAGCATTCCAACAGTTGTTCTGTGTTTTTGTCCGCTTCGGTTCAATTCTCTGGTAGGCATTCCATATCTGGTCAATGTGTTAACAAGTAAGGAGGATTTGCCATGGCATCGCGAAGCTCTGTTAACATTTTATATGTAGGAACATCATTAATGATGTTCTTACGGGAGTTGTAAATAATTTTTAGTGCGGTTATCTCATCTTTATTTTCATCAATAAACTTGCGGAAATTATTTATTATCTCATCTGCATTTTCTTTTGCATGTTTATCAAAACCGGAGTGAATAATTCTATCGGGATTTGTTTCATCAATTACTTGATATATTTTCTGGCGAACAGTTTCAACAAAATCTCTCAGCGCTGGATTATCAAACGGCTTAATTGCTGATTGAATGATTGGCTGAATGGCTGATTGAATTTGTTCATCTGTCGGTTCGGCATCATCCGGCAGTTTATATTTCTCTCTTACATTTTTATCAATTACATCCGGGTCATAAACATCTGCAAGCTGTTTGGCAACTTCGGTAATGCTTTTGCCGCCGGTAATTTCTGTAAACTTATTTCTATCCGCTTCGGTTATCTGCTTATCAATTTTTGTAAGCCGGGATGCAAGCGCACTTAATACATCTTCATCCGGCTGAAGTATTGCCATCTTCATTAAATCTTTTAACGGCACAGTCGGCTTTTTATCAACAACGGGATAATCAACCTTAACCGATTTGAAAACTCCCGCAGCATCAATAATATAAAAACGTTCCTTGTTCAGCTTTGCACTTGGAGTAACTTTTATAAGCTCATCCTTGCTGAAAGACCTTGTGCCTCTTCCAATCATCTGCTGAAAATAATTCCGTGAACGGACATCACGCATAAAGATAAGCACTTCAATAGGCTTTACATCCGTGCCGGTTGCAATCATATCAACTGTAACTGCAATACGCGGATTATACCCGGTACGAAACTGCTGAAGTATTGATTCGGGATCTTCATCCACAGCTTTGTAAGTTATCTTTTTACAGAAGTCATTTCCTTCTCCAAATTCTTCACGCACAATGTGAACAATATCTTCAGCATGGCTGTCGGTTTTTGCAAAGATTAGAGTTTTGGGAACTTCATAATCTTCGCCGCGTTCGGGATAAAATTCTTCCTTCAAAACTCTTTTATATTCACGGATAATATTTCTTATCTGGCTGGGATTAACAATATCTCTATCAAGCTGTGAAGGCTCATAATTTATTTCATCATCAAGCTGCTTCCATTCTTTTTTGCGGGTCATTTTATTACGGAGGTCAACATACTGCTTTGCTTTTATTGATGCGCCTCGCTGTGTTATTTCCGTTTCAATGGTATAAACATCATAACCAACATTAACTTTATCAGAGATGGACTGCTTTAACGTATATTCACTGACAATATTTTCATGGAAGAAAGCAAAAGTGCGTTTATCCGGTGTTGCTGTTAGTCCAATTAGGAAAGCATCAAAGTAATCCAGAACTTGTTTCCACAAATTATAAATTGAACGATGGCATTCATCAATAATTATAAAATCAAAAGTCTCAATGGGAAAGTTAGGCGTATATGCAACATCAACCGGCTTATCAATTATTTTACTTTCATAAGAAGAATTATCTTCAAGAGATTCATCAAGCTCTTTGCCTTTTAGAATTGAATACATTCTTTGAATTGTGCTGATGCAAACTTGTGCCGCCGGATCAATAAAATTTGAACGCAGCCTTTGAACATTGTAAAGTTCAGTGAAAAGTCTTTTATCGTCATTCGGCTTAAATGCCTGGAATTCCTGTTCAGCCTGCTTGCCTAAATTCCTGGTATCTACTAAAAATAAAATACGTTTTGCTTTAGCAAATTTTAATAGTCGATAGACAGATGTAATCGCAGTAAAAGTTTTTCCGGCACCGGTTGCCATTTGTACAAGAGCACGGGGCTTGTTCATTGCAAATGATTCTTCAAGATTTATAATTGCATTAACCTGGCATACACGTAATCCAGTTGAACTTAGAATTGGAAAATTCTTTAATCTTGTGCGAAGAGTATCGGGCTGTTTATAGAAATTCATAAAGAGTTTCGGGTTTATGAAAGTTAAATATTTCTCTTTGCTTTGGAACCGGGTCACGTCCATCAGTAAAGAAAGTTTCATTCCCGGTTGATTCATACTGGAAATGGAAGTTCATTAACTTTTTTAATATACTTCAAATCATCTGCAGCATATCTAATTGTTTGGTCATGAACCTGGCTGAGAGTATGCCCTACTTTCTTGGCTTCAATAACTCCTACCGGTTTGCGTTCGACAAAAAGAATATAATCTGCAGAACCGGATTCAGTAGGATATTCGCGAACAACTATACCCAAACCGGCAGAAGGATTAAAAGATTTTAAATCCTGTATAATCCAACCGGCTTTTTCAAGTTCTTTATCTATATTATTGCGTGCCTTCAGTTCCGGCGTTAACAATCAAGTCCCTTTGGATTATTAACAAAATTTTTTATTGAATTCGGAATCATTTCTTTACCCCAAGAAAAATATGTTATTAGACAAGTGTATATATTAAATAAGATATTCTCAACTATAATTAGTATTACATTCTAAAATAAAAAAATCTTTAGTCTAATTCTATCAAAAGATATAAGTTATTAAAATACTTTCGGGTATTAGAATCATAGTAATTAATTAACCTGGAGGTTTGTACTATGCAATCAACTTCATTCACTCAAGTTCCCCTCTGAATACGCTCCACATCCTATTCACTCCCGGTTCTTTTCCTATGCTCTTAGCGTCTTAAACTTAAATAATAATAAATAAAAGATGTTCCTTTTGGCTGAAGTGAAAGATACAACTTTCGGGGAACTAAGCGGTAAGGTCGGCAGCAGGGTTTTTAGGAAAATGAACTACAAACAGTTTGTTTCGGAGCGCCCGGAAAAATACAAACCAACTAAAAGCAAAGCACTGAAAGCAGTACGCATTAAATTCGGACTCACCGTGAACTTTGCTAAATATGTCAATTCCAAACCTGCACTTAAAAAGATATGGACGGAAGCCGAAGTTCCCCGTATCAACTCTTATCAAAAATTGATAAAAAACAATATTAAATTGACAGGTGAAAAAAGTCTAACAGTAAAAAATACAATTATACATCCAGGAATTCCTTCATCGGTTAAGAATCCTTCAATTAGAAGTGATAAAATAAATTTTTCATTAGATGTATCAGGTAAAAGGATAAATAATTTAGTAAAAAAACCTTTTCGTTTGCATTCTGTTATTTATTATTATGAAGCCAAAAATATAAAATCTGAACCTTATGCATTTATTTATAATTCATCGTATATAATTACTTCGATTCAGGATAAGATATATAATTTTCAAATAAATTTAGATAAGAAGCATTCTGTTTTATTTAGAAAATATGGAAAACAGATATTTTTTTGCACTTTAATTCCGGAAAATGCAGATAGTAAAAAGTTTTTTTGGACTTCAGCTAATGGATTTACTTTATATTGATATTAAAACTGCGCCAGCTGCAGTTATCAAAAAGGTGTGCCTTTGCTTAATCTATTAAATAAATAGATAAAATTTTAAGCTTCCAAAACTGAATCAATTTGGAATAATTTCAAAATTCTTTAAAATGCAAAACCCCGAAAACGTTTAATTTTCGGAGTTTTTTGTGGGCTCAGATGGCTGAATACAAAACAATTTCATAATCGTTAATGATTATGAAAAATTAGTTGGAATTATATAGTATAGTTGTGTTTTCGACCAATATTCAATTCGAATTTTTAATTATTGTTTTTATTGGGGATCTTAAAAAGAAAATTTATTTTTATGGACTACTGACCTTTTATTTTTTTCAAGCGGTTAGGCATTATGCTATTATTTAAATACTCAATCGCAAAATTTATTACATTATCTTTGCCTGCATTAATATCCGCACTTGTATTTTCAACTAAATAGTTCGGAACTATTCCCCTGCCCTCATAACATTTACCTTCAGGGGTAGTTGTAAGGCGGCAAGGATAAGTATATGTCCACCCATTTGGCAATTCGGCAACACTGATAATGTCCCCAAAAGCACCGAATGTTGTGTCACCAATTTGAGTTGAATATTCCAAATTCTTAAAAACTTGTGTAACCCATTCGGCGCCGCTTGCTGAAAATCTATTAGTAAGTATAACGGTTTTTTTCGTAAATCTTATTTTACCTTCTCTTGGAGATATAGTTATAGGAAAGCGTTCACTCAGTTCGTTGTGACCGGGACCTATCTTTGTCTGTTGATAAAAATATGTAATTTGTCTATCGATAAAAGCTGATGCAATTATGTCTTCGGTGATACGCAAACCACCGCCGTTATTTCTGAGATCAACAATTATCGCGTCACAGTCCGCCAAATTCGTTACCACATCATCGATGTCATAAGCCCATTGACTTTCGTAACTTCCCGATATAGCAAAGGAAGCTATATGAATGTAACCAATATTTTCATTTTTAATTTTACCATAGATAATAAGGCCGGAACCAACAACTTTAACATTTTCCAATTTTGAAGATTTAATTAAGTCGAGACTAAAATCGTCAGCGCTCCTTTTTGCTATTTCCGATGAATTAAATCCTTTGGTATAGTTTTCGTTAAATAGTTTTGTATGTCCATCGTTAAGATTGGATAAAAGTCCTGTAATTATGTCCCACAATTCATTTGAATTTGTAGATGCAGATATTTTGGAATTATACAATGTATAAAGTGAATCCCAATTAATATTTTTTACTGAAAATAAAGCATAGTTCTCATCAAATGTTTTCCAAAGAATATCAAAATTATCTTTAGGGTTATTTTCCGGTTCAGGGCCTAAAAGCATATTCTCACAACTGATGAAGAAAATGGCTAATAAAAAAATCAATAAAATGTACTTTTTCATATTTATAAATTCTAGAATCCCCAAAGTAGGCCGGCTCGAAAATTATTCATAAACATATCTACTTCTTTTGACTTGTCATAAAGTGAATAAAAATATTCATAATCTAATTGCAAACTAAATCTATCGCTTATTGGTGTATGATAGGTTAATATTATATTAATAAAAAAATTATTGGGAAAGTATTCCATTTTACCAAATACGTTTACTGTATAACTGTTGGTGGAATAAGAGTAATTTTCACTTGGTGAGTATTTTGGCCGGGAGATATTACTTATAAGAGGCAAACTAAATTTCGCAGAAAAATATTTTTCTTGATCTAGACTATAAATTAATGCAAGGTCAGCATTTAATGAGTGGTTCCAATACCAGGATTTAATAGCAAGATTATCATCTATGTAACGATAATCTGAAATAGTGAAAAAGGATGAAACTGAACCGTACCACATATTGTAGACAACCGAAAAAGCAACTATATTAATCAAAAAAATAATATAGGAGCTAGTAATGTCAGAGAAACAAACCAGGAGAAGCTACGACAGAGAGTTCAAAATATCGGCAGTGAAGCTGGTATTGGATTCAGGGAGATCTGTAAAAAGTATAGCAGAAGATCTGGGGATCAGCGAGAACACGCTGTTCATATGGAAGAAGAAGTATTTGGAGGATGCAAAGAATGCATTCCCGGGAAAAGGACATATGAAGCCGGAAGAAGAAGAATTAAGGAAAAAAGACAGGGAGATAGCAAGGCTCAGAATGGAGCGTGACATTTTAAAAAAAGCCATAGCATACTTCGCGAAGGTAAAGGAGTGAAATACAGGTTCATAAAAGAGCATTATAGAGACTATCCGGTAAGTCTTCTCTGCCAGATGCTGGAAGTTAAAAGAGCCGGATATTACAAATGGCAGAAAAGCAAAACCAGAGGGTGCAGGAGGGCAGAATTGCAGCTGCTTATCCAGATCAGGAAGTATCACCTGGAAAGCAAGGGAAGATATGGAGTCAGGAATATTCATTTTTGCTTACTAAAAGCAGGCTGGAAAGTAAACAGGAAGACGGTATACAGGATAATGCGGAAATACGGCATATACTCAGTAACAAAGAGAAAATTTAAGATGACCACAAAGCATAATGGAAAAGGAATCTATGCTGAGAATCTGCTGAAAGGGAAATTTGAAGCTGAAGGACCAAATAAGATCTGGACCTCAGATATTACCTACATCCGCACTTCAGAAGGGTGGTTGTACCTGGCAGTTGTTCTGGATATATATACACGTAGAATCGTTGGCTGGTCAATATCAGAGAGAATAACCTCAGAGATAGTAAAGGCTGCACTGGCTATGGCAATCAGGCACCAGAGCCCCAAGGAAGGGCTGATCTTTCACTCAGACCGCGGGAGTCAGTATTCTAGCAAGGCAGTAAGAAAATTATTAGCAGCAAATCATTTTAAGCAGTCTATGAGCTCAACCGGGAACTGTTATGACAATGCAATAACCGAATCATTCTTCAGCACGTTAAAGAAAGAGCTGGTTTATCTGAGGAAGTTTGAGACAAGATCAGAGGCAAGGACAGAGATATTTGAATTTATAGAGATTTATTATAACAGGAGAAGACAGCACTCCTCACTTGGATATTTAAGTCCTTATGAATTTGAGATGAAAACTTTAGGTGGAAATAAAAAAGAAGAAATTATATTAATTAATAATCAGAGAGTTGCTTATCTTGGTGTCTGATTTA
>CAVQMC010000020.1:0-417922 GCA_963713505.1 uncultured Ignavibacteria bacterium | reverse complement strand
TTATGTAATTTTACTTGGTTCGGTTTCTGGTCTTGCTTGAAAGGAAATCTTTTAAATAACACTGGCGTTTTAACATAACACTCCGTTATACCGCAATCAATAAAGATAAAATATGAAACAAATAAAATTTTTATTTCTTTTTTTTAACATTATTGTAATTTTACAATTAAATGTTTTGGCCCAAGAAAATAATTATGATGAAAATATAAAAAATCGAAAAATATTTTCTTCCCTTACAATTGGAGCAATTGAAATAATGTCATTTAGTATAGGATATCAGATAAATGATAACTTTTCTGTTGCATTAAAAGGTCAAACCATTGCCAGTGGCGGAGGTTGGATTTTGCCAAACACCGGTGCGGGGATTGGTTTAGTTGGTTCGTATTATTTTAATTCATCTATATTTAATTCTTTAAAATTATCTGTAACTCCATTATATAAAACATCATATTACAAAGAACCAAACGGTTTTATAAAAGGTTTTTCGTTAGAACTGGCCACAAATCGAGAAAAGCTATACTCACAGTTATTTCGATTTTATTATGAATTAGGAATTGCGTACTGTAAGGTGAACGACAGAAATCCTCTATTAGCACCAATCGTTAAAATTGGTATTATTTATAATTTCTAAAAGCGGTATAACCAGCGCCTCAAGCCGACAGCCTTTTCGCACTCGGCATTTTAGAAATTTTAGAGTTAGTTTTTCCGATTCGGCATTTTGTGTAATGTAGTTTTGCTATGAAAAGTTTTTTAAATCATAAATATTATTTTATTAAACCGGCATTGTTATTCTGGGCTGCGGCTTAGGCGCAACGTCGTTAGCTTGAAAACAAATATGGGCATAAAACTTAATCTTCAAGAAAATGAATTGTATAAAAGGACAGATGAAATACTATTTTATATTTGGGATCCAATTGGAGTTTCAAAAGAGCCTTATGCCAGAGATGAATATTTATCTTACTTGCCTCAAGTATTTCAATTATTGTTAAATAATAAACCAAAAGAAATTATTGTAGAGTATTTACTTCAAATAGTTTCAGAGAAAATGGGACTCAGTCCAAATAAAAAAGAAACAGAAAAAGTAGTTGAGATTTTACTAGAGTATAAGGAAAAAATATTTAATAACAGCTAACAAGTGCCTCAACCCGACTGCTTCTTTTCGTTTGGCAATATTCATTTTCCAGGTTGTGTGCACTCAATAAGTTTTATGTTCAACGTTGTTCTTTTAATTAATTTATTTGCCTCCGGTGCGTATGAAAAAGAAAATTACGCACCTTCGGCTTAATCTTTGGCTTTGGTGCATAATTTAGTATTGCTGTTATGGGCTGCGGCTTAGCCGCAAGGTCGTTATGTAGCTACAAATTATTAAAATAGTCAGAATAAAAATGATTGATGAAATTGAAAAATTACCGGTATTAATAAGTTGCCAAAGAAATGGGAATAATATTTTATTAAGATTTGATCAAGATGTTTTCAATCAAAATAAAAATGATGATTGTATACTAATAATTGATATTTCCGGTAGTAAAGAATCTGACAAAAAGATTGACGAGATAAAAAAACTCATAGGTTCTTCAATAGATTATCATATAAAGAGAATAAAAGATGATGATAAAAGTATTTCTTTTATAAATACTGAAACTCTCGAACAAATAGATTTAACTTGCAAAGAAGTAGAGGAAAGTAGAACCGAATTAAAAAGAGACGATTTATTTTTCAGATGCGATATTCTTTCAAGTTTGTATTCATATTACAAAAATCAATACGATAAGGTATATTCGAAAAATGAAAACATTTATCAGAAGATATTAAAACACGTTGAAAATGAAGTAAATATCTTAGAACAAAAAGAAGTTTTTTTTCAGAAATCAGAAGAGCCAGAAAAACATATAATTATAAAAAGTAAATTAGAAACTTATAGAGAATTTTATTCATTGATTAAAGAAGCTACATAACCTGCAAATCAACCGGACGCCTAAATGAGTTTGGCAGTTTCAAGATTATTAAGTTTCGCAAAATAAATAAACAAATTGTTCAACTTTACTAAATAAAAAAGTGTTGCAGCAACCGGCTTGTGCGAGGAAATATACAATCCGGTTGCAAAATCTTTGGCGTTTCAGTTTTATTCGGTGTTTGTTGTTATGGGGCGCCGGTTATTTGCAACACTGTTATATGGCACGATAAATTATCTTGCATTACTTGTTCGCAAAGACTATATTTGGACTAAAAAAGGACTAATAATGAAATTAAGCGAATCAGTTAAATCCATTAGTTATTTAAAAGCTAATGCGGCAAATTTGATCGAGGAAAGCAATAAATATCAAAAAACCTTTGTTATTACTCAAAATGGTGAAGCAAAAGTTGTGGTCCAAGATATTAAGACTTATGAGAAAATGCAGGAAACCATGGCAATGTTAAAATTATTGGCTATGACAAGTGAAAAGGACAATTCTGCGAAGGATATTAAAAGCACGTTTAGTTCTTTGAGAGAAGAATTAAAGTCTTTACAATAGATATGAAATATAAAGTATTAATAGACCCTAAGGCAAAACAAGATTTAAAAGAATTATTTATATATGTCGCATTAAACGATTGTCTTGAGTCTGCCAACAAACTTTTAGATTCCTTAGAAAATACTTGTTATAAATTGGAAGAATATCCTGAAAGAGGACATATCCCTCCCGAAATCAGACCAACCGGAATAAAAAAATATTTAGAGATTCATTACAAGCCTTACCGAATAATTTATGAAATTGGAAAAGATCATATATATGTGCATTCTGTTTTGGACGGAAGACGAAACATTCAAGAAATTTTAAGTGAAAGATTGTTACGTTAGAAGTGCCATATAACCAGCAAATCAACCGGACGCCGTATTTCAGTTCGGCAGTTGTTGAGTTTAAAAATTTAATGAAATTTAATAACAAAATTGTTCAACTTAATTAAATAAAAAAAGTATTGCAGCAACCGGCTTGTTCGAGGAAATATACAAACCGGTTGCAAAGTTATTGGCGTTTCAGTTTTATTAAGTTTTTGTTGTTTTGGGGCGCCGGTTATTTGCAACTTCGTTATACTTACTCTATAATAAAGATGTACCTTTCATCAGGTTTTTATTTATATACTTTAAAAGCAAATGGATTTTCATTTACAAAAAAAATGATTTTAATTAAATAGTATCATATGATACTAACTATAAATAACTAAAAAAATACTTTAAAAATATGAAGTCGAATATTTTAATTTTTGTTATCATAGTATTCGTTCATACAACATTCGCTCAGGAATTCTGGGAATATATTGGTCTAGATGGATTTTTTATAGCAAATATTACCCAAGACAATTCGGGCATGCTTTATTCAACGGAATGGCAGGGATTTGGTGATTCTGTTTTTTTTTCTGATGATTTTGGGGAAACCTGGGATTCTTATGGTGAAATAAATGATAGTTTATTTATTTCTATTAATAGCATTTTATTTTTAGATAATAATGATATATTAATTTCAGGTAATGGGAGCGAAAGCGGGGGTATTTATAAATCTACCGATGGTTCAAAAACCTGGGAACAAAAAAATACAGGTGCATCAATTAATTCCTGTACTAAAATCTTGAAAAACTCTGATAGCATCTTTGCAAGTATATATGACGCAGTCTATTTTTCAGTTGATGAAGGAGAAAACTGGGTAAAATTAGGTTCCAGTCCTGATCCAGATAATGAAATAGTTGATATAGCCAGATCTAAAGATGGTAAATTATTTGCTGCTACTTTTTCTGAAATATTCAGATCAGATAATAATGGTTCATCTTGGCAGCTTATTACTAATGGTATTCCTCCCGCTACTGACTTCTTTATGAATCTAACTTTATCAGACGAAGGCTATATTTATTTGGGAACAAGAAGGTCAGGTATATACAGAACTAATGATTGGGGAGATAACTGGGAATATATAAGACATGGCTGGATAAGATATGTTACAACAAAACCAGGCGGATATATAATGACAGGGGCTGAACAGGAAGGTTTAATAATGTCTATTGATTATGGCGACAGCTGGCAGATTATAAATTCAGGCCTCCCGGGTAGTTTGCCATACACCTCATTTATAAACAGCGTATATTTTGATAAGGATGGATATGCATATTGCAGTGTGCATAATTATGGAATTTACAGAAGTGCTACACCTGTTCCTGTGGAAAGGGAAGAAGAAAATTCTCAATTAAGCTCTTACATTTTATATCAGAATTATCCTAATCCATTCAACTCTGTTACAAACATTATATATCAACTTTCAAAGAGTGGATTAGTTCAGTTGAAAGTTTTCGACCTTCTTGGCAGTGAAGTGGCTATTCTAGTAAACGAGGTAAAATCAGTAGGATCATATGAAGTTAGTTTTGATTCAAGCAATTTATCTTCGGGTGTTTATATATACTCTTTAAGGGTAAATAATTTTGTTCAAAACAATAAAATGACATTGTTGAAGTAAAAACTGTTACGAAAAATATGGGGCAAGTAGAAATGCTTGCCCTTTTAATTAAAGCTTGTAAGTATAACCTGCCAATCAAGCGGACGCCTTATTCGCACTTGGCATTTTAGTAATTCTAGAATTAGTCGTTACGAATCGGCTAACTTGTTAAAAGTAGTTCTATTAAATAACATTGTTGCAAACTGCGCTTACAATGTAAGATAAGCGCAGTTTGCTAAATCATTGGCAGTTGTTTTTTAAGTGGCATTGCTTGTGTTGGGGCGCCGCTTATCGGCAACTTCGTTATATTGCTAAATTGGTAAAGAGTAAATTAAAGAAGTGTTTTATAATTTCGAGCACCGTGTAAAATTCTATGAATTAAAATTGTTTTTTCTTCTTTTGTATAAAAAATGAGATAGTTTTGAACAATCAAATATCTATAACCCAGATTTCTAATTTCTTCCTCTCTTGGAATTCTACCAAGATTTGGATTGCCGGATAAAAGCTCTAAATTCTTTTCAATTTTGTTTGCAATTGTATTTGCTGCACTTGGATTATCTGCCGCAATGTATGAAATAATTTCAGTAAAATCTTCTTCGGCAATTCTAAGAAATCGGATTTGATATTTATCTGTTGGCATTAATTGTTTCTCTAATATTTGCCATTACTTGTTTTAATGTTTTTCCTTTGTCACCTTCAGATTTTTGTTTTTGTGCTACAGATAATTTGCTTAATAAATCTAATTTTAATTGAAGTTTAGAATAATGAGCCATAGACATTACAACTAAATCACCTTCTCCATTTTTTGTTATGAATATTGGTTCATTAGAATTATTAGCAAGTTCAGATATTTCATTTGATTTATTTCTCAAATCAGAAATAGGTTTAATAATAGGCATTTTATATCCTTCATAATATTTATATCAAAATTATATCATTATTCTGATAAAAACAATACATAAATAAAAAACGCAATATAACCCGCAAATCAACCGGACGCCGAAATGAGTCTGGCATTTGTGGAGTTTAAAGGTTTTGTGAAATAAAAAACATTGTTGTTCAGCAGTGTACTAAAATATTAAATTGTGGCAACCGGCTTGTTTTGTTGAATTTACAAACCGGTTGCAAAATTATTGGCGTTGTATTTTTAATCGGCATTCTTGTTATGGGGCGCCGCTTATCGGCAACATCGCTATGTGCTTGTATAAAAGGATTGATTAGGACAAAATAATATACTAAATTAGAGCCATAATTAAGACATAAAAAGGATTCATGATATGAGAGATATAACTGTTGCGAGTGATATTATTCCTGTGGGAAAATTTAAGTCGAGTTTAGCTAAATATCTTAAAGAAATACAAGAAAAGAAAAATTCATTAATAATTACACAAAACGGTAAACCTGCTGGTGTACTAATATCGCCATCAGAATTTGATGAATTACGTCAAACAAAATTATTCATAGATTCAATTTCACGAGGATTATCAGATTTAGAAAAAGGTGAAAAGTATACAACAACTCAATTAAAGAAAGAATTAAAAAAAGCTAGACAAAATAGAAGTTGATACAATTACATTGGTCAAAAGAAGCATTAGTGCGACTTGAAGAAATTGAAGAATTTATTTCGAGAGATAATCCTCAAATTGCAATAGAATTTACAGATAAATTAATTTTAATTGCAGAGACAATTCCTCAAAATCCAGATAAGGGTAGAATCGTACCTGAACTTGCCATTGAACAAATCAGAGAAATATTATATAAAGGTTATAGAATAGTATATAATCGAAGAGAAAATTCGATTGATATACTAACAATTTTTGAAGGTCACCAACTCTTAAAAAAAGAAGAAATTCTAAAAAGTATATAAATATAAAAACGCATATAACCCGCAAATCAACCGGACGCCTAAAATAAATTGGCATTGTTGAGTTTAAGAATATTATAAAATTAAAAAACAAAGTTGTTCAACTATACTAAATAAAAAAATATTGCCGCAATCGGCTTGTGCGAGGAAAGTTACAACCCGGTTGCATAAACTTTGGCGTTTCAGTTTTAATTGGCATTTGTTATTCTGGGGCGCCGTTTATTTGCAACATCTTTATAAAGCTAAGTAAATTATAATGAATGAAATATCAGATAAATATATACTAGTCAAATACATAAAATATCTTATCGAATTTGCTGATTCAGTTTTTTCACAAAACATCATAACAGATAATGATTACCTTAACTTAATGAGCGAATCAGAATTATTTTGTAAAAGAATTAGGGAATCATCCTTTGTTTTGCCAAAAATAAAAGATGAATTATTAAATATTAGAATACCAAAAATTACTCAAGAATTCTCATTTCTTGGAGTTTTAAGAGCGTTCAAAAGATCTTCAATGAATCAAGATTCGGAAATTGACAATGAATTACAGATAAGGAAAAGAACAAACATTCTTAATTATAAAAATAGAATGTCTAATTTTTTAGATTTAATAATTATGAAAAGTTAATATAATTTATAACAAATCAACAGGACGCCGTATTTCATTTCGGCATTTGTGGTGTTTAAAAGTTTTATAAAATTTAAAAACAAACTTGTTCAACTTTACTAAATAAAAAAATGTTGCAGCAATCCGTTTGCATAATGATTTGTGTTCAAGTTTTAAATTATATTGTAGTGTTGAGACGCCTACCTTCGATAAGTAAACATATTATTTAAAGTTGCAATAGTATTTACCTAAAAAATTAAAGAAAGAAATTAAATGAGATTATTTTTGTTTTACTTCTTTGTTTTAGTTATTTCATTACAGGTTTATTCTCAAGATAAATATGGTTTGGATTTGCAGATATTTTATTCTAAAAGTGACATTTTAATCCCGGAATATTTTTCAAGAATAGAAGCAACAGGTAGTGGAGGTTATGATTTAGGGATAGGTTTATTTCATATGGCCAGTAGTGTAACAAAGATTAAGGGAGGTATTCATTTGTGGACAAAATCGTTTAATCCAATATATTCTGGTGAATTCACAATTAATAATATCCATTTGACTGGAAAATTAAAAGAAGAAGGAAGAATATCTTATTATGGGATTTATATTTTAGCTACTTATGAAAGAAAAAAATATTTTATAGGAGGGGGTTTAGACTTTTCATTCAGTCAAACATATAAATCTGATATTTATATTTATGATGATAAGGGAAATTTATATTCTGAAGTAGAAGATAATGATAAATCTTTTCTTACAGAAAAATTTAATCCTCAGTTCGACTTGCTGTTAAACTTGGGATTAAAAATAAGAATTAGTGAATTGGTTCAAATGCGACCTTCATTCGAGTTCTCAATTCCAGTGCTAAGGCTTTTTAATACAGGTGTTACAGTATATAATCCGGTAGATAATAGCAGAGGGGAGGCAGCTTTTAATATAATTTTATTGAAGTTTGGTCTAATTACAGAAATATTATTGTAATTGCTAATAAAATGATATTTAAAGCCGAAAGATAATATGTACTCGACAGTATAGAAATTTTAAGCTTAGTGGTTCTCACAACAAATCACGACGACCTGTTTCTGCATTATGTTGAATTTAGTTTTGCTCTGAAAAGTTTTTTTGATTTAAAAAATCATTTTACAAAATCGGGATTGTTTTTCTTAGCTGCGGATTAGGAGCAACTTCATTAAGAGTAAAAGTGAATTTAATGAGGTTCATATGAAATTAAATAAAAATTCAATATCTGCAGTTTTTTATCAAAGAAAAGTTTCTTTTGCAACTGTATTTATTTATCTTCTTATCGAAGAATCAAAAATAATACAATATATTAACAATCAATCTAACCTGCATTTTAATTATAAATAGCAGATCCCAGAATTTATTAGAAGACTAAAATGATAAAAAATGATATTTTACCCAAAAGTAAATTCTGGAAATATATTCCATTAAGAAGATATCTAATATTTGTCTCGGCGATATTCTTCTTATTTTCAGGGATTGGATTTATTATCGATCTGATTTCAGGTGGTTCATATTCAGAACCGCTGCTTTATATTAACGTAATTTATTCCGGGATTGTTGCAGTATTCTACGTTTATAGTTTTACAAGAAATCTTAAATTTCTTCCTTTTACTATCCTATTTCAGTTTGTGGTTGGAAATAACATTTGGAATACGACTAACCAATTACTGCTTACCGAATTTCCCCAAAGAGCATTTTTTGATGCCATCGGAATTTCAGTTACAATGGTTCTGGGATATATACTGCTTATTATATTTATAAATAAGGAGGGAATAAAAAATTTACGGCTTCAGGCTGAAATGAACCTTGCGCAGGAGCTTCATTCGAACCTTGTTCCGAAAATTGAAATTGTTAATAACCATTTTGAAATATTTGGAATATCTAATCCTACTGATGAAGTCGGCGGCGATTTAGTTGACTTTTTCGAAAATGAAACTACACGTACTTGTTATATTGCAGATGTATCCGGCCATGGAGTTGCGGCAGGATCGATGATGGGAATGTTTAAGAGTACGGTTCGAGTTTTATTAAACAAAGATGAAGAGCTTAGTTCAATTTTTACCGATACCAGCCAGACAATTTACAATTTAAAAAGAAAAACATGTTTCTTACATGTGCATTTTTAAAATTTAACTCAAATTATACTGTAGAGTATTCAACAGCAGGTCATCTTCCAATTTTAAAACTTGCAAACGATTCAAATAATTTTGATGAACTGATAATAAAGCAGCTTCCAATTGCGGCGACAAAAGATTTTAATTATACAACGAACAGCACAGTATATAATAAGAATGATATATTCATATTACTGACTGATGGTATTACAGAGACATCAAATAAAAAAGACGAACAATTTGGAATGGAAAAAGTAAAACAGATAATTCTTAAAAACAGAAACGATGAGTTGTCTAATATTTATGAAAAAATAAATAATTATTTAGCTACATACGGCAAACAAAAAGATGATCAGACGATTTTATTAATCAGATGTTTATAATTATTATAAGTATTATTTTCAACTAAAGTTATAAATTGAATTTTGTCATCCTGAAGGAAGTGAATTTCTAAAAAAATTTATATACTTATCTTGAGATTCTTTCTGCAAAACGGGACTGGTTACTTTGTTCAGAATGTCTATTATTAAAAAGTCAAGATATTATAGGTGATATTGAAGCGTATAAAAATAAGATTGAACAAGTTGAACCTTTTGGTGAGATAAAAGAAGAAGAAAAATACACATAACCCGGAAATCAATCGAATGCCGTATTTCAGTTTGGCAATTGCGGATTTTAAAAGTTTGGTAAAATTAAAAAACGAAATTGTTCAACGGGTCTAAATAAAAAAATGCTGCAGCAACCGGCTTGTGTGTCGAAATCCGCCTACCGGCGGGCAGGTATACAAACCGGTTGCATAGTCTTCGGCGTTTCAGTTTTAATCAGTTTTGTTGAGTTGAGGCGCTGATTATTTACAACATTGTTATATGGCTTAAAAGAATATATTGCTATAGACTATAAAAAAGTCTATATTATGGTCGTAATTATTTGAGGTGTAAAATGAAATTTAGTGAATCAATTAAGCCGATAAGTTATCTAAAGACTCATGCATCGGAAGTCGTACGTGACGTTTCCGAGAACCAAAAAACATTAGTAATAACTCATAATGGAGAAGCAAAGGTAATTTTGCAAGATGTTAAAGTGTATGAAAAGACGCAAGAAAGCATAGCGCTATTAAAAATATTAGCATTGAGTGGAAAAGAAATTAGAAAAGGGAAATATCGACCAATAGAAGAATCATTTAAAAAGCTTAGAAGCCGGATTGATGATTTTAAACAAGGTCAGAATGAAATACAAAGTTAATCTTGTTTTATCGGCCGAAGAAGATTTATTTGAAATTTATCAATATGTATATTTTAATGATTCGGTGGAAAAAGCTGAAAAACTTTATTCAAAATTATATGAGAAATGCTTAGCCCTTCAAAAATATCCCTACCGTGGTCATATACCTACAGAATTGTCGTTACTAGGAATAGATAACTTTCTTGAAATAATATATAAACCTTATCGAATAATTTATCAAGTCATGGAAAAAGTAGTGTTTATACATTGCATCTTAGATGGTCGTCGTGATATACAAAAATTATTGCAAGAAAGACTAATAAGAGAATAAAAGAACTCCTATAATAACCAAATCAACCGGATCCCCAGCCTACAGCTGGCAAGATAAATGAGTTTGTCAGTTTAGGGATTTTTAAGCTTAGTAAAATAAATAAACAAAATACTTCAACTTTTAATAAATAAAAAAATTGCAGCAACCGGCTTGTACTTGGAAACCCGCATACCGGCGGGCAGGTATACAAACCGGTTTCAATAACTTTGGCGTTTCAGTTTTATTTAACATTGTTGTGTTGCGGTGCCGGTCATTTGCAACATTATTATACCACAAAAAAGAGAATAATTAGTATTGGCACATTGTGCAAGAATACATACTTTAAATTGTACAATATAAGAATTTGGAGTAAATATATATAAAATACAATTAGATCAAGATATTCAACCATTATCTGAATTTCGTTCAAAAGTATCATTCTATTTTGATGAAGTAAAAAAAACTAAGCGACCATTAGTAATTACACAAAATGGAAAAAGTTCTGCTATTTTATTAGATGTTCCAGAATATCAGTCAATGGTTGATAAAATAGAAGTTTTAGAGGATGTAAGATTAGCAGAATCACAAATAGATCAGGGATTGGTAATTTCACACCAGGAAATAAAGAAGAAATATTCTAAGAAAACTTAAGTATGATGATGATCCAGTCACCATTAGCTGATGAATTATTGGATAAAGTATATGAATATATAGCTCAAGATAATATTTCCGTAACGCATAGAATAGTATACAGAATTATTAAGAAAGTCGATACATTATCAAAAAACCCGGAAAGAGGAAGAAAAGTACCAGAGACAAATAGAGATGAAATTCGAGAAATATTCGAAGGAGAATATAGAATAATCTATCGTATTGAATCTTAAAAAATCAGAATACTTTCCGTAAGAAATTTTAAGCAAATATTACCCTCAAAGAATTTAAAGTAATTGTGGTATAACCCGCAAAGAAACCGCTCGCTCTCTCATGTCAAGTTCAATATTATTTAAATATTATCACATTTCTTTTATCTTGAATAGTCAGTCCTTAATTAATAATTAACTTGAAAAACATACCTTATAAAAGAAAAGTACAGTTTATTTGATCTTTGGCATAGAAAAAAGTTTAATCTTTTAGCTAAAGGTTCCATTTAATGACAATTCTAATATAAATTTAACGGCAAAGTAAGTGTAATTAAAATACAATATATTTATTCAATCGTTTTATAATTCTTTTTTGGTAAAAGTATTAAATGTTAAGATCAGTATATGTATTAAACAATAAAAAGGGACCAAATTATGGTTACAAAAAATCATATAACAATCCCTCACATGGCACAGATAGACAACTCTACTTTTTTGTAAAAAAAACGGGATAAAATAATTTAGACATGTTGCTAACCTCACATAAGTCTATCACCTAAAAAATATATTTCATGAAAAACTTGCGTAGCTAAATAACTACATGTATATTTGTAGTCATATAGCTACATAATTAATAAATGAATTTAAGACGAGACATATATCAAGCAATTGCAGACCCTACAAGGAGGGCCATACTTCTGTTGGTTGTTTCGCAAGCAATGACTGCCGGAGCTATAGCCGAAAACTTTGAAACGGCGAGGCCCACAGTCTCAAAACACTTGCGAATATTAACCGAGTGTAAATTGCTTGAACAAGTGAAAAACGGAAGAGAAATTTACTATCACATAAATGCAAAAAAAATGAAAGAAGTAGCCGATTTTATCGAACCGTTCCGCAAGCTGTGGGATGACAGGTTTAATAAATTAGAAACCGTAATGAAAAAACATAAAGCAAAAAAGGAATAACATGGAGCTAAAAACAAAGGTCAATGTCGAGGATGGTAAGCAGGAATTATTTATATCAAGAGAATTTGATTTGCCTTTAGAATCACTATTTAAAGCGTTTGTGGAACCCAGTCTTCTTGAACAGTGGATGGGAACAAAAGTGTTGAAACTCGAAAGCAAAAAGCATGGCAGTTATCGCTTTGAAACAAGAGATGCAAAAAGAAACGTGACACTTCAGTTAAGCGGTGTAATCCACGAGCTAATTCCCAACAAGAAAATCATAAAAACGTTTGAAATGGAGGGCGCTCCTTTTGGCGTTCAGCTTGAAATCTACGAATTTGAAAAACTTACTGAAGATACATGCAAACTTACTATGCATGTAATATATGAATCAATTGCACAAAGAGACCAGGTGTTAAATCTGCCGTTTGCTCAAGGTATAAACATGGCACATAACAGAATACAAAAAATATTAAGCGATATGGAATAATAACATGTCAAAAAGAAAAAAAATAATTTATTGGGTTGCTACTCTCTGGCTCGCTTTAGGAATGGTATCAACCGGAGCAGTACAGTTATTTAAAATGGAAGCTGGTCAAGGCGGCGCTGATATGATTAAGCATTTGGGTTATCCTGTTTATTTGCTTACAATAATAGGCACATGGAAAATTTTAGGAGTTATAGCTGTGCTCATTCCCAAATATCCTTTGATTAAGGAGTGGGCTTATGCAGGATTTTTCTTTGTCATGTCAGGCGCTATATTCTCCCACATTGCATCAGGCGATTCTATAACTGCAATTTTGCCCGCGTTATTACTTTTAGTACTTTCTGCGTTATCGTGGTATTTCAGACCTCCGAATAGAAAAGTTGTTTTAGTTAATCAATAGTCGAACATATTAGAAAAAATTGGAAGGAAACAAATATGCAAGCAGTAAAAAAGCTTATGATGCTTGCCGTGGCTGTTAACAACATGCCCAAGGCAAAAGAATTTTACTCGGACAAACTTGGTCTGAAGATCATGCAGGACTATCGCCAGGACGATGAACATTGGTGGATAGCGCTTACCCTCCCAGAAGGTGGAGTTACCATTACCCTATCCACTTTTCACGAAAATGTGAAACCCGGCGCTATGAAACTGTGGTTTGGAACTTCTGACCTTACAGCAGCTCATAAAGAACTCAGCAACAAGGGAGTTAAAGTCAGCGAAATCGGGGACGACCTGCACGGCCCCGGATCAGGCGTAAAGTGGTTTAATTTTAATGACCCCGATGGCAATCAAGTTATTCTTGAACAAGCATAAGCCTGTGAGAATTTAACAAACCATCTAAATCTCCATTTTGTCCTGGTTTAACTCCTAACTCTACTCTGTGCGACAGTTCAATTATCGCCCAGTGTAGAGAATTCCTCTTGATGAAAATAGGTAAAGTCTTGTATCTTTGTGTCAAGATTATAAGAAACCAATCCGAATAATTAAATCTGTTATAATGGAACCAACAAAAGCAATCAACATAAGCCAACAAAACTATGACGAAGAAAAATTAAATCAATAAAAAAGATTTGTCTCTAAAAGAAATTGAAATTCTACTCAGCTTATTGAAGACTCGATTTGAGAATAACATGGTTCATCATAAAAATTTTGAATGGACCGCAGTACAAGCAAGAAAGAATAAAGAAAAGCTGTGGTCGCTAAATAAGATGGAAAGAACCGGTGGTGAACCGGATGTTGTTGGTTTCGACAAAAAGACGGGAGAATATATTTTTTATAACTGTTCACCTGAAACCCTTAAAGGCCGTAGAAGTCTTTGTTACGACCGTGAAGCGTTGGATTCAAGGAAAGAACATAAACCAAAAAATAATGCAGTTGACATGGCTTTGGAGATCGGAATTGAAATATTAACTGAAGAACAATATAGAGGTCTGCAGGAACTTGGAGAGTTTGATTTAAAGACTTCAAGTTGGATTAAGACCCCAAAAAAAATAAGAAAACTCGGCAGAGCGATCTTTTGTGATCGCCGTTATGATACTGTTTTTGTTTAATATAATGGTGGTGAATCGTATTATGCCGCAAGAGGTTTTCGCGGTATGTTAAAACTCTGACTGATTAATTTAAAAATAAATTTAAGATCTTAATAAGATGAATCCTAAAGTTGATGAATTTTTAAGCAGAACCGGTAAGTGGCAAAAAGAATTTAAGAAATTAAGAAGTATTATACTTGAATGCGGACTGACTGAAGAATTGAAGTGGGGGAATCCTTGTTATACATTTCAAAATAAAAATGTAGTTTTAATTCATGGATTCAAAGAATACTGCGCACTTTTATTTTTTAAAGGCGCATTGTTAAATGATAATAATAGTATTTTAATTCAGCAAACAAAAAATGTGCAAGCTGCACGTCAAATCAGGTTTACAAATGTACGTGAAATTGCTAAGATAAAATCTATAATAAAAACATATATTTATGAATCTGTAGAAATTGAAAAAGCCGGTTTAAAAGTAAAATTAAAAAAAACTTCAGAGTATAAAGTTCCCGAAGAATTTCAAAATAAATTAAATGAAATGCCGGATTTAAAAAAAGCCTTTAAAGCTTTGACTCCGGGAAGACAAAGAGCCTACCTTTTTTACTTTTCACAAGCCAAACAATCCAAAACTAGAGAATCAAGAATTGAAAAGTACATTCAGCAAATTCTAAATGGAAAAGGATTAAATGATAATTGAACATGTTGAATATTAAACAAAAGTATAATCTATTTTATTGAATATTTAATTATATTTATCATTAGTTTCTTTAAAATGAAATATCATTAAATAGATATACATACTAAGGAATTTTATCAATTGGGAGGAAAAAGAATGAAATCATTTATCAAATTAATACCTATCATATTTCCTTTAATTTTTCTTTATTCATGCAAATCAAATCCTTTACCTCCAAAAGAAAATAAATCAATAAATGAATCAGTTTATCATCAAATATTACTAACTCAGACTGGTTATAATCAAATAAAAATTTCAAATACAGATAATTTTATTATTAGTTCTCAAAAAATAAATAGTATAATTCTGGGAGAAAAAATATCCGGAATATTTTCAGGCATCGATACTACTAAACCGATTTATGAACAGTCCGGCGAAAATTATTTAGTGAAATTTGAATTTATACAGCAATTTGATAGCACTTTATTAGACGACACTGTTACAATAAGATATTTACTTAATGATAATTCATTTTATGAAATGGACACAGCTAAAGTCACTTACAAATATCCATATAGCTCGACAGAAATATTAGTTCCGTGGGATAAAATCCTTATTTCTCAGGCAATAGATATTCAGGATTTTGATATAATTGATTCAAGTGTTTTTTTCCATCCTTATGGTCCATTTGGTTTGTATGAATATAATTTAATTACAGATAATACTTTGTTAAAACTAAATTACAGCAGCGGCGATCATTTAGCTGCTTCAAAGAATTATATTTTTTGCGATGTTGATCATATATCGATTAGCAGGTTTAATATTGCTCTGGACACTGTGGATTTATACAAACATATTTCGTCCAATAATTCGATAAATATATATGGAATGTGTTATTACAATAATAAGCTTTATGTACTTACTAGCGATGGTAAAATAATAGTTTATAATGAAGATTTGAGAGACTTGGATACTATTACATATTCATTTAATATTGTATGGATAGCTGTAAAGGATAGTATAGTTTATGGGAACAATTATAATGAAATTAGTAGATTCAATTTAGTAACTAAAAGTTTTCTTACATCTGTAGCGTTTCCAACATCTGATTGTGAAGCAATAAAAATAATTGAGGATAAATTATATTTTACAGATTATGATAAAAAAATAATTGGTTATGTTAATTTATCAGATTTAAAGTAGTATATATTTTTATTATTGAGACCAAAGTTTAAAATGAAAAATAATTTTTATTTCTTTATAGTGATTACAATTTTATTTGCACAAATTGTATTCCCGCAAAAACTTTGCAGAATTTCAGGTAATGTATATGATGATTCTACAAAAGTTCCAATTCCTAATGCTAATATAATTGTAAGAGGTACAAATTCTGAAACAACAACGGATAGTTTAGGACATTTTTCAATTTAATTATCAGCCGGTTATGAATACACTTTTGTTTTTAGCCATGTTTCGTATAATGAAATTATAAAAAAGCTGTCTCTTAAGGTATTCAAGGATGTTGAAATTAATATTTATTTAAAATACAAAAGTTTTCTTTTGCAGGAAATTACAGTCGCAACCAAAAAAATTTATGAATCAATTCCTTCAACTTGGTCTTTGAGTGGAAAGAAATTAGAACAGCTTAAGTATAAAATTCAAGAAGACGCACTAATTTATTTGTTTCCAAATATTATTTATTCTTGGTATGAAAGAGAAAAATGAAGATGCAGATTTCACATTATATGTAAATGGTAAGTATATGGATTCAATTAAGCTAAACAAGATTAATCCATACAAAATCGCTTCTATAAAAATATGGAAAAAAATATTATAGCAATGATCCAAGCTGGAAAAATGTAATTGATGTTTCTCCAATTAGATTTCCTTGCAGATTTGGAAATTATGTTATATTAATAATTACAAAATAAATCTTTTTCAATTTAGAATATGAATAAAAATAAATCCTTTCATGATTCAAAATATTCTGAGATTGATTTCTCAAAAGAAGTTTTTACAAAAGGGGAATATGAAAATTGTATTTTCATTAATTGTATAATGTCTAATATCGATTTATCGGAATGTAAATTTATAGATTGTGAGTTTGCTAATTGCGAACTGAGTAATTCAAAAGTATCAGGAACATTATTTAAGGATATTGTATTTAAGAATTGTAAATTATTGGGAATTCAGTTTCAAGAATGCAGTAAGCTGTTATTATCCATGAATTTTGAAAAATCGCAGCTAAATATGTCTTCTTTTTATAATCTGAAATTACATAATACATGTTTTTATGATTGTGAAATTAAGGAAGTTGATTTTGCAAGTTCAGATTTTACAAATTCTACATTTGTTAAATGCGACTTAACAGATTCAGTATTTGAAAATACAAACTTAACAAAATGCGATTTCAGCAATGCTGAAAACTTCACTATAGATCCGGATAAAAATAAAATTGCTAAAGCAAAATTTTCTGTATATAATATTAGCGGACTTCTGAACAAATATGATATAATAATTAATTAACAAATATTTATTTAAAAATAAAAAAGCTGTTCCAAAACCATGTAACATAATAAACTTTAAATATTGAAACAGCTTTTAAATTAATGATTAATTTATTCTTTAATTCATAAATCCTTTAGGATAAGATTTTAAATTGTGTCCGAAGTTTAGTTGTTCTTCCATTCTGCATGACCAGACTAATTGACCATTCCATACTGTAATATCCGGACAGCCGTCGCACATATTTTGTCTTCCATCCTGCAGAAAATCTACTGGCTGAATTACCATAATTGATTGATAATGCAGTTTTCTAAAAATATTTAAAGGATTTTTTAAATAGTTAAACATCGTCTTTCTTAATCCTTTATCAAAAGGACTTAATAATAACATTGATCTGCCTTTTGCTGTATCTTTAGGCTTAGCATATGCAAGATATTTATTATATAATAAATGGTTAAATGTCTGAATAATTTCAATACCTTTCTTTCCCATATAACCATAAGTTTTATTTTTTCTTCCCATCCTTCCTGTCAAAAGCCATTTAAATGAATCCGGTTTTTCTGATCCGTTTAAATAACCGCAAGGATCAAAATCCGGATATTCTTTTCTTATCAATTCTACTATTTCCTCTGTTTGTATATCTGTTCTTTCTTGCACTTCTTCATTATAAACAAGATTATTCATATCAATTTTTTTGGGACCTAAATAAAAATCTACTTTTTCATTATTAACAGCTCTGTAAAGAATAAATACCATAACCTGAACGATATCAATATTCTTTTCTGCCCACTTAACCATTTCAGGAACATACTGCAAGGTATCTTCGTAGACCGTTGAATTAAAAGAACAAGAAATATTTTTTGCCTCTGCAAGCATTTTAGCATAATGAAGTCTTAATTCATTTAACTGAAGTTCATTCGCATCTTTCCAGCCTGGTCTGCCTTGCTTGCTGTCTATATGAAAAGTAAAGCCAAACACTCCGGCTTTTTTTAATTCCATTAAGAGTTCTTTAGTTAAAGCAAGTCCGTTAGTATTTAATATTGGTTTTAATCCTCTTTCTTTAACAGACTTTACAATATCAATAACATTTGGATGAGTTAAAGGATCCCCGCCGGCAATAGAAATACCGTCTACATTTCTAAACTTTGTAAAAATATCTAATTCTTGATTAATAACTTCCATGGATTTGTGACTATTGTTTTCATTTTTCCTATAACATCCATCGCAGCTAAGGTTGCATTTTGCTGTAGGTTCCAGCCAGGATATTGAATTATCAACTAAGTTCCAGGGAAGTCTATAATAATCTAGGTGATTTAGTTTTAACATTTGCCCCTCTGTAAAAAGTGAATAAATGTTTAAATTGAATGAATGAATGGTCTAAATATATAAAAAATAGTAAAACATTCTATAAACTAACTTTTATTTTTAATCTATTAAATATTATATAATTAACAACAATTAAAAATCAAATAAAATTTAATCACAAAAAGAATGAGTATATTAATACAGAAACACCGGCTAGCAGTAAACCAAAACCTATAAGTTTTCTAAGCATTATTTCAGATATCCTAACATTTATTGAATTTCCTATAAAAGCTCCTAATACAAAACCGATTACAACAGGAAGGGCATTAGTAAAATAAAGATTTCCTAATAAATAATGACTAACAGATCCGGTTGCACTTGTAAAAATTATCATAAAAAGAGCTGTTGCGGATGCAACAAAAGGAGGGATATTAAACACATTTACCATTATCGGTGTCTTTAAAAAACCGCCTCCAATTCCAAGTAATCCAGCGAGCATTCCGGCAAGCATTCCAAAAACAATAGTAAGAAGGTGACTCATTCTATAAAAACCAAATTGAGAATTTCTTTCGATACCGGGTCCAATTTGATTCAATTTATAAAAAATGCTGTTTTTGTGTTTTGAATTATCTGTATGAGCGGTTTTTATATTATATATTCCAACCATACTAATAAATAAAGCAAAAATAATTTCAATAATTAATGTGGGTAAAAGAGCAGTTAGATAAGATCCTAGAATAGTTCCGAGAATAGTTGGAATCTCTAAAATAATACCGCCTTTGTAATCTATTTTTTTTTGTTTTGCATTAAATAAAGTAGATATTAAAGAACCCGGAAGTAATGCTAAAAGTACAGAACTAATAGCAAATTTAATTGGAACATGGAAGAATATAACCAGAATTGGAATCATGAAAACACCACCGCCGAATCCGACGACAGTTCCGAAAGCACTTACTAAAACAGCACAAATGGTTATAAGTATATAGGTCATTAAATAATTAAAAGAGATTTTTTAATGAATGTGAATATAAGAATAAAATTTTAATTTATATGAGGAGTGAGATATATATTAAATATCAGATGTTACAGTTAAATTTTTTTGAATTGTGGAAATTAATTTATCTTTTGAGAATGGTTTCGCTAAATAATCCGTACAACCTGCGGATAAAAATTCTTCTTTATCTCCTGCCATTGCGAAAGCTGTTACTGCAATAATAGGTATATCATTATATCTTTTAATTTTTCTAATTTCTCCTGTTGCTTGAAGTCCATTCATACCATGTCCTAGGTTAATGTCCATCAAAATTACATCATAAGATTCTTTACTAGCTTTTTTAACTGCAGACAATCCGTCTGATACTGAGTCAATTGAAGCAAATTTTTTAAGCATTGTCAGCATAACTTTTCTACTTGCTTCATCATTTTCAACCATCAAAATTTTTAATTGCTTGTCGTTGTTAACTAATGAAACGTCTTTATCATTTTCTGGGACAAAAATATCGTTTAATTCTTTTACCGGTTCTACTTCTACAGGTAAAATAATAGAAAATGTAGAACCTTTACCAGGAATACTTGTAACTGTTATTTTTCCATTAATAAATTCTATGAATTTTTTTGTAAGAGTAAGACCAATGCCGGTACCTTCAAAATTTCTATTTAAACCTTCACTAGCTTGTCTAAATTCTTCAAATATAATTTCCTGTTCATTATGAGCTATTCCTATTCCTGTATCGATAACGGAAATATCCAAATATGTTTTCTCATTCTGTTTGAAATCGGTAACCTCTATTTTTATTCCGCCGGATTTTGTAAACTTAATGGCATTATTTATTAAGTTATTTAAAGATTCTCTTAACAAACGTTCATCAGTTTTTATAATATTTATATTACTTTTATAAGAATATTCAAGATATAAGTTTTTACTGTTTGCAGCACTTAAGAATAATTTAGTTAATTCAAATAATAAAGCAGATAAATCAGTTTCTTTTTTATTTATTACCATTTTATTTGATTCGACTTTTGACATATCCAAGATCAAGTTAAGTGTATCTAAAAGTCTTCTGCCGCTCTTATAAATTGTTTCACTCATTTCTTTATATTCGGGGTTCTCAATTTCATTTTTTAACAGTTCGGCATAACCTAAAATCCCTATCATTGGAGTGCGGAGTTCATGACTCATATTTGTTAAGAAATTAGTTTTGAGCCTGTTCATTTCTTCCGCATTCATTTTTGCTTGAATTAACTCTTCAATCATTTTTTTTCTTGAAGTGATATTTTCTTTTATACCTACAAATTTTGTAATAACCCCGTTTTGATTTTTAATTGGAGATATTGATGCATATTCCCAGAATAATTGTCCATCTTTTCTTTTATTTTGAATCTCACCTCGCCAAACACTCCCGGAAGAAATAGTTTTCCACATAACTTTATAATCAACTGGAGACATTTTTCCCGATTTTAGTATTCTAGGATTTTGCCCGATCATTTCTTCAAAACTATATCCTGTAATTTCGCAGAATTTTGGATTTACATATTCAATAGTTCCATCAGTATCTGTTATTATTATCGAAACCGGGCTTTGTTCAATAGCTCTATTAATAATAATTAGTTTTTCCTCAGCTTTAATTCTTTCTGTAATATCGTGAATAATGGAATAAAGCATTGTTTTACCATTTATAATAATCGGAGTAGAAAATATTTCCACATTTTTTAAAACGCCGCTAAACGTTTTATGCTTTCTATAAAAATGATTGCTTTTTCTATTTAGTGAATTTTGAATATCCTGCTGTATTTGATTTTTTGTAAGGGTTGTTAAGTTTGACACTTCCATATTTTTCAGTTCTTCAACCGGGTATCCATAAAATTCTGCAGCAGCTTCATTTGCATCTATAACTAAATTTAGATTTGGATCAATCAATAACATCGCAGATGAATTGCCGTAAAACATACTTCTATATCGTACTTCACTTTCTTTAAGTATCTCTTCAGATTTTTTCCTGTAGCTAATGTCTCTTACAATTGCTTGCGTTTGATTATTCTGAATATGTTTTACTCTAACTTCGACAGGGAAAGTAGTACCATCATTTCTTTTCATCAGTCTTTCAAAAGTAAGAATTTCATGAGACTTCAGGCTATTTAATTTCGTTAAATTATTTTCATCATATTCTGTTTCATAAGTATCTTTAATCTTCATATTCAATAATTCTTCATTTGAATAACCAAGCATTTCGCATGCTTTATCATTCACAAGTAAAAAATTACCTTCGGAATCCGCAATGAAAATACCGTCTGCAGCCTGTTCTATTAGTTGTTTAAATTTTTCTTCACTATTCTTTAAGTCATTTTCAGCTTTTATTTTATCGGAAATATCTCTTATTACAACTTGAATAACGGAATCTCCATTAATTCTTATATTATTCAAACTTATTTCAGCGTCAAAAGTAGTATCATCATATTTTTTAAATTTTAATGGAAATATTTGGGGTTTTCCGGAAAGCGCAAGTTCAATTTTCTTGTTTAATATTTCTTCAGTCTTTATATTATTATTTTGTTTAAGTACTGATATATCTGTTAAAGATTTTAAAATTAAGTCATTTTTGCTGCATTTAAATAATGATTCCGAAACTGAATTACAGTCTATAATATTATCATATTGTATAAGTAAAATCGCATCGTTAGCATTTTCAAATAATGAACGGAATTGTAATTCCGAATGTTTTAATCTTTCTGCGGCCAATTTGGTTTCGGTAATATCTCTTATTAATCCTTGAGTACCTAAAAATTTATTTTCATTGAACATGGAAATGCTTTTACTTCGTATCCATCTTGTACTTCCGTCTTTTAGTCTTATCTTCAATTCGATTTCAGAATTAATTCCTTTTTTATTTGCTTCAAATTCTTTAAGTGCTCTTTGTTTATCTTCTTCAACTATAAAATCGATAAACTTATTACCAATAATATTTTCAGGCGGTGTGTTAGTCAATTTAGAAATTGTCGGGCTAACCCACGAAATAGTACCTTCAGCATCAAGATCATAAACTATTTCATTTATATTTTCAATTAATGATTTATATTTTTCTTTCGCATCCAAAAGTGCATTTTGATTTTCTATTCTTTGCGATATATCTCTAACAATTGCATGTATCTTATTACCGGGTAATGCTTTTGCATTTATCTCAACAGGAATAATATCGCCATTGTTTTTCCTTATTTTTCTTTCCGATAAAACTTTTTTACCGGCAATTAATTTTTCATAACTTATTGGTTTTCGAGCTATATCCTCAGGCAGAATTAAGTCGGTAACTTTCATTTTAGTTAATTGCGATAGTGACAAGCCCACTAATTCGCATGCTGCTTTATTTGCATGAATGAAATTATCTGAATAATCAGAAATGAAAATTCCATCTGATGCTTCTTCAATAAATATCTGGTAATTAATTGAAAAATATTTATTTAAAATTTTTATTAAGAAAAAGCCGGTAATGAAAAGCAGGAAAAATATAAATAATATTGAAAGTAAACGATATATAAAAGGTGTTTCTATAATGTAATCTTCGGGAACATAGTTAATTAAGAAACAACTTGTTCCACGGACTGCTAAAGAATTAAAATAATATTTTTGGTTTGATATTTCTTTAATAGTAAAATCTTGGCCTGAGTTTTCAATTAAACTAATTAAATGAGATTTATTTAATACTTTAGAAATTGAATCTTCATTAACAATAGTAAATTCTTGATTATGCTTTTGGACTAAAATGCTTTTAGGGTAATTTTGAGAAACGAATTGATTATTTAATAATGGGATTAAATAATCTTTTAGATCTAATCTTATTACCAGTATGCCTTTTTTTATATCTTGGCTCGATTTAATTGGAATAAACAAATCTAAATAAGTTGAGTTAGCCGTTTTTATAAAATTTGATAGAACTGTTTTACCGGAATCTAACGAAGATAATGCAGAAGTGATTTCTTGTCCGTTTAGAGAGTATTGATTTTCAGATTTATATTTTACAATTCCATTCAGATTTAGTACACAAAAAGATTTAGTATGAAGAAGTTCCTTTATTTTATTTACTAATAATTCTGAATCATAAGAATTTTGAGAAGGTGAGGTGTTAGTTAAAATATTTTCAATTATCCCGGAAAAATCATTTCTGTTAGTAATTTCAGCTGCATTGTTAATTTGTCTATTAAACCAATTTATTATTTGATTTCTTTTAACCTCTGAAATTGAAGTAATTACAGCTTTTGCTTTAATGATTTCATTTTTATTTTCTCTATTGAAAATTTGAAGGCCTAATACTGCAATTACAATCGAAATGATTGTAAATATTATAAAAATAATTTTTGAAATTTTTGAAGAAATGAATTTTGATTCCATAGAATACTAGATTATCAATACAGTATTAGTTTTAATCTTAGTTTATATCAAATAATGTACCACTGAAAATATAAGTCTTTTGTTAATAATTGACTATTTTTTATAGAAGATCAAATATATCTTTTCCGATAATTATCAAATAAGAAAAAATCTACTTTCAATTTAGGAAAAATTTTTACCCAAATAATTTAATTTATCATTTATTGCTTATAAACAATAATTGCAATCTTTAATAAAGGTTGCCTCTAACAAAAATTTAAACTACTATTTAATGAAAATTTTCATTACAATTATCTAATAAAAACAAGGGGAATTTTTCATGGAAACTGAAGAATCCCAATTCGAAAATAATTTAGCTTTTGCTGCACCGGACGGGATAGCAGTTATTAATAAAGACAAAAATATTATTGTCTTTAACGAATCCGCACAAAGAATTACAAACTTTTCTGAAGAAGAAATCCTACAAAAAAATATTACCAGTTTAATATCCAATAACTGAAGATATATCTCAATATTTTGAAAAGGCTTTAATTGAAGGCAGCAGTTTTTCTAATTTATCTATCGATATTAAATGTGCCGGTGATAAAATTAAAAATATGATGGTTTCTATTTCGCCGTTGCATCATTATGATAAAGGATTGATAGGAGTATTATTAGTTTTTAGAGATACAATTGAAATGATTGAACTGTTAAAAGAGCTTAAAGAAAAAAATAAAGAAATGCTTGATCAAAAAAATAAATTAGAAGCTATTTTTAATAACCGGATTGAAGGTACATTAACAATCAATACAGATTATGAAATTACGTCCTTTAATTTTGCAAGTGAAAGAATAACAGGCTATAAAACTGATGAAGCAGTTGGTAAAAAGTATTGGGAAATTTTAAAACTGAATCCTCCATTGAGTGAAAAAAATAAACTTAAAGAACCACTTGAAAACGGTATTTCAACCGCAGCTCAAGAAGTTTTTTTAACTAAAAAAGATGGATTGAAAGTTCCAATAAGAATAAATATAGTTCCGCTTTTTAATTCAGAAAAACAAATTATTGGTGTAGTAACTACTTTTCAAGATATAAGTGAGATAAAAAATTTATCATCACAATTAGAGGATAAATTTAGGTTCAAAAATATCATTGGTTCAAGTAAAGCTATGCAGAATGTTTATGAACTTATGCAAAATGTCATTGAAAGTGACAGTACTGTTTTAATTACAGGAGACAGCGGAACAGGAAAAGAAATAGTTGCAAGAACAATTCACTTAAACAGCAATAGAAAGTCATCTCCTTTCGTAGCAATAAATTGCAATGCATTTGTTGAAACTTTATTAGAAAGTGAATTATTCGGACATGAAAAGGGAGCATTCACTGGTGCAATTCAATCTAAACCGGGTAGATTTGAACTTGCCGGTGAAGGCACACTTTTTCTGGATGAAATAGGGGACATTTCACCGACAATTCAGGTAAAACTTTTAAGAGTTTTGGAAAATCGTCAATTTGAAAGAGTAGGAGGCACTAAAACTTTAAACTTAAATGCAAGATTACTAACCGCAACTAATAAGAATTTAGAAGAAGAAGTTAATCAAGGAAGATTTAGAGAAGATCTTTTTTACAGGATAAATGTAATAAATATCAAATTACCTAAATTAAAAGAAAGATTAGAAGATTTGCCGGATCTAGTAAATTATTTTCTAAATAAATTTAATAACAAGTTTAATAAAAAAATTAAAGGAATATCTTCTTCAGCTTTTAATTTACTTCAAAAATATGAATGGCCGGGGAATATAAGAGAACTGGAAAATGCAATAGAACATGCTTTTGTTGTTTGTCATTCAGAAGTTATTGAAACCGAACATTTACCGGAAAGAATTTGGCCGGCTTTAGAAAAAAAGAATTATACATTTGAGGACATTTCCGACAAGGTATTGTTGAAAAATGCAGAGAAAAATTTAATTTTGGGAGTCCTTAAAAAAAACAAAGGTAATCGAACTAAAACTGCTAAAGAATTGGGAATAAACAAAACTACTTTATGGCGGAAAATGAAGAAACTTGGCCTGATATAACCAGCCTTTCAAATTTGCAAAAATGAAACAACGTACAAATTTCTTATTTCAAAAATGCAACGGCAATAATTTTTAAAAAAACCTAATGATAAGAAAATATTAAAATTTATCAATAAAAAACTATGGTTTAATTTTTGGTTCCTTAATTATGAAAGGAACCAATCAAATGAAGATTGCAATAACAGCTAAAGATGCTGACATAAATTCTGAAATTACGAATCATTTCGGTGAAACTAATTATTTTATCATTGTTGATTCTAAAGAACCGAATAATTTTTCATTTGTAACAAATCCTCACAAAAAATCAATAAGCGGATCTGAAATATTCGGAGCTCACTTAATTGTAAGCCAGGATGTTCAAGCTATTGTAACCGGTCGCTGTTATCCCAATGCTTTTCGAATTTTTAGAGAAGCTGGGATTGATGTCTATGAAAATGTTCACGGGACAGTTTCTGACAATATTAACGCTTTGGTTAATAACAAATTAATAAAAAGCAGCGACTGGTTTAGTAATAGAAAAAAGTAATCTATACTAATTGCCCTTTTTAAATTTAAACTGTTAACGTAATCCTAAGCTGAGGCTTTCTTAATTAAGTTTTTATACTGATTAAGAGAGGTTAAAATGGGAATAATGAAGATTCTAAAAAAACCGGAAATTAAATATCATTATAAAATTGTTTTTGAAATCAGTATTATGATTTCTTTGACCTTTTTAATTCTTTCGTTTAAATATTTTCCTAATATTGAAACAGAAAAAAGTATCACCTTTAAATCACAAGAATTATTCAGGGTCGAAGATATAGTTCAAACAAAGATTGAGAAATTACCACCACCGCCTCCTAAACAACCGGTGATTCTTATTCAGGCACCTTCTGACGAGGTTCTGAAAGATATAGATATTGTAAGCTCTGAGTTGGATCTAAAAGCTGAAGTAAATCCACCGCCACCTCCTAAAAGAATTGAAAAAAAGGAAGTTGAGGCTGAACAGGTTTATTTTGTTGCGGTTGAAGAAATGCCTGAGCCAATTGGAGGTATAGCAGCTATTCAGGAAAAAATAAAATATCCGGAGATTGCTAAAAGAGCTGGAATAGAAGGGAAAGTATATATAAAAGCATTTGTGGATGAAGAAGGAAAAGTTATTAAAGTTGAATGTATGAAAGGAATTGGCGGAGGTTGTGATGAAGTAGCAATGGAAGCTGTTAAATCAACAAAATTTAAACCCGGTAAACAAAGAGGTAAACCGGTTAAAGTACAAGTTTTAGTCCCTGTAAAATTTACATTAAAAGTAACATAAAATATATAGGTAAAATAATTAAATGAGCTACATTTATATAAATAAAGGCCAAAATAAAAAGGCTGCATTTAATAATTCATTACTAAAAATGAATAAACTTGATATAGATAGAAATTATACGGTTCCTTGGCAGCTTGAAAATAGTGTCATGAATAAAATGCAGAAAGACGAAGCTATTAAGAGTTTAAAGGAACAATCTTTGATATTAAAAGAAAAGCTGAGTGAAATTCTTGAAAATATTTACAGACTTGAAAACATTACTAAAAAGTAAAAGAAATATTAAATGTTAAATAATTATAGAAGGGGAAAAATGTGGAAGCAAGAAAATTTCAATGTTCCCATTGCGGAAATGTATGGTCGGTCAGTTTCATTAAACAAAAACCGAAATCTTGTCCAAAATGCGGAAGTCAGTCCGTACATAGAAGCGAACTATCAAAAGGATTCAGAAGAATTATCGCAAAAAGTGTATTTAGACGAAATAGAGGATCAATATCAGACTAAAAAATGCAGATTTGCTATATGTCCGAATTGCAGATTAACTATTCCGGTAAAAAGTCTTGTTATATTAAGATGCCCTCATTGCGGTGTAAAAATGAATTTAGTTAAATTAACTACATGGAAAAAGTAAAGTGTATTCTTTTGAAAATAATTCAAAAGCTAACATATAAATTATTATCAAATATATGCTTAGGGCTTTTAAATTAATTCTTATTATAGCTGTAAGAATTAAATTGATTTTGGTAATTGAATTGAAATTAAATATGTTTGTTTGTTATTATGAAAATATGCTATTGCTTGTAAATTTCCGTAAGGACCATTAATTATCCATTTTCCTTCTTTCTTACCATTTACATAAAATCCTTTTGATTTGAGTGAACCATCATTAAAATACCATTTCCACTCACCCTGAAGTTTGTCGTTTTTAAAATATCCTACAGATTCAATATTACCATTACTATAAAAGTAAGTCCATTTTCCATTATTTTTATTCTTTCTGATCTGGCCTAAATAGCTTATTCTTCCATCCTTATTTGAAACTTTAAATAAACCGTTTTTCAAGCCATTTTTAACATCATAGGTGAGTATTTTTCCTTGAAGAGTATCCACTACTCTGCCTGTAAATGGAACATTCGATATACCTTTATAGATCAAACCTTTATCTATATGATATAAATTTTCGGATTTTATTGACAAAGTTCTTTCGGCAGTTAAAAATACAATAACGAAAGCAATTGGAATAAAAAATATTATTCCTTTGAGAATAAAATCTCTAAGAAATGCTTTTAGCATAGCAATTAATTTTTTGTTTTTAAATTCTTATAGCCCTCGAACTTAAAATTAGATCTTCCTCAGAAATTAGCTTTAGCAATAGTATAAGTTAATAAAAAAAAATTAACTGTCAATAAATTTTTATTAAAATTTGATTTCCAATACGGTATAAATCTTTAAAAAATAATAAAAAAAGACGAAAATCGCACAAAATTGCAATTTTCGCCTTATAAAGAGAAATTTCTAAGCTTATAATAAATGCATTAAAAATCCCATTAAAATTCCCGCAGCAACTGCACTTCCAATTACTCCCGCAACATTTGGAGCCATTGCATGCATTAAAAGATGATTTGTCGGATCTTCTTTTAATCCCATCATTTGAGAAACTCTTGCACTATCTGGGACAGCGGAGACTCCAGCCGATCCAATTAAAGGATTTATTTTATTTCCTTCTTTTAAAAATTTATTCATAACTTTTGCAAACATTACACCTCCTGCCGTTGCAACAGCAAAAGAAATTGCACCAAGTACAAATATTAAAAGAGATTGCGGTGTTAAAAAAGTTGTTGCCTGTGTTGATGCACCGACTGTCAAACCTAATAATATTGTTACAATATCTATCATAGAAGTCCTTGCGGTATCTCCAAGTCTTTTAGTAACTCCGGATTCTTTTAAAATATTTCCGAAGAACAACATTCCTAATAATGGTAAAGCACCGGGTGATATAAATGTGGTTAGAATAAAGCCGACAACAGGAAAAGCAAGTTTTTCTATTTTTGAAACTGCTCTTGGCGGTTTCATTCTTATTAATCTTTCTTCTTTAGAAGTTAATAATTTCATAATCGGAGGCTGGATTACCGGAACCAAAGCCATATAAGAATAAGCTGCAATAGCAATCGGACCAATAAGTTCAGGAGCAAGTCTTGAAGATAAAAATATTGCAGTTGGTCCATCTGCTCCGCCGATAATTCCAATTGAAGCAGCCTGATTAACTGAAAACCCTAAAGATAAAGCACTTAAGAAAGTAAAAAATATTCCGACTTGTGCGGCTGCTCCAAGTAACAATAATTTGGGATTTGATAACAATGCCGAAAAGTCAGTCATTGCACCAATACCGAGAAAAATAAGCGGGGGATAAATTCCTTTTAAAACTCCGTAATAAAGATAATTCATTACACTACCGCTTTCGTAAATTCCCAATTGCAAACCAACGTTTTCAACAAAAGGTATGTTGCCAATCAAAATTCCAAATCCTATTGGAACTAATAACAAGGGTTCATATTCTTTTTTAATTGCCAAATAAATAAAAATCAATCCGACACAAATCATTACTATGTGACCTATAGTTACATTGGCGAAGCCTGTAAATTCTAGAAACTGCTTTAACCCTTCCATAATTAAACCTCAATCTCAACTAATACATCACCTTCAAGAACAGAATCACCTTGATTAATTTTTATTGCTGAGATTTTTCCGTTTGCATCTGCATTAATATTATTTTCCATTTTCATAGCTTCCATCACTAAAAGTCTATCGCCAATTTTTACTTCATCACCGACTTTAACATTTATGCTTAGAATAATTCCGGGTAAAGGTGCTTTTATAACACCGGTTCCTTTTTTATCGGAAGGTTTACTGGTTTTCTTTTTATCAGCTTCAGAGGAAGGCTCAACTTTTGGTCTAACTAATTTTGGGGTTTTAGTTGTTTTTACATCTTGCTTAATTTCTACTTGATAAACAGATCCATTTACATCTACTTCGGCAATGTTATCTTCTACACTTAATATCTCAACTTGGTAATCATTTCCTTGTATAATAAAATTATATTTTTTCATGATTTTCTCACTGATTATTTTCTTTTAGGAAATTCTCGAAGACCGTAGATTTTTGAACTCCATGGAGAATAAGGCCTTTGAACTTTTTTTATAGTAAGAACTGTATTTTCGTAGTCGTGTATTTCTTCGAAATACAAATACAATGCTGTTGATATTGCAGCATTAATTTCACCGGAAACACTAATGTCTTTTTTTTCCGATTCAACTATTTTTCCGGATTTTTTTAATCTTTTTCTTACACTGCTTTCTAAAAATTTTGTAACTCTTGTAAACACTAAATACAAAAGCAGTAATGCAATAAAAACTACAACATAACCTACAACCGAAATAAGTATTCCATTATTCTCAATGATTTTTGAAGGATCAAAAGAAATTTCATTAATAAGTTTCGTTGTATCTGATGCAGTTTTTAATGTATCATTAACAATATTTGGTTGGATAATCATTTTATATTCCTCCTACAAAGGCATGTTTGAATGTTTCTTCGGAGGATTTATATCCTTTTTAGTAGCTAACATTTGGAGCGCTCTAATTATTCTGAACCTGGTATTTCTTGGTTCAATTACATCATCAATGTAACCATATTTTGCAGCAACATAAGGAGTTGCAAATTTCTTTCTGTAATCTTCTTCTTTTTGTTTTAAGAATTCAATTCTTTCTGCAGTGTCCTCAATTAAATTTAATTGTCTATGGTGAAGAACTTCGATTGCCCCTTTTGGGCCCATTACTGCAATTTCGGCTCCAGGCCAGGCATAATTTATATCGCCTCTAAGATGTTTTGAACTCATAACATCATAAGCTCCGCCGTATGCTTTTCTTAATATGATTGTAATTTTAGGAACTGTTGCTTCACCGTATGCAAATAATAATTTTGCACCATGAATAATTATTCCACCATATTCTTGAGCTGTTCCGGGAAGAAAACCGGGAACATCAACCAAAGTTACAATAGGTATATTGAATGAATCACAAAATCTAACAAACCTGCCTGCTTTTCGTGAAGCATTTATATCAAGAACTCCGGCTAAATAATTTGGCTGATTAGCAACTATACCAACGGGTACTCCATTAAACTTTGCAAACCCGACAACAATATTAGGTGCATAATTTCTTTGGATCTCTAAGAATTCGCTGTAATCAACAATAGATTCAATAATATCTTTTACATCGTAAGGCTTGTTTGTATTTTCAGGAATGATTTCATTTAACCTGTCCTCAAGTCTATCAATAGGATCATCACATTTTGTTACCGGAGGATCTTCAAGATTATTCTGAGGCAAATATGAAAGTAGTTTTCTTATTAATAAAATACCTTCGCTTTCATTTTCGGCAACAAAATGAGCAACACCGGATTTTGTAGAATGAATAGATGCTCCTCCAAGTTCTTCATCTGATACTTCTTCTCCAGTTACTGTTTTAACTACTTTTGGTCCGGTAACAAACATATAGCTTATGGCTTTGGACATAATTATAAAATCCGTGAGAGCAGGGGAGTAAACAGCTCCTCCAGCACATGGTCCGAATATTGCAGAAATTTGAGGTACTACTCCTGAAGCTAATATATTTCTTTGAAAAATATCTGCATATCCGCCTAGACTTTTAACTCCTTCCTGAATTCGTGCTCCGCCGCTGTCATTTATCCCAATAACGGGAGCACCTACTTTCATTGCTTTATCCATTACTTTACAGATCTTCTGTGCATACATTTCAGAGAGTGAGCCTCCGAAAACCGTAAAATCCTGCGAAAAAACATAAACTAATCTGCCGTCTATTGTTCCGTAACCGGTGACAACTCCATCTGATAAATATGCTTCTTTATCAAGTCCAAAGTCTATGCTCCGGTGTGATACGAACATATCAAACTCTTCAAAACTGCCTTCGTCTAAAAGCAGTTCAAGCCTTTCTCTGGCAGTAAGTTTTCCTTTTTTATGCTGCGCATCGATTCGTTTTTCCCCGCCGCCAAGCCTGGCTTGATTGCGGAGTTCCATTAACTCTTTAATTTTATTTTGAATAGCCATTTTCTCCCCTTAAAAGAAATTGGTTGGATATTTATAACATTATATTTCTAAATTGGTTTTTCACATAGTTCCGTTAAAACTCCAAATGTTGATTTCGGATGCATAAAAGCTATGCTCAATTTTTCCGCTCCTTTTCTGGGATTTTCATCAATTAATCTAATGCCTTTTGATTTTGCATTTTCTAAAGCTTCGGATAAATTCTTAACTGCAAATGCTATGTGGTGTATTCCTTCACCTTTTTTATCAATAAATTTTGCAACAGGTCCTTCTGCATCAGTTGATTCTAGAAGTTCAATCTTTGTTTGACCAACCTGGAAAAATGCGGTTTTAACTTTTTGATCTTTTACTTCTTCAATCTCATAACATTTTAAACCTAAAACATTTTCATAATATTTAATTGCTTCGGATAAATTTTTAACTGCAATTCCTATGTGTTCTATATGTGTAATGTTCATAACAAACTCTTAATTATTAATTAAATAACTACATGTTCCTTATATTCACCAAAAACTTTTCTCATTGCGTTGCATATTTCTCCAACGCTTGCATAAGATTTTACTGCATCAATTATATAAGGAATTAAATTTGAATCATTTGTTGCTGCTTCGCTTAATGATTTTAATTTTTCATCTACTTCGGAATTGTTTCTTTCATTTCTAATTTTAGTCAAAAATTTAATTTGTTCTTCCTGAACTTTCATATCAATTTTTAAAAGATCTTTATACTCATCTTCTTTGGTTTGGAATTTATTAACACCAACCACAATTTTATCTCCTGCTTCCATTTCTTTTTCAAATCTATAAGCGGCGTCTTGAATTTCTTTCTGCACATAACCGGATTCAATCGCTTCAATCATTCCGCCCATTGCATCAATTTTATCAATATATTCTTTAGCTTCATTTTCTATTTGATCGGTTAATGATTCAACATAATATGAACCGGCAAGCGGATCGATAGTATTTGCAACTCCGCTTTCATGAGCAACAATTTGCTGAGTACGTAAAGCAACACGAACCGAATTTTCAGTAGGTAGGGCGAGCGCTTCATCTTTTGAGTTAGTATGAAGACTTTGGGTTCCGCCGAGAACTGCGGCCAGAGTCTGAATTGTTACTCTAACAATATTATTATCTACTTGCTGAGCTGTTAAGGTAGAACCTGCAGTTTGAGTGTGAAATCTTAACATCATGCTTTTAGTATTTTTTGCTTCAAATCTTTCCTTCATAATTTTTGCCCACAATCTTCTGGCGGCTCTGTATTTTGCTACTTCTTCCAATAAATCATTATGAGCATTAAAAAAGAATGAAAGTCTTTTAGCAAAATTATCCACATTTAACCCGGCTTTTATTGCAGCATTTACATAAGCAATTCCGTTTGCTAAAGTAAATCCAACCTCTTGTGCTGCAGTAGAACCGGCTTCTCTAATATGATACCCTGAAATGGAAATTGTATTCCACTTCGGAACTTCTTTTGCACAATAATCAAAGATATCGGTAATTAATCTCATTGAAGGTTTAGGCGGATAAATATAAGTCCCTCTCGCAATGTATTCTTTTAAAATATCATTTTGAATTGTTCCGCTGATTTTATCTTTTGTTACATTTTGTTTTTCAGCAACAGCAATGTACATTGCTAATAAAACAGAAGCCGGAGCGTTTATTGTCATTGAAGTTGAAACTTTATCTAATGGAATTTTATCGAACAAAGTTTCCATATCTGCTAAAGTATCAATTGCAACACCAACTTTTCCTACCTCACCATAAGAAATTGGATCATCGCTGTCATAACCAATTTGTGTAGGAAGATCGAATGCAACAGATAATCCGGATTGACCTTGATCTAATAAATATCTGTATCTTTCATTTGATTCTTTAGCAGTTCCAAAACCAGCATACTGGCGCATCGTCCACAATCTGCCGCGGTACATTGTAGGCTGTATTCCTCTGGTAAAAGGGAATACCCCGGGAAATCCTATCTTTTCATTAAAGTTATCTTGATTAATTTTACTTGAGAAATATAGTGGTTCAACTTTAGTGAATGATGCAGTTGTAAATTCATTTAATCTCTCAGGAGCTTTTAAAAGAAACTTCCTGTAAACTTGTTCATTCCATTCTTGATATGACTTATCGACTGAATCATTTTCATTTTTTTTATTTTCCAATTTTGGCTCCTAATTTTTCTTTAATATGAATTATAAAATTTTAACTACCAAAATTTGTCGGCCAATTGACAAAGTGTATGCCGGATTTATAAAATAACAAATTGGATTTAAGTAAAAAATAAAATAAAAATTTATTTGATATTTAGCATTGAAACATCACTTAAAAGAAAACGCATTTATTTTTTCTTGATTGCGAGAAATAACTATATTTTAGAATAGAAAGAATTATTTATAATTCAAAATTGCTTTAAGATATTGCAAAACAATTATATAACTTAATTTTTAGGTAAACTGGTTTAATTTCTTGCATAGAAATTAGCAATTATCTATATTTACACGCTAAATTAAGTTTTTTAGAGAACTTAATTAAAATTTACTATTTGTTCTTAAAAAGTATTTTCTGACGCCGGGGTGGCGGAACCTGCCTGCCGGCAGGCAAGTTGGTAGACGCCAAAATATTATGTTTTATACTTATGCTATAAAAAGTCTAAATCGTAATTATATTTATGTTGGATTAACGAATAATATAAATAGAAGACTTAAAGAGCATAATAAAGGATATAATAAAACAACAAAGCCTTATAAAACATTTAAATTGATTTATAAGGAAGAATTTGTGACAAGAAAAGATGCCCGGGAAAAAGGAAAGTATTTAAAATCCGGAAGCGGAAAAGAGTTCTTAAAAAGTATTTATGACGCCGGGGTGGCGGAATTGGTAGACGCACAGGACTTAAAATCCTGTGGGTGTTTTACCCGTGCCGGTTCGAGTCCGGCCCTCGGTACTAAAAGATGTACGTTAATAAAAAATAAGATTTCACTTTTATTTTATTAAGCGGGCTCTTAGCTCAGTTGGTTAGAGCGTCTGCTTGACGTGCAGAAGGTCAGAGGTTCGAATCCTCTAGAGCCCACATAGTCGGAGAAAACTCCGATTTTTTTTATTTAATTTAAGGTTATGGATAAAGTTAAAATTACATTCCCGGACGGGAACACTAAAGAGTTTGATAAAGGAATCAAAGGTTATCAAATTGCCGAATCTATTTCTCCCAGGCTAGCTCAAGATGCTTTGGCTGTTGAAGTTAATGGATTAGTCAAAGATCTTGACAATCCGATAAACCAGAATTCGGTTGTTAACTTTTTAACTTTTAATGATGAAAAAGGTAAAGAAGTTTATTGGCATTCAACTTCTCATTTGATGGCTCATGCTATTCAAGAATTATATCCTGAAGCAAAATTTGGAGTTGGTCCCGCTATTGAATCCGGTTTTTATTATGATATTGATATCAATACTCATTTAAGCGAAGATGATCTAAAAACCATTGAAAATAAAATGGCTGAAATATCTAAAAGAAATGATGAATTTGTCAGACAAGATTTATCGAAAAAAGACGCAGTAGATTTCTTTGAGAAAAAAGGTGATAATTATAAGATTGAGATTCTTTCAGAAATAGATGAGAATGCAGAAGATATTAGCATTTATAAAGAAGGTGACTTCGTTGATTTATGCCGTGGTCCGCATTTACCCAATACCGGCAAAATTAAATATGTAAAATTATTAAATATTTCCGGATCATATTGGCGCGGAGATGAGCATAACAAACAGCTTCAAAGAATTTATGGAATTTCTTTTCCTAAAAAGAAAATGCTCGATGAATACCTTGAAAAACTGGAAGAAGCAAAAAAAAGAGATCATAGAAAATTAGGAAAAGAATTAGGAATATTTTTAATTACTCCTGCTGTTGGAACCGGTTTACCCATTTGGCTTCCGAAAGGAACTGTTTTAAGAGAAACTCTGGAAAATTATCTTAGAGAAGAACAAAGGAAAAGAGGATATCAGCCTGTAATTACTCCGCATATTGGAAATATAGAATTATATAAAACCAGCGGACATTATCCATATTATTCAGACAGTCAATTTCCTCCGATTACTTTAGAAGATGGTAAAGAAGAATATTTATTGAAACCGATGAATTGTCCTCATCATTTTCAAATTTATCTTTCTAAACCAAGGAGTTATAGAGATCTTCCAATTAGATATGCAGAATTCGGAACTGTTTATAGATATGAACAATCAGGGGAACTCAACGGCCTTACACGCGTTCGTTCATTTGCTGTTGATGATTCACATATGTTTGTTCGTCAAGATCAATTAAAAGATGAAGTCTGTGATGTAATTGATTTAATTCAAACTGTATTTTCCCAAATGGGATTTAAAGATTTTGAAACTCAATTATCATTCAGAGATGATAATATAGAAAAATACGGCGGGGATTTAAGTCTGTGGGATAAAGCTCAAAAAGAAATTCAAGAAGCTGCCGACTTGATGAAGTTAAAATATCATGTTGAAGAAGGCGAAGCAGCTTTTTACGGACCCAAAATAGATTTTATGGTTAAAGACGTACTTGGAAGAAGATGGCAGCTTGGTACAGTCCAGATTGATTATGTAATGCCGGAAAGATTTAATTTAGAATATACCGGAAGCGATGGTCAAAAACACAGACCTGTTGTAATTCATCGTGCACCTTTTGGTTCACTAGAAAGATTTATAGGTGTTTTAATTGAGCATTATGCAGGTGAGTTTCCATTGTGGTTAGCTCCACTTCAGGTTGTTGTAATTCCTTTATCACAGAATTATATTGATTATGCTCAAAGTGTTTTTAATAAATTAAAAGAAAATAAAATTCGTGTTGAATTTGATGATAGAAATGAAAAAGTAGGGTATAAAATTAGAGACTGGGAAACCCAAAAAGTCCCTTATATGCTGGTATTAGGCGAAAAAGAGCAGAATGCAGGCAATATTTCTGTTAGAAAACACAAAAAAGGCGACCTTGGTTCTTTAATTTTAAACGAATTTATTGATAAATTACAGGATGAGATTAATTCAAAATATTACGAAACAAATTAGAGAGGTAGCATATCGCCAAAAAAGATGAAGTTAGGGTAAACGAAGATATCAGAGCCCCTAAGGTTAGAGTTATTGATGTAGATGGTAGTCAACTGGGAATTTTTACTGTTCGAGATGCATTAAAGGTTTCTCAAGACAGAGGATTGGATTTGGTTGAAATAGCTCCGCAGGCAAAACCGCCTGTTTGTAAAGTTATTGATTTTGGAAAATTTAAATACGAGCAACAGAAAAGAGAAAAAATACAAAAGAAAAATCAACAGGTTTCTACTTTAAAAGGAAATCAGGCTTCATCCTAACACGGATGTACACGATTTTGACTTTAAAGTTAAACATGCGGTTAATTTTATTGAAGAAGGTAATAAAGTAAAAGTTGTAGTTATGTTTAAAGGAAGGGAAATGGCTTACACCGAACAGGGTGAAGAACTTCTTCAGAAATTTATTGAACAATTAGAGGATATCTCAAAAGTTGAAACTCCGATTAAAATGGAAGGACGAAATATGAGTACTATCCTCGTTCCGCAGGTAAAATTAAAATCAAAAAAGAAATAAATTAGGAATGCCTTATGCCAAAAATGAAAAGCAACAGTGGTGCATCTAAGACTTTTAAGAAAACCGCTACTGGCAAATACAAAAGAAAAAAAGCATATAAAAGTCATATTTTGACTTCGAAAAGTACTAAGAGAAAAAGAAAACTCAGAAGTGGAACTCTGGTTTCTGAATCTGATGCTCAAAGAGTTAAGAGAATGATTAATTAAAGTAAAAAGGGAATAGAAAAATGCCACGTTCAAAAAATAAAGTAGCATCTCATAAAAGAAAGAAAAAAATATTAGCTAGTGCTAAAGGTTATTGGGGTGCAAGAAGTAAAGTTTATACGATTGCTAAAAATCATGTAGAAAAAGGCTGGCTGCATTCTTACAGAGATAGAAAATTAAAAAAGAGAACATTCAGACAATTATGGATTGTAAGAATAAATGCTGCTGCAAGAGCTAACGGTACTACTTATTCAAGATTAATTCACGCACTCGATACTAAGGGTGTTGTTATGAATAGAAAAGTACTTGCAAGTTTAGCCGTTGAAAATCCTGCAGCATTTTCCGAAGTTGTAAAGTTTGCTGTAAATTAATTTAAGTTACCCTCTTGTTTATTTATTATAATATCCAGGAGGGTATTATTTTAAATAATTGGATCACCGATAATGCTTACTGAAAAAATAAAAGAAATTGAATCCACCTTATCCGAGGAAATTTCCAAAGTTGCAAATTCAAACCAGTTAGAAGAATTTAGAGTAAAATATCTCAGCAGGAATGGAATCGTCTCCAAGTTGTTTGATGAATTAAAAAATGCATCAAAAGAAGAGAAACCTTTATTAGGTAAAGCTTTAAATGAATTCAGAAACTCTGTAACAAATCGATTTCATGATTTAAAAGATAGAATCGAATCTTCGGGAAAAACATCTTCAATTAAGTTGGATTTAACTCTTCCTTCATTTGATAAAGTGATTGGAAGCAGACATATCTTAACTCAAACTCTGGATGAAATAAAAAACATCTTTAAAGGAATGGGATTCTCAGTATATGAAGGTCCTGAGCTTGAATCCGATTATTATAACTTTGAAGCATTAAACTTTCCGCCGGATCATCCGGCAAGAGATATGCAGGATACGTTTTTTATAAGCGATAAATTTCTTTTAAGAACTCATACTTCACCTGTACAAATAAGAGTAATGGAAAACAAAAAACCTCCGGTTAGAGCAATTATGCCTGGACGGGTGTATAGAAACGAAGCAATAAATGCAAGAAGTTACTGCATGTTTCATCAGGTTGAAGGTTTGTATGTGGATACCGATGTTACTTTTGCAGAATTAAAAGGAACTTTGGTTTCATTTGCAAAACAATTTTATGGTGAGGATTTAAAATATAGATTCAGACCAAGTTTTTTCCCTTTTACCGAACCGAGTGCGGAAATGGATATCACCTGCTTTTTGTGCAAAGGTGAAGGATGCAGAGTTTGTAAATATTCCGGTTGGCTGGAAATTTTAGGCTGCGGAATGGTTGATCCAAACGTATTTAATTATGTTAAGTATGATTCCGAAAAATTTACCGGCTATGCATTCGGAATGGGTATTGAAAGAATTGGTTTATTAAAATACGGAATACCTGATATAAGATATTATTTTGATAATGATATTAGATTTTTAAAACAGTTCTGATTTGGAGATCTTAAATTGAAAATTTCATTAAACTGGCTCAAAGAATACATTAACTTAGATGGAATACCAACTCAGGATATTATTGCAAAATTAACCATGTCCGGGTTAGAAGTTGAAAATTACATTGATCAAAATGAGGTTTATAAAAATTTTGTAGTTGGATTTGTAAAAGAAAAATCAAAGCATCCCAATGCTGATAAACTTTCCTTATGCACAGTTTCCGATGGTAAAGAAGATTTCCAGGTTATTTGCGGTGCTCCAAACGTAGAAGCAAATCAAAAAGTTGTTTTTGCAAAAGTCGGTGCTGTTGTTCCGAAAGGAAATTTTAAAATTGGAAAAGCAAAGATTAGGGGAATTGAATCGTATGGAATGATATGTGCCGAAGATGAACTGGATTTAAGTGAAGATCATTCTGGAATAATGGTTTTGGAAGATTTTCAAGAAACCGGAATTCCAATTTCAAAAGCTTTAGATTTAAATGATGTTATTATGGAAATTGCCATAACACCGAACCGTCCCGATGCACTTTCGCATATTGGTGTTGCAAGAGACTTAGCTGCAATTTATGATCTGGAATTAAATTTGCCCGAAATAGTTTTTACAGAATCAACTGAAAAAATAAAAGACTTAGCAACTGTAAAAATTATTGATGAAAAAAACTGCCCGCGTTATTCAGCTAAGGTGATAAAAGATATTGAAATTAAAGAATCACCTGATTGGCTTAAAGAAAAGACTTTTAAATGTTGGTCTTAGACCAATAAATAATATTGTTGATGCAACAAATTATGTAATGTTTGAACTTGGCCAGCCTTTACATGCATTTGATTTGGATTTATTAAAAAACCATGAAATAATTGTTCAAAGTACTCTTGACGAAACAACATTTACAACTCTCGATTCTAAAGAAAGAAAACTTCCCAAAGATACATTAATGATTTGCGATGCTGAAAAAAATATTGCAGTTGCCGGAGTCATGGGAGGTGAAAATTCAGAAATCAATAATGCAACTAAAAATATATTAATTGAAAGTGCACATTTCAACAGCAGCAGTATAAGAAAAACTGCTCGCAACTTAGGATTATCCTCCGAAGCATCTTATAGATTTGAAAGAGGTGTTGATCCGAACGGAACTGTTGTAGCTGCTGAAAGAGCAGTTCAATTAATTAAAGATATTTCTTCCGGTGAAATTGCTGAAGGTACTATTGATGTTTATCCTAAAAAAATAAATAAAAGGGAAGTCCGGTTCAGAATTTCCAGAACAAAAAAAGTTTTAGGTTATGATATTTCTGAAGAAAAAATTAAAAATATTTTTGAAAGACTCGGATTTGAAACTATTCTAGAATCCGGTGAAGAGATTCATTTAAAAATTCCGACGTACAGACCTGATATTGAACGTGAAATAGATGTTATAGAAGAAATTGCAAGAATTTATGGTTACGAAAATATTCCTGCAGTTTCTAAAATTAAATATTACTCTCGGCGAAAAACATGACGAATCAGAATTTGTTGATAATATAAAGTATGCAGCAAATTCACTCGGTTTTTTTGAAATGATAAATAATCCTCTACAAAGTGAATCAATTGCATCACTGACAGGAAATCCGGTTCATGTATTAAATCCGCAAAGTATGGAAATGTCTCACTTGAGAACTTCACTTTTAACAAGTGCTTTGCTGACAGTTTCAAAAAATATTAAAGTCGGCGAAAAAGATTTAATGTTGTTTGAAGTAGGAAATATTTTTAACCGTTTAAATGAAAAATCCATTGAAAGTTTTAAAGATTTTGAAGAATCTAAGAGATTAATACTTGTTTTAACAGGAAAAGAGAGTCAAAAAGAGTGGAATAATGAGGAAAAATATTTCGATTTCTATTCATTAAAAGGTTATATAAATTCATTTATTAGAAAATTTTCGCTTGACAATGTTTTAAATGATTCATATAATAATCAGTCAGAAAAAATTTATGAATATACTTTTAGTAAAATTCATAAAAAAGATACGATTGGAACAGGCGGAAAAGTAAATAAAACAGTTCTTAATCATTTTGATATTTCACAAGAAGTTTATTGTTTTGAGTTTGATCTCGAAGCATTAGCAAAAGTGGAACCTGAATCGAAAAAATTTGTAGAACCTTTAAAGTACCCGAAAGTAATTAGAGATTTTGCATTTATTTTTGATAATGAAATTGAATATAATAAAGTTGAAAATTTTATTTTAAAAAATGGTTCGGGTTTACTTAAATCAGTTTCTTTATTTGATATATTTGAAAGTGAGTCGCTCGGAAAAAATAAAAAAAGCATGGCATTCACTTTAGAATATTATGATAGAAATAAAACATTAAAAGAAGAAGAAGTTGAAAAGGAATTTACCTCTTTGATTAATGCAGTAACAAAAGAATTTAACGCGAAATTAAGAGGATAATAATTTGGCGGAATCAACAAAACACGAAATTCTATTAAATGAATTGAGTGAAATTCAAACACAGATTTCTATTCTGATGCATAAGTTAAAAGATGTTGATGAACGAAATAAAGAATTAGAAGAATTAAACAGTAATGTAAAAAATGAAAATAATGGTTTGAGCAATAGAATTAGGAATTTGGAAGAAGAATTAAAAAGATTAGTTGATGAGAGTGAAAATATTGCTAAAAATTCATTAAATTTAGAGGAGAGAGAATCAATTAAAGGTAGAATTCAAGAATTGATTTCTAGGATTGACTATCACTTAAGTTCTTAAAATTTTGTTAGTTGGATGGTAATGACATAATGACTGATAAAAAGAAGCTTAAAATTAAAATATTTGACAAAGAATATTCTTTATTAGTAGAAAATGAAGAAATAGCAAAAGAGCTTGCTATTTATGTTAATAAAGTAATGGAAGAGACTAAGGATGAACTTCCTGATCAGCCTGCACAAACTATTGCGATTATTGCATGTTTAAATATTGCATATGATTTGTTCATAGAAAAAAATAAAAATAGGGAATTTCTAATCCAGGCTACTGATAAAGTTAAAAAGATAAAGCTTCTCTTAAATGAGCCGAGTATGTCGGACCCGTCTTAAAATTACAAGTTTCCGCTCTGTCAATCCTCGTAAAAATGAAAAACTAACTCATAAACAATAGGGAGTATGACTTTCGGCGTCTATTGCAGGCCTTGTCTAGCCCTGCTGGAAATACGGTTAATAACCGGAACGAAGGAAGCAAAAAGCGTTCGGGCAGATTCCCACACTGTCTTAAATTGGGTTTTTCTTGTTACGTGTGATTGACAGATGCGGTTTATATAAATCCCTACATTGGAGGAAAGATGGTTGACTTATTGTTGTTAATTCCAATGGTGATTGTTCTCGTTGTTATTTTCTTTTATTTAGGATGGTATTTTAATTCTAGGTTAGGGAAGAGAAGTATTGCTGCGGCTGATGAAAGATCTAAACAAATTATTGCCGATGCACAAAAAGAAGCTAACAATATAAAACGGGAAAAATTACTTGAGGTTAAAGACGAATGGTATAAAAAGAAAGTTGATTTCGATAATGAAGTAAATCATAAAAGACAAAAACTTCAGAACTTGGAAAAACAGCTTGTTGCCAGAGAAGAAAATACTGAGAAAAAATTTGAATTAGTGCTGAAGAAAGAAAAGGAGAACAAACAGCAGGAAAAAGAATTACAGGATTTCAAAAAAACTCTGGAAACTAAGTTCAATGAAATTCAAAAACTTGAACTTGAACAAAATCAAAAACTTGAAAAACTTTCAGGCTTAACTTCGGATGAAGCTAAGAAAATGCTTATGGATAATATGGTCAATCAGGCTAAAACTGATGTTGCTCATATTATTAAAGAACTTCACGATCAAGCAAAAGCAGATGCCAAAAAAGAAGCTCAAAAAGTTATCGTTCAAGCAATTCAAAGATCTGCTGCAGACCATTCAATTGAAACTACTGTTTCGGTTGTTCAAATTCAAAATGACGAAATGAAAGGACGAATAATTGGTAAAGAAGGAAGAAACATTCGTGCTTTCGAAGCTGCAACCGGTGTTGATGTTATTGTCGATGATACTCCTGAAGCTGTTATTTTATCTTCATTCGATCAGTTCAGAAGAGAGATTGCTAGAATTTCTTTGGAAAGATTAATTGTAGATGGCAGAATTCATCCGGCTAGAATTGAAGAAGTAGTTGAAAAAGTAAAACAAGAATTGGATGAAGAAATAATAAGAGAAGGTGAGAATACTATTCTTCAGCTTGGACTTCATAATATGCATCCCGAATTAGTAAAACATGTCGGACGAATGAAGTATCGTTCCAGTTACGGACAAAATCTTTTACAGCACAGCATTGAAGTTGCATATTTAACGGGAATAATGGCTGCTGAATTAGGACTTGATACAAACTTGGCAAAACGTTCCGGATTATTGCACGATGTTGGTAAAACAGTTGATAAAAGTGTTGAAGGTCCGCATGCTTTACTTGGTTATGAATTAGCTAAGAAATATAAGGAAAATGCAATAGTTGCAAATGCAATTGGTTCTCACCATGAAGATATCGAAATGGAAAGTCCTATTGCACCTTTAGTTCAAGCTGCAGATGCTATAAGCGGAGCAAGACCCGGTGCAAGAAGAGAACCGCTTGAAGGTTATGTAAAGCGTCTTGAAAATCTTGAAGCGTTAGCAAAATCTTTTGAAGGAGTTGCAAAAACTTATGCAATTCAGGCCGGGCGAGAAATCAGAGTTGTAGTAGAACAGGATAAGATTGATGATATAGTTGCAGATAAATTATCTCATGATATTGCGGCAAAAATTGAAGAAGAGATGGAATATCCAGGACAGATAAAAGTAACTGTGATTAGAGAGGTTAGAAAAATAAATTACGCGAGATAATATTTTATAATATTTTAACATTTAAGCGAAGTCTAACAAATTAATATTTAACAGACTTCGCTTTTTTTTATATTTGTAAAAATAATAAAGCACATTAAAATGAACAAAAAGAAAAAATACAAAGTTGCAGTTACGGGAGGAATTGGCTCCGGAAAATCATTATTCTGTAAATTCCTTGAAGAATTAAATTATCATGTTATTCATGCAGATGATTTAGGGAAAGAAATTCTTGTTAATGATAAAGAAGTTAAAAAAGAAATTATTTCTGAATTTGGGAAAAATTCTTATGATGGTGAAAAATTAAATAGAAAATATTTAGCTGAAGAAGTATTTAATTATCCTGAGAATGTATTAAAAATTAATTCGATAATTCATCCAAGAGTTATTTCCGATACAATTAAATTGATGGATGAATATCTAATGGAAAATAATATTGTTTTTTCCGAAGCAGCATTAATTTATGAAGCTGATATGGAAAATTTATTTGATTATGTTGTTTTAATTACTGCTGATGAAAAAATTAGAATGAAAAGAAAAAAAGAATCTGATAATTTATCTGAAACTGATTTTATAAAGAGACAGAATAACCAAATACCTGATGAAGAAAAAATGAAAAGGGCTGATTTCATTTTTAAAAACAACGGTACAAAAGAAGAGTTAAAATTAAAAGTAAACTTATTATTAAAGATACTCGGAGAATAAGTGTTATTCGCAATTTTTAAGTTATGAAAACATATAAAAGTTGGTTAAATTTAAAGTTAATATTTTTGTTCTTTTTAAAAGTAAATTCACTTTAGGAGATCGTCGTGTCGTACATTAATCAACTTATTGTCTCAGTGACGGAACTTATGCCAAAATCCGTTGTTGGGTTTTTCTCCCGCAGATATATAGCCGGCGAAAAAATGGAAGATGCTGTCAGAGTTGTAAAAGATCTCAACTCAAGGGGAATCCATGCAACCATGGATGTTTTAGGAGAATCTGTTAATAATAAAGAAGAGGCTGTTGAAGCAAAAAATAAAGCTCTAAAAGTTTATGATGCAATTGTTGAACATAAACTTCTATCAAATTTATCCGTTAAACCAACGCAGATGGGTTTGGATATCGATGAAGAATTTGCTTATCAGCAGCATTTGGAATTGGTTAAAAGAGCTAAAGAAATAAATAATTTTTTAAGAATCGATATGGAAGATTCTCAGCACACTGATGCAACAATTAAGCTGTATAAAAGGTTAAAAGAAGAATATGATAATGTTGGAATTGTTGTTCAGGCATATTTAAAAGAACTTATGATGATGCTGTAGTTCTGAACAAAATTCAAACTAATTACAGACTTTGTAAAGGCATTTATGTTGAACCCGCAAATATTGCTTATAAAGATAAACAAGCTATTAGAGATAATTATTTGAAAGTTTTGGAGCAAATGCTTAAAAACGGAAATTATGTGGGTATTGCAACACATGATGATTATTTGGTTGAAAAAGCATATCAAATGATAAAGAATTTAAACATTCCCAAAGATAAATTTGAATTTCAAATGCTTTTAGGAGTAAAAGAAAATTTAAGAGAAAAAATTAATTCTAACGGATATAAAATAAGAGTTTATGTCCCTTTCGGAGAAGATTGGTATCCATATTCTATTAGAAGATTAAAAGAAAATCCGAATATGGCAATGGATATTGTTAAAAACATTTTTAGAATGGGTAAATGACAGTATTAGGAATTGAAAGTTCATGTGATGAAACTTCGGTTTCAGTTTTAACTGACGGTGAGTTAAAAGCTAATTTAATATCCTCTCAGGATTTCCATAAAAAATACGGAGGTGTTGTACCTGAATTATCAAGCAGGGCACATCTACAAATTGTGATTCCTTTGGTTAAAGATGCATTAAAAAAATCAGATTTAGAATTGAAAGATATTGATTTAGTTTGTTCAACTGCAGGCCCGGGATTAATCGGAGCTTTGTTAGTTGGATTAACTTTTGCCAAAGGTCTTGCTTATTCTTTAGACAAACCCTTTATCGGTGTAAATCATATTGAAGGTCATATTTATTCAGGTTTTTTAATGGATGAAAAACCAGAATTCCCTTATTTAGCTTTGGTTGTTTCCGGCGGACATACTCTTCTTTTAATTGTAAAAAATCATTATGAAATTGTTAAACTTGGAACCACGGTTGATGATGCTGCCGGAGAAGCATTTGACAAAGTTGCAAAAATGTTAGGATTAGGTTATCCGGGCGGACCCAAAATTCAAAAATCAGCTTCTCAGGGAAATCCCGATAAAATAAATTTTCCGGTTGCAGAATTAAAAGGTAAATATGATTTTTCTTTCAGCGGATTAAAAACTGCTGTTCTTAGATATATACAAGAAAACTTTGATGAAAATATTCCTGATAATGATAAAAATGATATTGCAGCTTCATTTCAAAAAGCACTAATAAAAGCGCTGGTTCAAAACACTCAAAAAGCTTTGCTTGAACATGATGTTAAATCTATTTCTTTAGTCGGAGGTGTTGCAGCTAATTCTGATCTGCGAAATGCTTTAGCTGAATTATCAAATAAATTTAAAAAGAAATTAGTTGTTCCTAGAATGGAATTCTGCGGTGATAATGCTGCAATGATTGCATATAGAGGTTGGAAATTATTTGAAAAGGGAAGAAGAGATAATTTAAACTTAAGTCCATATCCCAGTTTAAGCGAAGAATATTTTTCTTAAAAAATTGAAAAGTAAACTCACCTGTATTGATGAATGAATTATATTCCAAGATATTAAATGAATTAAATAATCTTTCTGAAAAAGAAAAGAAAGATTTACTGGAAAGATTAAGAAATAAGGTCGACGGATTAGATAAACAAATCCTGGATCTTCTTTATAAAAGAACTATAAATTCCATTTTAATTGGAAGAATTAAAAAGTCTATTGATTTATCTAATTATACTCCTGGCCGTGAAAAAGAGATTATTAACAAAGTAAAATCGTATTCTGACGATTCTGATATTTCTTTATCTTTACAAAGAATTTATGAAAGAATAATCGATGAAAGCCGGGACATTCAAAAAATTGAATCTAAAAAAGGAAAAGAATTTACTATTCCAAATTTTAAAGAAAAAATAAACTGGAAAAATCTTTTAACTAAAAAAGAATTTCTAATTGTTATTGGATTCTTTATTACAATTCTTTTTATTTTTTATTTTACTTTTTTTACAGCAAATCATTATGATGTAAAAGCTCCTGTAAAGTTTGAAATAAAAAAAGGCGAAACATTCGATCAAATTGTGGATGAGCTATATTTGAAAGGAATTATTCCAAGTAAAACAAATATGAAAATTGCCGCTTTTATTTACGGAGCAGAAAAAAAATTAAGAGCTGCAAGATATTATATTCCAAACGATTTAAGTTATCTGGATTTGCTGGATTTATTTACAAATGGAAATGCTGACTTTATCCGTAATGTTCATATACGCGAAGGCTTAACAATTAAATGGATGGCTTATACACTTCATCACTATGTTTTAGTAGATTCTGCAAATTTTGTCGATCTTGCAAAAGATAAAGACTTTGTTGATTCATTAGGCCTTGATCAGCCGACAATGCAAGGTTACCTTTTTCCGAAAGATTATCATTTTTATGAAAACAGTACTGCAAGAGAAGTTATCGACAGTATGTATAAATCCTTTAAAGGATTTTGGACAGATTCATTAAAAGAAAGAGCCAAAAAACTTGGTTATTCCATTCATCAAATAATTACTTTAGCCAGCATAGTAAAAGGTGAAACTAATGATACTGCAGAAATGCCGATTATTGCAGAAGTTTATTATAACAGATTAAAAAAAGGAATGAAATTGCAGGCGGATCCAACTGTTCAATTTTTGCAGCCGAACGGATGGAAGAAATTAACTTATAAAGATCTCCAAATTGATTCGCCTTTTAATACTTATTTATATGCTGGACTTCCGCCCGGACCAATTAAATAATCCCGGACGAAATGCAATAATGCCAGCTTTATATCCTGATAATAATAATTATTTGTATTTTGTGGCTAACGGAAAAGGCGGACATAATTTTGCAAAAAACTATAGCGGTCATTTAAGAAATGTAAGAATTTACAAAAGATGGTTAAGAACTCAAAAATCAAATTAATAATTTTATTTATAATTCCGATTCAGTTTTTAATATCGGATTGTGCAAATCAGCTTCCTCCCGGTGGTGGAGAAGTTGATAAAATTCCTCCTAAAATTGTAAATGTTTATCCGGAAGATGGAACTACTAATTTTAAAGATGATCATTTTGAATTGGAATTTTCAGAATATGTAGATAAAAGAACAGTGAAAGATGCAATTTTTATATCTCCTGCAATAGAAGGTAATTTGGAAACCGATTGGACCGGAACTACGGTTACAGTTACTTTCCCGACTAAGTTAAAAATTAATACAACTTATGTTGTAACAATTGGTACCGATGTTGTCGATTACAATAATAAAAATAGAATGGCGCAGGCATTTTCATTTGCTTTTTCAACCGGAGATAAAATTGATCATAAAATTATTTCAGGTAGAGTTTATTCTGAAAAACCGGACGGAATATTTATTTTTGCTTATAAAACTATAGGTAAGGATACTCTAAACCCTGCCAAGATTAAACCTGATTATATTTCACAAACCGGAAAAGATGGTACATTTAAACTATTAGGTTTGTCAGAAGGAATCTACAGAGTTTTTGCAGTTAATGATCAGTATAAAGATCTTTTATTTCAGGCAGGACAAGATAAAATTGGAATGCCTTTCAAAGATATTTCAATGTCTGAAAACGATACTTTATTTTCTAATTTAAACTTTTTTTTAACTTCCGCAGATACGACAAAACCCCGTTTACTAAGTGCTTTAATGACCGATGAAAATCATGTACTTGTAACATTAACAAAAGATTTTGATTCCACAATTGTTCAAGCAAATAATTTTCAATTAATAGATTCAACCTCAAATGAAATAATAAAGCCAAAATATGCGTTTAAAGGTAAAACAAAAAAAGATGAACTTGTTTTAGCAATTCAGAATAGTATTCCCAAAGAAAATTCGGTTTATTTGAAAGCTGATACACTTAAGGATAAATTAAAAAATATGTTTTTAAATGATTTTACTTCTTTAACAATTTCAGATAAACCGGACACAACGCGGCCGAATATTTTTCAAACAATACCTTCAATGAGAAGTAATAATGTTGACTATGAAAATCCGATATTTAAAGTATTTTTAGATGATGCAGTCGATGTTTCAGATATTAAACAGAATATAATTTTTTCTGATACTTTAAATGCTTTAATTCCTTTTACAATTAACCCAATTGATGATGCAAGTTTTGTTATAAAACCAAATGATATTTTAAAACCTCAAACAGATTATTTGATAAAAATTAAATCTTAATAAATTGCCGGATATTGCAGGAAATGTTAGAGATTCAATTTATATAATAAAATTTAGAACCATAAGCGGATTGGATTTTACAGGTGCAACAGGAAGTATTACAAATATTAATTTAAATAAAAATCCAATTTTAGTTTTAGAAAATACAAGCACACCGGATAGATATCAAAAAAAACTTGACGGCAATAATAAATTTAATTTTGATAGAATAAAACCAGGAAAATATTTACTGTGGTGTTATTATGATAAAGACAGCAGCAATTCTTATTCTTTCGGCTGGCCGTATCCTTTTAAAACATCAGAAGAGTTTGATTATTATCCTGATACATTAAATTTAAGAGCACGATGGATTATTACCGACGTTAAATTTCAATTTAAAGAATAAAAAAAGCCCGTCATAAAATCGGGCTATAAATATTAAATTTAATTTGTTTTAATCGATCTGCATTTTTTCCATAATTCCTGCTAAAATTCCGCTGCAAATATCTTCAACTTCTTCAAATAAAATAGAGGATTTTTCCAGCATTGCATGGCCTTTTTCTTTATCATTCATTGAACTGCAGTTTATCATAACATTTAAATAAGCTCCTTGTGCGGCAGTTGCAATTAAAGAAGCCGCAACTCCGGCATCGGAAACTGAATTTTGATTCCCTTTTTCTGCCACTGTGTTTAGTAAAGGAATTACATTTCTACAAACCTTTATTACTTGAGAGGGAATAACTGCTGCATTAACAGTGGCTTCTTCTATTTTTTCGGTTCTAATTTTCTTTTGTTCATCGGTATCTTTTGGAAGTTTAAATGCTTTCATCACATTTTCAAATGCTTCATTATCTTCTGTTGCAAGTTGAAGAAATTTATCTTTGAAACTTTCAAGTTGAAAGCTGAGATCCTTTATTTCCTCTTCAACTTCTAAATATTTTTTCTTTCCAATTGTAAGATTACAAACCATAATTCCTAAATTACATGCTAATGCACCGCTGAAAGCAGAAACATTACCGCCGCCTGGAGTTGGGGCAGAAGATGCAATTTCTTCGAAATAACTTTTAATTGTTTTATCTAAATTCATTGAACACCTTAAGTTAGAATTATTTATATAAGTTTTATTTTAATTTTAGTTAAATCATATAATCAATGATTTTTTGATTTTTTTCAAACGGATTTAATGTGCTTAATCCAAGTTTTTCTATTGCTAAATCTACTAATTCTTTCTCATCATTTAATGCGCTATTTGAATAGAATTTACCCGCCATTAAAAGTGCTTCCAGTGGAACAAGACCTACAATTTCACTCCCGTTAACTTTAACATCTAATTTCTCAGCTTCCTTTTTCACTTCCTCAAATGCAACATGAATCGGAGTATCCATATAATTTGTAAGGTTCATTGAGACTTGAGTAATATTATATTTTTCAAGTGAAACTCCCATTCCTTTTACACTTTTTAATCTTCCTGGAATTCTTACTGTTTTACCGTTTTCTTTAACAATATTTCCGTGAATATCTCTTTTTGCTTTTCCTGATTCTCTTAGAGTTTCAGCAATTTCCTTCGAGAATTTAACATCGGTAGAATTAATATTTACATTGTATGCAATTAAAAAGAATCTGGCACCTGTTACTAAAGCCCCAAGTTTCGGATTGAATTTTGCTTCACCAAAATCCGGTTTCCATTCAGAATCTTTTAATTTTTCTTCCAGACCTTCGTATTCACCTTTGCGAATATTTGAAAGACTTCCTCTAGAAGGAGTTTTTGCTGAAGCTTCATATAAATAAACAGGCAAGTTTAATTCTTTAGAAACTTTCTCTCCAAATGCTTCAGAGATTTTTACACATTCTTCCATTGTAATATTTTTAACTGGAACAAATGGAACCACATCAATAGCGCCTAATCTCGGATGCTCTCCTTTGTGATTTCTCATATCAATTTTATCTGCGGCTGCTTTACAAGCGTTTAATGCTCCTTCAATAATACCTTTTTCATCTCCAGCTAATGTTACAACAACTCTGTTATAATCAGCGTCAGGTTCCAAATTTAATAACTTTACTCCGTTTGTATTTTGAATTGCTTTTTCTATAGAATCAAATGTTTCTTTACTTTTACCTTCGCTGAAATTTGGTACGCATTCAACTATTTTCAATTTTTACCTCCGGTTGGATCATAAATAATATTTCCGTTTTTAATTGTTAAGCAGTTTAAGTTTTTTCCTACATTATAAACAATATCAGGATATTCCTTTGTATCGAACACCGAAAAATCTGCTTTTTTACCAATCTCAATACTGCCGACAGAATTATTTCTATTTAAAGCTTTTGCTGCATTTATTGTTACAGCAGATATAGTTTCTTCAATTGTCATTCTCATTTTTAAAGAAGCCAAACTCATTATCAAGTTTAAATTTGCAATATGAGAGGAACCCGGATTATAATCAGTTGCCAGAGCAACAATTGCGTTACTATCAATTAATTTTCTTGCAGGAGCAAATTGATAATTCAGGAAAAAAGAAACTCCAGGTAATAAAGTACAAACAGTTTCGGAATCTTTAACTAAAGAAATATCTTTTTCGTTTAAAACTTCAAGATGATCTACACTTACAGCATTATATTTTAAAGCCGTTTGAAGTCCGCCGATATTATTAAATTGTTCAGTATGAAGTTTAATTCCTAAACCTAATTCAGATGCTTTATTAAAAACTAAATCAATTTCATCTGATGAAAATGCAGTTGCTTCACAAAATCCATCACAGAATTCTGCCAAATTATTTTTTGCAATATGAGGAAGCATATTATCAGTTATTAATTTTAAATATCCTGAATGATTTTCTTTGAATTCCGGAGGATAAGTATGAGCACCTAAAAATGTAGGTATAATATCAATTGGATAAATTTCATTTAAATATTTAACGATATGAAGCAGTTTAATTTCGTTATCAAAATCTAATCCGTAGCCGCTTTTAATTTCTAATGTGGTTATTCCTTGAGAAATAAAATATTCAACTCTTTTTGATGTTATACTTGAAAGCTTTTCAAAATTTGTTTCTCTTACAGCTTTAACAGTTGCATTTATTCCGCCGCCGCTTTTTGCAATATCTTCGTAATTAACTCCGGCAATTTTTTGTTTAAATTCGTCTGCCCGGGAACCGGCAAAAGCTGTATGGGTATGACATTCAACTAATCCTGGTAAAATTATTTTATTTTTCAGATCAATTTTTTCATCAAAATTAATTTTATTTATTGAAGAATTAGGAATAATATCTTTTATAATTTCATCTTCAACTAAAATGGAATGATCAAAAAGGGGAGAGAGTTCATTTAATTCTTTTCCCCTTTTAAAGTTGGAACCTTTTGTATCAACAGTGATTATTTGTGATGGATTGGCAAATAGTTTAATCATTTTTCAAATATGTTTACTGTTTCATTAACTACTCTTGAATCGGAATATCCGAGTTGTTTTAATTTAAAACTTAAATCTTTTGCATCGGAAATATGTGTGAAATCACCAACTTCAACTTTATAAAAAGGCGGATCAAAAATTACATAAACATTTTTTTGATTAGTTTTAAAATATACTTCGGATCTTTTATTGTTTGCATCATCTAAATTATCAGTAGAATAAACTTGAACTCTAAAACCGGGAACTTTATCAATTACAGTTGGGGTTTGATTAGTATTCGTCGTATCGGAATCTGAATATTCATACCAAATGGAAATATCTTTTGGCGTTTGTTCATCTTCATTTTTTTCGGGCAATTCTATTTTTGTTCTATAATTAGACATATCAAAGTCTTCTGCAGGCTTTTCAGTTTTTTCTTTTTCATTTTCCAAAGAATTTTCCTTATTGTCATATCTGCTTCCGGTAGATGCGCTGCAGGCTGAGAAAATCAATAATAATAAAACAATAAAAGCATATTCTAAACTTGTTTTGAACATCTGTTAACCAAAATTATTGATAATAAATAGAAAGTACTAAAACATAAATTTAAGGAAATTTCCAACAAATTTGGAAAGAAAATGAGAATTATTAACGAATAATATTAAGAAATTGAATACCAAATGATAATACTGAATTTACACAAATTAAAAAACTCTTTAAAAATTCAATATTTTTAATGTTTTCTTAAGTACTGAAAGAAGATTTTGAGGAAAAATGCCATAAACACAATAATCACTAAAGTTAGAGTAATTTTATATAGCTAATTTTTTTTGAGAAACACTAATTATTTTCGTAAATTGCAATATTCATTAAAAAAAATTACTCAACATGGCATCAAAAAAATTAAAAATCCTTTTTGTAACATCTGAAGTTGTACCTTTCATTAAAACGGGAGGACTGGCTGATGTTTCAGCTGCATTACCACAAATGCTCTCTGAATTAGGACACGAAGTTAGAATTGTAGTTCCTAAATACGGAGCGGTTGACAGCAGAAAATTCAAAATTCATGAAGTAGTTAGATTAAAAGATCTTACGGTAAAAATCGGTGATAAAGAGGTTATGTTCTCAATAAAATCATGTTTTTTACCCGGTCAAAAAGTTAGAGTACAAATTTATTTTTTGGATAATCAAGAATATTTCGGAAGCAGAAATAGTTTATATGTAGATCCAATTTCCGGAAATGATTACCCAGATAATGATGAAAGATTTATTTTACTTTCAAGATCTGTTTTTGAACTAATTTTAAAATTAGGATGGATTCCGGATATCATTCATTGTAATGATTGGCAGACAGCCTTAATCCCTGCTTATTTAAATACTCTATATAAAGATGAACCGCAGTTTAGTAATTTTAAAACACTTTTTACAATTCATAATTTAGCTTATCAGGGAATATTTCCAAAATCTTCATTTAAAAAAACCGGTTTACCCGATGATTTAAATTCCGAAAAAGGATTGGAAATTTATAACAAGCTGAATTTTATGAAGAGCGGTCTTATGTTTGCCGATGTTATAAATACTGTAAGTGAAACATATGCGGATGAAATCAGAACAAATGAAGAATTAGGAGCAGGTCTAAAAAACATTTTAGCTAAAAGAAAAAATGATCTTTACGGAATTGTAAACGGTATAGATACAAAAGTTTGGAATCCGGAAAAGGACAAACATCTGCCTAAAAAATATTCTATTAAAAATCTTGATAACAAAAAAATAAATAAAAAAGAACTGGCAGATAAATTTGGTTTTACTTATGATGAAAATGTTCCGATAATTGGTTTGATTTCCAGATTATTCGATGCAAAAGGAATTGATTTGGTTGAAGATGCATTTGAAGATTTAATGAAACTTAATGTTCAGGTTGTTCTTTTGGGAACTGGTGATAAGAAATACCATGTGTTTTTTGATAAAATGAGTAAAAAATATCCTGATAAATTTGCATGTTACTTAGGCTTTAATGATGAACTTGCTCATTTAATTGAAGCCGGTTCCGATATGTTCTTAATGCCTTCTAGATATGAACCGTGCGGATTAAATCAAATGTACAGTTTAATGTATGGAACCGTTCCGATTGTAAGGCAAACCGGAGGTTTAGCAGATACTGTTATTAAATATGATGAAAATACAGATGAAGGAAACGGTTTTGTCTTTAAACAATATGATAAAAAAGCACTGATTAAAGAAGTTAAAAGAGCTGTGAAGATTTTTGAAGATCAGAAAACCTGGCTTAAAATAATGAAGAGCGGAATGAAATCTGACTTCAGCTGGAATTCTTCTGCTAAGAAATACATTGATTTATATAAAACGATTTTGAATAGTAACTGATAGATGAGTAATTATGCAGTGTTCCTGGATCGAGACGGAACGATAAACGAAGATCCGGGATATTTAGGAGATCCCAATAAAGTAAAACTTTTTCCAGATGCGGCTGAAGCTCTGTTCAAATTAAAGAATAATCTTAATTTCAAACTTATTGTTATTTCCAATCAATCAGGAATTGCCAGAGGAAAATTAACGGATGAAATGGTAGATGAAGTAAATAAAAAGATAAATCAATTGTTATCTAAAAAAAATACTTCAATTGATGCTTTTTATTATTGTCCTGCTCATCCTGATTTTAATACAGAGGAGGAATGTTCCTGCAGAAAACCATCTCCTGAATTAGTTTTTAAAGCAGCAAAAGATTTTAATATTGATTTGAAAAAGTCTTATTTTGTAGGCGACAATATTAGTGACATTGAATGTGGAATAAATGCCGGCACCAAAACAATTTTAGTAAAAACTGGTTACGGAGAGGAAAGCTTTTATATGTTGCAAAAACAAAATAAATTTCCCACCTTTGTTGCTAAAAATATTTTAGAAGCGTGTAATTTTATTGAAAAAGATTTTAGCGGAGAAAATTAAGTGACCTTTCGAATATTAGCTTCCATTTTAATTGTATTTATATCTTTTAATTTCTATTCATGCAGTGATTCACCGACATCAATCGGTTCCGATTTATTAAGTCAAGATTATATATCTGTAAAAACTATTGATTCCAATACAGATTCACTTAATCAAATGTCCGGTTATTTTAAGAGAACACTTCCTTTAGCCACATCAAATAGAATTTTACTCGGTAAATATTCAAATGTTGAATCTTCAATTTTAATGAGATTCTATTTTTCTTTTTCTGATAGTTTGGCTCAAGATTTTATTAATGATAATGTAAATGTAACTTCTGCAAGAGTAGAACTAATTAAAAATTATTTGTACGGCAATGCAAACTCATATTTGGATTATACAGTTCATAAAGTAAACTCACCTTGGTTAACCGGTTTTAATGCCGATAGCCTTGCAGGTTTAAATTACGATGCAGCAGATATAAGTTCCGGTCATAGTGCTTTAAATGACAGTTCATATTCTTTCGCATTAGATAATCAATTTGTTCAGGATATGCTAAAAGCCGCAGCCGATACAAATATTGCCGATGAAAATGGTATTTTTATTCAACCTACTACTAATTCCGAAAAAGCTCTTGGTTTTTATGCTTTGTCTGTTAACTCTACTGTCGGAATTCCTGAACTCATTGTTGTGCTTAATAAACCGGGTGTATATTCAGCAGATACTTTAGTATATATCCCAACATCCGATATAAGCGTTGTTACTGGTTCTGTTCCTAATACAACAGATATGATAATTCAAGGTGGATTAGTTATCAATTCAAAATTGTATTTTGATGTTTCTTCTGTGCCGCAAAAAGCAGTAATTAATTTAGCACAGCTAACTTTAACTGCAGATAGTAACCAAACCGTCGGAAATCTGCCTTCTGTCATTGGCTCTTATTTTTTAAATGATAGTACAACTTATGCAATCGATACAGCTAGAGCTGTTTCACTTACTCTGTCTAATAATAAGTATACTGGGGATATCAGCCCGTTTGTAAGAGATTGGATAAATAAAAAGGAAAATCAAGGAATGTTGTTAAATAATCCAAATGAGTTAGGTGTTTTAGATTTAACGGCTATTAAAGGAAGTAATGCATCAGATCCGGCAGTAAGACCTAAATTGAAAATTGTCTATACTATAAAAGAGTAATTATGATTACAAAAAAATCAGTTTTTATTTTATTTATAATTTTATGCAGCAGTTTTGTCTATAGTCAAAGCAGTTCAGTTTATTCACGTTATGGTATTGGTGATCCGGTTTATTCATATTCGGGCAGAGCAGTTGGTTTAATTAAAAATGGTACTTCAACCGCAGTATCGGATTTCGTCAGCATAGCAAATCCGGCTAGCTGGTATTTATTGAAGAGAGCAAGATTTGAAGCTGCTGTAAATTATAACGGAACTTTTTTAAAGAGCAGTTCTCAAAGTTCTTATTATGGTAAAGCACAATTTAATGGTTTTACTTTCGGAATTCCTATCAGTCAAAAGTATGGAATTGGAGCGGTAACAGGAATAGTTCCATATACTAATATAAGTTACAAATCGGTTATTCATAATTCTTCACCGGATCCCGAAGTTGGAGATTATACTACATCTTATGAAGGACAGGGAGGTTTAACGAAATTATTTTTAGGATCTTCTTATAGATTACCGTTTGATTTAGTTGTGGGTGCATCTTTGGATTATTATTTCGGAAGTATGGAATATTCATCATCCATAAATTTTACTAATCAATCTAATTCAAATGCAAGTTACTTGAGAAAGTATAGTCCTAATGGTTTAGGATATTCATTTGGCGTAATATCACCTGATATTGCTTCAACTTTAAATATTGATGGAATACAGAACTTTAGAATTGGTGCGGCGATTAATTTTATTTCCAGTTTAAAAACTGATACTAGTTTAACTTCTGTTTCAAGTTTAGGAATTGATTCCTTGGGATTAGGTCCGGCTAATATGAAAGTTCCTTACAAATTATCTGCAGGTCTTAGTTTTTTACTAGATAAAAATTATTTGGTTTCTCTCGATTATGTATATCAGCCATGGACAGAATATTCCTTAAATGGAATAAAATCTCCGTATTTAAGAAATTCAAGCAAAATTACTGGCGGTATGGAATACAGACCAAATGTCGATATCCAAAGTTCATTTTGGGAACAAATAATTTTACGTATGGGTTTAAGTTATGAACAGACTCAATACATTATTAATAATCAAGGAATAAACAAATTGTCGATTGCCGGAGGTTTTTCATTACCTTTAGCATCACAAAATACTATAGATATTGGAATAGAATATTCCATTTTAGGTACAAACAAAGCAAATCTTTTCAAGGAAAATTCTTTGAAGGTTAACTTTGGCATAAGTCTTGGGGAGATTTGGTTTGTAAACTATATACAACAATAAATCTATCAAAAATTCGAGGAATAGTCTCTTGAAAAATATAATTAAAATACTTGGTTTAACTTCAATAATGCTGATTTTTTACACATTTTCGGCATTCCCAAATAATTATAATAATTATTTAGAAGAATCTCGAATTTATCAGGATCAACCGGATTCCTTAAAATTATTGGCACAATACAGTTTATTTTCAGAATATTATAAAAATAAAGATTATATATCGGCATTACCTTACGGTTGGAAAGTAATAAAAATGAATCCTGAGAAATTTTCCAAATATTTATATTACAAAATGGAAGATTCTTTTTGGAAACTGCATGATTCAACCGGAATTCCGGAAGCCACAAAGAAGTCAATAGAGGACACTATTGTATACTTTTATAATCTTGCACTTAAATATTATCCTCCTGATAAAGGTTACTGGACTGCAAAAAAAGCTTATGTTGAAGAAACTTGGTTAAATATGCCTGCCGATTCAACAATACCGCTTTATAATCAAGCAATAAAAGATGACTCAACTTTATCTACATTTTATTATGATAGATTAGGCCAGCTTTATATTGATAATGCTACGGATCAAAATAATTATAAGGAAAAAGCAATAGAACTTTATGATTATTTAACAGAAAAAGAACCTAATAATACAACATGGGCAGATAAGCTTACTAATTTAGTTCCCGATCCAAAAGAACAGGAAAAATTAAACAAGAAGATTTGGGATCTGGATAAAGAAAACCTTGCTAAAGCATGGAAGTATGCCACATCTGCAATGCGTGCAAACGATTATGCAGCAGCTACTGTTCCGCTTGAATTTTTAACCCAAAAATCACCTGATGCTATAAATTACTGGGTTCAATTAGCCAATGCATATCAAAAAACTAATCAACTCGATAAAGCTGTTGATGCATATAAAGAAACAATTAAACTTCAGCCCGATAATAAAGATAATTACTTAAACTTAGGAATTGTGTACAAAGATAAAGGAGATTATTCAAAAGCTAGAGAAGAATATTTGAAAGCTAGTGAAGTTGGAAAAAATTGGGGCTTACCAATTTATTATGAAGGTTTATTATACGAAGAAGCAGCTAGAAAATGTACGTTTGATTTTAAGACTAAATTAGTTTATTTACTGGCCGTAGAAACTTATAGAAGGGCCTACAGAATGGATCCTACTGTAACTCAAGCAGAAGAAAGGGTTAAAGCATTATCGGATTCATTACCTACTAAAGAAGATTATTTCTTTAGAAACATTAAAGCTGGTACTGTTCTGCCGATTACGGGAGAATGTTTTGGCTGGATAAATAGAAGTGTAACTGTGCCTTCATTGTAGTTTAGCTTTTATGTTTGCATATTTTGTTTTTTTTGTAATTATTTAATAAAAAGGTTCCATTAATTTAGAATAGTGGAGCCTTTTTTATTATTTTTAAGGATGTAATTTTTCAATTTTTATTGGTTAATATCATGTATGAACATTTAGCAAAAGACAGTGAAATATTTTCAATTTTAAACGCTGAAACAAACAGACAGCAGGAAAAACTCGAACTTATCGCTTCCGAAAACTTTGTAAGTCCGGCAGTTTTAGAAGCAGCCGGTACAGTACTAACAAATAAATATGCTGAAGGATATCCCGGTAAAAGATACTACGGCGGATGTGAATTTGTAGATATGGCCGAAGATTTGGCTAGAGAAAGATTGAAAAATTTATTTAATGCCGAATATGTAAACGTACAACCGCACAGCGGTTCTCAAGCTAACATGGCAGTTTATATGGCTTTGTTAAATCCAGGTGATAAAATTCTTGGTTTAAGTTTAGCGCATGGTGGTCACTTAACTCACGGATCGCCTGTGAATTTTTCAGGCAAGCTATATAATGCTCTCGGTTACACATTAAATAAAGAAACAGGATTACTAGATTTTAACTTAATTGAAGATATAGCAAAAAAAGAAAAACCAAAAATAATTGTTACTGGAGCAAGTGCTTATTCAAGAGATTGGGACTATGCAAAGTTCAGAGAAATCGCAGATTCTGTTGGTGCTTTTTTAATGTGCGATATGGCTCATCCTGCAGGTTTAATTGCAAAAGGATTATTAAGTAATCCACTTGAACATTGTGATGTTGTAACTTCAACAACTCATAAAACTTTACGCGGACCGAGAGGCGGAATAATCTTAATAGGAAAAGATAAAGAAAATCCTATGGGGATTAAAACTCCTAAAGGTGATAGAATAAAGATGATGTCGGAAATTATCGATAGTTCGGTTATGCCCGGCATTCAAGGCGGACCATTAATGCACATAATAATGGCAAAAGCTGTTGCATTCGGTGAAGCTTTAAATGATTCATTCAAAACTTATGCTGAACAAATTGTGAAAAATTCTAAAACATTAGCTTCACATTTAAATGAATTTGATTTTAATATTATCTCCGGCGGTACGGATAATCATTTAATGCTGATTGATTTAACGAATAAAGATGTTACAGGAAAACAAGCTGAAAAAGCTTTAGAAGCTGCAGGTATTACAGTTAATAAAAATATGGTTCCTTTCGATCAGCGAAGTCCTTTTGTAACAAGTGGAATAAGAGTTGGAACTCCCGCAGTTACTACAAGAGGAATGAAAGAAACTGAAATGAAATTAATTGCAGCTTTTATTAATAACGCAATTAAAAATGTTGATAATGAAAATGAACTGGAAAAAATTCGGCTTGAAGTAAAAGACCTCTGCAGTAAATTTCCATTATATTCTGATTTAAATTAAGAAGTAACTTATTGTGGCAAACGAAGAATTAACAACGGAAAGAATAGAAGACGAGGAAAAGGAAACCGGATCGGAAATGACATTCCTCGAACATCTCGAGGAACTGAGATGGAGAATAATTTATTCGGCAATTGGATTGGTTATTGGTGCAATTGTCTGCTGGATTTTTATAGATTACTTGGTAGATGTAATTTTATTAAAACCGGCAAAAGATTCAGGTGCTCATCTTCAAAATTTAAGACCTTTTGGACAATTATTTTTATATGTTCAAATTGCAATAATTGGCGGTGTTATCTTAAGTCTTCCAAATTTGTTTTATCAGCTTTGGAAATTTATAGCACCCGCTTTAAAAAGTAACGAAAGAAAATATATTCTTTCAGTAGTTATATTTTCTACTGTAAGTTTCCTTATAGGAATTGTATTTGCATATTTTGCTATGCTTCCTTTAACCCTAAAATTTGCATCTCAATTCGGATCTACTGCAATTGAAAATAATTTTGCAATAGACGAATACATGTCTATAATAATTAGTGTTATGCTTGCATCCGGTTTTGTATTTGAATTGCCTTTGATTTCATTCTTCTTGACTAAGTTAGGAATTCTTTCACCTAACTTTATGAAAAAATACAGGAAACATGCATTAGTAATTATAATGATTTTGGCAGCAGTACTAACTCCTGGAACAGATCCTGTTTCTCAAGTTGTGCTGGCTATTCCGCTGGCTTTGTTATATGAAATAAGTATATTTATATCAAAAATAGCAGCAAAGAAAAAGTGATTAAAAGAGACCTATCTGAAATAAGCAAACCAATAAAATCTGAATTAGAAAAGTTTAACGAACTTTTTAAACAATCGATGAAATCTAAGGTTGGTCTTGTCGATCTTGTTGCGAATTATTTAATGAGACAAAAAGGAAAGAAAATTCGCCCGCTCCTTGTTTTATTGTCAGCTAAAGTTTCCGGAGGAATTAGTGAACGGACTTTTCGAGGAGCTGTTTTAGTTGAATTACTTCATACTGCAACTTTAATTCATGACGATGTTGTTGATAATGCGGATAAAAGAAGGGGAGTGTGGTCGATAAACCGAGCATTTAAAAACAAAGTTGCCGTATTAATGGGAGATTACCTTTTATCTCGCGGTTTAATGATTGCTGTTGATGGAAAAGATTATGACTTTCTTGGTGTAATAACAAACGCTGTAAAAAGAATGTCTGAAGGTGAACTGCTTCAGATTCAGAAAACCAGAAAATTAGATATTGATGAAGAAACTTATTTTAAAGTTATTTCGGATAAAACAGCTTCTTTACTTGAAACTTGCTGTCTTATTGGATCATTAAGTGCTACACCAAATGAAGAATATCAAAAAGCTATGCAGGAATTTGGAATTTCTTTAGGGATGGCATTTCAAATTAGAGATGATATATTAGATTTTGAAGGTACAAGCAGTTTAATCGGAAAACCCGTCGGCGGTGATATTAAAGAGAAAAAAATTACTCTTCCATTAATTTATTCATTAAAGCAGGTCAGCAGTTCTGAAGCAGATGGAATAATTAAAATAATTAAAAATGGAAACGGTAAAGATAAAGTTAAAAAAGTAATTGAATTTGTACGTAAAAACAATGGAATTGATTATGCAATAAAAACTGCGAGAGAATTCTCAGACAAAGCATTAGAAGCTCTCAAGGTTTTACCTGATTCTCAAAGTAAAGTAGCTTTGGAAGCGTTGGTTGAATTTGTAATTAACAGAAAAAACTAATTTATTCTTTACTCTCTTTAACTTCCTTTTTCATTCCTTCCTCAAACATAAAACCTTTTACCGGTTCTCTTATTGTTAGTACTGGACAAGGAGCTTTTCTTACAACTTTTTCTGCAGTGCTGCCGAATAAAATATGTTCTACACCTGTATGACCGTGAGTTGCTATAATTATAATATCAATATTTTCTTCTCTGGCTGTTTCAATAATTTCCAAATAAGGTTTACCAGTTTTAACATGAAGTTTTACTTTTGAGTCGGATGGAATTTCTTTCTTTGCTAATTTTTCCAGTTCTTCATTAGCTCTTTTGTCCATTTCCAAATCCATAGATGGAATAGCTATTTGTCCCATGCTGAAATCCGGCGGATAAATTACTGGTTCAACAACATAAACAAGATGAAGTTCAGCATTGAAATATTTAGAAAAATTAACAGAATATTTTAAAGAGTTTTTTGAGTAATCAGAAAAGTCAATAGGAACAAGTATTTTTTTAATGTTAGGTTCCATAATTCTTCTCCGAATTTATTTTCGATTGATTTTGTAATTTAAAATGATCTTCATTTAAAGTTCTTAATCTGACAACAATAATTTGATTTAGTCCTTCTAAAATTTTATTACCTTTTCTAGGATATGCTTGAATAAACTCTTCTAAATCCGGTTTGAAAATTACAGCTAATCTTGAATCAGTTTTAGCAATTGCTGAAGCTGATCTTTTTTCTCCGTCTACTAATGCAAGTTCCCCGAAAAAATCACCTTTGCCGAAGTTTGCAAGCATCATTGTATTGCCGTTTTCATCACTTCTTTTAATTTCTATCTCTCCATCTCTTATAATATATAAACCAATTCCCGGATCGCCTTGATAAAATACATATTCTCCTGCTAAATAATTTCTTAAGTGAACGATATCTAACAAAATTCTAATATCATTTTTAGAAAGATCTTTAAATACAGGAAGATTTTGAAGTGTGATTCTCAGATCTTTTTTTTCTGGAGGGGTGTTAAATAGATTTGCCCAGAAACTACTGTGAATAGTACTATTGTTATCCATAATAATTTCCTTTAATTAAATATTCCTGATTCGGCAACACGCCATAATTTTTGACATGGAAATTTATTTTCGTATAAAGCTCTTCCTACAATTACAGAATCAACGCCAGCATTAATTAAACTTTGTACATCCATTAATTCATCTTTATTTCTAATTCCGCCTGAGTGAGTAACTTTTATTCCGGTTAATTCGGCAACTCTTTTAGATAAAATAAGATTAGGACCGCCAAGAACACCGTTTCTTGTAACATCAGTAACTATTAATCTTTCTACACCGATTGCCTTCATTTTTTTAGCAAAATCTAAATAAGGAATTCCTGTTTTTATTCTTCTGCCTCGGACAACTATTTCTTCATCGATAACATCTAAAGCAACAACAACTTTTGCAGGTCCAAAATACTCAAATAACTTTATAAATTCCTCTTGTTTTTCAAGAGCCATAGTACTGATTACAATTCTGCTCACACCGGCATCAAAGACTTTTTTTGCATCTTCCATAGTTCTGACTCCGCCTGCAAATTCAATTGGAATTATAACCGACGTACAAATTTCATTAAGAGTATTAATATTTCTATTTGAAGGATCTTGAATTGCATCAAAATCCACAACATGAATCATTTTTGCATTTTCTGCTCTCCAAATTTTAGCCATTTCAACGGGATCGCTTCCGTATTCTTTGCAGTCAAGTTCCGGAATTCCCTGTACAACTCTTACGGTTTTACCATGTTTTATATCAATAGAAGGAATTACTAAAAGATACTTTGTCATTTTGTTATTTCCATTTCCCGTTATTCTTGATAACATTTCTACTTATTATAAGCTTTTGAATTTCATTTGTTCCTTCGAATATTTTTAAAATCCTTGCATCTCTAAAAAGTCTTTCCAATGGAAGTTCTCTGGAAAATCCCATTCCGCCGTGAATTTGTAAAGCTTTATCTGCAATATCTGCCATTGCTTCTGATGATATTAATTTTACGATTGCTGCTTCTTTAGTAATATCTTCTTTATTATCGTATTTTGCTGCAGTTCTGTAAATTATACTTTCCATTGAATAAATTTTTGCTGCAATATCAGCAAGCATAAACTGGATTGCCTGAAAATTAGAAATTGTCTGATTAAATTGTTTACGCTGTTTAGAATAATTAGTGGACATTTCAAGCAGTTCTTTTGAAGCTCCCAAACAGCAGGCTCCTAATCCTAATCTTCCTGCATTTAAAGTATCCATAGCAATTAAAAAACCTCTACCATCGGTACCGATAATATTTTCTTTTGGAATTTCAACATTTTCAAATGTAATTGAATTTGTAGCACTTCCTTTAATTCCTAATTTTTTTTCATTTGCTCCAACAATAACACCTGGAGCATCAGCATCAACTACAAAACCTGTAATTCCCTTTTCAGTTCTTGCAAAAACAGAAAAAACATTTGCAATTGAACCATTTGTAATCCAAGATTTATTTCCATTTAAAATCCATTTATCTTTTACAAGTTTTGCTTTTGTCCTTAAATTAAATGAATCCGAACCCGCTTCCGGTTCAGTTAAAGCAAATGCAGCAATTTTTTCACCAGAAGTTAATAAAGGTAAATATTTTTTCTTTAATTCTTCCGAACCTCCTAAATATATAGCATTTGTACCAATTGATTGATGTGCTCCGATAAATGTTGCTGTTGAACTGCATCCTCTTGTTACTTCTTCTTGAAGTATGCAGTATCCTATTTCACCAAAACCTCCGCCCCCGTATTCTTCAGGAAATGCAGTTCCGAGAAAACCAACTTCAGCAATTTTCTTAATTAATTCTTCAGGTATTTTTTCATTTTCATCAATTTCTCTGGCTAAAGGTCTTATTTCGGCATCGGTAAATTCCTTTACAAGACCTCGTAACATTTTTTGATCTTCATTAAAATTAAAATTCATCAAATAAATTTTTCCTTCTTAGATGTTTGAAAAAATAATTAAATAAGCTGTAAAAACAAAGATTTTCAAAAAATCCGCAAAAATAACTATTTTAATTATTTTAAAAGAAAATGTTTGAAAAACAATCAAATTCTTGACTTTTCAGACTTTAATAAGCATATTTAATCCCAATGAGCAGAGATTTTATACTTTCTACGAGTCGCAATAATAAAATTAGAATTACTGCTTTCGGAGAAGAAGATTTTGAAAAGAAACCATGTTTGATTTTTGTTCATGGTTTTAAAGGATTTAAAGATTGGGGCTTTGGTCCTTATATAGGAAATTATTTTGCAGATAAAGGATTTTTTTCTGTTACATTTAATTTTTCGCATAATGGTGTTGGAGAAAGTTTAACTGACTTTGTTGAATTAGATAAATTTGCAGAAAATACTTTTTCTCTGGAAATAAGTGAACTAAATGAATTAATTGATTCATTTAAAAAAGGATTTTTAGGTAAAGCAATTAATAATAAAATTGGATTAGTCGGACACAGCAGAGGAGGAGGAATTTCATTATTAACTGCTTCTAAAAGAAAAGATATTAGTGCGGTTGCAATTTGGTCTTCTGTTTCGAATTTTGATAGATATACTGATCGGCAAAAAGAAGAGTGGCGCAAAAGAGGTTATATTGAAGTAATGAATACAAGAACAAAACAGAGGATGAGATTGAATGTTGATTTATTGGAAGATATCGAAAAAAATAATGATTCAAGCTTGAATATTGAGAATGCGGTTAATAAATTGAATAAACCGTTATTAATAATTCATGGTGAACAAGATTTAGCAGTTAAATTATCCGAAGCTGAAAAAGTTTATAATTGGTCGGATAAATCAAAAACAGAATTTATTTCAATTCCTTCAACCGGACATACTTTCGATGTAAAACATCCGTTTGAAGGCAGCAATCCAAAATTTGATTCGGTTCTAAATAATACACTTAGTTTTTTTAGAAAATTTATGAATTAAGGAAAAACACATGTATACAAAACAGAATGTTCAGGAAAACAAATTAATAAAGCTTCTATCTTTACAAGCTACAAAAGATTTATTAGGAATTTTTGCTTTTACTTTATTAACTGCAATTGCAGCTCAAGTTTCTATTCCAACTAAACCTGTTCCTTTTACATTTCAAACAATGATAGTTTTATTATCAGGCGCATTTCTTGGCGCAAGAAACGGCTTATACAGCCAGGTATTATATTTAGCATTGGGAACAATCGGATTGCCTGTATTTGCACCTTCAACCGATCTTTCAATCGGTATCATGCAATTATTCGGACCAACAGGCGGTTATTTATTAGCTTTTCCGTTAGCCGCTTTTTTAACAGGTCTTTTAATTAAGAATACAAAAAATTATGCGCTAGTTTTTATTACATTTTTATTAGGCGAAATTTTAATAATTGCTTCAGGGACATTATTTCTAAATACATTTTATCTGCACAATTTATCTGAATCTATCGCATTAGGAGCAGCATTATTTAGTTTATGGACATTAGCTAAAATTTTAGCTGGAACATCAATTTATATTGGTATTAAAAAATTTAGAAAACAAAAATAATAATTGATCTTATTATTCAATTTATCCGGAAAAAATACTTAATATGGAATTAAAAAATATCGTCTTCATTATTGTTTTTATTGCTGCATTCGGTTTCTTCTTCTGGAGCTGCAGAAACTTAATTCGGTACATGCTGGTTGCTAAAAAGAAAGATGATAGATTTGGTAACATTGGGGCTAGAATTCAAAAAGTTTTAAAAGTAGCTTTTGGTCAATCTAAATTATTGAGAGATCCAAAAGCAGGAATACTTCACTTTTTAATTTTTTGGGGATTTGTTCTTTTTATCTTTGCTGTTTTAGAAGCAATTATTCAAGGGTTTTATTCACCTTTTAATTTGGAATTTACCGGATATTTTTATTCTCTTGTAACTTTTGTAGAAGATATTTTCGGATTACTAGTGATTTTATCCTGTCTGTATGCTTTATACAGAAGATATGTTTTGCATATACCTCGTTTAGAGGTTGGTAAAGAAGAAAAACTTGATGCAACAATAATTTTAGTTTGGATTATGTTTGTTGTTATTGCAATGTTCGGACAAAATACAGCTTTAATTGCAAAACATAATTTTGTTTTAGGTGAATATGAGGTCAGACCTTTAACTTATGGATTAAGTCATTTATTTTATTCCGGAAATACTGCTGCAGCAAATTCTTTATATGAAATATTCTGGTGGTCGCATATAGTAATAGTATTTGGTTTTTTAAATTTTTTACCTTACTCAAAACACTTGCATGTTTTAACTTCTATTCCAAATACATATTTTTCTAATTTAGATTCAATAAGAAATACTTTAAAACCACTTGATCTTGAAGATGAAAATGCTGAAATATTTGGTGTTTTAGATATCCAGCAGTTATCATGGAAACAAATACTTGATGGTTATTCATGCACGGAATGCGGAAGATGCACCGCTGCTTGTCCGGCAAATATTGTTGGGAAATCTCTTTCACCTAGAAAAATTATGGTAGATATTCGCCGGAGAACAAAAGATGCGGCAGCTTTGCTTGCAAATGGAGTTACAGAAGGTGAAATTTTAGAAAAAACACTTGTTCATAATTATATAACAGATAAAGAACTTTGGCAGTGTACAACTTGTATGTCATGTGTGCAGGAATGCCCTGTAATGATTGAACACGTTGACAGCATAGTTGATATGAGAAGAAATTTAGTTCTAACTGAATCGGAATTTCCATCAAATTTGAATCCGGTTTTTAAGAGCTTGGAAACAAATTTCACTCCTTGGGCCTTTAATCCTGCCGATAGAGCAGAATGGGCTGAGGGAATGAATATTAAAACAATGGCGGAAGATTCAAATTGTGATATTTTATTTTGGGTAGGTTGTGCAGGTTCTTATGACAACCGATACAAAAAAGTTTCACAAGCATTTGCTACTCTCATGCAAAAAGCCAATATTAATTTCAGAATTTTAGGTACTGAAGAAAAATGCAACGGTGATACAGCAAGAAGACTTGGCAACGAATATCTTGCGCAAATGTTGATTCAGGAAAACATAGAAACATTAAACAAATATAATGTTAAAAAAATTGTAACTGCTTGTCCGCATTGTTTTCATTCGTTAGGAAATGAATATAAACAATTCGGCGGAAATTTTGAGGTAATGCATCATACCCAATTAATTGATGAATTACTTAGTTCCGGAAAAATACAATTACAAGATGAATCTGCGGAGAATCGTGTTACATACCATGATTCATGTTATCTTGGCAGATATAATAAAGTTTATGATTCTCCAAGAGAATCTCTTAAAAAAATTAAAGGTTTGGATTTTGTTGAGATGCAGAGAAATAAAAGCAGGGGATTGTGCTGTGGAGCCGGAGGAGGGAGGATGTTCCTTGAAGATGAAGAAGGCGGCAGCATAAATGTTGAAAGATCCAGGGAAGCACTGGATACAAAAGCCGATACTATTGCTTCTGCTTGTCCTTTTTGTATGACGATGATGACTGATGGAGTAAAACATCATCAAAAAGAAGATGAGGTGGGAGTAAAAGATATTGCTGAGATCGTTTTAGAAAATTCTAAATAACATTTTTTTTCAACTTTTTTAGGAGGTCCCATGAACAAATATCAAGAACTATTAAATGCTGTCCATGAGCTTGAAACTGATTTTCAAAAATTCTATGAAAAAGGACAAGCTGCTGCTGGTACTCGTGTACGTAAAGGATTAAGTGATTTAAGAAAGTTAGCACAAGAAGTTCGTAAAGATATTCAAGATGTCAAAGCTCAAAGGAAAGCAGAAAAACAATAATTTTATTTATTAAATTATTTGTACTAAGGCTGGATTAAAATTTTTAATTCAGCCTTTTTATTTATGAATGCAAAAACATTAAATATTATATTTTTTTTAATGCTGATCTATTCTAATACTATATATAGTCAGTATATAAAAAATTTCCAACCTCAGGATTTTGTTTATAAAAATAATGATTCAATAGCTGTAATAAATATTGTAGCAGTTGGAGATTTAATGTGTCATTCTCCTCAATTTGAATATTCATACGTAAAAGACGACAGTTTTAATTTTAAACCCGTTTATTCGGAAGTCAAAAAATATTTATCTCAAGGTGATTTAACGATTGGAAATTTAGAAACCGTAACTGCTGGAAAGGATAAAAAATATTCCGGTTACCCAATGTTCAATACTCCTGATGATTTTATAACTGCACTTAAATTTGCTGGTTTTAATCTTCTGAACACAGCTAATAACCATGCTTTGGATAGAAAATATTACGGAATTAAAAGAACTATTGAAGTATTGGATAAAAATAAAATTGATCACTTCGGAACATATTCATCTCTTCATGAAAGAGATTCAATTACAATATTTGATATTGATTGTATTCGAATAGCAGTTTTAGCATATACTTACGGAACTAACGGAAATGAGTTGCCGAAGAAAAATGATTATGCAATTAAATATATAGACTTCAAACAGATAAAGAATGATATTGATTCTGTAAAAATTAAAAACCCCGATATAATTTTAGTCCATTTTCATTTTGGAATTGAAAACAAAAGAAAACCAACTGATTATCAAAAAAATGTAGTGGATTCTACAATTAGTTATGGTGCAAATATTATTTTGGCAGATCATCCGCATGTAATTGAAAAAGGTGAATTCTTTAAGACAGCATCTTTAAAAATGGACACTGGTTTCGTGGCTTATTCACTCGGCAATTTTTTTTCTAATCAAAGATGGAGATATAGCGATGCGGGAATAATATTAAAAATAGAAATTCAGAAAAATCTAATAACTGATTCAATGAAAATTACAAAGGTTAATTTCATTCCTACATGGGTTTTTAAAGGAACTATTGATAGTGTTAATCAGTACAAAATTCTGCCGGCTGAAATTGCATTTTCAGATTCGGTAAATGTATATTTAACAAAAGATGAAATCAAAAAAATGAAACAAGCTTTTGAAGACACTAAATATATTTTCTCATCCGGTGATTCAAGGATAAAGGTTTATAACCTAAAAATCGATAAAAAGAAGGTAAACTAAAGTGTGAGCAAATAGATTGCATTATATTATAAATACCTATTTATTTAAATACTTAAAATAAATTAAACTTTATTTTAGAGTTTAAGGTTGTACAGTTATGAAGTTTAAATTTGTCCTTATTATTGGGGCTATAGTTTTTTTAGCTTCTTTATCATTTCCGCAGGAAATTAAATTAGTTAATGGTACAAAATTAATTTATAATTTACAGAGAGATGGTGAAAATTACGATTTGACTATAACTATAAATAGTTTAAATCCCGATAGAACTCTAAGCTATCAAATGTCTGATGAAAAAAATACACATGGTGAGCTAGTCTTAACACAAGAAGCTTTAAAAAATTCAAAACAAATAATTACTTTTCTATTGGGAAGTAAATCCATTTTAAAAAAATCTTTAGCATTTTGGTTAAGTGATTCATCATATAATCAGTTATTAAAAAATGACAGCACTGAATTAAAATTGGATGATGGAACAAATTTTACCCTTCGCAATATGACAACTTCAGTAAGAAAAGTGGTTTATAATAATGAAACGTTATATGTTAATTATATTTCAGCTGCTCAAGTTTCACACAATGATTTACAAGACTTAAGTATTGGTTTTACATTTCAAATTTTAGAGGATAAAAATAATCCTCTTATACTTTCAGCAGACCTTGGTAATATAGGCTGGGAACTTTCATTAAAAGAAATAAAAAATCCTAAAAGCTAACCAATTCTAAACAATGAATACTTTAATTATTTACGATTCTTTTTATGGAAATACAAAGTTAATTGCCTTAACAATTGCTGAAGCACTCGAAGAATTCGGAAAAACAAAAGTAATGAAAGTTGATGAAGAGGATGTCCCTTTTCTTAAAGATTATGACCTGATTATTATTGGGTCGCCGACTCAAAATAGAAAACCTACGGAAAATATAAATGAGTTCTTGGATGATTTTATAAAAATACTTAAACCAAAAAATTTTACTGCATGTTTTGATATAAGATATAATATGCCTAAATGGAAATCGGGATCAGCTGCAAAATACATTTCTAAAAAAATAAAAAAAGCAGGATCAAACGAACTTATGCCTCCTGAAAGCTTTATTATTAACAGAATAAATAAAAACCTTGAAGAGTATGAAAGTAAGAGGGCTTATAAATGGGCTTTAGCTCTTGAAGAAAAATTTGAAGAGTTTGAAATCTCGGAATCAGAATAATTAATCTGCAAATCACATCTAATTTTATTCACAATTCATTAATACATTTATTTTTATATTTGTAATTCTTTTACTTTTATTTTGGAGAAAATTTGAGTCATAAAATTACCTTAATTCCGGGAGACGGAATTGGTCCTGAGATAACTAAAGCTACAACTAAAATAATTGAATATAGCGGAGTTAAGATTGATTGGGAAGTTGAAGAAGCCGGATTAACCGCTTTAGAAAAATACCATGACCCGCTTCCGAATGCTGTTATAGAATCTATTGATAGAAATAAAATTGCTCTAAAAGGACCTTTAACTACTCCAATTGGTAAGGGTTTTAGATCTGTTAATGTTGCTATTAGAAAAGAATTTGAATTATTCGTTAATCAAAGACCAGCTAAAACTTTTCAAGGAATAAAATCTCTTTATTTTGATCATATTGATCTTATAATATTCAGAGAAAACTTGGAAGAGTTTTATTCCGGAATTGAGCATTATATTGACAGCAGCAAATCCGCTGCAGAAACAATTGGAATTATTACAAAAAGAGGTTCGGAAAGAATTATTAGATTTGCTTTTGAATATGCAAAAAAACATAACAGAAAAAAACTTACTGTTGTTCATAAAGCTAATATATTAAAATTCACCGGCGGGTTGTTTCTTGATGTTGCAAATGAAATTGCTCCCGAATATCCGGAAATTAAATATGAAGATAAAATAATTGATAATATGGCAATGCAGATGGTAATGAATCCATATCAGTTTGATTGTATAGTTACAACAAATTTATTTGGCGACATTCTTTCGGATTTAGCTTCGGGATTAGTCGGGGGTTTAGGATTGGCTCCTGGAGCAAATATTGGACATGATGTTGCTTTATTTGAGGCGGTTCATGGTTCTGCTCCGGATATCGCCGGAAAAAATATTGCAAATCCTTCTGCTCAAATTTTAGCATCTGTAATGATGCTTGAATATATTGGAGAGAGTGAAGCGGCAAAAAAAATTGAAAATGCTGTTGCATCTGTAATTAAAGATGGTAAAAAAGTTACAAAAGATATAAATAAAGAAAATTATGTCGGTACAGATGAATTTGCCGATGCTGTTATTAAAGCTATGGAAAAATAATTGTGAAAAATAAATCTTCCTTACTACTGATATTTTTAGTGGTTTTTATAGATCTTTTGGGGTTTGGAATTCTGATTCCGATTCTTCCGACTTTTGCAACCAAAGATTTAGGTATGAACGAAACTACTATTGGAATTGCTATCGCAATATATTCGTTTGTACAATTTTTATTTAATCCATTCTTCGGCAAACTTTCCGATAAACACGGCAGAAAACCAATCATAGTTATTTGTCTTTTATTAAATGCATTAGGATATATAATTTTTGCTTACACAAATTCTTTTGCAATGCTTTTAGTTTCAAGAGTGGTCGGCGGTATTGGCGGAAGCAGTGTAAGTGTAGCATATGCTTATATTGCTGATGTAACCACTAAAGAAAATCGCTCTAAAGGAATGGGGTTGATTGGGGCTGCCTTTGGTTTAGGTTTTGTATTCGGTCCTTTCTTTGGCGGTATTCTTGCTAAATTTGGTTATGATATTGCAGGATTTGGAAGTGCAGCATTTTCTTTTTTAGCATTTTTAACAACACTTTTCTTTTTACCAGAATCGCATAAGAGCATTAATAAAGATTTAAAAATTGAAAAGAAACTGATTGATATCGCTGCGTTCAAAAAAGTATTAGGCAAATCTGACCTCGGAATGCTTGTAATTCTATACTTTTTGCTTACTTTTTCTATGGCAAACATATACGGAACTTTTGCACTTCTTGGATATAAGGTTTATGGTTTTTCCGATTTTCAAAACGGATTAATTTTGGGAATTGTAGGTTTGGTAGGAGCAATAGTACAGGGAGGTTTAATCAGGTCTTTATCTAAACACCTTTCTGATTTAAAACTTGTTATTATTGGTGCATTTTTAATGGCTCTTGGATTAGGGTTGCTGCCGTATGGTGGAAGTTTATTGGGTATTTCCATCATTGCAGTAATATTTGCTTTTGGTACAGGATTTTTACAGCCTACTTTATTAAGCCTAGTTTCAAGAGTTACTTCGGACAAAGAACAGGGGGTTACATTAGGCGTCAATCAATCACTTTCATCTTTTGCACGCGTATTAGGACCGTTATGGGGCGGTTTTGCTTTCGAATTTTTAGGTTTTGCATTTCCTTTTTTAACCGGTGCAATTTGTACATTTGCTATTTTTCTGATTGCAATGATTTATTTACCTAAACTTCTTAAAAATAATTCAGAAGAATTAGAATTAGCCGGTGAAAAATGAAGAGTGATTTTTCGCTTAACTTTTGTTAATCAATTCTTTAAATTATAACATCAAAAAAAATAAAGTTTATATGTTTAGTGTTTCGAATATAAATATTGATAAAGCAATTCTTCTTGCACCAATGGAAGATGTTACAGATATTTCTTTCCGTTTGGTTTGCAGAGAATTAGGAGCAGATGTTGTTTACACAGAATTTGTTAATTCTGAAGGATTAGTACGCTCTTCAGAAAAAACTCATAAAAAATTAGAAATTGTTGAAAAAGAACGTCCGGTTGGAATTCAAATTTACGGCTCTAATATTGAATCCATGGTTGGTGCCGCAAAAATTGCAGAAGCTGAAAATCCTGATATTATTGATATTAACGCCGGATGCTGGGTGAAAAATGTTGTTGGTTGCGGAGCCGGAGCAGGTTTACTTAAAGATCCGGTATATATGCAGCAATTGGTTAAAGCTGTTGTTGATTCGGTTTCTTCACCGGTTACTGTCAAAACAAGACTCGGCTGGGATCAAAACAGTATTACAATTCTTGAAGTTGCAAAAAGACTTGAAGATGTGGGAATAAAAGCTCTTACTGTACACTGCAGAACAAGATCGATGGGACATAAAGGAGATGCTGATTGGAACTGGATTCCGAGAATAAAAGAGGTTGTTGATATTCCAGTTATTTTAAACGGAAATGTTTTAACTCCGGAAGATGTAAAAACAGCATTTGACGAAACAGGTGCAGATGGAGTTATGATTGCGAGAGGCGCAATCGGGAATCCATGGATTTTTAAAGAAGCAAAGGAATTATTGAATCAAGGTTATATTTCTCATATAATTGATGAAGATAAAAAAATAAAAACTTGCTTACGTCATTTACAATTAGCTATCGAAGTTAAAGGGGAAAGAAGAGCTGTAATTGAACATAGAAAATTCTATACAGGATATTTAAAAGGATTATACAGTGCATCTAAAGTTAGACAAGCACTAATGCAGGAAACTGAATATTCAAAAGTTGAAGAAATTCTTTTAAAGTATCTTGAAGAATTAAACAATTATAAGGTGGCAGTCTAAATTAATTTTCTCATCACATTTCTATTTTATTGAAAAATACACTTTCATATAAATTTGCCAGAATTACTTCCAATTTATTTGTTCCTCCTTCATTTAATATTCTAATCTTTACGATATTTGCTTTTACTTTAGAAACTGAAGTTTCAAAGAAAATAATAACAATTCTTGTTGCGTTAATTTTCGGATTTCTTCTCCATATTTTTCTTTTTTTATATTTTAGAAAAAAGGGAAAATTAATTAATCTTGATGCAACAATTAAAGAAGAAAGAACAGTTCCTTTTTTAATTGCTGTAATTTTTTATGTGATTGGTTTGATAATTCTAATTTCATTTAATGTTAATATAATTTCAATAGCATTTTGGTTTTGTTATATTTCCAATACTCTGCTTATAACTTTAATTAATAAATTCTGGAAAATTAGCGCGCATTCAATGGGAGCAGCGGGTCCGGCCTCTGCAATATTTTACGTTTTTGGTTATTTTGGTTTTATTCCTTTGATTATTTCAATTATTGTCGGCTGGTCTAGGATAAAATTAAAATGTCATAATATTTATCAAGTTTTAGCAGGAGCTTTTTTAGGTTTTATATCAACTTACTTACAAATTTATTTAATTGTAAAATACTTTTAGATATCTAAAAAAGTGAAATAATAAATTTAAATATATAATCAACAAACAATATTAAATTAACAAAAAATGTAATTATGACTGCTGGAAAAGACTGAATTCAGCCCAAATAGGATATAAATTTGTTAGATTTAAATAACTTTAAAATTTTTTTATTACGAAAAACAAAAAGAAAATTATAATGATTAAATATTTTCAAGAAAACGGTATAGGAATTTTAACTTTAAACAGACCTGAAAAGAGAAATGCACTTCATCCGGATTTAGTTAAACAAATTAAAGATAAATTAAACGAAATTAAAAATGATAAAAGTTTATCTTCGCTAATTATTACCGGAGAAGGTAAAAGTTTCTGTGCAGGAGCAGATTTAGCGTATCTAAATCAGCTTTCGGATTTTACAGTAATTGATAATGAAAAAGATTCTGAATCTTTAGCGGAATTATTTTTAATGATCTACAATTTTCCGGTTCCTACAATTGCTGCTGTAAATGGTGCTGCAATTGCCGGAGGATGCGGACTTGCAAGTGTTTGCGATTTTATAATTGCCGATAAAGAACATGCAAAATTCGGATATTCCGAAGTTAAAATAGGATTTATTCCTGCGATAGTTTCTATCTTTTTAATTAAAAAAGTGGGAGAAGGCAAAACTAAACAATTAATGTTATCAGGTGAAATTATTAATGCGGAATCAGCAAAAGAATTTGGTTTAATTAACTATACTTCGGAAAATTCTCTTAATGATGCAAAAGAACTTGCGATTAAATTGTCAAAGAATTCAATTCAAAGTATGAAAATGACTAAAGAAATGATTCATGCAATTTCTAATTTTAATGTGGAAGAAGCTGTTGATTATTGTATTCGTCTAAATACTTTAAGTCGTTCAACTGAAGATTTTAAGAATGGTTTGTTAAACTTTTTAAATAAAAAATAGGTTTAAAATGGCTGAAGACATCAAAAAATATATTCGCAGTATACCGGATTTTCCCAAACCCGGAATAAATTTTAAAGATATAACTTCATTATTAATTGATCCAGCTGCACTTAAAATTACTTTAAGAGAATTGTTTGACTTTGCGAAAAACAAAGCTATAAATAAAGTAGTTGGAATTGAGGCACGCGGCTTTATTTTCGGAACTATGTTAGCCGAAAGACTGGATGCAGGCTTTGTTCCTGTAAGAAAACCTGGGAAACTTCCGGGAAAAATAATTAAACAAGAATACGCACTAGAATATGGTTCAGATACGGTTGAGATTCATGCAGATGCTATTCAAGAAGGGGATAAAGTGCTGGTTCACGATGATTTGCTTGCAACCGGAGGAACTGCAGATGCCGCTTGCAAATTAGTAGAAAAATTGGGCGGAAAAGTTGTCCAGGTTTCTTTTGTAATTGAATTATCATTTTTAAAAGGAAGAGAAAAACTAAAAAGTTATGATGTTAGAACTTTAGTAGATTATGAAAGTGAATGATTATCTTTTTTTGATTTTTACTAAATGCTGAACAGTCCAAGTCTACATTGTAATAATTGTCACAATTCCTCTTTATTACAAAGGTTTAGAACTACATGTTTTGACCTTATTTAGAAATATTTACTTAACTTTAAGTTTAAAATTTCTTAATATTTCCATTTAATTCTCATTTTTATCCCGGAGATTTTTCCATTTGAACTCTTTTAAGAGATTTTTATTTCAACTGCAGGAATATACCTTAATGGTTGTCGATTTGGTAAAAGGGACTTCCTGTATTATTAGATATAAAAATGAAACTTTGCAGGAAATGTATTGGATCGGAGCGAGAGCATTTCCTTTAATATTTTTAGGCGGTTTGTTTACTGGAATTGTTCTTGCAATCGAAACAGGTCATCAACTAGATCTTTTCGGCGCAAAAACATTAGTAGGTAGAACAGTTGCATTGGGAATGGTAAGAGAATTAGGACCTGTAATTTCCGGACTATTACTGGCTGCACGAACAGGCGCAAAAAACGCTTCAGAACTTGGTTCAATGCAGTTAAGTGAACAAATTGATGCATTGCGCGCCTTCGGAACAAATCCGGTAAGAAAATTAGTTGTTCCGAGAACTGCAGCAGCAGTTATTATGTTTCTGCCTTTAACTATGATTGCTGATATTGTAGGAATTGCCGGCGGTATGATTGTTACAAAATTGTCTCTTCAGGTTGATACATCTTTCTTTTGGAACTCTGCTTTAAATGCTCTTGGAATGAAAGACATCGTAGTTGGTTTTTCCAAACCTTTTTTCTTTGGATTTTTTATTTCTACTATTAGCTGTTATTTCGGACTTTCAACAAAAGGCGGCACCACCGGATTAGGAAGAAATACAATAAATGCTGTTGTAGTAACCTCTTTAATTGTTTTAATATTGGACTTTGTTTTTGCAAAGATAATTTGGGAGTTGTTTTAATTAATGATCGAATTAAAAAATGTAACATTCGAACTTGAAAATAAAGTCGTCCTTGAGGATGTTTCATTAAATATAAATAAAGGTGATATTGCAGTAATTCTTGGTCCCAGCGGGGCAGGTAAAAGTTCGATATTAAAAATGATTTTAGGTCTTTGGCAGCCGGATAAAGGAAATGTAATTGTGGATGGTACAGATATAACTCATTTATCCGAAGTTAATATGCTGCCGGTTCGAAGAAAAATTGGAATAGTATTTCAACATAATGCATTATTTGATTCTTTAACTGTTGAAGAAAATGTCGGATATTTTTTATATGAAAATAAAAAAATGAAGCCAAAAGAAATACAAGAAAGAGTTTCAACTACTTTGTCTTATGTAAATCTATCCGGTTCTGAAAATTTATTTCCCGATCAATTAAGCGGCGGAATGAAGAAAAGAGTTGCAATTGCTCGTGCTTTGGCTTCAAAACCTGATATTATTTTATATGATGAACCGACTACCGGACTTGATCCGATTAATTCCAAATCAATATTAAATCTTATTAAACAAGTAAAAAATGACGGAGCTACTTCTATAGTTGTAACTCATATTTTAAATGATGCAATTTCAATCGGTGATATGTTAACTTTAATAAATGATGGAAAAATAGTTGAAACCGGTTCTGTCAACTCAATGTTAAATTCTGAAAATAAAATTGTTCAGGATTTCTTCTATGAAGTTTACCAGGAAGCCGAATTATTAAAAAATAAAGAATTAGGTATTTAAATGAGTAAATCAACGTTAAAGTTATCCAATTTAAAAGTTGGGTTAACTGTATTTATTGGATTGGCAATCTTTTTCTTTTTTATATTTTTAGTCGGCACTTCATCTGATTATTTTTCTAAAACATATAAACTTAAGATGTTTGTAGAAAATGTAAACGGACTTGCCGATGGTTCTTTAGTTTCACTCGGAGGAATGAAGATTGGTGATGTTAGTGATATGACTTTTGCTCAGAAAGATGAAGAAAATGGAATATTAATCACTCTAAACATAAAAGCTAAATATCAAAATCAAATTACTCAAAGTTCATCGGCGAAAATTCAAACATTAGGATTATTAGGCGATAAATTTGTGGATGTCTCAATAGGACAGCCTAATGAAAAAACTCTGAAAGACGGAGATTTTATTAGAGTAGAACAAGCTTTTAGCCTGGAAACATTAACTGCAAAAATAAATCCGGCATTAGATGATTTCACCAAAGTAATTTCAAATTTAAAAACTATAAGTGATTCTATTACAAGAGGAAACGGAAGTATTGCTAAACTAATTAATAGCAGTAACACAGCCGATGAATTAGTATCAATTTTAAATGACCTCAAGAAATTTGCAAGTGCTGTAATTGATAAAAAAGGCACTTTAGGGAAATTGGCTTTCAACGATGAAGTATTTAATAACTTAAACGAATTATCGGAAAATTTAAATTCAATCAGCAAAAATCTAAAAGAAGGAAAGGGAAGTCTTGGTCTATTTTTAAATGATGATTCAGTTTATGTATATACAAAATCTGTTGCAAATAGAATGGATAAACTTCTTGCAAAAACCGATAACGATTCAACCGTAATTGGCGGTTTACTAAATGATAAAAATATGTATAAAGAATTAAACTCTTTAATAATTGAATTAAATAATCTTGTTACGGATTTGAAGCAGAATCCGGATAGGTATATTAACGTTTCGGTATTTTAATTTAAATATCCCAATCTATTGGGGCAATTATAAATACAAATTCACCTTTTGTTACTTTATTTTTTAATGATTCGAGCAGCTCTTTAGGTTTTCCGCGCCAAATTTCTTCAAACTTTTTTGTGATTTCCCTGCAGACAGCAATATTTCTTTCCGGCATATATTCGTTTAATTCATTTAACAATTTTTCAATCCTGTAAGTTGATTCATACAAAATTATTGTTCTTTTTTCTTCGGAAAGCTCTTTTAATTTTTTCTGTCTTCCTTTCTTTTGAGGAAGAAAGCCTTCAAATAAAAATGAATCTGTCGGAAAGCCGCTTAAAGTTAAAGCACTAATTGAGGCAGAAGCGCCGGGAATTGAAACAACATTAATATTTCTTTTAATTGCAGAAGAAATTAATCTTATTCCCGGATCGGAAATTGCAGGGGTTCCAGCATCAGAAACCAAAGCACAGTTTTCACCGTTTTCTATTCTTGATAAAACATAATCAATTTTTGAATTTTCGTTTGCAGCATTTAATGAAATTAATTCTTTCTTTATTTCATAATGCTTTAATAGAATCGATGTAACTCGCGTGTCTTCACAGGCAACAAAATTTACTTCCTTTAAAATATCAATCGCTCTAAAGGTTATATCCTTTAAATTACCTATCGGTGTGCTGACTATATAAAGATTTGTTTCCAATTCGGTTTTTCATTTAAAATGATTACGGCTCCTAAATCGGAGCCGTGAATCAGCAAGTAGTATAAAATATAATATTTTAATTATTTGACGAAAGCAAAGTTAAAACTTTTCTAATAATTTGCAAGCCTTTATTTAATTCGTCCTTAGTAATATTTAGAGGAGGTCTGAATCTTATTGCTTTTTCTCCGCATCCTAAAATCATTAGTTTCTCTTTAAAACAAATTTCTCTGAAGTTATTTCTGATTTCGGAATTCGGCATATCAAAAGAGCACATCAATCCTAAACCTCTTGCGTTGCTTATTAAATTCGGAAATTCTTTCTGTAGTTTATTTAATTCTTCAAGCAAATATTTTCCAACTTCATAAGCATTTTCAACTAAATTATCTTCTTTTATTATTCTCATAATGTGAGTTGACCTAACCATATCTACAAGATTAGCGCCCCAGGTAGAATTTATTCTGCTTGACTTATGAAAAACATTTTCCGGAACTTCATCGATTCTATTGGAAACCATTATACCGCAAACTTGAGCTTTTTTACCGAATGCAACAATATCCGGTTTAACATAATATTCATGAGCCCAGAATTTACCTGTCAATCCGAAGCCTGCCTGAACTTCATCAAACATTAAAAGAATATCATTTTTATCAGCAATTTCTCTTAATTTTTGAAAGAATTCTTTTCTGAAGAAATTATCTCCGCCTTCGCCTTGAATTGGTTCAATTATAATTACGGCAATATCATCAGGATTATTTTTTATTGCATTATTAATTTCATTAATTGCCTGTTCTTCGGTTTCAATAATTTTATCCAAATTAGAATCAATTGGAAAAGTAACTTTTGGATTTGTAATTCTCGGCCAATTGAATTTCGGAAAATATTTTATCTTATTCGGTTCTGTATTTGTTAATGAAAGAGTATAACCGCTTCTTCCATGAAATGCTTGTTTAAAATGAATTACTTGATGACCTTTTTCTTCTTTTATACCTTTTGCAAAATTCTTCTGAACTTTCCAATCAAAAGCAGCTTTTAAACCGTTTTCAACAGCTAAAGCTCCGCCGGAAATGAAGAATAAATATTTCATATAATCCGGTTTAGCTATCTCAGCAAATGTTTTAACAAACTCAGCCATAAAAGTTGTATAAATATCTGAGTTCGAAGGTTTATTAACTGCTGCAATTGCTAATTCATTCTTTACTTTTTCATTATTTAATTTAGGATGATTCAAACCTAATGGTGAGGAAGCAAAAAATGTAAAAAAGTCATAATAAGTCTCGCCGGTTTTTTCATCAATTAAATTTATACCATTGCTGTTTTTCAGATCGAGAACTAATTCAAATCCATCAGCAAGCATATATTTGCCGATTACCTCAAGGACATTTTCAGCATTAATTTTGGTATCTAAATCGTTTTGATGTAATGTATTTGTATTCATAATATACCTCGTAAAAAAAATCTTCTGGAAATTTGGTAAATAATTGGAATTAGTAAATTCGAGAGGGAAGAGGTATTAGAAAACGTTTTCGAAACGGGAAATGAAATAGCTCCGAAGGCATTTAAATCCGGTTTGTATTCTGAATATGATAAATTGTGATCTCATTTTCCCAAAAATTTTCTTTTGAACTAATTAAAGCTAATTATTAAAAATTCAATTAGCAATGAAAATTATTAAACAAAAAATAAATTGTGTCAAAATATACTTAAATGAAGTTGATTTTCAACCTTTTATTAGTTACACTTACTGTAACAATTTGATAGAATTATGTCTGCTTCAACAAAATTATCAACTGCGGTAAAAGCTTTATGCTATTTAGCAAATACCGATCCTGAACCCCAGAACAGTACAGAGATTGCTAAGAATATCGGAGTAAATGCTTCAAAACTTCGGAAGATATTATCTATGCTTGTTAAAAATGATATTGTAACAAGCAACCAAGGTTCAAAAGGCGGTTTTAATATCAAAAAAAATACAGATGATTTACATCTTCAAGAAATTTACTGCGCTATTGAAGACAGAAAAGCATTTTATCTTGATGTTACAAAAAATAATGGTGAATTTCTAAATGAATATTTAAAGCTGAATGATTTTTTTCTTGACCTGTTTGCCGATATTCAAGTTGATATTGAAAACAAAATGAAAGAAATAAATTTAAGTTCAATTATTAGTCAAACAAATAAAAGTTAGTATTAAAAAGGAGATTTCAATGGACTTTCTAAAAGAATTAGGAATAAAGGAAAAGAATTTCGGTTCTTCAACAGGAACCAAATGGAATGAAACAACAACTGAAGGTGAATTAAAAATTCATTCACCTGTTGACGGAAAATTAATAGCAACAGTTTATCAAGCATCTGAAAAAGATTATGATCATGTTGTTGAAACCGGAAAAAAAGCTTTTCTTGAATGGAGAAAAATCCCAGCTCCTAAAAGAGGCGAGATAGTTAGACAAATAGGATTAAAATTAAGAGAATATAAAAAACCTCTTGGTACTTTGGTTTCTTATGAAATGGGAAAATCTTTGCAGGAAGGAATGGGAGAAGTTCAGGAAATGATCGATATTTGCGATTTTTCGGTTGGTCAATCCAGACAATTATATGGCTTCACTATGGCTTCGGAAAGAATTCAGCATAGAATGTACGATCAATATCATCCTTTAGGAATTGTCGGTACTATCTCAGCTTTTAATTTTCCTGTTGCTGTTTATTCATGGAATGCGATGTTAGCTGCAGTCTGCGGTGATGTCAACTTATGGAAACCTTCATCAAAAGTTCCTTTATCGGCAATTGCAGTTCAGAAAATAATTGCTCAGGTTTTAAAAGAAAATAATCTGCCTGAAGGGATTTTTTCTTTAGTAATCGGCAGAGGTTCAACAATCGGTGAAAAATTATTAAATGATAAAAATCTTCCTCTAGTTTCTATTACCGGATCTACCCAAGTCGGACAGCATGCCTCACAAGTAATTGCAAAAAGATTCGGTAAATCAATTTTGGAACTCGGCGGAAATAACGGAATAATAATGACTCCGGATGCTGATTTGAAAATGGCAATTCCGGCAATTGTATTTGGTGCAGTTGGAACTGCCGGACAAAGATGTACTACAACAAGAAGATTAATTATTCATGAATCAATTTATGATAAAGTTAAAAACACATTAGAAAATGCTTATAAAGGTTTAAAGATCGGTGATCCATTGGATGAAAAAAATCATGTCGGTCCGTTGATTGATAAAAATGCAGTAAAAATGTTTTCAGAAGCTTTGGAAAAAGTTAAAAACCGAAGGCGGTAAAGTTATTTTCGGCGGTGAAGTTTTAGAAGGAAAAGGTTATGAATCAGGCTGTTATGTAAAACCTGCAATTGTTGAAGCGGAAAATCATTATAAAATTGTTCAGGAAGAAACTTTTGCTCCAATTTTATATTTAATCAAATATTCCGGTTCAATTGAAAATGCAATTGAATTGCATAACGGAGTTGTACAAGGATTGTCGTCCGCAATATTCACAAATAATTTAAGAGAAGCAGAAATGTTTTTATCTGCAGAGGGATCGGACTGCGGAATTGCAAATGTTAATATCGGAACTTCCGGAGCGGAAATCGGCGGAGCATTTGGCGGTGAAAAAGAAACCGGCGGCGGAAGAGAATCAGGTTCAGATGCTTGGAAAGCTTATATGAGAAGACAGACAAACACAATAAATTTCGGAACTCAGCTTCCTTTAGCTCAAGGAATTAAATTCGATATTTAATTTTTAGACACTTTAAAATTAAAAAGGGAAGTACAATTTGTGCTTCCCTTTTGTAATGTAAGTTAATTCTACTTTAAGAAATATTTATAAAGTCGGCTAATATTCTTGCACTTTCATTTAATTGTGGATCATCTTTAGAATTATCTGCAGTTGCCGTTTCGCCTTTTTTGAGCAGTTTCAAACCTTTCTTTTTTCTTCTTTCATTTTCTCTCTGGAAACGTTGCTCATCCTGTTCATCTTTTTCTTTTTTTCTAACTGCTTCATTTAAAGAAACCACTTTTTGATCTTTGGAAGCTTTGTATTCCTGGATATCCTCGAGAATATTATCAAACTCAGACGTTGTGTCCATTCTTTTCTGATATAATTCTTTAAGTTTAGGAACATACTGTTCAACATCTCCGAACTTTGTAAAAGGCACGGGTTTAATTTGATCCCATGGTAAAGCACTTGGCTGCGTACTTTCGCCGAATTCATGTACATCTATTGCTGATGGAAAAGTTATATCCGGTTTTACTCCTTTGTTTTGTGTACTTCCGCCGGTTATTCTATAAAATTTAGAAATAGTTACTTTAACCTGGCCAAGTTTTCCATCAGGACTGGAGATTAATCTATTTAAATCAATTAGATTTTGAACAGTGCCTTTTCCATAAGTATTATCACCTAAAATTAATCCTCTGCCGTAATCTTTAATTGCAGCTGTAAAGATCTCTGAAGCGGAAGCTGAAAATCTATTAACAAGGACTGCCATCGGACCATCATAAACAATATCATTAGCCGGATCTCTTCCAACATCAACACTGCCGTTTGCATTTCTTACTTGAACAACAGGACCATTTTTTATAAATAATCCCGTTACTTTAATTGCTTCCTGCAAAGAACCGCCGCCATCGTTTCGAAGATCAACAATTACACCGTCAACATGTTCATCTTTAAGCTTATTTAATATTCTTCTAACATCTCTCGCAGTGCTTTTGTAATCTTTATCGCCTCTTTGTTCTGCCTCAAAGTCGCTGTAGAAAGTTGGTATATCAATTACACCAATTTTATAAGGTTTATTATTTTCAATTATTTCCAGTGTAGTATCTTTTGCGGCTTGTTCTTCAAGCTTAACTTTATCTCTAACTATTTTAATTTCTTTTGTAGCAGAGGCCGTTTCATTTGCAGGGATAATTTGCAACCTAACTGTAGTTCCTTTTTTGCCTCGAATTAATTGAACTACATCGTTTAACCGCCAGCCGATGACATCAACCATTTCACCATCATCGCCTTGAGCAACTCCGACTATTCTATCACCTCTGTGAAGTAATCCGCTTTTATAAGCCGGACCGCCGGGAATTATATCTGCAACTTTTGTATAGTCATCATCTAACTGTAATTGTGCTCCGATTCCTTCAAGCGATAAACTCATATTTATCTTAAAGTTGTCATAAGTAATCGGGGAAAAATAATTTGTGTGAGGATCGATTGCTTCAGTGTATGAATTCATGAATAATTGGAAAACATCTTCACTGTTATACTGGTTGATTGCTTTTTTATAATTTTGATATCTCTTACTCAAGGTTTCAACAATCTTATCCCATTTTTTACCCGCAAGCAAAAGATTAAGCGCATCGTACTTCACTCTTTTTCTCCATAGATCATTATATTCTTCTTGACTGGAAGGCCAGGGGAGACTATCTCTTTCAACAATAAATGATTCATCTTTTTTGAAGTCAAATCCTTTTTTCAATAATTCTAAGGCATATTCAATTCTGTTATTGACTCTTTTCTTAAACACATTAAATATAGCATATGCAGGATCTAAATCGCCGCTTTTAATATCATCGTCAAATTTGTATCTGTACTGATCGAAATCTTTTATATCAGAACTAAGGAAATAAATTCTGCCATGATCTAATGAACTTAAATAACGATCAAATATAACTGAAGATAGTGAATCATCTAGTTGATATTTATTATAATGATATCTCGTTAGTATCGTATTTATAAGCTGGTCCTCATTCGAAAAATAACCCTTCGGTTCAATAACTTTTGTTGAATCCGCTTCGCCGTTTATATCTGTTTTATCATCATAAGTTTGCGCTAAAAAGTATTTAGCAGCAATAACAATTAATATTATTACGGCAATTCTTTTCATCCACTTTCCTATTTTTTTGTTCATAAATATTTTTGGAATAAAACTTTAAATTCTAATTTAATAATACTTTACAACCTAATAAAAGCAAAATTTGTTCCATGATTAAATTTTATTCATAAACATACTATTATTTTACATATTTCAAAGTGATATTAAATTTTCATTTCGTATAAATATGATCATTGGTGTATTTTAGGGATGTAATTTAAGGAGAAAAAGTAAAATGGCCGGAAACAAAATTAACCGGCCAATAAAATCATTTTAATTTAGATGCAATTTCAAAAACCTGCTCCGCATGAGCGGGTATATCTGTTACTTTTATAATTTTTGCAATGTTGCCTTCTTTATCTATAACGAACGTAATTCTACGATCATAACCGCCGAGTTTAGTGTAAACACCGTATTCTTTTGAAACTGCCTTGCTTTCATCGGAAAGGAGGGGAAAGTTCAAATTATATTTATCAATGAATTTTTTAATTGCTTCTTTAGAATCCACACTAACTCCAAATACAGGTATGTTATTTTTCTCAAATTTACTCCAATCATCTCTAATTCCGCAAGCTTGTTTTGTGCATCCAGGTGTACTTGCTTTCGGATAAAAATAAACTATAACAGGAGATTTGTTTTCATAAGAAGATAATGTATAAGATTTACCGTAAGCATCCTGTAAAGTAAAGTCAGGCGCTTTCATTCCTTCTTCAAGCGTTTTACTATTCTGTGCCATATTATTTCCTGCAAATATTAAACAAATAAAAAACAAAAATGTTAAAAATTTCATTTTAACTCCTTAATTCTTTCGGAAAATATAATCTTTAAAATTATTATTGGATTTGATACATATCAGTTTGTCTATTCTTGTTCAACAGTTCTTGAAAAAATGAAATCAACATTTTTAAGCATTTTATCCGTATTAAATATTTCTTTTATTTCATCATTAGTTAAATATTTTAGAACTTCTTCTGATTTTAAAAGTTCATCCATTAGATTTTTATTTTTATCAGCCCATACCTCCATTGCAGAAGTTTGAACAATTTTATAAGCGTCTTCTCTGGAAATTCCTTTACTTACAAGTTTTAATAAAACAGTTTGAGAAAAAACTAAGCCTCTCGTAATATTAAGATTTTTCAGCATGTTTTCCGGGTAGATCAATAAATTTTTTATTAACTTTGTCATTAAATCCAGCATATAATCTAAAGCAATACAGCTATCCGGTACAACAATTCTTTCAACAGAAGAATGGGAAATATCTCTTTCATGCCATAAGGCAACATTTTCCATTGCAGGCTAAAGCATTCCCTCTTAAGACTCTCGACAGTCCGGAAATTCTTTCACTCACAATTGGATTTCTTTTATGCGGCATTGCAGAAGATCCTTTTTGGCCTTTTGAGAAAAATTCTTCGACTTCCAATACTTCTGTTTTTTGCAGATGTCTTATTTCCACAGAAAATTTTTCTAAAGAAGCACCTATAATTGCAAGTGTAGTTAGAAATTCGGCATGCCTGTCCCTTTGAATAATTTGAGTGGATACTAAAGCAGGATTTAATCCTAAATGTTTGCAGACATATTCTTCAACTTTCGGTGATAAATGTTCAAAAGTTCCTACCGCACCGGAAATTTGACCTACACTAATCATATTTATTGCATTTGCAAGACGGACGATGTTTCTATTTGTTTCTTCATACCAAAGTGCAAATTTTAAACCCATAGTAATTGGTTCAGCGTGAATTCCATGAGTCCTTCCGACACAAATCGTTTTTTTATGTTCAAGAGCTCTTACCTGCAAAGCATTTTTAAGTTCGATGAGCCTTGTTAACAGCATTTCTCCCGCAGTTTTCATTTGATAGGAAAGGGTAGTATCAAGAATATCGGAGGAAGTCATTCCATAATGAATATGCCGCGATTCAGGACCAACATATTCAGCAACATTTGTAAGAAAAGCAATTACATCGTGTTTGGTAGTTTCTTCAATTTCAAGTATTCTTTTAATATCAAAATTGGCTTTGGATTTTATAACTTCAACATCTTTATTAGGAATATCTCCCATTTCTGCTCTTGCTTCGCATGCAAGAATTTCAATTTTTAACCAGGTGTTGAATTTAAATTCATCTTCCCAGATTGCTCCCATTTTAGGGAGTGTATATCTTTCAATCATTAGATTTCTCCAAAGTCATTTCTTTTGTTAGTTCTTTATTATCTCTTAATAAATCAACTTTTACAGTTTGTCCTGTCCGGAATTCCTGAAAAACTCCAACCATTGTCTGCTGATCATTTATAGTATAATCGTTAACTTTAATAATAATATCGCCTACTTTTATTCCGGCTTTTGATGCAGGAGAATTCGGATAAACTTGAGTTACAATAACACCTTTAGTTGTTTTTAATTTATAATAACTCGCAATTCCATTGTCAATTGATTGAATACTAAGGCCAACTGAAAAATCTCTGTCTACTTTACCATTTTCTTTAAGTTCTTTTACTATTTTTTTAATTTTATTAATCGGAATTGCAAATCCTAAACCAATACTGCCTTGACTTCCGTTTCCGCCTGTGAAAATTAATGTATTCATTCCTATCACATTGCCTAAGCTGTTCACAAGCGGTCCTCCGCTGTTGCCGCCGTTTATAGCAGCATCGGTTTGAATCATATTTAAATAATATCTGTTGTCAATCGGTTCAAGATTCATTCCCGTTGCACTTATAACACCAACAGTAACAGTTGGTTTATCATTTATTTCGAAAAGACCAAAAGGATTTCCCAGAGCAATTGCCCATTCACCAATAATTACACTGTCTGAATTACCCAAATTAACGTAGGGAAGATCAGTATCATCAATTTTAAGTAAAGCTATATCAGTAACTTGGTCATCACCTACAATTTTTGCTTTGTAGTGTTCTCCATTGGTTAAAGTAACAGTAATTTCAGTAGCATTACCTGCAACGTGATCATTAGTTACAATATAGCCATCAGGAGAAATTATAAATCCCGAACCAAGTCCTTTTATTTTTTGGCTGTAATTTCCTCTATCACCAAAAAATTGTTTGAAAAACGGATCATTAAAAAATGAACTGTACGGATCAACATAATGGCGAATCTCTGTGACACTAATTCCTACAACTGCCGGGACTGACATTTGCCACAGTTTCTGTAATTATATTTCTTCTTGAATTTGTAATTGCATTGGTTGCATCAATACGCTGCTGATATGAAGCAGGTTTAATATTATTTGAATCTTGAAAAAGTTTAACATTATTTCGGTTTGATTCATATATATAAAAAATCGATCCTGTAACAACTAAAAATACTGTAATAAGAATCGATATTTTAGTTACTCTAGACATTTCTATCACCTTTTTTTATCAATTTTTTTGATTGAATAATTTCTTTTAACGGTTCTATATGTTTTATGAAAATTAATATCGTTATTCCTGTTGAAAAAAGCATTAAGGCAGAAACAGAATCGGGAGAAGGGAAAGCATATTTATAAGCAATTTTGTCTGTAGTATAAATAATTAATATCGAAGCAGCTGTAGCCCAAATGTTTGCAACTAGTATATCATGCTTCATTAAATAAATTAAAGTCCATAAAACAATCCATACTGCAAGTAAAAAGGGAAAAAGGAGAATACTTCCTCCGGCTGCTGTAGCTAAACCTCTTCCTCCTTTGAATTTTAACCAGGGATTAAAACAATGTGCAAATACAGCAAAGAATAAACCTAAAGCGGGATATACAAAATCGACAGGTAAAAGTAAAAGTGGAATATAAACGCTTAATAAACCTTTCAAAGCATCGATTACCAAAACAATTAATCCAATTACTTTTGAGTTGGATGTTTCATACGAATTCATTGCTCCGGCATTACCGGATCCAATTTCTGTGATATCCAATCCTTTTGATTTCTTTACAACCAAGTAAGCTGATGGAATTGAGCCAAGCAAATATCCAATAACTGCACTTATTAAATAGTTCATATTTAAGGGAATAATAAGATTTTAATTGACATGAAGAAATTTAATAAAATTCTTTTAGAGATAATATGATTTGAATAGTGAAGAATTTGATGAGGAAAATGAGAATTAGTAAAAATTAGTACACCCGGAAGGATTCGAACCCTCAACCTCTTGATCCGTAGTCAAGCGCTCTATCCAATTGAGCTACGGGTGCATTTATTTCCTTATTACTGTACACAAATATAGTATTTGAAAAATAGATTTACAATGATATTTATGTAGTTGATTATTGAAACTCAAAGATTGTCATTCCGAATTTGCCAGTCCGGCAGGCAGACTTGATTTGGAAAACATTAATAATGCCTAGTTAGATTCTGAAATAAACATGTCTACCGACAGGAAGAATCAGAATGACAGTGAAATTTGAATTCTGATCTTTAGTAGGAAATTGGAATTTAACTGAACAATGCAAATTAGGTTAAATACAGTATCTTTTGTTCAAATCAAATGCTTTAAAACATCCCAATCTAGCAGCTTTAATAATATCTTTTTGACCGGAATGAAGATCTCCGGAATTGAACTTTAATACACCGCGGTTGTTTAAAGCTTCAGCAAAATCCGGATTTAATTCGATAGCTTTATCAAGATCTTGTATTGCACCGGAATAATCTTTAATCATTATTTTAATATTTGCTCTTTTATAATAAGCTTCGCTCGAATTTGGATCCAGGTCTATAACTTTGGAATATGCTTCTATTGCGTTATCATATTCATGAAGTAAAAATTTGCAGTTTCCTAGATTATAAAACTCTTGGGCTTTTCCGGAAATTTTTAAGGTTTTTGTATTCATTTTATACTCAATAAATTATTCAGTTTTTTATTCTATTATTTCTTTTAATATATCAATTGTCTTTTTAATATATTGTTCAGCTTCTCTTCGTTTCTTATCATTTTTAAAATCTAAAAGAAGTTGACGACTTAAAATTGTCTGACAATAATTTAATAATTCAACACTAGTAGTAATCAAATTAATATTTGATTCAGTATTAAATGTTTTCATTTTATCAATTTCATTAGAGCTTTGTTTAATTTGCTTTTCAGGTTTCATAAAAAATATTTTTATTTATCATTAATTAATTTGATTTACTACTTTTTAAATTTTTTCTAGCTACCTTGAAATAGAAATAAATAAATGCAGTAGCAAAACCTATAGATGAAATTTGAAAATCCGATTCATTTAATGCGAATGTACCGAGATTAAAAAATTTGGAAGTTATCCAATAAGTTATTATTAAGATGAAGAAGAATAACAGATAACCAATCATTCCTGCAATTAAGGAAACGAAAATATATTCATATTTCTTGTAGAAATTAAAGTTATCCGCTTCATTATTTTCAGTATTATTCATAGATTAAATTTTAAGTTGATATTGCTCTTTTTGAAATCCGAAAACAAATAAATTTGTTTTTTTATATTATATTTGACAACTATAATGCCATCAAAATTGTGCATTTATAAAACATTTTGATAATTTTGGTTGTACCAAATTAAAACATTGTTTTTCTTTTTATCATTCTAGAACTTTTAGCTAAAATTACATTACTCAGTAAATTATTTTTATATAAAAGTTTTAGATTAGTACAATTATAAAATCACTCGAGGTAATTCATGTTTAAAGGAGTCGGAACTGCATTAGTTACACCTTTTAATAAAGATAATGGAATTGATTTTAATGCCTTAAAAAATATCATCGATCATCAGCTGAAAAATAAAGTTGATGCATTAATAGTATTAGGAACAACAGGCGAATCTCCTGTAATAGATGAAGAAGAAAGAAGAAAATTAGTCTCTGCTGTTGTTGAACAAGCTTTAGGAAAAGCAAAAATTATTGTAGGAACGGGAACAAATGATACAAAAAAAGTAGTTAAGCTTAACAAATTGTCCAAAGACCTTGGTGCGGATGGAGTTTTGGTTGTTAATCCATATTATAATAAAGGTTCACAAGAAAGCTTAGTTGAACATTATAAATATATCTCGGAAAAATCCGATCTTCCCATAATTTTATATAATGTTCCTTCAAGAACAGCAATGAATATGCTTCCGGAAACTATTCTTAAAATTCATGAACTATGTAAGAATGTAGTTGCCGTTAAAGAAGCTAGCGGAAACATTTCTCAAATAGCTAATTTAATTGCAATGAAGCCTAATACACTATCAGTTTTATCGGGAAATGACGATCAGACGATGCCAATTATGGCTTTAGGAGGCGACGGAGTAGTTTCGGTATTTTCAAATGCTTTTCCAGGAGAACTAAAATTATTAACTGATTCATTATTGTCGGGTAATATTTTAAAAGCAAAAGAATTAAATAGTAAATACAACAAAATGATGAACTTGCTGTTTGTTGAAACAAGTCCTTCTCCAATTAAATATGTTATGAATAAGATTAGGATTATGTGAAAATAATTTAAGATTACCTTTGATTGCATTATCAAGAAAAAATGAAAAAGTTTTAAGTGACGAATTGGAGAAATATAGTTAATCGAATAATAAATTAAATTATAATATATCATAAGGTTTTATTATGCAAAAGAACTTTAAATATGGATTAATTGGTTCTTCGGGGAGATTAGGGAAAGAAGTAATTTCAGTTTTTTCTGAGAAAAAGCATGAAGTTGTATTTGAATATAGTCTTGAAGGGGAGTGGGCTAAAGACAAACCCAATCTGTTAATCGATTGTTCCTTACCGGAAGTTCTTCAAAATTCTATGAATTATGCTGAAGAAATGAAAATTCCTCTTATTGTTGCAACTACAGGTTTAAAAGATGAACAAGTAGAATCACTTAAAAAGTTGTCAAAGAAAATTCCGATAATTCAAAGTTATAATTATTCTGTTGGTGTACAATATTTATTAAAACTTACCGAAACAGCCTATAAAGATTTAAAAGACTGGGACATAGAAATTGTAGAAACTCATCATCGTTTTAAGAAAGACAAGCCTTCGGGAACTGCCAAAATGCTCCGGGAAATATTTGGGGAGCAGGAAGTCAACATTTCCTCATTAAGATTAGGAAATATAGTAGGAGATCATACTATTTATTTTGGCGGATTAGGTGAAATTTCTCAATTTCACATAGAGCAACTTCAAGAAGAACATTTGCAGAAGGAATTTTAGTTTCTGCTAATTTTATTTTACAGCAGAAAAACGGTTTTTATTCATTTAGAGATGTTATATTTCAAAAAGTAATTATTAACAGTAAATAAATATTCTAATTTATTTTATTTGAAAGTTTTATATGGATTCATACGAAGTAATAAATTATATCTCGAATTCAGTTAAGAAAACTCCTGCTAAAATTTATCTAAAAGGTAAGTTAGGGAAGATCAACTTTAGTGATTTAGAATATTATGGAAATAATGAATCCGGTATTTTATTTTGTGAATATAATGATTTCCAAAAGTTTTATGATTCTAATAAAGATAATATATCAGCAAATATAAAATTGAAATTGACAGAAGAAATTCTGCAATTCCAATGGCTGATCTGACAAAATATAACTGCAGAATTGAACCGGGAGCAATAATTCGTGATCTTGTAGAAATTGGTGATAATTGTGTAATAATGATGGGAGCAGTTTTGAATATCGGAGCAACAATCGGTGAAAAAACGATGATTGATATGAATGTTGTTGTAGGCGGTAGAGCAATTGTAGGAAAGAATTGTCATATAGGAGCCGGAACAGTTTTAGCCGGAGTAATTGAACCGCCAAGCGCTGATCCTGTTATTATAGAAGATAATGTGTTAATAGGAGCAAATGTGGTTGTTCTTGAAGGTGTAAAAGTTGGAAAAGGAGCTGTAGTTGCAGCCGGATCCATTGTTGTCAAAGATGTTGAACCTTATACTGTTGTTGCCGGTGTTCCTGCAAAAATTCTAAAAAAAGTTGATGACAAAACCAAATCCAAAACTCAATTGATGGAAGAATTAAGAAAGTTATAATTTTTAATGAGCATAATAGTTCAAAAATACGGCGGAAGCAGTGTAGCGGATATTGAAAAAATCAAAAAAATTGCCGATGGAATTGCTGCAGTTAAAAAAGCCGGATATGATGTCGCTGCAGTAGTTTCGGCAATGGGAAAGACAACTAATTCTTTAATCGAAATGGCTCAAAGTATTTCTCAAAGTCCTGCGAAACGTGAAATGGATATGCTTCTTAGCACTGGTGAAAGAATCACAATGTCCTTACTTTGTATTGCATTAAACGAACTAGGAATTGAAGCAATTTCATTAACCGGTTCACAGTCTGGAATAATTACAAATGACAGACATAATGATGCTCGAGTAATTGAAGTTAGGCCGGTAAGGGTTCAGGATGAATTGGAAAAAGATAAAGTAGTTGTAATAGGAGGCTTTCAAGGAGTTAGTTATAAAAGAGATATCACAACTCTAGGAAGAGGGGGTTCTGATACTTCTGCAGTTGCTTTAGCCGCCGCATTAAATGCAGAAAGATGTGAAATTTATTCTGATGTTGACGGAGTTTATACTGCTGATCCTTCATTAATAAAAGAAGCTATACATTTAAAGGAAATTTCATATCAGCAAATGCAGGAAATGAGTATTTCAGGAGCAAAAGTTCTAAACGCTCAAGCTGTTCAATTCGCAAAAGAAGCACAAATTGCTATTTATGCCAGGAGTACATTTAATCCTGGCAAAGAAACTATAATAAGAAAATTAGCTCCCGGCATTCCAAAAGGTGTAAAATCTGTTGTCTATGAAAAAGATATTGTAAGAATAATAATTAATATTTCTGGGAGTGAAGGCAGCTTTAAATGGCTTATAAATTATTTCGATGAAAATGGAATTAAGATTAAAGAATTGAACTACGCTGAAAATGAAAACCAAAACAATGAATCTAAAATATCATTTGTGATTTCATATAAAGAAGTTTATGGCTGGGATAAAATCAAATCTGAATTAATAAATAAATTTGGAAAAAGTATTGAACTTGATTTAAATTTTAGCACTTTATCTTTAATAGGAGAAGGTTTAAATATCGATAATAATGTTCTGTCTTCAACTTTAAATTTATTGGATAATAATAAAATTAAAGTTTATGGAGTTTCAACAACTTCGTTTCAGAATTTCAATACTTGTTCATAAAGAATCACTTGAAAAAAGCTTATCTATTTGTCATAAAAAATGGATTGAAGAATCCGAAGAATTCATATCAACAAAACAAAATACAGTGCAGCCATGAGTTTAAGTCCTGTTGAATTACGACATACACTTCATAAGAATCCTGAATTATCATTTAAAGAATTTGAAACGACAAAACTATTAATAAACAACATTGAATCGATAGATAGTTCAAAGAAATTAAATATTCATACACCATACAAAACCGGACTGCTCGTTGAATACAAAGTAAATTCTGATGATTATATTTTGTTCAGAGCTGATATTGATGCCTTACCAATTAAAGAACAAAATGAAATAGAATTTAAATCGCAAAATAATTTTATGCATGCTTGCGGCCATGATGTTCATACCTCAATTTTATATGGATTTTTAGAACATGTATTAAAAGCAAATATTGATAAAAATATCTTGTTTCTTTTTCAGCCTGCTGAGGAAAGCGGCGGCGGAGCAATGGAGTTTTATAAAACCGGGATTTTTTCAAATTATAAAATTAAAAATGCATTTGCATTACATGTAACTGATGAATACAAAAAGGGCACAATAGCTAGTTCGCCCGGAGTTTTATTTGCTTCGGCTCTGGAAATTGATATAGAATTTTTTGGTAAAAGTTCTCATGTTGCATTTCCTTATGAAGGGAAAAATGCTTTTAATGCTTTAAGAACTTTTTTAGATATAGTAGATAAAATTCCTAAAAATTTGAATGAGCCTGTTGTGTTTGCACCGGGTAAAATAATCTGCCGGAGATGTTAGAAATATTATTCCAATGCATGCAAAATTAGAATGTACGCTGAGAGCATTGAACGAAAATAAAGTAATTGACTATCTAAATAATTTAGAAAATATTTTACAGGCGATTAAACTAAGCGAAGGTGTAGACTTCAAAATAACAAAAGGTGCGCATTATCCGGAAGTAATTGTGAACAATGAATTGTTTGAAAATATTTCTTAACAAATTAACTGATATATTTCCTTTTATTAATTGCGGTTATAAAATGACCGGAGAAGATTTCGGTTTCCTTTCTAAAAAATATCCTTCCTTTATGTTCTGGCTTGGAACTTCAACAGGTGAGAAATATGGACTGCATAATCCAAAATTTTTACCGGATGATTCGGTAATTGAGATTGGAATTAATATTTATAAAGCGATTTTAAATTTTTATAAAAAATCATTTTTATAGTACGTCTCAAACTGAGCTACAATCTCAAAAATAAACTCGTTTTTCCTATTAAATAGTTAATATTTCCGACAAAAAACAAACTTTTTATTCGGCATAGTAGTTGAGACTCTTATACCGTGACTCCAATACTTGCCGTCTGTGGGGTCGAAGGCATGGCTTTCAAACTTTAATAGAGCCTGGAGGGTGCTTTCTCCCACACGACGGTTTTTTATTCCTCCTCGGCATATTCAACATCTTTAGGAATTTCAGGTTTTACCAGTAAATTACATCTTCTTTCATCAATGCAACTTTGCCCGGTTCCATTCCTTTTTTCTTAACAACATATTTTTTTTGAGTATATGAAACCGGAGCTAATGATGAAGTTTTTGATTTGCTGTAAAATCCTGCAATTGCCGCAGCTTTCTTTAAAATGTTTTTAGGAATTCCTTCTTTTGCATTTTCAACTCTTAAAACAACGTGAGATCCGGGAACGCTTCTTGCATGGAACCAATAATCAATCTGTTTTGCAAATTTTGTTGTAAGCAGATCGTTATTCCTACTGTCTTTACCAACAAAAACATGATATTTATTTTCAATTATATAATGTCTGAATTTTGATTTTAGTTCATCCTTTTTATTTGTTGTTTCCGAATCTTTTATTTTTAACTCTTTCATTATCTTTCTATAATCCTCTAATTCTTTTATTTCTTTCAATTGAGATTTTATTTTTATCAATTTATCATATTCTTCTTTGGCTTTCTTAAATAGTTCATTTGATTTTTTAAAATTTATTCTTTCGCTTTTAGATTTATTAAAATATAAATCAGCATTTTGCTTTGGAGAAAGTTTTTTATCTAATTTAACATTAACTAGTTCTGAATTTTCGTAAATATCATGTAATTCGACCGATTCCATTCCTGCGCGAATATTATTTAAATTAATTAAAATAAGATTTCCGATTTTTTGATATTCTTCTTCACGATTACCTTTTTCTATCCTGGATTTAAGATTATTCATTTTAGAAGAGATTTTTCCTAACTCTCTATCCAGATATTTTAAGATGATCTTTTCTTTTTTAGATTCTTCCGTTAGATAAAAATTGTTCTTTAAGAAAAAAGAAAGTGCGGAAAAAGTATCATCAAAAACCTCTTTTTGAGAAAAGGGAATAGATTGAAATTTTTCAAAACCGAGGTTTATTTCTTTTGTACTTTCATCAATAAAATACTGCAGGTTTATCATTTTGTATCTCCCTTAAAATATTGTCAAGTGTTTCAATAACTTCATCTTTATTTTCGGAAGAGATTCTCGTTTTCAATTCAGTAATAATTTCTCTGCCGATGAAAGGATATTTTTTTCTTAAATGATTTAATATATCCGGAACGTCTTCAATTACAAAATATCTTTCTATGAAATTATCTATAAAGTTTTTTTCTTTAACTTCATTTCGAAAATCAATTTCTATTTTTTCTTCAATACTTTTGAATTCAAATATTTTATCATCATCAATTAAATAAACATTTGTGTATTTACCTCTGACGGCAAAATATAAATCAGAGTTTTCCAAATTGGTTTTAATAATTCTGTCATTATCGGCAATTTGAAAAGATAAAATCCTTTGATTAATATAATCCTTGTAAAAATCTATTGTATTCTTTTTTGCTCTGTTATAATTCGAACGAAAATTAAAATAGGGAAATCCAGGATTCACAGAAATTTCTAGAAAAACATTCTTTTCATCTTTATTTAATTCAACAATTAATTTATCCTTTTCCTGTGAAAAGAAGGAAACCGCTTTAAAACCTTTATAATTACGGTTTGCTTCGGATATTATTCTATTAAGAAAAAAATAACTTCTGAACATAATCTTATTTAATAATCCTAATTCTTGAAAAGAAAATATAATAAAAAAAATCCCTCTTAAATTACAAAGAATTAAGAGGGATTATAAAACTAGTTTAATAAAATTAATTTATTCCGTGCATCATCTTGCTTAGTAACTTATTTAATGCAAATAATATTATAGAAGCAGCTAAAGCCATAATTACGAAAATCGTAAAAAAGTCTGCTAAATTTGCAATTGTAAAACCTAAAATAGAAGTGGTGCTTCCTGGTTCGGGATATAAAGTACTTAACATTCCCGCCATCCAGTTTGCAGCCGCATTTGCCAGGAACCAAACTCCCATAAGAAGTGAAGCAAATTTAACGGGCGAAAGTTTAGTTACCATTGATAATCCGATAGGTGAAAGACTTAATTCTCCAAAAGTATGAAGCACATAAGCACCGGTTAACCAGAGCGGACTAACTTTAATACCTAAGTCGGCTCTGCGTGCTCCGATAACCAGAACTACAAAACCCAGTGAAAGTAAAAATAACCCCATTGCCATTTTTAACGGAGTAGAAGGTTCTTTACCTTTGGAACTGAGTCTGGACCAGAGTCCTGCAAAAAGCGGAGCAAATATAATAATTGCTATAGGATTAACAGACTGGAAAAAACTCGCAGGAATTACAAAATTCCCAAGCCAGGAAATAACTCTGTCAGTTTGTTCTTCAGCAAAAAATGTTAATGATACACCAGCTTGCTCAAATGCAGCCCAGAAAAAGATTACAAAGAAAGCTAAAATGAAAATAACTGCTATTCTTTGTTTATCTATTTTTGTAAGCGGTTTATTGTGCTCATGGCTTGCATCATTTTTATCAACTTTTTCAGGCTTTAAACCAACTTGCTCACCCTCAGGAGTAACTAAGTATTTATTCTTTCCCCAAATAAAAGTTAAAACACCTAAAGTCATTCCTATTCCGGCTGACAAAAATCCAAATTTAAAGTCAGCAGGATTTCCTGTATCTCCAAGGCCGCCGGCAATTAAAGGAGCAATTAAGGCACCTAGGTTAATTCCCATATAAAATATTGTAAAAGCAGAATCTCTATTTTTTATTGCCTCTCTTGGATATAATGAACCGACCATTGTGGAAATATTTGGTTTGAAAAATCCGTTACCAATTATTAATAAAGTTAATCCAACAAGAAAGCTAATCTGCTGTCCATTCATTAAAAAAGAAGAATAAATCTCACCAGTATTTGCAGTTGGCGTATATAAATAACCGCTGAACGTTAAAGCAAATTGGCCGATCGCCATTATTATTCCGCCGGTAATAATTGATTTTCTGTTACCCCAATATCTGTCTGCAATATAGCCGCCGAGAAGGGGAGTTAAATAAACAAGTCCCGTATAATAACCATAAATCGATGAAGTAAATGCTTTATCGATAAAGTAAAGCATTTATCATATACAAAGATAAAATAGCCCGCATACCATAATAGCTGAAACGTTCCCACATCTCAGTAAAGAAAAGGATGTACAATCCTTTGGGGTGTTGTTTAAACATTAACTAACCTCTTTCTTTTTTATAGAATAAAGACTTTATATGGAAATTGAGAACCGAAGGTTATGATTCAGTTGCTCTTCTAAGCCGTTTCAAGAATATTAAAACCAGACCCGCTGAAATTAACGAAGTTACTAATAAAAGTAAAAAGAATTGCCATAAATTCCATTGTTCGTAAAATCTTCCAATAAAACCTGACAAATAACTACCAACAGCACTTGCAACGAACCAGCCGCCCATCATTAAACCTTTCATCCTTGGAGGAGCTACTTTGGAAACAAATGATAAACCCATTGGACTTAAAAATAATTCAGCAACAGTCATAACAAAATAAGTGGAAATTAACCAGTATGGTGTTACATGGCTGAAAGCAGTTCCTGAAGAAGCAACTTTAGGTAAATGCAAAGCTGCAATTATCATTATTAAATATGCAAATGCAGTTATAACCATTGCAAGTCCCATTTTACCAGGAGTTGATGGTTCCTTTCCCTTTTTATTTAGCCAGCTGAAAAATCCCACAATTACCGGGGTTAAAAATACAATAAATAGAGGATTAAAAACTTGAAAACTTTCAGGTGAAATCGGATTTTCGCCTGGTAAAGTATTTAATTTGTAAATCAAAATTAATACTGCAACAACAATTGCTCCCATACTGTATAGTTTTGTTTTTTTCTTTGTATTTTTATTGAATATGCCTGCTGCTCCCAGAATTATTGCAATAACAGATAATAAGGAAACCGGATCAAATAAAAGAAAAGTAATATTGCCAACCATTGATTCAGTATAATTTTTAGCAAAGAGAGTAAGTGTGTAGCCGTTCTGATAATAAATCATCCAGAAGAAAGCAACAATCGCAAAGATCGTTATTAAAGCATAAATTCTATTTTTTTCCTGCTCTTTAGTCAGCTTAACATCTCTTTCATCATTAGGATTATCTTTTGACTTATAATCCGCTTCTTTATAATATTTTCTGAAGACAGTAAAAATAACTATTGAAAGAAGCATCCCGATTGCAGCAAGACCGAAACCAGCATTATAACCTTGCGCTAAAGAAGTTCCGAAATGATCCATAAAAAATCCTTTTATTTCGGATGCTCCGATTGGAGCAAAGAAAGCCCCAATATTTATTCCCATGTAAAAGATATTAAAACCTGCATCTTTCAATGAACCGTTTTTATGCGAATATAGATTCCCGACTAATACAGAAATGTTAGCTTTGAAAAGTCCGTTTCCAATCACTAAAACAGTTAATGCCGTATAAAGCAATCCAGGAGTTTGAGTTGGAATTGCCATAATTGCATAACCAATTCCGAGTGTTAAAGCTCCGAGAATAATTGTTTTACTGTATCCAAGAAAGTTATCGGCAATCCATCCTCCGATTAATGGAGTAAAATAAACTCCGGCCAAAAATACACCGTAAACATTTCCGGTTGTTGTATCATCCCAGTGAAAGTTTTCACCTAAATAAAGAACAAAAATAGAGAGCATGGTATAAAAACCGAATCTCTCCCACATTTCAGTAAAAAATAATACGTATAATCCTTTGGGATGATTTTTAAACATTCTTGTACCTCTGAATTTCTAAATTTGGTTAGATTTGAATAAATTTGCAATTTTAGATAGGATTTCAATTTGAACAAAATATTTCAATAATTAAATAATTTCATAATAATACTTAAACCTTACTAATATATATTATTTTTGTTTTTTTTCATAATATAAAATGTAATATACTTTTACATTATCACATGGAATGGTGTAATTTTGGTTAGTTGTTTAAGAAAAAAGCAATTGATATATTTGAAAAATGAAAAATATTCTTAAAAATTCTTTCGTTAGAAAACTTTTAATCTATTTAGGAGCAATTATTGTTGTAATAATTCTGCTAAATAATTATATACTCCCGTGGTACGTAAGTTCGCCGGAAACAAAAGTACCAAAAGTTGAAGGAATGCAGGAAAGCAACGCAGTTAAATTGTTGGAAGAAGGTGGATTTGAACCAATGATTGCAGATACCAATTTTAATGAAAAATTTCCTGCTGGTACCGTTCTTCTTCAACGACCAGAAGAAGGAAAAGAAGTTAAAGAAGGAAGAAGAGTTTATCTTTTCATCAGCGGCGGAGAACCTGTTGTAATGGTTCCTATATTAAAGGGAAAATCTTTAAGAGATGCTAAATTTGCTTTAGAGAGATTAGGATTAAAACTTGGGCAGGTTGAAGAAGTTCCTTCAAGTAATCCCAAAAATATGATCTTTGATCAGCAGTATGCTGTTGGAACTCCGCTTAAAAAAGGTGATTCGGTTGGAGTTAGTGTAAGTATTGGACAGGGAGGCGGCGAAATAGTTATTCCTGATCTTATCGGAAAATCTCTTGCTGAAGCAGAAAAAATAATATCAGATAGTTCACTAACAGTTGGAAAAATAAATTACCAAATATCTTTTTCTTTATTGCCTAATACAGTTCTTGATCAATATCCTAGTAAAGGAAACAAAGCGGACAAAGGCGATGCAGTGGATTTATTCGTAACAAAATCTTCTGAACAAGACGACAAAATAAAGGAAAAATAATGGCACTTCTTGCACCATCAATTTTATCGGCAGATCTATCAAACCTTGCTCAGCAGATAAGATTAGTAGAAATGAGCGGAGCAAATTGGATCCATTGTGATGTTATGGACGGTCATTTTGTTCCTAATTTAACTTTCGGCCCAATCATAGTAAAAGCTGCAAGAAAGGCAACTAAACTTCCGTTGGATGTTCATTTAATGATTGAAAATCCGGATAAATATTTGGAAGATTTTGTTAAAGCCGGAGCAAGCCATATTCTAGTTCATTTTGAAACCGTTATTCATTTAAATAGAACAATAAATAAAATAAAAGAACTTGGAGCAAAAGCAGGAGTAGTAATAAATCCGGCAACTCCGGTTAATTTTATTTCTGATGTTGCAGAGTATATTGATCAATTATTAATTATGTCTGTTAATCCGGGATTCGGCGGGCAGTCTTTTATTCCAAATTCTTTAAGAAGAATCAAAGAAGCTGTTGAATTAAGGAAAAAAATGAATGCCGATTTTCTAATCGAAGTAGACGGCGGGGTTGAAGTCCATAATGCAAAAAGTATTTTAGATGCCGGCTGTGATGTATTTGTAGCAGGTTCAGCAATCTTTAAATCTGATAATGTTTCTGCAGCTTGTACAGAATTAAAAAATGTTATATCATAAATTTATTGTGAAAATCAAACCGGGGAAAATATAAAATCTTTAATTTTTTACTAATTAAATCTTTTGTAAATTGATTAGTGATTATCAAAATAATTTCCATCCCTTCGACATAAAAGAAAATAAATTGATTAATTATAAAATTGGTAATAGAACTTTTAATTTTAGAAATTCCTATGTAATGGGAATTTTAAACGTTACTCCGGATTCTTTCTCGGACGGCGGAAAATTCTTTGATAAAGATTCGGCTGTAAATCATGCTGTAAAAATGATTAATGACGGTGCTGATATAATAGATATCGGCGGAGAATCAACAAGACCTGGTTCGGAAAATATTTCCATAGATGAAGAGATAAAACGTGTAATTCCTGTAATTGAAGACATTTTAACCCAAAAACCGGAAACTATAATTTCAATCGACACAACCAAAAGCGAAGTTGCGGAGGAAGCTGTAAATGCCGGAGCATTAATAATTAATGATATAAGCGGGCTTACTTTCGATCCAAAAATTTTGGATGTTGCTGTGAAACATAACTCATCATTAATAATTATGCATATTAAAGGAACTCCTAAAAATATGCAGCAAAATCCTTATTATGATGATTTAATTAAAGAGATTAATGATTTTTTATATAATCAGTCTGAGTTAGCTCAAAATTCCGGAATCCAAAATATTTTTGTAGATCCCGGAATTGGTTTTGGAAAAACAACTGAACATAATTTTCAATTGCTTAAAAATTTGAATGAATTTACTAATTTAGGATACCCAATTGTAATTGGTGTTTCAAGAAAATCATTTATAGGAAAAACATTAAATTTGGAAAAAGAAGAAAGAGATTTTCCAACATCTGTTGTTGAAGCAGCAGCAATTCAAAACGGAGCACGTATAATTAGAACTCATAATGTTAAATACGGATCTCAGGTTTGTAAACTTTTAAACAGAATAATAAACTCATAAATGTTTGAATTATTTAAAATAGGATTTTTAACCGTATCATTTACAGATATTATTGATATAGCAATTGTATCATTTATAGTTTACAAACTTTATACATTATTAAGAGGAACAATCGCTGCACAAATTTTTATGGGTTTGATGATTGTTCTTGTCCTTTCATTTGTTTCGAGGGCAGCAAACTTTAAAGCTTTAAGCTGGCTGCTAAAATTAGTTACGGACATTTGGGTAATTGCTTTTGTAATTTTATTTCAGCCGGAAATAAGAAGACTTCTTGTAATGGTTGCAAGAAATCCCTTTTTCAGATTATTTATTAAATCAGAATCCCCTGAATCTGCATCAACAATTGCGGAGGCTGCGTACGAATTATCCCAGCATCAGCATGGTGCTTTAATTATTATAATCAGATCAACCGGAATAAGAGGCTATTCCGAAACCGGTGAACAAATAAATGCAAAGTTGAGTAAATCTTTATTAACTAATATTTTCTTCCCGAGGTCTCCGCTTCATGACGGAGCAGTAATTGTAAATAACAATACGATAGAAGCCGCAAGATGCACTTTGCCTTTATCCACAACCACAACTGTCGACGGAGAAACTTTAGGAATGAGACATCGCGCCGGTCTTGGAATTTCCGAACAAGCCGATGTAATTTCCGTAATAGTTTCTGAAGAAACCGGAGGAATTTCGGTTGCTGAAAACGGGCAGCTAACAAAAGGTTTATCTAAAGACGCTCTTCAAAAAAGAATTGCCAGTGCATTTGAATCGCCTACAGTGAAAGGTTGGAAAGGATTCTTTGAACAATACTTCAAAGGTAAATAAAATTTGTGCTGTAATTCCTTTTTATAATGAATTTAATACAATCGACAAAATAATTGATGAGACGCTTAAGTATACAGATTATATAATAGCTGTTAATGATGGTTCAACTGACTTATCGGAAACTAAAGTACGTAAAGATGAAAGAGTAATATTAATTCATAATGAAAAAAATTTCGGAAAAGGTTTTTCATTAAAAAGGGGATTGGAAGAATGCATAAAACGCGGTTTTCAAACAATTATTACTCTTGATGCTGATCTTCAGCATAAACCTGAATCAATTCCTTTCGTTAATTTCCTATTTAGATAATTTTGATATTGTAATCGGCAACAGGCTGAATAACTTAAAATCCATGCCGTTTCACAGGATTTTAAGTAATAAAATAACATCATTTTTATTATCTAAAAAAACTAAAACTTAAAATTCTCGACAGCCAATGCGGATTCAGAGCTTTTAAAGGAAACATTCTAAAAAATATTCTTCCTTCTTCAAATGGATATGAAGCCGAAAGTGAAATGATAATTCTTGTCAGCAAGAAATAATTATGCAATTGGATTTAAAGAAATTCCCGACAATTTACAGCAATGAAAAAAGTAAAATGAAATCAATAAAAACTATAATAGGATTTATTAAAATTTTATTTATATAAAAATATGGCCGGATATAAAAAATTTAAAATCAAAGGATTATCTAATCAAACTAAATTAACAAGAGCAGGAAAAATTGTTCTTAATTACAGATTAAATGTTCTCAATAAATCAATTAAAAATTATTTAAAAGAAGAATCAATCGAAAAGCTTCATTCGGTTAGAATTGCTTTGAGACGTGTTCGGTACAACATGGAAATATTTGCTGTATGCTTTGATAAAAAAAAATTTATGGTATTTTATAAATTAGTAGAAGAAATGCAGGATTTATCCGGAATTATTAGGGATCTTGATGTAATGAATCAAAATATAAATTCTTTAGTTGCTGAAAATAATCTGGAAGTTCCGGATAAAATATTGGGAAGTTTTAGCAATAAAAGAATTAATCTTAATACAGAATTAAAAGTAAAATTAGAATCTTTTTTAAAAAGTGATGAACTAAAAGAGTTCAAAAAAATTGTCAAATTGAAATAACACAGAATATTCTGAATAAAATTTTAGGAGGATATTATGAAATTAAGATATTTTGCACACTCATCATTTTTAATTACATCTGATAACGGTAAGAAAATATTAATCGATCCTTTTTTAGATGATAATCCTAATTCACCTGTTAAATCTGATGAATTAAGTCCTGATTATATTGTTTTAACACATGCACACGGAGATCATATCGGAGATGCATTTAAAATTGCAAAAAGATGCAAACCAACTTTTATTTGTGTGAATGAGCTTGCTAATTATTGTGCCGATAAAGGTTTCGAAGCTCATAATATGCATATTGGAGGCGGTTACGATTTTGATTTTGGAAGAGTAAAATTCACAATTGCACATCATGGATCTCAAACTCCTGATGGAAAATATGCCGGCGAACCTGCAGGAGTAATTTTTACAATCGACAATAAAAATGTATATCATACAGGAGATACCGGATTATTTTATGACATGAAATTAATCGGTGAAATGACTCCCGATTGACTATATGATTTTACCGATTGGTGATAATTTTACAATGGGAATTACTGATGCGGTTAAAGCTGTAGAATTAGCAAATCCCAAAGTTGCAATTCCAATTCACTACAATACTTTCCCGGTAATAAAAGCTGATCCGAATGAATTCAAAAAGAAAGTTGAAGCTAAAGGGAAAAAATGCAGAGTAATGGAATACGGAGAAGAAATTAGTTTATAATGTTTAATTAAAGATAATTTATTAAATATGTCATCTCATCGGTATTTATTATTTTATTAGGCATTTAATTTTTTATAATAATATCAGCTGTTCCGGCTTTTTATAAAAAATATTTATGTTAAAAGGCAATTGCAGTCTCTAACTTCGAAGGCGTGTAATCATTCTAAAAAAAATGGATTTATGTTAGCCGGAACTCCGAAGGAATGGAATTTCCGCAATTCATTTTCAGTGCATATTTTTTCTTGCCTACACGGCAGGTTAATACTTTTCTTATGCTGAGAAAAGTACATAAAAGAGTTATTTAAAATTAACTAATTAAGCTTGTTAAATAGATTCAGATTTTTTTATTTCTTTTAACTTATCCGAAAATATTTTAATTTCTACCTTCTAATTAATAATATTAGTATATTTTTGTGACGTTCAAATTCTCATTTATACAACAGATTAGGAATTAATGGGAAAAGTAATTTCGATTTCAAACCAAAAAGGAGGGGTTGGTAAAACAACTACAGCAATAAATGTTTCTGCATTATTGGCTGCTGCGGAAAAGAAAACTCTTTTAATTGATATTGATCCGCAGTCAAACTCTTCATCCGGATTAAGTGTAAATAATCATACTCCTTCAGTTTACGAAGTTCTGATAGGTTCGAAAGAAATAGATGAAATAATTGTCGGTACGTATATGCCGTTTTTAGATCTGCTTCCGTCAAATATAAATTTAGTCGGTGCAGAAATAGAAATGGTAGATGCAGATAACAGAGAAGCTCTTTTAAAAAATTCGATTGAAAAAATAAAGAGTAAATACGATTATATTTTAATAGATTGTCCGCCTTCTTTAGGTCTGCTTACATTAAATGCACTTACTGCTGCTGATTCGGTTTTGATACCTGTTCAATGCGAATATTTTGCTTTAGAAGGATTGGGACAATTATTAAATACGATAAATATTGTTAAACAGCATTTTAATAAAAACCTTGCTATTGAAGGTGTTTTGCTGACAATGTTTGATACTAGATTAAGATTATCGCATCAAGTTGCCGATGAAGTCAAAAAATATTTCGGAGAAAAGGTTTTTAATACTATTATACATAGAAATGTGCGTATTTCCGAATCGCCTAGTTACGGAAAGCCTATAATACTTTATGATGCAATTTCTTCCGGTGCGAAAAATTATATGGCATTAGCTTCCGAACTTATTGAAAGAAATAAATCAACTAATTTAAATAACAAAATATGAGCAAGGTAAAAGCAAGTTTAGGAAGAGGTCTTGATGCTTTAATCAGACCAAATACTTATGATAAAGATGAATCGAACACAGATTATTCCAATCTTAAAAAAGATAATGGAAATGAAGTAGATATTTTAGCCAAAATTTCTGTTGAAAATATTACACCAAATCCTTATCAGCCTAGAACTCATTTTGAACCGGAAGCTCTGGAAGAATTAAAAAAATCCATTTTATCAAATGGTTTGATTCAGCCCATTACAGTAAGAAGAAAAGAAAATAATTCTTATGAACTTATTTCCGGTGAAAGAAGATTAAAAGCTTGTAAAGAAATCGGTTACAAAGACATACCGGCTTATATTATTAATGTTGATTCCGATGAAACAATGCTTGCTTTGGCATTGATAGAAAATATTCAAAGAGAAAGACTTAATCCTATTGAAATCGGTTCAGCTTATAAAAGGCTGATGGAAGAATGCCATTTAACTCAGGAACAAATTGCGGATAAAGTTGGAAAAGATAGATCAACAATTGCAAATTCAATAAGATTATTAAAGTTACCAAAAGAAATTCAGCAATGCCTGGTTAAAGAAGAAATTAGTTCCGGTCATGCGCGGGCATTAATTAATTTACCTACTGAAGAATTACAGCTTTTAGCTTTAAGTAAAATCAAAGATGGCAATTTAAGTGTTCGTAAAGTTGAACAATTAGTTAAAAAACTTTTAACAAGACCGGCCGGAAAACCAAAAGTCTCGTTTTCTCAAAAGTCTACTGCTTATAATGCAGGATTATCTGATATTGAAGATAAGTTGAGAAAAACATTCGGAACAAAAGTAATTTGTAAACAAAAACAAGACGGCAGCGGAGAAATCACAATAGAATTTTATTCAAATGAAGAATTGGAACGGCTGTTTGAACTTTTTGAAATCATTGATAAATCATATAGCTAAATTAATTTTTCTAATTTTAATCCTGTATTCGGTAAGCTTTGCCCAGCAGGATTCTCTCCGGGAAAATCAAAATCCAAACGATAGTGTATTTGTTATGCAGAAATCTCCATGGGGAGCAGTTTTAAGAAGCGCAGTTATTCCAGGATGGGGACAAATCTATAACGAATCTTATTTAAAAGCTCCAGTTATTTGGGGAATTGGTGCTGCACTTGTTTACGGCTGGATTTACTATAATAAAGATTATAAATATTATAAAGATTTGTATATAAAAAATCCTCAAATCGGTATTTATCAGCGGCAAAGGAATTTCTATAGAGATCAGCGCGATCTTTTCTCTATTTATCTTGGATTAGCTTATTTGTTAAACATGGTTGATGCTTATGTTGATGCACAGCTTTTTGATTTTACCGTTCAGCCAAATAACCAAATAAATTCTCCTATGTTGAGTTTAAGAATTAAATTCTAATAAAATCGAAAGGATTATTTTCATTATGAAAAATACAACCGTATGTAAAAGCTGCGGTACAGAAAATCCTTTCTACTCAACAACATGTCAAAATTGTAAAGCATATTTAAGAGAAAGAATCGCTAATATTGACCTCGGGTTTATTTTGGCAAGATTAATCGACAGTCCTTTAACTGCATTTAGACAAATTATTTTATCCGAACACAAAAATTTCTTAAGCTTTATAATATTACTTTCTTCCTTTAAATTTTTTATAGATTCAAGATTCGCTTCACTTGCTTTAAATAAAAGCGAAGGAAGCTGGAATATTTTTATATTAAATTTTATAATTATTGCCGGAACAATTACATTATTCGTTTTTGGTTTTTCTTTAATATTAAAGATTTTAAATAAATCATTTGGACTAGAAACCAGGATAAAAGATTATTTTGCTATAATCGAATATTCATTTATTCCGCAGATTTTTGCATTACTAATTTTACTTCCGATTGAATTTATTGTTTTCGGAGGAAACTTATTTTCAAATAATCCATCTCCTTTTGTATTAAAAAACACAGTGGCATTTTTACTATTAATTTTTGAAGGATTAATAATTCTCTGGTCTATATTTTTGAATGTACTTGCATTTTTTTCTCAGACAAAAAATATTATTAATGCAATTGCAGCAACTTTTGTTTTTAATATTGGACTTTATTATTTAATTTATTTTTTATCAAAACACTTATTCAACTAATTATATGAATACGGAAACTCTACTAAAAAAAGAAAATGAATTATTTCTTCATACATATAAAAGAATTCCAATTGAAATAGAAAAAGGGGAGGGAGTATATTTGATTGATAAATCCGGTAAAAGATATTTGGATTTCTTTTCCGGATTAGCAGTGAATGCTCTTGGTTATGCTCATCCCAAAATTGTTTCTGCAGTAAGTTCACAAATCGGAAAATTTGCTCATCTTTCAAATAATTATATAACAGATATTCAAATTGAATTTACCGATCTTCTATTAAAACATTCCGGAATGTCTAAAGCATTTTTAACAAACAGTGGAACGGAAGCGGTTGAAGGTGCAATTAAAATAATTAGGAAAAGTATCGGCCCTAAAAAGAAAATATTTTCATTAACAAACTCGTTTCACGGAAGAACATACGGAGCATTGTCTTTAACTGCCAGGGAAAAATATAGAAAAGGTTTTGAACCTTTATTAGATAATATTTACAAAATAAATTTTAATGATTTAAAAGATTTAACTTCCAAAGTAGATGAAAATACAGCAGCGGTTTTTCTTGAATTTATACAGGGTGAAGGCGGCATTAATGTAGTTTCGAAGGAATTTGTGAATAAATTGGATGAACTAAGAAACAAATATAATTTCTACGTGGTTTCCGATTCCATCCAATGCGGAATAGGAAGGACAGGCAAACCTTTTTCTCATAATCATTATAAATTTGAACCGGATATTATTGTTTCCGCAAAAGCTATAGGCGGCGGACTTCCTTTAGGAGCTATTTTAACTTCCAAAAAATTTGATGATGTTTTTACTTACGGAAATCATGGTACAACTTTCGGCGGAAATCCCGTCTGTTGTGCTGCCGGAAAAGTGGTCCTTGAAGAGGTCTTTGAAAATGGATTAATGGAAAAAGTAAATCAGCTTGGAATTTATTTAATTGAAAGCTTAAAAGATCTGCAGTCGAAAAAATTAAAAGATATTAAAGAGGTAAGAGGAATGGGTTTTATGGTTGGAGTTGAATTATTTTATGAAGGAAATGAAATTGTAAAGATAATGCGGGATAAAGGAATTTTAATAAATTGTACAAATCAAAATGTTTTAAGACTGCTTCCTCCTTTAATTGTAAATAAGGAACAGATCGATCATTTTATTAAAAGCCTGGATGAATCATTTTACGAGTTAAAGAAATAATGGATCACAAAACAGAAGTACTTGTTATCGGAAGCGGAATTGCCGGACTTTTTGCCGCTTACGAAATTTCTAAATTTGCGGAAGTTATTGTTGTAACTAAAAAAAATAAAGCTGAATCAAATACAAATTATGCTCAAGGCGGGATTGCTTCTGTAATTGACATTAATGATACCTTTGAGAAACATATTTCAGATACTTTAATTTCCGGAGCAGGGCTTTGCCACAAAGATGCTGTTGAAATAATTGTAAAAGAAGGTCCGGATAGAATTTACGATTTAATGGATATTGGAACCGAATTTACAAAGAAAAACGGTAAACTTGACCTTGCAAAAGAAGGCGGACATTCAATGGCCAGGATTGTACATGCAAAAGATTTTACCGGAAAAGAAGTAGAAAGAGCATTAATTGATGCTGTTAATTCTAGCAGTAACATAAAGATATTTGAAAATGCTATAGCAATAGATTTACTTACCGAACACAATGTTCTACAGTTGAAAAATGAACCTTTGAAAAATAGAAACTGCTGGGGTGCTTATGTTTTGGACTGTGATAATAATGAAGTAATAAAGATTTCATCTAAAGCTACAGTTTTAGCAACAGGCGGAATTGGTCAGGTTTATCTTCATACTACAAATCCATCTATTGCAACCGGAGACGGATTTGCGATGGCTTACAGAGCGGGAGCACGAATAGGAAACATGGAATTTGTACAATTTCATCCTACTTCCTTTTATGAAAATTCAAAAAAGAACGGAAATAACGGAATTTCATTTTTGATCTCGGAAGCTGTTAGAGGATTCGGAGGATTGCTTCGAACTAAAGACGGAAAAACATTTATGGAAAATTATGACAAAAGAAAAGAACTTGCTCCCAGGGATATTGTAGCAAGAGCAATAGATAATGAATTAAAGAAACGTGGTGATGAATTCGTTTATTTAGATGTAACTCATAAAAAAGCCGAAGATATTATTGATCATTTCCCTAATATTTATAACACATTAAAGAAAAAAGGAATTGATATAACTAAAGAAATGATTCCGGTTGTTCCGGCAGCGCATTATGCCTGCGGAGGTATCATTGTTGATGAGTTTGCAAGGACTTCATTAAAAGGATTATATGCCTGCGGAGAAGTTTCTATGACCGGAGTTCATGGTGCAAACAGACTTGCTAGTAATTCTTTATTGGAAGCTGTGGTTTATTCTCACCGTGCAACATTAGATCTTAAAGAATTCTTGAAGAAAAAAATAAAAATTCCGGATATTCCGGAATGGGATGATTCGGGAACACTTTCTCACGATGAAAAAATATTAATTACGCATAGCTCTAAAGAAGTTAAACAAATTATGTGGGATTATGTTGGAATTGTAAGATCAAATTTAAGACTTCAGCGTGCAGAAAAAAGAATGCATAATATTTTTATTGAAACCGAAGATCTTTATAAAAAAACTAAAATATTTATTGATATTTTAGAGCTAAGAAACCTTGTGGCTTGTGCTCATATGATTATTAAATCAGCTAGATTGAGAAGGGAAAGCAGAGGTCTGCATTACACCTTGGATTTCCCAACTCCGGATGAGAAAAAGAAACCAAAAGATACAATTCTGCAGAATACAAATCCTTAATTTTCTGATAAATATTTAACTGCAGTTCCGTATCTCAATCCTTTGGAACTTACAATTACTTCCTCAATTTTTAATAACTTCATAATTTGATATAAAAGCATTGCTCCGCTTAAAATTAAGTCCCCGCGGCCAAATTCAACACAAGGATAAACACTTATGATTTCTTCTGATTTTAATTCCGATAAAATATTTTTAATCTTATTTACATCTTCTAAACTTAATATACTTCCTTCAATTTTATCTTCATCATAAACTGGTAATTTCATTTTTATGCAGGATAATGTAGTTGGAGTTCCTGCTAATGCAAAACATTTCGAAAAATCAAAATTTGTATTTTTCAATTCAGATAATTCATTCATAATTTCATTTTTTACTGACTCTAATTCCAAATTAGAGGGAGGATCTTTTTAAAGTGATTTTCTGTTAAACTAACTACACCTATATCAAAACTTTTGGAAAAGGAAACTTCATTTAAATTACCGGAAATAATTTCAGTGCTTCCGCCTCCAATATCAATAATGCAAACATTTTCTTCAGAATTATTATTACTGTGAATAGTTCCAATTAAAGATCTTTTTGCTTCATCCTCACCGCTTATTATTTCTATATCTATTCCTGTTTGAGCTTTTACTTCAGTCAAAATATCATTTCTATTTTCTGCTTTTCTTAATGCGCTTGTACCTGTTGCTAGAATACTGCTGCAACCCGCATTTGCTGCAATTTCCTTATAATTTTTTAGAACAGAAATGAGTTCATTTATCTTTGCAGAACTTATATTTTTATTGATATTTAAATCTTTTCCCAAGCGTATAATTCTGCTGAAGTTTTTCAAAGTCATGAGAGATTTAGATTTGTAATCCCATTCTGCAATCAGCATTAAAACAGAATTTGTTCCGATATCTATTGAAGCAATAATCATAAAATTTTTTTATTTTAATTTAATCATTTAAAGTAATTTATGAAAAAACTCAACTTAACGGCAAAATTATTTCTTTACTTAGCTTTTTTATCAGGTGTGTTATGGACCGGCGCTTACATGACGAGGATGTTCTTATCATTATCGAATGTTTGAAGAAACCGGATTTGTATTAAAACAGTATTTAACTGCTCAGAATTTACCTGGAGTTCTAACAACATTATATCCAGCTTTTGTAACTACATTTGTATTGTATATTATTTTCATTATATCTTTTGTACTTTTTTTGATCTTCTGTAAAATGAGCTTAAAGCAAAACGGCTGGCTTTTTATTATAACAATTTTGGTATTGATAACTTTTCCGTTTGAAGTTTATTTGATGACAATAGATTACAAAATAATATTGGCTTTACCGGGAAATTTTGATCCTAAATATATTATTAGTTTAATTGTAGAACGGTTTAAAGTATTTAACAGCTTTTCGATTATAGAAATAATAAGTTATTTTGCAATGATTTATCTGGCTATTTTTCAACCTTTAACTTCTAATAAGAAATTGAATAATGAAAATTAAAGAAAAAGAATTTGAAGAAATAATTCAGGATCTAAAAGCAATTGCTTCGCAGCTTGGTGCAGAAGTTAGATTTGAAAAAGGAGATTTCAAAGGCGGATATTGTATCTTAAAAGAAAATAAAGTTATTGTAATAAACAAAATGGCAAATCTTCAGAGAAAAGTAATGATATTATCTGCTGCACTTAAAGAACTTGGAGTTGATGAAATTTATTTAACTCCGAGAATGAGAGAAATAATTGACGAAATGGCTGAGATGCAATGAGGATTTTAATTATAAACGGTCCTAATCTTAATAATCTTGGTAAAAGAGATAAATCCCAATACGGAAGTTTAACTTTAGAACAAATTCATGATTATGTTAGAAAGGAATTTCCTAATATTAATTTTGAATTTTTTCAATCTAATTTAGAAGGCGAAATAATTAATAAAGTCCAATCAGCGGAAAAATCTTTTGAAGGGTTGATAATAAATCCCGGAGGATTTGCTCACTCATCAGTTGCAATTAGAGATGCTCTGGAAGATCTGAAAATTCCAAAAGTTGAAGTTCATTTATCTCATTTAGTTAATAGAGAAAGTTTTAGACAAAACCTTGTAACTGCTTCTGCCTGCAATGGATATATTTCCGGATTTAAAGAATATAGTTACACGTCTGCAGTTTATGTTGTTAAAAAGTTAATTGAAAAAGGAGGAAGTTTAAATTGATAAAAGCCGTTGTATTTGATCTTGATAATACACTTGTAGATTTTATGAAAATGAAAAAAAGAGCTATTGAAGAAGCAATTCCTGCAATGATTGACGCAGGCTTGGAAATTACTGCTGAAAAAGCCGATAAAATTATAGATGAGATTTATAAAGAGCAAGGAATTGAATATCAGCAGGTATTTGATGTATTTCTCCAAAGAGTTCTTAAAAAAGTAGATTATAAAATACTTTCAGCAGGAATTGTTGCATACCGCCGAGCAAGAGAAGCAGCTTTAATTCCTTATCCTCATGTTTATTCCACATTAAATAAACTTGCTAAAATGGGTATTTTAATGGGAATTCTGTCAGATGCTCCCGTTAAAGAAGCTTGGTTGAGATTGGCATTTTTAAATTTTCATCATATTGTGGATGCAGTTGTAACTTTTGATGATACCGGAGAAAGAAAACCTAGTCCAAAACCATTTATGAAAATGCTTGAAAAACTGGAAGTTGATCCAGGAGAAGCTTTAATGGTTGGAGATTGGGCTGAGAGGGATGTAATTGGAGCAAAAAATGTGGGAATGAAAACTGCTTTTGCAAGGTACGGCGATACATTTGATACAGGCGAACATAATGCAGACTATGAGTTAAAAGATATTGCAGAATTAATCGATATTATCAAGAAAGAAAACGAATTATAACTTTTAGTTAAAGGAAACTTTGATTTAATAAGCTGAATATTGCTATTAAATTACCAATTAGTTATTTTACTCTCAAAACTTTTTGAGATGTAATGAAAGATCTATCAATAAAAAAGCTGTATTACTCGATCAGCGAAGTAAGCAAAATTACTGATATAGAACAGTATGTACTTCGCTATTGGGAAACCGAGTTTGAACAACTCAAGCCGCAGAAAAACAGAGCCGGCAACAGAATTTACACAAACAAGGATATCAAACTTATTTTAAAGATTAAGGAACTTTTGCGGGAAAAGAAGTATACAATTGAGGGAGCAAAGGCAATTGTAGACGAATATGAACCGGATAAAGAAAAGGAAAAAGAAAAAGGGACAAAGTTTGTAGAAGTTGAAACAGATGATGAACTTCCGCAGGAAGATCTTTTTGAACATCCCAAAAATAACACCGAGATAAAGAAAGACCTTGAAGAAATAAAAAGTTTTTTAGAATATTTACTGGACAAATTAAAATAAATTCGGAACGTGGCGCAGCCCGGTAGCGTACCTGAATGGGGTTCAGGTGGTCGCGGGTTCAAATCCCGCCGTTCCGACTAAAACTTAAACCACGAAAAAATTAACCTCGTGGTTTTTTAATTTTGAGTACTGATGATTGAAATTGAATAATACTTTTTAATTATTTAAAATAATAACATTACTTTTAATAAAATAAAATGGTGGGTCCTATGTTAAAATTTAAAGTTTTATCTTTAATATTATTTTTCATTCCCTCAATTTGTTTTTCTCAGGTTGAAAACAACTACATGGAAATTCCCCAATACACGAGAGTAATAAGATTAGGCAATGCTTATACAGGTGTAGCACAAGGTATCGAATCAATATTCTATAATGCCGCGGGAATTACTTCTGTTAAAGGTTTTAGTGCTGTATTTTCAAAAGGACAGGGTTTTGATTATTCCACTATTAATTTTAAAGAATTATGATTATGCTATTGTTGCACAATTACCTGAAAATATAGGAAGTATTGGTTTATCAGCCAATACTTTTTCGTTCTCTTTTCCGGAGTTTATTAAAAAAAATATCTATCATCTTGTATATGCTCGCAAATTAATTGAAAATTTATCTTTAGGGCTTTCCATAGATTATTATCAAGTAGATTATGAACCTAATCCAAATGTTTTTTTACAATTTCCATCTAGTTATAAAGGAGAACAATTCTTTTTAACTTTTGCAACTCACTTTAATTTTCCTTCGTATTTTAGAATATTTGATAACGACAAATTTGGAATCGGTTTTCAATTTAGAAACATTTTTAATACTAAAATCAGATTAACTAATAACAATGGATTTTATATTATTCCTCAAGGAATGAGATTTGGATTAGGATATCATTTAGTACCGCCTCTAAATAAAATTTATGGATTTGATCCAATCAGTCTTTTACTTGCTGCTGATTTAGTTTATACCGGCCGCAATTATGATTTAAGATTTTTCCATCCTAATTTTGGAATTGAATTAACTTTGGCAGACATTTTACAATTAAGCTTCGGACGGGAAAATTTTGAAGCATTTAAATTAAATTATTTTGAAAGTCCGGAATTTCCTGTTAATAGGTATGGTTTTGGTCTTAATATTCCCTTATTTATTTTTATAAAATCTTCAGCTAAAATAAATCTTAAAATTAATGCCAGTTATTCAGATTGGCAGAATTTTGATGAGGCCAAAGATAATATTGATAAATATTCATATAGCCTGGGATTATCAATTCAACCTTAATTTATTTCTATCAATTCATATTAAAATTTGAAAATACATCTTTAACAGTAGAGGCATTTAGTGAATTAAATTCAAAATAAATTATTCTACCATTTCAATGTTCCCTGTTAATTAATATCATTCATTTAATATTCTATATTTTCATTTAATCCATTTAAATATAAAATATAATTTATAGGAGGAAAATTGACTTCAACTGAAAAGACAAAAGAATTACTGCATACTTATTATGAAGGATTCTCTAAAAAGAGCGGATGGGAATCTGTCATTTCTGAAGATTTTAAATATATTGGAGGAGATATGACCAAAACAGAACCAATTGTCGGCAAACAAGGATATATAGAAGTTATAAAAAGATTTTCTCAGTTATTCAATTCAATGCGTGTAAAAGAAATGATTGTTGAAGGAGATCATGCTTGTGTGATTGGTAATTATGATTACGAATTTCCCGGCGGTAAAAAAATAAACGGAGATGTTGCTGAATTATGGAGTGTAAAAAACGGCAAACTAGATTCTCTAAGAATATTTTTTGATACCTTATCTTTTCAGCTTTTTACTAAAAAATAATTTATTCTTTTCATAATATTTTTCAGAATAGAATTATCTTCTTTGCATCTTCGCGCCTTTGCGTGAAAAAAATAATTTCTTGGAATACTAAAAACTTTTTTATCTTTCGATAATTTTAATTTTCATGCAGAACCATAACCAATTCTGCCAATTGACTTTCAGCATCACCTTGTACTTTGTATGTTGATGCAATAGTCTTTCCCAAATCTGATTCACGAAATTCTTTTAAAGCAGTTTCCGTTTCCCATAAATAAACAGCTCCAAACTCACCGGTATCGGTAAATTTGAGATAATATTTTTGTTTAAGTCCTTTCACTTCTCTATAACGTGATGCACGAGCTTTGTATTTTTCAAGCACTTTTTCTTCCGATAACTCTGATTTAAACCGTACAATTTGAATAACCATTTATTCTATCTCCTTAATTATATTTACATCAATTTACTTTTATAAATGAAAAGATTGACTGCTAATTTTTCCAATAAATTTTACATTATTGTTTTTTTAACAATCAATCATTAATAAGTAATATAAAGGGTAATTATTGTTTGTCAATTTTTAAGAAAGTGTTGTAAAAAAACGCACAGATATTAATTGCATTCTAAAATGATTCATTTTATTAAAATATAGTGAAGCCGTTAATTATAATTGCCGTGAAAATAAAACTGAAATAATGCAAAACCCCGGAAGTCCTGATGCACCGGTGCTAAATGAAATTATTGCAATTGAAGGCGGAAGTTTATTTTTACATTGGAATAGTATAGAAAATGCTAGTTATTATAAGTTAGATGAATGTTTTTGTCCCGATTTTTCCGGAGATATTCAAACCTTTCAAACTAAAAGCACAGAATTTATACCATCATAAACTATAGATTTTCTAATTATTACAGTGTTAGAGCTGTTTTGAAAAATTATGTTAAAGACCTGGGTAATGTGGTTAAATATCCATAGATCATAAAATTAGAATTATTGTATTATTTCATGATAGAAAGTTAAAAGATTTTAGTAACCATTAAAAACACAAACAGCGCACTAAATAAAATTATTATAGATCTGAACAACCAAATTGTAAATTTATTTTCAACTACAACATCACCAACCAAATCATCATAGTTTGCTCTTCTTGAGCTGGACTTTTTAGATTTATTTTTCAAATTCATAATATTCCTATTAATTATCATAACTTTTCCTCAATAAATGAAAATCATAACCGTGGATAATTCTTAGACGACACAAATTTCATTTATATGCTCATTGTTTCGGTAATTATATCATTTCTTACTGGAATAAGAGGTGATGAAATTTTACTTTTTATATTCTTGTATCCATTAACACAAATTATAGTAGTTATTTGGTCCAATATATTTCAAATAATAGGCAAGACTTTAATAATTTAATAATGTAAATTGAATTATATTAAAAAGTGATGAATATAAATTCATAAAAATAAAAATTAAGATATTAAATGAAATTAATTGTTTTAGGCAGCGGCGGCTGGTTTCCATCTGATTATCGAAATACTGCTTCATTTTTAATTGTAACAGAAAATACTTTAATAATTTTAGATGCCGGAACAGGAATAAGCAGACTGAATAATTATCAATCCATTTTAAATAAATATGCAGTTGTTCATTTAATTTTGAGTCATTATCACTTGGATCATACAATTGGTTTAACTTATTTGCCTAATTGGCTGCATAATAAAAATCTATTTATTTATGCCCCCGGAAAGAATTTAGTTTCTGCTTCTGCTGTAGATATACTTTCTAGTTTAATCAGACAGCCGTATTTTTCACCTTTAAAAAATTTAGCTGAAAAAGTGATTGTATATGATTATGATTTAAATGGATTCAAAATTAATGAAATACAAATAAATATAACTGAACAAACTCATACAAATAAATCATATGGAATTACAATCGGAAATAATCTGCATTATGCTACTGATACAGTTTTAAGTGATGCAGAATTTAAGATTGCACAAAATACAAATTTACTTTTACACGACAGTTGGATTTTAAAAGAGTGAGAATTTGGAAGATGAAAAAGATCATAGCTCAATTCACTGAAGTTATTCGAAAATCACAAGAATTTAATATTAAAAAAGACAGGTTTAATTCATATAAATCCCAACTGGAACGAAAATGAATTTAATCAAGTTAAACAGTTTATTAATAATGACCGATGTTATTTTAGTTGAAGATGGAATGGAATTTGAAATTTAATTATAAAGTAAAAATTCCATAAAAATAAAAGGGGGAATGATTATGAAAAATATCATTTAAAAAATCACTTTTGTTGTAATTATTTTGCCGGAACATAAAATCTTTCATGACCTAAATTTTCTATTAAAAATGTAAATCCTAATTTTATTTCATCTTTAAATGAATTCGGATTTAATTTATTAAAAAATCTTTCTTTAGATGACCCCAATAAAAATATTTCCATTTCTCTGGCAAGCATTTCATTCGCACTTTCTATGCCAAACGATGAAGCAATTGGAGCGACAATGGAAATAATTTTACCTCGAGGAAAAAATAGATTACCGGAATTAATAAAAACATTATCAAATGTAAATTATGAATCAATATTTTCCCAATTAAATTATAAGATAAGAATAGTTGAATTACCAAAATTTAGAATAGATTAATCAGTTAAATTAAATAAAGTATTAAAAAGCCTTGGGATGAATATAGCTTTTAGTGTTTATCCAATTTTTAATGAAATGACAGATACATCAGCTAATATTAGTCAAGTTCTTTACAATTATTTTTTGAATGTAAATGAAAAAGGTACGGAAGCAGCCGCAGTTACTGCAATAAAAATTAAAACAACTAGTTCTATTAAAATTGCACCTCCAAAACTTTTTAAAATGATAATTGATCATCCGTTTTTTGTAAAATAAAAGATATTACAACTACTTTTTTAACTGTTTCAACAGTTTCTCAGAATTAATAGTTTAATTCATATAGCGGATTATAAATATTAAAACAACCGCGTTCATAAATATGAACACGGCTGCTTTTATTTTGGTTAAACTATTGATTTTTTCTGAACTGACCAGCCTGTTTTTAAACCGATAATAAAATATGCGAGTACAACAATTCCGGAAGCAAATACAGTATCACCGATAACTCTTAACCAGCGAAATGTATTAAGTGTACCTGACTGCATAAATTCCGCAGAACGTGCATACCAGAAACCATGCTCAACACTAGCTACGGTTTGTGCAAGTCCAACCGGCAGAGCACTTATAAATACCATGAGTCCTAAACCGATATTTATTGCCCAAAAAGCATATTTTATAGAACCGTTTTTCCAAACATTATCGCCGGACAATCCTTTAAGAACAAAAAGCATCAAACCAATTCCAAGCATTCCGTAAACCCCAAATAATGCTGTATGCCCGTGAACCTGAGTTGTGTTTAATCCTTGCATATAATAAAGAGCAATTGGCGGATTAATTAAAAATCCGAAAATGCCTGCTCCTACAAGATTCCAGAATGAAACTGCTATAAAACAGTAGATGGGCCATTTATAGGATGCAAGCCATTTTTTAGATTTACTTAAGTTAAGATTATGATAAGCTTCGAAACCAAGCAGAACTAAAGGTACAACTTCTAATGCGCTGAAAGTTGCACCCACAGCTAATACAGCAGTAGGAGTGCCGGAAAAATATAAATGATGAAATGTACCGAGAATTCCGCCTGCCAAAAATATTATTGTTGAAAATAGAGTAGTGGTAGTTGCAAGTTTTACTCGAAGTAATCCAAGCCTTACAAATAAAAATGCAATGGTAACAGTTGCAAATACTTCAAAAAATCCTTCTACCCAAAGATGAACAACCCACCATCTCCAGTATTCGGCAATCGCGAGAGAAGTTTGTCTTCCCCACATTAAACCTGCACCGTAGAAAAGTGCAATTGCAGATGAGGATAAAACAAACATTCCAACAAGACTTTTATTTTCTCCAGGCTGTTTAAGTGCAGGTTTAATTGCTCTTATTAATAAGAACAGCCAGATAAATAATCCGACAAAAAGAAATATCTGCCAGAATCTACCAAGATCAACATATTCATAGCCTTGATGACCGAACCAAAAGTTTGTATTTAATCCAAGTTTCTGCATAATTCCCATCCATTCACCGGCGAGAGAACCTAAAACAATTATCAACAAAGCAACAAAAAGAAAATTAACACCTGCTCTCTGTAATTTAGGTTCATGCCCACTAATTACCGGAGCAATATACATTCCGGTAGCAAGCCATGAAGTTGCAATCCAGAATAAAGCTAACTGAATATGCCAGGTTCTGCTTGCGGAGTAGGGAAGTATTTTTGCTAATGGAATTCCGTAAAAACCTGTTCCTTCCACACTATAATGTGCTGTAATTATTCCCATAACTATTTGTAATAAAATTAAGAACATAACAACCCAAAAATATTTTAGAGTTGCTTTCATCGATGGAGTTGGTTTTAATCCGATAAGAGGATCTGTATCCGGAAATTCTTTAGGATCAAATGAATCATCACGGTTGGACGCATAATAAGCTGCTAGTCCGCCAATACCGGCTAAAAGCAATATAACACTGAATCCCGTCCATAAGTTCATAGAAGCGGTTGGATTATTTGCAACAAGTTCTTCATGAGGCCAGTTATTTGTATAGGTAATTTTCTCTTCAGGTCTGTTTGTAACAGAAGCCCAAGCAGTCCAGAAAAAGAATTCACTCATTAGTTTCATTCTTGCAGGATCTTTAATTGCATCTTTCGGAATAGCATAATCTTCACGAAGTTTCTGCATATTTGGATTATCCATAAATAATCCTTTATAATGTTCACTTACTGATGCAATTGCTTCTGCACTTAAAGGTGAAATCGTTAAAGTTTTTGTTTTGGGATCGTAAGTATTTTTTCTCAATTCTTCTTGAAGTAATACTTTTAATCTTGCCTGCTGATCAGCAGGTATATTGTCGTAATCTTTGCCAAATTGAGAATTTGCATAATAATTCAGCATATACATTGCTTCACGGTGAAGCCAGTCTGCGGTCCAATCGGGTGCAACATAAGAACCATGCCCCCAAACTGTGCCGACTTCCTGTCCGCCCATAGACTGCCAGACATTCTGTCCGTCTCTTATATTTTTCCCTGTAAACAATACTTCTCCGGAAGTAGTTACAACTTTTTCCGGAATAGGAGGCTGTTTATTATAAATATCATCTCCGAGATATAACAAAGCTGCAAAAGATACAATTAATACTGCAGCAAGTGTGTACCATAGTTTTTTGTTACTCATTTTATCTCCACTTTATTTAGAATTATTTCTCACTTTTAATCATAGTTAAAATCATTTTTGCTTTTTCAACTGCTTTTAATCCATGAGGAACTGTTGCAGGCAGTTTTAATATTTCACCTGAAGAAACTGTATAATCCTTTCCGCCAACTTTGATATCAATTTTACCTTCAATACATTGAACTAATGCATCAAACGGAGAAGTGTGTTCGGTTAAACCCTGTCCGGCATCGAAAGCAAACAGAGTTACATTACCGGTTTCTTTCTTTAATAATATTTTGCTTACAATTGAATCTTTTTGGTAATTAAGTTCACTAAGTAAATTTTTTACTTCAGTTATTTTATCAGACATATATTTCCTCTTGAATTATTTTATTCACAATAAAAATTGAATTACTTAAAACCTTTCTCCTTTAGCTTCTCTAATATGACTGCCGACAGGTCTAATTCTTCCCCAGATTGAATAGAAGAACAATAATATTGCGGCAACTTGCAAAACTGATGTAATAGTAATCATTATGTTTATCCAATCAATAAATACAAAACCGGCTGCAGATTGGAAAACAAATCTCAAAGCAGTTGATATTGTCATTAACCAAAAAGTTACAAGTATTAAGGATGGATTATATTTTTTATCATCTTTTTGCGGACGGGGAAAGAACCATAATGCAACACCCATTATCATCATCATTACAGAGCCTACTAAAATTATATGCGCATGAGCTGAAACAAGATCAGAACCATATGGAGTATGAAAAACATTTTTAGCAAATGACATATAAACACCGGATAAAATTCCGGTAATTAAAAAGATTATACTGGTCTTTATGAAATATCTAACTGTAGTGAACAATTTTTATCTCCCGGTTTTCTTTATGTTTACTTTCCATGTTTCAGGTCCATTCTCGATATATTTCCAGTCGAATTCATTTTTATTTTCCGCTTCCATTTGATAATACAAAGGTTTGGGATCGTGATCATTTATCAACAACATAGATTCTCCGGGTTTCAACGAAAAGAACATCTTAAATATTTCATTATGTTTTTCTCGCGATTCAATTGGTCTTACATCGATTATCTTAATTTTTTCGGACATCTTAACTCCTTAATAATTCAACTAAATTTTTGTTTATTAAACGTATTGAAGAAGTTAAATCTTAACCTTGACTTAAGTCAGGAAATTGCAATTTATAAAAAGGTTAATAAAAGGAAGGCTTTAATTAAATGTTATTTTGCGATTTGTTTTAGCTTTTTGAGGTCATTCACAAATATCTTTTTACCGTTCATTGTAATTATATTTTCATCCTGGAATTTTTTAAATGTTCTGGAAAGTGTTTCTGTAATTGTCCCTATATATGATGCAACTGTTGCTTTTGAAATTGTTAAGCGTAAAAATGGTTCTTTAAGTTTAATTGAATCATTTTTTTCTATTTCTTCAAGTATAAATCTGGCAAGCCGGCTGGAAACTTCTTTAGTTGAAATTTCTTCCATTTTATTTGATAATTTTCTCATTCGTTTTGCAAACCCGGCCAGCATTCCTAAAGCTATAGAAGGGTTTTTTCCTGATTAATTCCGTAAACTCATTTTTTGGTATGAACAAAAGGACACTGTCTTCCAATGTTTGTGCATTAGCCGGATAATTTCCGCCTTCGAATAATGGAACATCTGCAAAAGGCTGAGGAGGTTTTCTTAAATGAAGTATATATTCTTTCCCTTCATTTGAAATTCTGTATATTTTTATACTTCCTTTAAGAACAATATAAAAACCATTGTAATCATCATTTTCTAAAAATATGTGCTGATTTTTTTTGAATTGTTCAAGTCTGCTTATCTCTAAAATTTCTCTCAGCTGAGTTTCATTCAACTCCGAAAAAAGCGGAACATCATGTAAAGTTTCTTTTTTTAAGTCTGTATCCGGATTCATAAAACTAAATTAATAAATTAAATACCATTTATAAAATAGCGATCGGAAATTAAGAAAGTAAACAAGTGCATGAAATAATTACTGATTATTATAAGAGAAAATTACACGTTTTCATATAGCCAAAATGTAAACTATACAATTGAGTATTTTACATGAAATTCTTACAAGTTAAGTATAATTTACTTTATTCATATTTACTTTTTTATATAAATAAAATCTTTTATTATGGTGTAAAAATTGATGTTTTTATAATGTCATTAACGATATCAAAAATGATTTTTTAAGCACAACATATAGTGTATTTCAAATTAACCGAAATGCTTAATTACTTAATATTTTAAAAATGCAGCTCAAATCAATATCATCAAACGAAAACAAATCGCTACCAATTTATTCGAAAAGTGAATGTCAAAAAGTTCTTGATATTTACGAACATTACTATACAAAATTTGGTTTCGATTATCCATGGGTAGGTTATTTTATTTACGATGGAGATAATATTGTGGGAACCTGCGGATTTAACGGGCCGCCTAAGTTTGGTAAAGTTGAAATTGCATATTGGACTTTCAGAGAATTTGAAGGAAAGGGAATTGCAACTTTCGCGTGTCAAGAACTTTTGAACATTGCACTCAAATCAAATGGAAAAATGATAGTTGTTGCGAAAACAGGTCCAAGGAAAAACGCCGCCACTAGAATATTAGAAAAAAATAAATTTACTTTGGTTGGTGTTATTCGCAATGAAGGTTACGAAGATGTATGGTACTGGAAATATCAAGAAGTAGTTAGTTCCGGAATATCATTAAAATCTTATCTATAATTTTTTCATTTTATTTCCTATCTTAAAAATTTTCTTATTAATGATACAGTAAATTTGGATTTGCTATTGATAATATAAAGCTAAAAAGCTATTTTTAAATGTTAAAAAAAGTGTGGGAACAAAATGGGAATATATCAAATCAATCTGCATACATTTGAAAGGGACCAGCCGAGAATTTAAATCAATTTAAAAAGGAATCATTTCTTAATATTTTTTTAAGTATTAAGAAATCCAAATTGGAGGAAATATGATCCGTTATTTTTCTTTGATGCTTTTGGCTTTAACTTTTTTACCAAATTTTACCTATTCACAAGAAATAAGAAATCCACGAATTTCATTTTTTTCATCCATTATTTTTGAGAATAGCCATAAAATTTTTTATAAAACAAATAACTTGAATGAAGAGGTTAGTCCAAATTTTTTGTTTGGCGGTGAAATTATTGTCCTTAATAATGACAAGTTTGACAAATTCGGAATTGGAATAAATTATCAATTAAAAAGTAATTCATTAGATTCAGCCGGGAAATTTAGTTACTGGCCTGTTTATTTTTTCAGCAGATATCAATTATTAAGTCATGATGAATTTAATCTTAATCTGCAGTTTAGCATTGGCTATAACTTTTTCAATGTTGATGCTGATTCAACAATAAACGATGAAGAAACTGTGGGTGGACTTTATTATTCATTTGGAATTATACAAATGATAAATAACAAAATCCAGCTGAGGTTAATGTACTCAGTTAATTACGGAATACTTAAAATATCCGGTGATGATTATTTAGTTAAAAATAGTTTTGTTTCTTTAGGTATAGGATATAACTTTTGATTTATTGTTTAAATATAAAATATCCGCCAAAGTTCATAACTTAAAGATTTCCATATACAGTTGATTATTTTGTGAGTTACTTTAATAAACCAAAACTTTTTTGCATTAAGTTAATTTTAAAAGATCATTAAAAAGATTTTAAAAAAGCCGCTTCCGAATAATTAGAAACGGCTTTTTAATTAATAATTTTTACTTTAATCTTGTTCGTATGCAATTTCACCATGAAGTGAAGCATCCATTCCAGCTTCTTCTTCGGCTTTCGTAACTTTAACAGGTGTAATAAAGTTAATTACTTTCAACATGATATATGTAAATACAAAGCAGTAAATTCCTACAACTGAAACCGAAACTAGCTGCTTAAAGAATAGCTCCCACGATCCGCCAATAAATAATCCTTCCACAGTTACCATTGGATTTACAGCACTGGAAGCAAAAAGTCCAAGCATTACTATTCCAAGAAAACCGCCAACACCATGAACGCCCCAAACATCAAGAGCATCGTCCCACTGCAGTTTATTTTTTAATGCAACGGCAAAATAACAAACAATACCGGAAACTATTCCAATTATTGCAGCATTGCCCACAGTTATAAATCCTGCAGCAGGTGTTATTGTTGCAAGTCCGGCGACAGATCCGGTAAGAAGTCCGACAAGTTTGGGTTTCTTTTCAAGACTCCAGGCTAAAAATAACCAGGTTATTGCAGCAAAAGATGCAGCAACATCAGTATTTAAAAAAGCAGTAACTGTAATTGAATCAACTTTTAATTCACTTCCGGCATTAAATCCGTACCAGCCGAACCATAGAAGTCCTGTTCCCAACGCAACAAGCGGAATGCTGTGCGGACCTCTTTCTATTTTATTTCGTTTTCCTACATACATTACGGAAGCAAGGGCTGCCATACCTGCACTTGCATGGACAACAATTCCGCCTGCAAAATCAAGTACGCCCCATTCAGCCAACAATCCGCCGCCCCAAACCATATGTACAAGAGGGAAGTAAACAAAAATAAGCCATAAAGTTAAAAATATTAAATAGGCAGGAAATCTTACTCTGTTTGCAAATGCTCCGGTAATTAAAGCGGGTGTTATAATTGCAAACATCATTTGATAAGCAATGAAAACATATAAAGGAATTTGATTATTTCCGGTAAATACGGAGTTCAATGTTGTTCCCGAAAGAAATGCCATATTTAAATTTCCAATAACACTTCCGGCACCTCCGCTAAAGCAAAGTGAATAACCGAATGCAAACCAAATTATGGTTGTCCAGCCAAGTGAAACGAAACTCTGGATCATAATTCCAAGTACGTTTTTTCTGCCGACTAAACCGCCGTAAAAAAACGCCAATCCCGGTGTCATAAGCATTACCAAACTGGTGGCAATTAGCATAAAACCGGTACTACCAGTATCAAACATTTTTCACCTCTTTTATTTTATGAATTATAAAGAAATCCCGAGGACTAAATATGCATTTTCACTATTTGGATTTAGAGTGTAGCTGCAGAAAACAGGAAATGAAAATGTATCCGAGATCTTTATTGATTTTGAAATCTTTAACCCTAGCTGTATTAAATTAAACTTATCCGTACCGTAATATTCCGGATTATCTTTACTTCCTCCGGCTGCACCTGCGGAAATATCTATTCCAAAATCATTAAGTATAGTTGAATAAGCTATTTCAAAATATGTATTATTTCCTTTATCATTATATACATTGATATATCCGCTTAAACTTAATGGAAAACATTCTGCTCCGGAGAAAATCAAACCTGCTTCAATAGTATGGGCTCCGGCTCCATTCTGATTATCATAATTATTATAATTTCCAATTTTAATTCCTCCGTTTGGAAAATAATAGTCTGTTACAAGAGCTGAGATATTTAACGAATTATTAATTTCTAAGTTATATTCCAGATAAGTATCAATTTCAGATTTGAATGAATAATTATCATCGGTAGAATTAAGATGAGCAATTCCATAGGATCCCCAAAATCCAGCATGCAAACCGGAATATTCAAAATTTATGTAAGGCTGAATATTTGGCTGGTCATTTATATTTAAACCTCTCCAAACATAAAGACTTACAAAATCTCCGCCGGCATTAACTGAAAAATCCTGTGCATTTATGGAAACACATGTTAAAATAAATGAAATGACTATTAAAGGTAAGATATGTTTTTTCCTCATTCTCTCCTCCTGTTTTAAATAGAACTTCAGAAATAAACAGCACAAAGGTTGGAATTATTTTGCCGGCTTAAAAATTAATTGCAACAAACGCAACATTTTTGTCTTTAGCGATTAAAATTCATAATAAAATAAATGAGGCATTTTAAATCGGAAATTGATAATTTTAAGAAGCGCATTAATGAGATTATTTCAATTACTTTAAAAGTAAATTATTGAAAAAAATTCTAGTCATTCAAGAAGAGGGGAACTGTCATATAGATTTTGAGGAAATACTGCCTAATGACAGTTTTGAATTATTCTATTCCCATAAATTAAAAGATGGCTTAGAGATTTCAGTGAGATATTCTCCGGATCTTATAATTTTATGTTTAAATAATAATTTAAAATATCTGGATATAATCGAAAAAATTATTGATGAAGAAAAAACCTCCTCAATTCCTATAATTACAGTTTCAGAAAATAATACATTTAATCATTTCAGAAAGATAATGGAGCTAGGTGCTGATGACTATATTCCAATTGAATCTTTAAATGATTCTCTTCTTAAATCAGTAAATAAACGTCTTGCAAAACTTGAAAAATTAAAACTTACCATAAATAATCAAATTAATTCGTTTGAAGAAGATTCTCATTTACCTCAAAGAGACGATCATATACTCGTTAAAATTGGTAATAAACTCAAATTGATTAAGTTTAATGAAATTGTTTGTATAACTGCACTAAAAGAATACAGCAAACTCACAACAATAGACAATTGTAAAATTGTTATGAGAAAATCATTAAAGAATTGGATTGAAATTCTACCTCTGAAAACATTTTTAAGAATTCATCGTGGAACGATTATAAATCTTGATCATGTAGAAAAAATAGTCAAAACAAATGAACGTACTTATACAGTACATTTAAAATTTATTTCAGAAACTTTCGACTTCAGCCAGAGATATGCAAATATAATGCGCCAAACTTTTCCATCTTAATAAATATTTAAGAATTTAATAATTGGAATTATTTTAGTTGAATAAAATTTTAAAATATTATAAATTGAATTATTAAATATTAAAACTGGGGCCACTTTATGGGCTGACTCCTAAATCATTGCACTAATATTCTAAGACTGAAAACTGCAATCTTTATTCATAAATTAATTAAATATTATTTCCTCTCTTTTTATTATAGTTAAATTCGAAAGGGGAACACTTCAAAATTAATTTTCTGGAATAAACTTGTTCACAATAAATTTTTATAATCATTTCTGTATTCATTAAACTGAGGGAGTTTAAATGAAACTTTATACTATTCTTTTTTCAATTGTTTTATCATTTAGTTTAGTCCTTTTTACTAATCAAGTTTTTGCACAAGATCCTCCAATAGAATATGGCGAGGTTCCATTGGAAGATCTTTTAATGAAATCTTATCCGGCTGATACTAATGCTTCTGCTTTAATATTGTGCGATTATGGAGATGTACATATTGATAATGATCTTAATCTCGTTTTTGATAGGATAACAAGAATTAAAATATTTAATAAAAAAGGATATGATTGGGCGACAAGAAAAATTGGTATTTACCCGGAACACGAAGATATGGATGAACTGGAAGCGACAACTTATTTTCTTAATGAAGATAGTGTGATGGATGACCAGGAACTTGATGATGATGATATATTTGAAGAGAAAGTTAATGACAATTATACAATTTATAAATTTACTCTTCCTTCCTTACAGTCCGGGATGCATAATAGAAATACATTATAGAATTATTTCAGAGTATCTCAATTATATAAGAAATTGGGAATTTCAGCACACCGAACCGGTAAGATGGAGTGAATACAGAATTAAATCTCCTTACGGAATAAATTTCTCTGCGGTAATTCGCGGATATGAACCTTTTGCAGTAAATGATACTAAAGAAACAACTCAAGTGTTCTCTGGAAATGCAGCTGCACTTCTACGCAACAATATCTGTAAATGTACTCAATATAGATGGATTGTTAAAAACGCACCGGCAATTCGCAAAGAACCTTATATTACAACTATACATAATTACACAAACAAAGTTGAAGTACAACTAGCTTCGATTGCTTTTCCCGGCAGAGGTTCAAAACAATATTTAAAAGATTGGTCTTCCTTTAGTAAAGAGTTATTAGATGATCATGATTTTGGAAATAAAATTGATGTTTCCGGTAATGTTGAGGATCAAGCAAAATTAATAACTAAAGGCATGACTTCTTCATTTTATAAAATGAAAGCTATTTATGATTGGGTTGCGAAATCAATTGTATGGACAGGCAATGAACGAATATTTGCCGATAAAGATGTTGATGATGTTTTGGAATCTAAAAAAGGCAGTAATGCCGAAATAACATTTCTTATTTTATCTATGTTAAAAAGTGTTGGAGTTGATGGGTATCCTGTAATACTTAGTACAAGAGATAATGGCGTAATACAAGACCTTTATCCAATATTGGATCAGTTTAATTATATTCTTGCTGCAGCTAAGATTGGATCAAAATATTATTACCTTGATGCAACCGATCCGCTTCGTCCAATGGAACTTCTTCCTGCTAAAGTTCTTGGTGTTAGAGGTCTTATTCTGAAAAAAGGAAAACCGGACTGGGTTAATTTTTCATCAACACAAAGAAAATCGCTTGCTTCAGTAACAAACATTAATATAAATGGTGAAGGATCAGTAAAAGGTACTGTTGAAAATCAATATTCCAGCTATGCAGCATTGTTTGTTCGGGATAATTTAGCCGACAAAGATGAAAAAGATGTTGTTAAAGACTTGTTTGATGTTGAAAAATCCGGTTTTGCAATTGATTCATCAAATGTTACATATAAAGATAGTCTTGAAAATCCATTAAATATCAAGATTAATATTTCAAGTCCGGATTATGCTCAAGTAAATGGAGATATAATTTATATTAATCCTTTTGTAGTAAATAGAATTGAAGAAAATCCTTTTAAAGCTGCTGTTAGAAAATTCCCTGTTGATTATGGTTATAAAAGGAGTTTAACATCAGTAATTAATTTACAAATTCCTGAAGGATATAAAGTAAAAGAAAATATTGAAGATCATAAATATGCATTAGGACAAAACTATGTTGTTTATTCTCAGCACGCAATAGTTGACGGTAATAAAATTCAAATTATTACAAAGACTGATATAAACAACCCAAAAGTTGAAGCCAAAAATTACAAAAATCTTAGAAATCTGTATGGTCAAATAGTGTCTGCTCAGTCCGAACAGATTGTTATTGAAAAGACCAATAATTTAGAATCTGCAGCTAAAAATACTGATAATGGAAAAATTTCAAAAAAGAAAGGAAGAAAATGAAATTTTTGAAAAGTATTTTTCTTTATTTACGGTCATTATTAATTTTTATTATAAATGGGAATATTTATTCCAAGGCGAGTATTATCCGGATGATAGAATTTATAATATTAAAAATATTCCTGTCTGATTTGCGTAAAGATGCTGATGTAGTTATTCGTGATGATTTTATTCACTTTGAAGTTAAAGATGAAAGCAGGGCCGTAGAAACTGTAAAAATTGCAGTTACAATTTTTAAAAAAAATGAACAAAATTATGGCAGACTTTATTTATGGTATGATAAATTTAGAGAAGTAGATGATCTGGAAGGAATTATATATGATGCTGATGGAAATGAAATTAGAGATTTAGAAGACTCCGATATAGAAGATTTTCCTGCTTATAATAATTTTTCTCTTTATGAAGATAACCGTATTAAAAAAGTTGAACTTTATAATGATAAATTTCCTTATACCGTTGAGTTCAAATATAAAATATCATACGATGGATTTATTAATTGGCCAACATGGTATTCGAGAGAATCAATAAATCCTGTAGAGCATTGTATTTTTGAAGTTTCTGTTCCAGAAAATAATATTTTAAGATATTGGTGTAATGTTGATTCAATTTCTCCTGCGGTAATAAATGATGGAGATGAAAAGTTATATACTTGGAAAGCGGATAATTTAGCTCTTTTGCCTAAAGATGCTGTTGATAATGCAATTGAGGATTATTCAACTGTTGTAAAAATTGCTCCCGGTAAATTTGAAATAGAAGGTAATGAAGGAAATATGTCTTCTTGGAAATCACTTGGAACATGGTACTATAATTTAACAAAAGGAAAAGACGTTCTACCAGATTCTATTGTTTCAAAAATAAAAAATATGATGAGCAATGAAAATGATATTCACGATAAAATAAGAACTTTATATAAATATATGCAGTCAAAGACAAGATATGTTAGTATTCAACTAGGAATAGGAGGATGGCAGCCGTTTGATGCATCTTATGTTAATGATCGCGGTTACGGAGATTGTAAAGCATTATCCAATTATATGATTTCAATTTTAAAAGAAGCCGGGATTAAAGCTTATCCGGTATTAATTAGAAGCGGCAGCTACAATTACACTTTTATTAAAGAATTTCCGAGCAGTCAATTTAATCATGTCATTGTTACGGTTCCATTAAAAAGTGATACAATATGGCTGGAGTGTACAAGTCAAACAATGCCGTTTGGACATCTAAGCTGGAGCACCGAAAATAGAAATGCATTAATGGTTACTAATGAAGGTGGTGTCGTTGTTCAAACACCTTCCAGTGCACCTGAAGAAAATTTACAAAAACGTGTGGCTAATGTTGAAATTAATTCCTTGGGCTGGGCAATGGCTGATATTAAATCAACATGGACCGGTGATCAGCAGGACAGAGTAAGATCATCTATTTCCGAATCTTCTCCTGAAGAAATAAAAAAGTGGATTCTAAATTTATTTTCTGTGCCTAATTTAAGGTTGGAAAAATATAATTATGATGGTATTGATGAACATTCATTGGAAATAAGTTTGAACATGCATACGGCGATAGCTAATTATGCAAATATTTCAGGAAAGCGTATATTCATAAATCCAAATTTAATGGATAAAGAAACTTATATTCCGCCGGAAATTGATAAAAGACTTTCGCCTTTAAGGTTTGGATATCCTTTCCTAGATATTGATTCAATTTATTACAATGTACCGGATGGCTATTCCATAGAATCAATGCCGGAGGAAACAAATATAAAAACATCATTCGGGAATTTTTCTTCCAAATCTGAACAAATTTCGCCTATCAAAATTTTATATGTCAGGAAATTGCAAAGAGATGATTATACTATACCAGCAGACAAATATGAAGAATACAGGAATTTTTATACATCAATAGTTAAAGCAGATCGCTCACAAGTAGTATTGGTAAAAAAATAATATTTAAGTTGTTATTAATTTTCAATTTTTTTTATTGGTAAATACAAAATGAAAATTTTTAATTTATCAGTTTATTTTGCTTTTATTACTTTTGTTTTTATTCTTTTCTCTTGTTCGAATGATGGAAACCCCTTAAGTCCTACTAATAATGAACGCGTTATATATGGAAAAGTTATAAATGGACAGGGAAATCCGCTCGATAGTGTAAAAGTTCATTACATTCCAGCTTTAATTGATACCGGTTTATCTAAAATAAATTTTATCAATCCTAATGCAACAACTATAATTAAGTTTTCAATTCCTGAACAATCTTTAGTTACAATTGTACTTTTAACTCACAGCTTAAGAGATACGGTTTTTTATATTCTGAAAGATGAATTGCTTCAGGCCGGAAATCATTCTGTTGTAGTGAATACAGACAGCATAACAAATGGAGTATACGATTATGTAATTAAATTTAGAGAAATTACAATTGAGAAATCACTGTTAATTCTTAAAAGTGAAGATGAATTAGTTAATTCGATTCCGCTTACAACAACAGACAGCGAAGGTAAATTTACATTAGATTATAATTCTCTTGCAATTGGTTACGGATTTGACGTAACATCCGAGGTTTCTCCAGACATTGTAGGCTATAAAATTATTTCAGATACAATTAAGTTAGTGCTAATAAGAGAAAATTATAATATCTATAAAGAAACAATTGTTATTGATATAAATCGTACAACAATTAAAAATTTTACATTAGTTCATTAAATTTCCTATTAAAACTTTTATATGCAATAAAATGGAAAATGAATTAAACACTGCAGACTCACCAATCGATGGGAATAAGCCTAAGACAGAACTTTTACCTAACGTAGAACTTGTTGTTGCACAACTTAGACAACGTAAAGGCAAAAAATCACCGTTTGCTGCAAATTTAACTTTACTTATAATAACCGTGATTTTATTCTTCGGCAGCGGTTTAATGAATAATCCAATTCTTGATACAATATTATTGATCTTTGTAATATTTATTCATGAAATGGGACATCTTATAGCAATGAAGATTTACGGCTATAAAGATGTTAAAATGTTCTTTATTCCGTTTTTAGGAGCTGCAGTTTCAGGTAAATATTCCGATATAAGTTCAACAAAAAAAGCAATAATTACATTAGCCGGTCCGCTTCCAGGAATTATATTTGGTTATATTCTGTTTATTCTTTCATTAATGTTTCATTCGGAAGTAATGTTAAAAATATCAATTATGTTCAGCTTTTTAAATGCTTTAAACTTACTGCCAATTTATCCTTTTGACGGAGGAAGGTTTCTTTCCGAATTATTTTTTGTAAGAAATAGATATTTTGAATTAATATTTAAAATTGCCGCAGCATTAACTTTAATTTTTATCTCATTCGCTACCAAAGACTTTATTTTAGCAGTGATACCGTTAGTCATACTTTTTTCAATAAGCACTTCCTTTAAGCTTGGCACGATTGCAAAAAATATACGGGAAAAATTTAAAGAAAATTTTACAGGCAATCTTCTTGATCAAAAAAACGATATAATTAATGAAGTAATATCAGAGTTATTAAAAAATTTTCCGGATTCCAAAGGTGAGAATTTTTATGAAAATCTCGTAAGCGATTTATGGGAAAGAATAAAATACATTCCGCCAAAAATATTTTCAACAGTTTCTCTTACATTTACTTATTCTGCAATTACGGTTGTAATAATTATATTAGCAATAATATTATCAAATTCGTCAAATTTATATATACATGATAACCAAATTAACAATTCAAATAGAGTTGTTGATACAAATAAAAAAGAAGGAATAAAATATTATCCCGACGGAAAAGTTCACATAATTGCTTCCTGGTATAATGGTAAAAAAGAAGGTGTTTGGTCAGAATATGATGAAAATACTAATTTAGTTTCAAAATATTTTTTCCATAATGATACTTGTATATATAAAATGTACAATGTAAAAGGAGGCTTTGATACTTTATCTTTTGACAAGTTATCAAAATCGGAAAAAGATTTTATATTAAATGATTTATAAAACGCTCCGGCAGTAAAATTAAATATTTTAAATTCACTGCCGGATATAGAATATTTATATCTAGTGTTTAATATCTGATTATTATTCCGGTTTTTGCATCAGCAGGTTGTTTTAGGAACATTCCTTGGAGTTGATTTTTCATTAAAATTTTTTCAATTTCAACATGTCTGGTTGCTCTGAATTCATCGGACATCACATCAATTTTTTTACCCGGCTGCTCAAAAACATCATGTTCTTTTATGAAATTCCATCCTTTCAGTTTGTTTGAGTACCAGCTTTCTATTTTTTTTACAGGATCTGGACTTACTAAAACTATTTCCGGAAGGACTTTTAACTTTTCGTCTGTATAACCTTTTTGATACTCAACTAATTTAGCACCTGGATAAATTGGTATGTTAACTTCATTTTTCGAAGGCAAACTTGCTATCCATTTTTGTTTTGTAGTACCAACCATTTTAAAGTTTTTCTCAGCATCTGGTTTAAATTGAGCTAAAGGAGCAACACTTGCATTTGAAGAATCTGAAAAAACGCTTTTATAACTTGAAGCATTTACAAACGGTGTTTGAATAAATTCAATAAAAGTTATTACTAATAAAATAAATATCGATCTCGAAACAATTTTAACAAGAATTTGCATTTTAATTCCTTTCATTAGCTTACAATATTTTTTCGAAAATACTAATTCACGCTCAACAATAAAATATATTTATTATAAGAAACCTTTTAAATGTTATTTGGATTACAAATCAAATTATATAAAACTCTAAAATAGTGTATAATTTTGATGTTTAATCCAATATCTATAAGTTTTTTAATACAAGATACTTATGAATAAATAGGAGAAATTTGTGGAAAATATTAGATACTTTAATTATCGGAGCAGGTGTTGCGGGTTTAACTCTGGCTTCCCTTATTAACTAAACAAGGTTTAAAACCAACTATTATAGAAAAAGAAACAAAAAATAATTTTAATAACTCCGGCTATATGCTAGGCTTACTTCCTTTAGGCGGAAGAGTTTTAAATTCACTGGATCTGAAAAAAGAATATTTTAATAATAGTATTCAAATGGATAATTATGAAGTTCACGAATCAAATGGTGAATTAATAAAATCTTTTCCTTTGGATTTTATAAATGAAAATTATGGTTCTTATAGAGGTATACGCAGAAGCAGTTTGATAGATCTTTTATTAAGTAAAATTGATAAAAGTGAAATTAAATTTGGTACTAAAGTTAGTTATTTAAAAGAAAATAATGGTAAAGTAGAAGTTAAATTTTCAGATAATTCCTCTCAAACTTTTAATTTGGTTGTAGCTGCCGACGGACTTCATTCTGAAACAAGAAAATTAATTCTTAATAAAGATCAATATGAATATTATGAAACCGGATGGGGAGGCTGGGTAAAATGGCTGAATACTAAATCTATTTCCACATACAAAGAATATTGGGGAGCAGGCAGTTTCCTGGGGTTATATCCTATTAAAGATAAAATTGGAATTTTTCTTGGCGGTTCAATTGATAAAATTAAAAAAATCGGTTTGGATTCATTTGTTAATGAAATTCAAAATGAAATTTCGGATAAATATGAATTTCCTAAAAAAGCTCTTGAAATTTTTAAAGATTCAGAAGAACCTTTCTTTTGGGATTTTCATGACTGCAGAACTGATTCTTGGATAAAAGGAAATATCGTTCTACTGGGAGATTCTGCTGCAGGATTTTTACCTACAGCCGGAGTTGGTGCTTCTATGGCAATGGATTCCGCCGCTGCTTTAGCAGATGAAATTACAAGAATGGACAAAGAACATATTAATTACGGTCTGAAATTATTCAGCAAAAGACAAAAAGAAAAAGTGGAAAAGGCACAGGACGATTCCAGGAAATTAGGCAAATGGATGTTTATCGATTCAAATATTGCAACATTAATCAGAGATAAACTACTTCCTTATTACAGTTTGCAGAGCATGCTTGAAGGTTTAAGTAAAATTATTGAAGGTGAATAAATATTTTCAAAAAACTTCTTTTAATAATTGATTATTAATACTTAAATTTGTTCGTCATTCTAAAATCAGTTTTAATATTTTTTCTTCCAATCTCAATTAAATTTTTTTTTAAGAACAAATTTATTGGAATAATATGATTACAAAAGAAGATCTGCTTAGATTATTCAAAAAAGAATTTGCCACAACATTAAAAGTAATAAAAGCATTTCCGGCAGATAAATTGGATTTTACACCGCACGAACGTTCACAAACTGCAAGAAGAATTATTTCAACTTTTGTTTTCGAAATGTTCTTAATGGAATCATATATTTTTGGTGAAAAATTGGATAGAGATAAATTTAAGTCTTACAATCCGGAAAATATAAATCATTTGGTCGAAGACTTTGAAAAAGAAACTCAAAATGTAATTTCTAAATTGGAAAAATTACCGGATGAACATTTAAATAATGAACTGGAATTTGCCGGTACTAAATTTAAATGGAATAATTTTATGATGATGATGCTTTTTGATCAGATTCATCACCGCGGACAAATGACAGTTTATATTAGAATGGCCGGTGGAAAAGTTCCTTCTGTTTATGGTCCTTCGGCAGATGATCCGTCAACTAATTTATAAATATTATATTGTCTGCTCCTTAAAAAAATCGTAAGCATTAGTTACGGAACTTTATCTGCAAATATTGTGTTTAAAAACTGTAAATTCAAAAATTTCAATATGTTAAGGTACTTCAAAAACTGCCTTTTATATTTTTGTAACCACTTTTATTTTAACATTCGATATTTATTTTTAATTTACATATTCTATTTAAATCAATAATTAAAGACATTATGAACTTAAGATTAGAAAAGGATAAGCCGCATTGTCACTGTGGTGTATTTGGTATTTTTAATTCAGATGACGCAGCAGTACAAGCTTATTACGGACTTCATGCTTTACAGCATAGGGGACAGGAAGCTTCCGGGATTGTAACTGAGAGTATAAATGAAAAAGGGAAATCGGTTTTCAATATACAAAAAGGTGAAGGACTCGTTTCCGAAGTCTTTGGAGATAATAAAATCTTTAAAAATGTGTTAATCGGAAGATCTGCAATTGGACATAATAGATATTCCACAACAGGATCATCTAAATCAGAAAAAAATATTCAGCCGTTTGTTTTTAATTATAGAATGGGAAATTTGGCTGTCGCACACAACGGCAATCTCACAAATGCAAAGGAATTACGTAAAGAATTAGTAAATGAAGGAGCAATTTTTCAAACTTCCAGCGATACTGAAGTCATACCGCATTTAATCGCAAGGAGCAAGCTTAATGATCAAGTGGAGCAAATTAAAGAAGCATTAAGCAGAGTTGAGGGAGCATATTGTTTAACAATTTTAGCTGATGATAAATTGGTAGCTGCCCGTGATCCTTACGGTTTCCGGCCTTTAGCTTTAGGAAAACTTAATAACTCCTTCGTTGTTGCTTCTGAGACTTGTGCTTTTGATTTAATGAGAGCTGAGTTTATTAGAGAAGTTGAGCCTGGTGAATTAATAGTTATTGATGATGAAGTGATTAGGACAGGAAATGTAAAATCATATAGAATAAATGATGATATTACACCAAAGAAACACTGCATTTTTGAATATATTTATTTTTCAAGACCCGACAGCTTTATCTTCGGACATAATGTAGATAAAATGAGAAGAAGATTAGGAAAAATTCTTGCAAGGAAATACCCGGTTTATAGTTCAGATGATGAGAAAGTTATTGTAATTTCCGTACCGGATAGTTCTAATACAACTGCATTAGGTTATCAAACCGAACTTGAAAAACTTGGTGTAAACAGTAAACTGGAAATAGGTTTGATTAGAAGTCACTATATCGGCCGTACATTTATACAACCTGCACAATCAAAAAGAGAAATTGGAGTAAGAATTAAATTTAATATTGTAAAAGGAGTTCTTGAAGGAAGAACTGTAGTGATTGTTGATGATTCTATAGTAAGAGGAACCACTTCCAAACAATTGGTAAATTTAATTAGGGAAGCCAATCCAAAATCAATTCATTTAAGAATTTCATCATCTCCTATAATGCACCCTTGTTATTACGGAATGGATTTTCCAAGCAGGGAAGAGTTAATTGCAAATAAATATAATGGGAATGTTAGGGAAATTGAAAAATACCTTGGGAGTTGATAGCCTGGAATATTTAACCAACGAAGAAATGCTGGAAGCGGTTTCGGAGGCCGGTGTTGATAATTTCTGTACTGCTTGTTTTTCGGGGAAATATCCTACTCATGTAGATACCAACTTCAAAAAGGAAATTTATGAATTATAAATCGTTCTTTCTATTCTTCTTCTTTCTCTTTATTGTTTCAATAAAAGCACAAACAACTTATTTTATAAAATATAAAGATTATGTAAGTAAAAATGTAATTGCTGAAAAAGTAAGAACGAAACAGATTGTTCCCGCCGGTAGTAATTTTATTTTAGCTTCCGATCCTCATACGGTTAATTATCTTGCGCATGGAATGGCGAAAAATATAGAAAGTCTTTCCAGAATAATTACAGTTACTTTCGATAGCCCAGTTGATTCAAACAGCTTTAAACAATTATCCTTTGTTGATCCTGATATTGATTTTATTCAGCCAGCCAGAACATATAAAATGGATTTAATACCGAATGACAGCCTCGCATCCGAACAATGGGCGCTTGCAAAAATTGATGCTTACGATGCATGGGATATTACAACTGGATCTGATACGGTTTTATTAGGAATTATTGACACAGGTATAGATTACCGTCATCCCGACTTAATAAATAAAATGTGGGAAAATCCCGGAGAAACAGGAACGGACAGCCAGGGAAGGGATAAAAGATACAATGGAATTGATGACGATAATAATGGCTTTATAGATGATTACCGCGGATGGGACTTTACTAATAGAGAAGGATTTCCATTTGATTCAACTGATGGTGATTTTGTAAATTGGGATAATAATCCTTTGGATACAATACCAGGACAATTTGGTTTTCATGGAACTTTTGTCGCAGGAATTGCCGGAGCGGAGTTCAATAATTTAACAGGTATAGCAGGTGTTGCTCCTAATATAAAATTAATGAATATAAGAGCTTTTGACAATACTGGAAACGGAGGTGAGGATGATGTTGCTGCTGCAATTCTATACGCCGTTCAAATGGGAGCAAAAGTTATAAACATGAGTTTTGGTGATAACTCCTTTTCTTATATATTAAAAGATGTAATTCAATATGCTTATGCTCAGGGTGTGGTATTAGTAGGAAGCTCGGGAAATAGTAATTCCGAAGATCCTCATTATCCATCCGGGTATTCAGAAGTAATATGTGTAGGTAGTTCAACTGATCAGGATTACAGATCTTCAACATCCAACTATGGTTCAACATTAGATCTTGTAGCACCAGGCTCAGATATACTTTCAACTGATCTTGGCGGTGGTTATGTTCATGCAAGCGGAACAAGTGCTGCCACACCATATGTTGCCGGTACTGCCGCCTTAATACTTTCGCTGCATAATTATACAAATGAAGAGGTCAAACAGATTTTAAAGTCTACATCAGATGACATTGGTGAGCAGGGCTGGGATATATATACAGGTGCCGGCAGACTAAATACTTATAACGCAGTAAAAGTAAATGCTCCTGCAGTTATTAGATTTGAACATCCGCTGCAAGATTTTTCTACTTATCAAGATTCTTTGCAAATTTATGCAACTCTGCTTACTCCGTATTTCGTTAATTATAAATTAGATTATGGTTACGGCTTAAATCCTAATTCATGGACACATTTGATTGAAAACGGTCAAAATCAATTTACAAATAAAATGATTTACAACCTCGATTTATCCCAGTTGCCGGATTCGGTTTATACTCTCAGATTACTTGTAAATCTAAACAACGGCAGTACTACTGAAGAAAGAGTAAATTTTTATATAATTCGCCATGCTCCAAATGCTATTCTTGTTAATTTAGGTCCATCTTTTTATGGTAATAAAACTACAATACTAGCTTCTGTTTATACTGATCAGCCCTGTGTAACTAGACTTTATTACCGTAAAGCAGGAACAACAAGTCCCTTCAGTTTCCTTACTCTGGACGGATTTAATGTTAATAATCAATTTGTAAGTTATCTGCATTACGGCTTTATACCTAAAGAAGTAGTTGATCAAAACTCATCATATGAAGTTTATTTACAAGCAGAAAACCTGGTTGGATTAAAAACTACTATAATTAATCCAAATAATCCGAGGGATTCAATATTTGTTATCCCTACAACTTTCAAAACAAATATTTCAGGTGAAACTGTCTTACCTTATAGCTTACCTAACGGGAGTTTATATGAAAACCCCACTAATTTTTTAAGTAGTGATTCCAATGAAGTTTTATTAGGTAATTCAACATCTGATTATTATACATATCTTTATAAAATGCATAACGGCAGTCTTGTAAAAACAGATTCCATTTTGAGTAAAATACCGGTCAGTACTGGTGATTTTAATAATGATGGTAAAATAGATATGCTAAGTAATTTTGTTGGTGCCGGATATATTCAGGAGCAATATTCAAATTCATCTTTTAATCTGCAAACAAAATTTAGCGATACAACTGGAGCATTTTGGCCGGCATTGGCAGAAGATTTAGATGGCGATGGAAAAGAAGATGTATTGTCCTTTGATTATTCAGGCGATACCTCTATTGTCGTATGGAGATTTAATAATGATTTGTCCTTTAAAGACAGTACGAATTTGCAAAATTTTACTCCTAAAAGATATAACGCCAATTTTTTGGGATTTCCTCATGCTGCAATTACCGATATGAATAAAAATGGAAGGAAAGAAATTTGGATTGCAGATCAGGATGGTGATCTGTTTAGTTATGAATCAAATGGCAGCGGCGGATATAATAAATTTATGCAGGATTCAACCTTTTTTATGTCGTCTGCTGAATTTTTGACGGCCGGGGATTATGACGGTGACGGGACTAAGGAATTGGCTGTACTTCTTCAATCTATAGATGCTGACATAGCTCCATTTTATTTACTTAATATTTATAAGTATAATCAAGGTTCTCTTGATTTAATGTATCAACAATCTTTTATAGATCCTGCTGCTGAATTCGGCGGAGGCGGTGTATTCCGAAAAATTGAAAACAGTATTAGGTTTGCAGATATCGATAATGACGGCAAAGATGAATTAATACTTTTTGTTTTCCCGTACTCATATATCTTTAAATACAATAATAATCAAAACGAAATTATTTCTTATAAAAACAATATTAATTCTAATTCAATATTCGTCGGAGACTTAAACCAGAATGGCATTAAAGAAGTAGGATTCCAATCAAATAATGGAATTAAATTCTCCGAATTTGCTGTTTCAAATAAAACTCCAACTCCTTATAATTTTGCCGGATACAGTACTGATTCCAATAAGGTTTATTTATCATGGGAAGGAGAAGGAGTTCAATTTTATATATATCGAGGAACCAATAAAGATAGTACGGATTTTCTAGATTTATCTACGACAAATTCTTTTATTGATAATTCAGTTAATAATAACAAAAACTATTTTTATAAAATTCAAGCATTTGACCCTACAAAACCAAATGAATTATCGGATTTGAGTTCTCCAATAAAAATATATGTTCATTCTCCTGCTAAAATGATTTCAGCTCAAAGCAACAGTATAAAATCTGTTTTAGTTAAGTTCGATCAGAAAATGAACATCACCATTAATAATCTTAGGGCTTTTAAAGTTATAAATGTAGGTTATCCAAAATCAATTACTGCAGCAAGTGAATATTCCTATCTGGTAAGTTTTGATAAAGGATTGCCGGTTGGGCAAAATAAAATTACACTAAATAATCTTCGGGATTTATATAATTCTCCTGTTATTGTAGATACTGTAACTTTTAATGTTGATTCAACTTTACAAAAAGATGAATTTTATGTTTCTAACTTTGCAATTGTTGATCCGTTCAAAATTAAAATTACATTCAACTTAGATGTAGATGAAAATACAATAAAGAATGTTTCTAATTATACTTTTGATCCTGATAATAAAGTCGGAAGTGTAGATATAGACAGCAAAGACAATAAAATAATATATTTAAATCTGGATGGAAATAAACCTGTTGGTTCAATTGGTAAAATTTATAAACTACGATTGCAGAATTTGAAATCTTCGGTGGAAACAGGAAACTTAGAAATAAATTCGGGTGCAGGAAGTTATATAGTTTTGGAAACTTATGCAAAAGATCTATCCGGTGTATATGTTTATCCAAATCCTGCAAGGATGGGCGAAGGAATTTCGAAAATTACATTTGCAAATCTGCCGCAGAAAGCAAAGATTACAATTTTTAATTTAAATGGAAAACAATTGTATAATCTGGAAGAAAGCAATGGCGACGGCGGAGCAGATTTTAATTTAAAGGATATTTCCGGAAACACTTTAAATAGCGGTGTTTATATTTTTAGAATTGTAAGATTAGATAATTCCGGTAATGAAGTTGAAGAAAAAGTTGGTAAATTTGCTGTAATAAGATGATAATAAATCCAAAAGAAATATATACGAAATCAAATTTATTAAGTCTTTTGAGACTTCTTTTGGCGATTCCATTTTGGTTCCTTCTGGATCATTTCGATTCTATGTCAGTTCGATATTTCACTTTTGCATTATGTTTATTTGCTTCCGCAACCGATATATTTGACGGTTATTTAGCTAGAAAATTTAACGAAGTAACCGAAATGGGAAAAATAATTGATCCGCTGGCCGATAAAGTTGCCGTCGGGATAATTATTGTAAAATTATTTTTAATTGGAGAAATCCCTTCTTATTATTTCATACTGATAATCAGCCGTGATGTTTTAATATTTTTCGGCGGACTTTACGTAGCAAAAAAAATCGGTAAGGTACTTCCGTCAAATGTATTAGGCAAAATTACGGTCATCAATATAGGATTTGTAATCTTATTGTTGATTTTAAACTTTGACAGAACAAACTACATTTATTTATTCCTTTATGGAATGAGCATTATTTTAATGTTTGTTTCATTATTTACTTATATAATAAGGGCAATAGAATTCTTAAGGCAGAAAAATTATGGGTCTGTTTGACAATATAAATTTTGGAAAATTAAAACAGGGATTATCAAAAACCCGTAAAAAACTAGTAGATACAATAAATGAAACCGTGAGCGGTAAAGCAGTTATTGATAATACCACACTTGAAGATATTGAAGAAATTTTAATAACTTCAGATATCGGATCGGCAACTGCAGAAAACATCATTGAGAAAACCAGAATAAGACTAAAATCCGAGAAAGACCGTTCTAATTTTAGTATAATAGAAACAGTTAAAAAAGAATTAGTCGCATCTCTTGAAGCAAATTCAACAGCATCAACCGAAAATAATGATCTTCAAAAGTTTAAACCTTATGTTATTTTAATTGTTGGTGTAAACGGTTCAGGAAAAACCACAACAGTGGGGAAATTAGCCTATAATTTTAAGAAATCCGGGTTAAAAGTGCTTGTAGGAGCTGCCGATACTTTTAGAGCAGCGGCAAATGAACAACTCGATATCTGGGCCAAAAGGGCGGATGTTGAAATTGTTCAAAAATCCAAAGGGGCGGATCCATCATCTGTTGCTTTTGATGCAATTAGTAAAGCTATAAAAGAAAAATTTGATATTGCAATAATAGATACTGCAGGAAGACTTCACAGCAAAGCTAATTTGATGGATGAACTTCACAAAATTAAACGTGTAATATCAAAACAACTAGACTATGCACCAAATGAAACTTTGTTAGTTCTTGACGGAACTACAGGACAAAACGCTGTTCTTCAAGCTGAGGAATTTTCCAAAGTTACAGATATAAACGGTCTTGTAATAACTAAACTTGACGGAACTGCAAAAGGTGGAGTAATATTTCAAATAAATGCCAAACAAAAAATTCCGGTTAAATATATCGGAATAGGCGAAGGAATTGATGATCTTCAGACATTTGATCCTAAATTATTTGTATCTGCAATATTTGAAAGTTAATTGGAAACACTTTTTATTATAAATCCTGCATCCGGAAAAGGGAAGGGGAAAAAAGCCGGAATTTTAATCGAGTCTTTCCTAAAAGATAATAACTTAAAATCCTCAATTGTTTATACTAAAACGAAAAAACACGCCGCTAAACTAGCTTCAGAATATCAAAATAAAATTCAAAAAATAATTGCTGTTGGGGGAGACGGAACATTAAATGAAGTTATTAATGGAATAACAAATTCAGCAATAATAATTGGATTTATTCCAACCGGAACCGGAAATGATTTTAGCATTAATTTAAATTCTAGCAGAAACACAATAACTAACTTAAAATCAATCTTTTATGAAAATCATATATTAAAAAAGATCGATGTTGGATATGCAGAAATTAAGGGAAAGAATAATGAAGATTTGTTCAGTTATAAATTTATAAATAGTTTGGGAATTGGTTTTGATGCACAAATTGCTTATTTAACTCAGCAAAATAAATTATTTACCGGAATTAATGCTTATATATTTGCTCTAATTAAAGCATTATTTAGTTATAATTCATTGAAACTTAAAGTGTTAATGGATGGTATAGAAACATATTACGGAGAAGCTGTTTTAGCAGCAATTGGAAACGGGAAAACTTCCGGCGGAGGTTTTTATTTGACTCCAGACGCATTGATTAACGACGGAAAACTTGACCTGTGTATAGTTGAAATGCTGAAAAGAAGAACTTTAATAAGGAAACTTCCTTTAGCTATATTTAATAAAATCAAACAAGTTCCAGAAGTGAAATTATATAATTTTAAAGATTTGACGTTATATCTAAGATATCCTGCATATGTTCATGCTGACGGCGAAATTATTTCACAAAATGTCGAAAATATTTCTGTTAAAGTACTTAAGAATTATTTAAATTTTATTATATATAAATAAATATTTGGAGAACAAATATGTTTATGAAAAGACCATCTCATAGGGTCTTTGATTATCCGCCTAGACATTACAAACCAGAAGACGATGAAAAAGAAAAACGTAAAAGAAAACTAGGATTTCAAAGGCAAAGACATCATCACTTAAGGAAAAAGAAAAGTCCGGTTTTATGGCTGGTATTAATAATTGTTGTTGTATTTATCTATTTAAAGTTTGCAGGATTAGTCTGATGAAAAAGGGAATTATTAAGTTTACATAATATACATTATGCGACAATTATGTTTAATAAAAGCTAATACGAACTAATAAAATGATTTAATTTTTTATCTTCTCCAAACAATACTATTCTATCCGATAATTTCAATTTATACTGTGGATCAGGCGTTACAATTTCGGGTTCACTTTCATCTTCAAGAAAATCTTTTAAATGCTTTATCATTAAAACTTCCAAACCGTAATTATTTCTTAATTTAAGTTCAGATAAAGTTTTACCCATTAATGATTCCGGTAAAGATATTTCCATAATTGAGTAACCCTTAGCAACTTTTATAGGAGCACTTTTATTTAAAGTTTTTAATTCTTTAGCGAGACCACTGGCCAGGTTTTCTTTTAATGACTCCCTGTTGTATATCGAAATGACTTTTTGTCTCGTGATCGCTCCTAATACTATTGACGAATCATTTGAATCAACAACCGGAAATTGGTCTAGATTTAGTTTACCGAATAAATTAAGTACATAATCAAGATCATCGCTGGTTTGTATAATTGTTATTGATGGATTGGCTATATCTCTTGCGACCAGAACATTTTTAACAATTTCATATTCAGTAATAATTGGTCTAATTTCATTTTCAGTAATTATTCCTGATAATTCACCTTGAGCGTTTACCGTATAAAATGAACTATTGGGGCTGCCGACAAGTTTAATAATTAACTCAGTCAAAGGCATTTCTTCGTTTACAAGGTCTATTTTTTCTAATTCAACATCGCTTACATTAATAGTTCTTAAAAGATTTGATTCCCGGCCTCCGGAAATTCTAAATCCTTCAGCTTCTAAATGTTTTACTTGAACAGATCCTTTTAAAGCTATTTGAACAAACATAGTGCTGATGATTACAGCAAGCATTAAAGGAAGAATGAAAGAATATTCCTGGGTCATTTCAAATATGATTAATATAGCTGAAATAGGAATTGTATTAGCTCCTCCCAACATAGCTCCCATACCAACAAGTATGAATTTGGTAGTGTCTAAATCCAGTCCCCAGATAGAATTGAATGTAAAAGCGAAAAGATACCCGAAGCATGCTCCCATGAAAAGTGAAGGAGCAAATAATCCCCCGAATCCACCGGAATTTAAAATTAATGGAACAAGAATAAATTTCAACACAAGCAGAATTAAAACTATCTGCCATGTCAATGAATTTTTAAGGATTTCATTAATAGCATTGTAACCAATACCAAAAATTTCCTTGAAAAAATAACCGCTTACACCTACCATTAAACCTACAAAAACCATCCCTGCCCATTGAGGAATTTTCTTTTTGTAAATTTTGTTTTTGAATAAGATATGGGTCCAATTTGTATATCGGATAAAAAGAAAAGAAATTATTCCCGCAAACAATCCGAGAACTGCATATAAATAAAGATAAGTATAGTTGACTTTCTCAATTTGAAAATGAAATACGGATTCATTTCCAAGTAAAAGTCTCGAAACCGCGCTTGCAGAAACAGTAGCTAATATAAGTGCTGAAAAAGTCGGAGCATGAAAATCATTAAGTAAAATTATTTCAAGAGCAAAAAAAACTCCGCCCAAAGGAGCATTAAATATAGCAGCAATAGCAGCACCGGCACCGGCAGCAGTAAAAATTCTTATTCTTTCTTCGGATATATGCAAAAGACTGCTAAGTTTACTCGCAATTCCCCCTCCGAGCTGAGCAGCCGGACCTTCAGGACCAACGGTTCCTCCTGTACTAATACAAATTATAGGGGCAATTACATGGAATAATGTTGTTCTGAAAGGGATAAATCCGCCCCTAATAGCAACTGCTTTGATAACATCTGGAATACCTTTATGTTTTGCAGTTTTAGGAGCCATTATTATCATCAATGCTTGCGCAAGCATTCCTAGAGCAGGAATTAGTATGACAATTGCAGCACCTAAGAAGAAAAATCCCCCTGCTGATTTACTAAAGAAAATTGTGTTAATATATTCAATTGAATCATGAAAGAGTGTAGCACCTAAACCAACGAGAATTCCAATAATGATAGAAATAAATGTAAACGTTGTATATTCTGCGGCAAAAATTTTAGAAGCTTTTTTTTGCAGTTCTCTCTTTAAGTGACGTGATTTTATATATGATCGTAAAAGAAATGTTCTGTGTTGTTCTTTCATTTTATTTTAATGAAATTCCGATTTAATTAAATCTAGATATATTTATTCATTTTTAAAATAAATTTTTATTATAACTCAATTCACTTATAAGTAAAGAAGCCTTCACCGGTTTTTCTTCCTAATTTTTTTGCTGCTACCATTTTCTTCAATAATGGACATGGGCGGTATTTAGGATCATTAAATCCATTATAAAGGACTTCCATGATTGCCAGACAAACATCTAAACCGATAAAATCTGCTAATGTTAAAGGACCCATCGGATGATTCATTCCAAGCTTCATTACTGTATCGATATCTTCTTTAGAAGCAACACCTTCCATCAAAGCAAAAACCGCTTCGTTAATCATCGGCATTAATATTCTGTTGGAAATAAATCCAGGGTAATCAAAAACTTCGACGGGAGTTTTACCCAGTTTGGCGGAAAGATCTTTTATACTATTAAAAGTTTCATCACTTGTTGAATAGCCTCTTATAATTTCTACTAATTTCATTACAGGAACAGGATTCATAAAATGCATCCCGATAAATTTTTCTGCACGACATGCAGCAGATAATTCTGTTATGGAAATGGAAGAAGTATTTGACGCAAAAATAGCTTCAGATTTTACAATTTTCTCTATTTTTTTAAATATATCTAATTTCACCTGCTGATTTTCAAAAACAGCCTCAATAACTAAATCAGAATCTTTAGGGACATTATCAACCCCAATTACTTTTGTAATTCTTCCAAGAGTCTGTTTTTTTTGATCTTCAGAAATTACTTCTTTCTTTACTTGTCTGTCTAAATTAGACGAAATTGTTTTTAATGCTTTTTCAACTAGTTCACTGCTCATTTCAACAAGATTAACATTAAAACCATTCATGGCAAAGACATGAGCAATTCCGTTGCCCATTGTTCCTCCGCCAATTACAGAAATATTATTAAATTCCATGATTATATGAATTCTCCTTTTTAGCCTTTATAGTTTTTAACTATTAATGCAGATGCTTCTCCCCCGCCGATGCACAAAGAAGCTAATCCGAACTCCGAATTTCTTTTCTTCATTTCATACAGCAGCGTTGTTAAAATTCTTGCTCCGCTTGCACCTATTGGATGACCAATTGCAATTGCTCCCCCGTTGACGTTAACTTTATTTGGATCAACTTTGATTAATTGGTTAACAGCTAGTGAAACTACAGCAAATGCTTCGTTGATTTCAAAAAGATCTATATCTTCAACTTTCATTGAAGCCTTTTTCAAAACTTTTTGAATTGCATCAGCAGGAGCTGTTGTAAATTCTATTGGTGCTTTTGCTGCAGAACTTTGAGCAACTATTTCTACCAGAGGTTTTAGACCTAATTCTTTTGCTTTCTTTTCGGACATAACCAGCAACGCTGCAGAACCATCGTTAATACTGGAAGCATTTGCAGCTGTTACAACACCTTCCTTATCAAAAACCGGACGCAAACCGGGGATTTTATCAAAATTAACTCTTGGAGGTTCTTCATCTCTATCAACATAAGAAACTCCGGCTTTGGATTTTATTTCAACTTTTACAATTTCATCATCAAACTTGCCGTTTTTCTGTGCATCCAAAGCTTTTTTATACGAATTTATTGCAAATTCATCTAACTGCTCTCTTGTAAATTTAAAATCCTTTGCACACGATTCAGCACAGCTTCCCATGTGAATATTATTGTAAACATCCCACAAACCGTCTTTAATCATAGAATCTTCAAGAATACCATTTCCTAATCTGTATCCTGCACGAGCTTTTGGAAGTAAATAAGGAGCGTTTGTCATGCTTTCCTGCCCGCCGGCAATAATTATATCGGCATCTCCCAAAGCAATGGCTTGATGAGCAAGCATAACGGATTTTAATCCGCTGCCGCACATTTTATTAATGGTTAAACATTCTGTTTTGTTCGGAAGTCCCGCAAAAATAGCAGCTTGCCTCGCTGGAGCCTGTCCCATTCCGGCAGTTAAAACATTTCCCATTATAACTTCATCTACTAAATTCACATCTATTTTTGATTCATCTATTAAAGCTTTAATTGCAAAACTTCCTAATTGACTAGCACTAAAAGACGATAGTGCTCCGCTCAAAGAGCCTACAGCAGTTCTTTTAGCATTTGTAATTACAACTTTTTCCATCATTACCTCGAATAATTTTTATTAGATTATTCTAATTCTTACAAAATTAAATAAAATAAAACTAACAAACACACAAAAACAATGTTAAGCAAAAGTATTTTGCCTAAAATTACAATTTGAAAAATAGAATTTGGTTTATTATAAACTAAATGTTTTGATTGCAGGAGTGGTTAACGCAGCTAATTCATAGACTATCTTTAGAACAATTGTTGTCGGATTTACATTAAATTTAAATAAAGAAGACAACCAATTCATTTTGTAAACAATTTCATTTAATTGAATATCCGGAAATCTTTTTGTGAATTTCATTAGTGTTTCTTCATAATCGGAAAAATAATAATCGTTTAATCCATGCATATATTTTTGAATATCATTAAGCCAGATTGTAATCATATTTAATATAAGTTGAACAGCTTCTGTGTTCCCGTCGGATAAAAATGTAGAAAATTCTTTTAATGCTGAATTAAATTTTCTTCCGAATGAATATCTAAGTATCAATATCGTTTTTTCTTTTAACTCCTTAAAGTCATATTCATTCAACTTCAAAGCAGTATTGATTGAACCGTTTGCGAAAGGAGCGATTTCACTTGCGAGTATTTTGTTAAATTCAAAATAATCTTTTAAGATAATTTCAATCTCATCATTTTTTAAAGGCTGAAAATTAATCATCCAGCATCTTGATCTAATTGTATCTCTTAAAAGATTAGTAAAAGGAGTGCATAATATAAAAACAACTCCTTCCGGAGGTTCTTCAAGGTTTTTTAATAAAGCATTCTGAGATTCTTCATTCATCAAATGTGCATCCGAGATTAAAACTATTCTGTAGCTTATATCTTCAAAATTAATTGAAAGAAATTTTTTAATATCTCTTATACTGCTGATCTTAATATTATTAGCTCTCGGCAGGGAAATTTTATGATAAGGATTTTTTATTTTTTGCTTTAATTCATCCTGAAGAATTTGGATATCATCATTAGTAAGTTTTTCTATCGGTCCGCTGCTATCGGTTTCGTTTTTTCCTCTTGGAAGAGGGAAAATATATTTTATATATGGTTCATTTAGATTGCCAATTGATTCTATTATATGAGATTTATCAGAAGAAACTGCATATTTTTCATTTAATTTTTGAGCAAACCTAACGGCTATAAAATCTTTCCCAATACCGTCCGGTCCGTTAAATAAAAATGCATGGGGAATTTTTGATGAATCGACAATGGTATTCAGAATTTTTTTTACCGAATTCTGACCGGTAATTCCTTTCCAATTTTCATTCATAAATAATAAAAAAGAAAGGCGCCTGGAAGGCGCCTGTTATTAAAAGTCATCCTCGTTATAAAAGAAATCCTCATCGGTCGGATAGTCCGGCCAGATATCTTCGATTGATTCATATGGTTCGTCTGAATCTTCGAGCTCCATCAAATTTTCAATTACTTCATATGGAGCACCTATTCTATCAGCATATTCAATCAATTCTTCTTTTGTAGCCGGCCATGGTGCATCATCTAAGTATGATGCTAACTCAACCGTCCAAATCATACACGTAACTCCATAATTAGTTTAATTTTTAATTCTTATTAGTTAATTCAAAGAACCCAAAATCATTAAAGAAGAATTCAATAGGATTTTGTTTAACACCGTTATGTACAACCTCGTAATGTAAATGAGGACCGGTTGACAACCCGGAATTTCCGGATTTAGCAATTAAATCTCCTCTTTTTACTTTTTTATGTTCTTTGACCAATGTTTTTGATAAATGTCCATAAATGGTTTTATAACCAAAACCGTGGTCAATTTCAACACATAAACCGTATCCGCCTTTATAACCGACAAATTCGACAACGCCATCACCGGTTGAATAAACTGGAGTACCAACATTTGTTACAAAATCCAAACCTTCATGCATTCTCCAAATATGAAGTATGGGATGTAGTCTCATACCAAATTTATCGCCGATTGTTCCAGTACACGGGCGAATTGCCGGGATATGAGAAAACAATATTTTATTTTCTCTGATTTTTTTAGAAATTTCTATATAGTTAGCTTTTTCAAAATTTATTTTCCTCGTTACTTCATCAACTAAAGCATAAGCTTCTTTTAGTTTAATATCCGTAGGATCTGATAGAAAATCTAAAGAATTATCAAAATATCCGCCACCAACACCAACTTTTGATTCGTCTTTGGAAACCGGTGGTAAATTCGCAGCAACTCTTAGATCATTATTTATATTAGATAAACTGTCTAACTCATTGTTTAATATATTATAATGGCTTGTTATTTCAAGTAATTTATTCTTTAATACTTTATTTTCTTTTTTCAGGTAAACTTTATTGCCACTGGGATTAACGAGGTAGCTGACTAAATTATAGCCGCCAAAGATGAATGAACTAAAAACTATAACAGCAATTGTAAAGTAAAGTGAAACTTTTGCTTTATAATTCTTAATTTCTACAAACTTAAGTTTGGACTGCGAAAAATAGTATAATTTTTTCATAATTCGAGTGCGGAATGTACATAAAAGATAAAAATTTGTCAAGCGTATTTTGGGTAAAATCACTCAAAATCGTGTTCAAAATAATCAACTCCCCGTAAATCTTCCTTTCTTTTATTAGAGATTTGCTCGTTAAGTTTATTTTGAAATACTTTTGCTGCATCATACCCATAATGCTTTAATAAATAATTAAGACTAATAACTTCCGAAATTACAGTGATATTTTTACCGGGAATTATAGGTAATCTTACATAAAGTAACTCCACATCGGAAATAGTTACTGAGCTTTCATCCAGTCCGGTACGAGTATATTCAGCCTTCTCGTCCCATAACTCCAATTCTACTATGATTTCAAGGCGTTTCTGGTATCGAATTGCTCGAATTCCGAACATTCTTTCGACATCAATAATTCCAAGACCTCGAATTTCCATAAAATGTTTCGCAAGATTCGTGCCCGAACCCATTAAAATGCCTTCTCCCTTTTTTGTGAAAATAATCAAGTCATCGGCAACTAATCTATGCCCTCTTTCAACCAAATCCAGTGCAACTTCGCTTTTTCCGATTCCTGATTTCCCAATAAAGAGAATTCCGACACCGTAAACATCAACAAAAGAGCCATGCATTGTAATTCTAGGTGCAAATTGATCATCTAAAAAATCACTTATTAAATAAACTAATTTTGTAGTCGGATAATGGGATCCGAGTACAGTAATATGATGTTTATTTGCCAATTCTATTAAAATAGGCAAAGGTTTATTATCATCAGTTAAAATAATACAAGGTATGTCAAAATGAAAAATCCTATTAAGCGCCTTTTTCTTATCATCATCAGATAATTGCATTAAATATCTTAATTCCGTATTCCCAAAAACTTGAACGCGAGAAAAAGAGAATAAATCCACAAACCCGGCTAAAGCAAGGCCGGGTCTGTGTAAATTCTGATCATTTATCTTTTTTCCGAAACCAGATTCATCGGAATATAATTTTACTTTAAACATTTCTTTAATATTTTCATAAAAGTATCCAACTGTAAGGTGTTCTTTTCTGGAAATGGATTTCGGATTTATTTTTATCATTTAACTCGTTCTATCCGTTTAGTTTTTAATTTCTTTAACTGTCTAACTAATTTTTCATTTGCTATATTAACAGATTTCTTAAAATCATCGGAAGATTCAGTAGCATTTAGTGTTTGCCCCGGAACCTGTAATACTATCTCAGCCGTTTTAATACTGTCCTTTGAATTTTGATAACTTAAAATTACATCTGCACTTAGAATGTCATAGTGATATTTTTCAAGAGATTTAACTTCATCATTGATATAATCTTTCAGGCTTTGATGAGCTTTAAATTTACGTGCAGTTATTATGATATTCATACTTACCTCCAATATTTAGGATTTGGGGTGTGATTTTTTATAGGTCGATTTAAGTCTTTCTATACTTACATGCGTATAAATTTGAGTTGTAGACAAATTTTCATGACCTAATATTTCTTTTACGGCTTTTAAATCTGCTCCGTTGTCCAGCATATGTGTTGCCGCGCTATGCCTAAGAACATGAGGACTTTTCTTTTTAATATCTGTTACTTTCGATAAATATTTTTTAACAATCCGCTGAACATATCTGGGATAGATTCTCAAACCATTTTTGTTTATGAAAAATGGATCTTGATTGTTTGATGTACTCCTTTCTTTTAAATACTCTTTAATAATTTTTAAAGATTTATCACCAACGGGAACAATCCTTGTTTTACTCCCCTTGCCTTTTACTTTAATAATTTTTTCATGAAGATCAACGTCACCAATATTTAATTTGCATAATTCATCAACGCGTAAAGCGCAGCCGTATAATGTTTCAATAATTGCTTTAATTAATGATGAATTTTCTTTCTCCTCTTCATCAACTATTTGGTATATATCCAAAATAGATTTCGTTGATGCAACTTCAGGAAGTTTTCGTTTGGATTTCGGATTTGAAATGTACGAAGCAGGATTTTTATCAATATAATTATGATAAAATGCAAATTTAAATAAACCTCTTATTGAAGCAAGTTTGCGGGAGATAGAACTTTTATCTAAACCAATTTCGCTTAAATACATTAAATAGTTCTTGATAAATCTTTCGTTAATTTGGTCTAGTTTTATTCTCGAATTTTCTTCACAAAACTTTACAAAGCTTTCAAGATCGTTTTTATAAGACTTTACGGTATTAGCCGAATATCTTTTAATACTTTTTACATCTTCAAGAAATAGTTTTATTAAATGGTTTATATCCATTCTTATTATTCTGTTTCTTCTTCGACTTCTTCAGGAATTACTTCTTCCCCGCAATTAGGACATTTAAATAATTTCCTTTTTTAGCTGTATAACGCTGTTCCAAATATTCCGAATCTCCATTCGGACATGGTTGCGGAATTGGTTTATACCAGCTTACAAAATCACATTCTGGATATCTGGAACATCCGTAAAATAATCTTCCCTTTCTGGATTTTCGTTCGACTACATCTCCTTCTTTACATTTAGGACAAGAAACTCCAAGAGTAATATTTTTTACAAAATCGCAGTCCGGATATCTTTCACATCCTATAAATCTTCCAAATTTACCATCTCGGTAGACTGTTCTGGCTCCGCATTTTTCGCATTTCTCGCCGGTATATTCAGGCTCCTGGTTTTGCGCTGCAATTTCTTTTAAGGATTTTATGTTTTTACAATCAGGATAATTTGTACAAGCCAGATATTTACCGTATCTGCCGATTTTAATTTCCATTTCACCGCCGCACTTATCGCAAATAATTTTTTCAATATTTTTTTCAACATGTTTAAGTGCTTTGGAAAAAGGCTGATAGAAATCATTTAAAACTTTAACATAATCAATTTCGCCGGAAGCAATTTGGTCAAGTTCACTTTCCATAGATGCGGTAAATCCTTCGTTTATGATATCAGGGAAGTTTTTTACCAAAATCTTATTAACCTCTTTCCCTAATTTAGTAGGATTTAACTTTCTTTCAACCTGTTCGACATATTTTCTGTCTTGAATTGTACTTACAATGCCGGAATATGTACTTGGACGTCCAATTCCTTTACTTTCCAGTTCTTTAATTAAGGAACTTTCCGTAAATCTTGCAGGCGGTTTTGTAAAATGCTGTGATTTTTGAAGATCTTTTAATTCTAATTTTTGATCTTTTTCCAAGTCCTAAAGGAATAGTTTCATTTCTATATTCATCTTTTTCTTTTGCATTATCTTTCGGTTCTAATGATTCTTCATAAACCTGAAAAATCCGTTAAATTTAATTGCAGAACCGAAAGCTTTAAATAAAAATTCATCGGAAGAGATTTCAACAACAGTTGTTTCCATTAAAGCTTGTGCCATTTGGGAAGCAACAAATCTTTTCCAAATTATTTCATAAAGCTGAAAAGATTTTTTATCTAAATACGGTTTTACGAATTCGGGAGAATATTGAACATTGGTCGGTCTAATTGCTTCGTGAGCATCCTGAACATTCGCTTTATTTTTCTTTGTCATATTTATTTGGAGTTTCAGGAATATAATTTTTTCCATAATTATCAGATATAAAATCTCTTACAACAGGAATTACTTCATCACTTATTCTAGTTGAATCAGTTCTCATATAAGTAATTAAACCGTGTAATACCTTCTTTACCAAGTTCTACACCTTCATATAAGTTTTTGGGCAATGGCCATAGTCTGCTTCGGTCGCATTTTTAATCTTCTTGATGCCTCTGCCTGCAGTGTACTAGTTATAAATGGTGCTGAAGGATTTCTCTTTGTATTTCTTTTAGAAATTTTTGATATAACAAATTCATTTTTATTCTGAATCCGATCAAAGAAATCTGTTGTTGTTTTTTCATCCGGAAGAGGAAGATATTCATTTAAAAATTCTTTCAATTCATCTTCGGTCATATTAGGTTTGGGCGGAACCTTAATGTCTTTTCCATTAATACTAAATAGTTTCGCTTTGAAAGTTTCGCCTTTATCGGTTTTAAATATTGCCCAAATTGACCAATATTCTGTAACGATAAATTTTTCAATTTCAACTTCCCTATCACAAATAAGTTTTAAAGCAACAGATTGAACTCTTCCAGCAGACAAAGAACTGCTTCCGGAAATTTCTATAATAGCTTTCCAAAGAAAAGGACTAATTTTATAACCGATTATTCTGTCCATTACTCTTCTAGCTCTTTGAGAAGAAACCAGGTTTACATCAATTGAGCGCGGAGAATCCATTGCTTTTTTAACACCGGTTTTGGTAATCTCATTAAACAAAACTCTGATAAACATTTGAATTTGCTTTTCCATTTATAGTTTCGGCAATATCCTGAGCAATTGCTTCCCCTTCCCTGTCAGGGTCAGTTGCAATAAATATATTATTACTTTTTGAAGCTAAAGATTTTATTTTTTTAATAACATCGCCTTTACCTCTAATAGTAACAAACTGGGGCTGAAAATTATGTTCAACATCAACACCTAATTTTGTTTTGGGTAAATTTCGGATATGTCCAACAGTTGCTTCAACTATATAATTTTTTCCAAGGTATTTGTTGATTGTCTTTGCTTTTGCAGGAGATTCAACTAAAACAAGATTTTTATTCATAATCTTTCTTTTCTAATTAATAGTATCCGATGAATTTAACAACAATCTGCTTCCCGGTAATGTAGCATCATTTATATCGAGAAAGATTGATAAAATTAAAGCATTTAAATAATCGTTTGTATGTTCGTCTTCATCGATAAACATAATATGTTCGAGAATATATTCAAAATCTTTATTTTTTAACAATCCTACATTAAAGAAATGTAAAAGATAATTGTAATTTTGCAAACCAATTCGGGATATTTCTTTATCCGATAAAATTCTAAAACTTTTGGCCGGTGCATCAAAAATATCATCTCCTAATGAAATATCTCTCACGATTTTTTCGTAAAGCCAGCTAATTACAGCGGCAGCATCATTTTTATTTGATTCACTACTAGCAATATACTTCAGAAATTCCTCAATTGTTTCGTCGTTTTTAAGCTTTTGAGAAACTTCTTTTAGTTTTTTAGTCAAATCATTTCGCATTTTTCTACTTAAAACCCGAATTTGTTTAAATATTTATTTTCTAAACTTCTCATCTTTAATTTTTGACTTTTAGTATTGTCTTCAAGACCTAGTAAATGTAAAATGCCATGAATTATTAATCTTTTAATTTCTTGATTAAAAGTTGCCTTATATTTTCTAGCATTAGTTTCTGCGTCATCTATTGAAATAAAAATCTCACCATCTAAATTATTATTATCTCCAGTGTAATTAAAAGTTATTATATCCGTTGTGAAATTATGTTTAAGGTAAATTTTATTAATTTCCAAAATATTTTTGGAATCAATAAAATTTATGTTAAGAGATGAAATTTCAAAATTCAGATCCTTTTTTAATTTACCAACAAGATAATGAATTTTATCTTTTTTTATACTTTTCTTATGAAAGTTATTAACAGTAAGATTCTTAATCAAATTTAAATTAGTATTATTAAATAATAAATTCCAAACCCTCTTTTGCACCTAAACAATTAATATCTGACTTTTTTTCCTTTAAATATTTTCTTGTATCATTAATTATTTCATTGATTTTTTCATCAGTATATTCAGGGTTATAATGAAAAAGCATAAGGTTTTTAACTTTAGATAATATTCCAAAGTAAGCTAAGGTAATATTGCTTGAATGACCCCAGCCTATTTTATTTTTTATTAATGATTCTTCATACATCATATCATGCACAAGTAATTCGCTTCCTGAACAAAAATCGATTACATCTTTATTTAATTTTTTAAATACTTCGTCCGCTTTACCATTTTTTGAATTTTCAAATCTTATTTCATTATCAGTCATATAAACAAAACTTTTATCATTCTCTGTTAATTTAAAAGTAAGTGCTGGAGAAGAATGATTTACCATTAAAGAATCAATTTTAATGCCATCAATATTATATTGCTTATTTACTTCAATTTGTTCAAAGGATATTTTAGCATTTAAATCCGACATATCAATCGGAAAATGATTCCGATCCATTTGATTACTTAACAAAGACTTTATATTTTCACCGAAACTAGTTAAACCGTAAAAATTAATTTTATATTTTTTAGAATAGAGAGGTTTAAAATAAGGTATTCCCTGTATATGATCCCAATGATAATGGCTTATAAAAATATGGATCTCTTCAAGATTTTCTTCATTAATTAAGTCATTACCAAGTAATCTAATTCCGCTGCCTGCATCCAAAATAATTAAATTATTGTTCTTAGTTCTTACTTCGACACAGGGCGTATTTCCGCCATACTTAAGAGTATTTTTGCCGGGTACAGGAATCGATCCGCGTGTACCCCAAAATCTTAATTGCATTTGCCTATTAAATTTTTTTAAACGATTCTATAGTTAGTTCCGTATATTTTTTATATCGCTCTGCTGATTTTTCAAAATCATCAATTTCTTCTTTAGTCAAATCTCTTACTACTTTAGCGGGAACCCCTGCAACTAACTTTCCTGACGGAACAATAAAATTCGGTTTAACAACCGCACCGGCAGCAACCATAGAATTTTGTTCAACAACCGCACCGTCCAAAACTATAGCTCCAATACCAACCAGACAAAGATCTTGCAAAGTACATCCGTGTAGTTTAACAGAATGTCCTATTGTAACTTTACTACCAATATTAAGAGGATATCTATTATTAGTTACATGCAGCATTGAACAATCCTGAATATTTGACAAAGAACCAATTTTAATATAATGAACATCGCCTCTTACCACTGTGTTATACCATACACTGGAATTATCCCCGATTGTTACATTACCAATTATCTTAACACCTGATGCAAGAAACACATTCTTTCCGATGTGAGGGAAATATCCCTGATAAGGAAACAACTTAATTTCATTTTCTAGTCTTTGAATTTTGGAGGACTCCATCCTTCTCTTTTCCAACTAATTAATTCTAAAGTTATATTGCCAATTATTACATTCATTTTTGCAATTATAGGAATTGAAGCATCATCTGCTGAAAACCATCCTTCAAAAAATCCTGTTAAACCGAATATACTTACAAATTTGGCTTCGCCGTCAAGCTTATAGCATGCTATATCATAATCTACAGCATCTATAGAAACATCAGCAACTTCATTATAAAAATTAATTATAGTTTTTTCTTTTTGTTCTTTAATAAATGTGGGTAATGTTACGGAAGTATCTTTCCCGCTGTTCATCCTTGCATAATAAAAAAGTGACAACCCATCCTGATATTGTGTGTGAATTTCTGCAGTTGAGTCCGTCCAAATTTGATGAGGTAAAACTTTACCTTTTATAATTTTAATTTTTGCACTATCATATTCAAAAAAATATTCTGTAAAGCTTTCGTATTTATCGCCTTTAACAATTCCTCTAAAATAATCAGAATAGAAATTTCTATTTAATTTGCTTTCGTAAATTTGATGAATTTGTGCAAAAGGCAGATCTTCGTAAGAATCGATGTAAGCAATTGTATTATAAACGGTTTCTCCTCTTAAACTTTCTTTACTCAAAACTTTTAATTTAACTTCGCCTAATTTCATAAAAGAATATTTTACTAAATATGTTAATTCTTCACCAACCTGAAGACTTTTAGGAATAAATGATTTAGGCTTTATTTCACCGGAAAGTTTTTTTTGTTCTGAAATTTGAAACGAATATAGCAATGGTATTAATAGACATATAAATAGTATTTTTTTCATTTCAAATCTGCTAAAGCTTTTGCCTCAGAGAATAGTGTTACAGCTTTTTTAAATTGATTATCAGAATTTAACATAACAGAATACCAGCCTTTATTATTCCAATAATTTCTTGCAATCTGTGCTTTCAATCTATCTAAAATATATTCTTTATCTGTTTGAAAGTCTTTTGCATTAAATTTTATTTCTTTATCGGAAGCAAATTTGATAAAACTTTTAATTTCATTCTCACTTAATTCAAATTCACTTTTAAATTTATTCAGGTTACCGCCGTACAAAATTTTAATTCTTTTATTATTTTTTTCAAGATAGTATAAAACAAATTGATAAAAAATATTATTCTTTAACAAATTAGTCGTATAATCTGTCATCTTTTCGGATTTAATAATATAATCCGGAGTTATTCCGCCTCCGCTGTATACAGGTCTTCCTAAATGAGTTTGAAAAACAGTTTTATTAGAATCTTTTTCTGCTGTATGTTCGATATTGTTTCCATCATTTTCATTTTTGCCGCCTACTTCGGAGTAGTATTCTTCTTTATTTTTTACATTTTTATAATCGCGTTGAATTAATCTTCCTGATGGAGTATAATATTTTGCTATTGTCAATCTTAAAGCAGAATTATCAGGCAGAACAAATTGTTTCTGAACTAATGCTTTTCCAAAAGTGGTTTCGCCGACAATAAGTCCTCTATCCCAATCTTGAACAGCTCCGGATAAAATTTCGCTTGCAGAAGCACTACCGTTATTAACCAAAATTATTAATGGTATTTTTTCATAAGGTGAAGGCTTAGATGAATACTCAACTTCATCAAATTCAGATCGTCTTCCTTTTGTATAAACAATTTTCTTTTCACCCGAGATAAATAAATCTGCAATTTTAACAGCCTGTTGCAAATAGCCTCCCGGATTTCCTCTAAGGTCTAAAATAAGTTGAGTCATTCCATCAGATTTTAAATTATCAAGTGCATCTTTAACTTCTTTATAAGTATTTTCCGCAAACCTTGAAACACTGACATAACCGGTATTAGAGTTGACCATGAAATGTGTATCGACTGAATAAAGAGGAATTCTATCTCTTATTATATTATAATGAATTAAATCTTTGACACCATATCTATTTATATCGACAGATACATTTGTTCCGGCTTCTCCTCTTAATTTATTTCGAACTTCTTCATTGGAAATTCCGACTGCACTTTCATTATCTATTTTAATAATTCTATCACCTGGCTGAATTCCTAAAGCTTGGCTAGGTCCGCCTGATATTGCACTAACAACAGTTATAGTATCACTTAAAATTTGAAATTCAATTCCAATTCCATCAAAATCACCGCGGAAAGATTCTTCTACATTTTCAAATTCTTTAGCAGGGATATAAACAGAGTGAGGATCCAGCTTACTTAACATTCCGTTAATCGCAGCCTCAACAAGTTTTTGAGAATCTACATCTTCCACATAATACTTTTCCGTATAAGTTAAAACATCACTTAATTTTGCAATACTTTCATGTAAATTATCAACTGAAAATGCTTTTTGGATAAGAATACCCAAAACAATTCCTAGAGTAAGAACTATCAAACTATAAGGAATTTTCATTTTCTTAAAACTCATTTTAGCTCCGGTTAATAATTACAACCTGGCAGATAATGTTATAAATGTATTTAATTTTTTCTCTTTGTTCAAATTTCTAAGGGAATTGTTATAATAAGAAGCATTCAATTTTAAATAAATTTCATTAAATGGTTCATAATTCAAATTAAATGTTATATTTCTATAGTATTCCAATTCGCCATTAAGAAAATTAGCAATTTCAGAATCATTAGTTCTATGTCCTAAATTTATATCTCCGCCGACATTTACTTTTACGGAACCATCCGAATTTAAAATGTTTGCACCGTGTTTAGTATAAGTATAACCGAGTGACAATTCCAATCGATTGGTAATTCTATATGATAAATCGAAATTAAATAATAACGAATTTGGATTTATATCCGGTCCCAGATTGTACCCGAAATTTGTATAATTATTTTTAATAAATCGGTGTGTGAAAACATAAGGGTCAATTTTTATCATTTCAAACCGAATTCCTAAAGGTAAAATATTATAAAGATTTTCAGAATAAAGTCCTAAATTCATCAACGTTTCATTTCCGTAAAATCCGGTTCCTAATTTGCTGAATGTAATATCATCAATTAATAATGTTCCGTAAAGTTCGAGATTCTTTATTGAATTATTTTTATAATCTACAAACAGCATTGAATTATCGCGGTCTCTATTTGCATGTTCCGCAGATTTATAAAAATTAAACGGATTTAAATATGATAAATCTATTGGCCTGTCTCCATAAATTATTACTTCACCAATTCCAAAATTCGCTGCTCTGGAAATATTAAAACCTATTCTGTGATAACCAATATATTTTTCCGCAACAACATTTTCAACACCGGAGTTTGGTGTAACAACATAAGATTCTCTTCCGAGAAGTTTTCCATGGAAATATGAGAAATTAAAAAAGTCATAATCTATATTCATAGATATATAATCAAATAAAGGTGCGTCATCACCTAAAATTGATTTTATATTTCCGTAGCCGATTTTCATTCTGTCTCGGCCGATTTTAAATCGAATTAATTTCCAATCAGCAGTTAAATAACCATAAGATTCATCGAAAAATTTTGTAGTATCTGTTTCATTTATTTTATAATTATACTTTAAATCTTTTCTCTGCAAAACAGCGGTTCTGTTTCCAACAAAAGTTCCGTTCGTTCCGTAAATAGAAAATCCGAATTTATTTAAAAAGGTTCCCCTAATTTCACCTCCCGCAATTCCAAGCAATGCAGATTTATTTATTTTGTTTTCAGCATCATTATAAAATATTGATTGCCCTTCACCAACAAGATTAATAAATAGATTTGCTTTTTGAGGTCTATTTAAAAAGTAAATATATTTTTGATTTTGCGAGAAAAGATTATATCCGTTTCCGTTTATAATTTTTTGTGAATTTTCAAGTGTTCCAAAAAGTTCATATTCATATTCTATTTTAAAGTCCCTTAATGTTTCCTTATCAACTTTATCTAAAAGCTTCTGATTTTTTATAACTTCTTTAAGATAATCTGCAATCTGCATTCTTGTTTTTGGAACTTCAAAAGAATTATAATCATTTATAACTCCAATGGTTTCCATTCTTTCCAGGAAGTTATAAACTTTATTATTTGCAGAGATATAATCAGCTTGAGCAAAAATATTTACCGAAAGTAAAAGAAATATAAAAAATAATTTTTTCAAAATTATCTAACCTGTTCCCATTCTTTTGAGATAGATTTATTTTTAACAACTATTGAAGTTGAATTTTTTAGCCACGACCACGTTACTCCGAAATAACCTAATTTTCTATATCTTCTTGGTGATTCATAAACCCAAACATCATTTGTGTAAAGAACTTTGCCGTGTTTTTTTATTTTCATGAATAGATCAAAATCTTCTCCGGCTGCAAGGTCTTCTTTATTTCCTCCAATGCTATCAAAAACTTTCTTTTTTATAACCTGGCACTCTCCCCTTCCCATCCCGACTCCGAATACATTCAGCATATGAAAATATTTATTATAAAATGCATGAAATAATTTATCCGATAAAATAACTTCTTCCGGAAATACTTTTACTTTGCACGTAAGTGCAGCGTAATTAGAATTATAAAAATTATCTTCCAGGTATTGAAAAAATTTCTCGGCATCATGAAAAACAACATCTCCATTTATAAAGATTAAAACATCACCGTTTGCAAATTTAGATCCGACATTTCTTCCAATTGCAATATTTTGCTGATTATCTTCCCGATGTACTTTAATTATATCTGAATATTGTAAAGCTATTTCCAGGGTTTTATCTTTACTGCCGCCATCTGAGATTATAATTTCAGCATTAAACTTTTCCTGAATTTTACCATCTATTAATTGTTTTAATAATTTCGGAAGAAGTTTCTCTTCGTTCAGTGTCGGTATGATAATACTGTATTTCATACTAAAACCTTTTTAAAGATGTTATATCTTTTAAATTAACTTTTTACTTCCGGTTTCATCTGCGGGAAGAATATAACATCTCTAATTGATGATTGATTTGTTAAAAGCATAACTAATCTGTCTATCCCGATTCCTAATCCGGCTGTCGGAGGCATTCCGTATTCGAGAGCGCGGATAAAATCTTCATCAATCTGATGAGCTTCCTCGTCGCCTTCTTCTCGCATTTTTGCCTGCCCGGTAAATCTTTCTTTCTGATCAATCGGATCATTTAATTCTGAAAAAGCATTACAGATTTCTCTGCCGGCAACATAGCCTTCAAATCTTTCAACAAGACCTTCTTTAGAACGATGTTTTTTTGCAAGCGGAGAAATTTCAAGAGGATAATCAACAACAAAAGTAGGTTGAATTAATTCCGGCTGAACGGCTTCGCTGAATATTTCATCAATTAATTTTCCCCTGCCTTCAATTGCTTTTATATCTATGTTTAATTTTTTAGCTGCTTCTTTTAATTGTTCTAATGATGCGGATAAAATATCAACACCTGTTTTTTCTTTTATTGCATCAACCATAGAAACTCTCTTCCATGGTTTTTCAAATAAGACTTTATTGTCTTCGAATTCGAATTCGAATTTTCCAAAGACATCTTTGCATATATTGAATATCATATCTTCAACAAATTCCATCATCCAGTTGTAATCTTTATAAGGGACATATAATTCCATCATTGTAAATTCCGGATTATGTGTTCTGTCCATTCCTTCGTTTCGGAAATCTTTGGATATTTCATAAACTCCGTTAAAACCGCCGACAATTAATCTTTTTAAGTAGAGTTCATCCGCAATCCTTAAATAAAAATCCGTATCCAAAGTATTATGGTGAGTTGTAAAAGGTCTTGCGGCAGCTCCGCCGTATAAAGGCTGAAGAATCGGAGTCTCGACTTCCAGGTAACCGCTGGTATCCAAAAATCTTCTCATTGAAGAAATTATTCTGCTTCTTTTAATAAAAGTATCTTTTAAATGAGGATTTACAACCAAGTCAACATATCTCTGTCTGTATCTTAATTCTTTATCTGCAAACTGATCATAAACAACTTTGTTGCCTTTTTCATCAACTGCTTCTTTTGCAATTGGAAGCGGTCTGATTGTTTTTGATAAAAGCTTTAAGGCAGTTGTATGAACAGAAATTTCTCCGGTTTTAGTTTTGAATGTATAACCTTCTACGCCGATAATATCTCCGATATCCAATAATTTAAATGCATCATAAGCTTCGCCGATATCATCTTTTCTTAAATATATTTGAATTCTTCCGGCTTCATCCTGAATATGAGCAAAAGAAGCTTTTCCCATTTTTCTTAAAGCCATTATTCTGCCGGCAATTTTAACTTCGCGTTTTTCATCTTCTTTAAAATTATCTTTAATATCTTTTGAATTTGAATTTACATCAAACGAATAAGGATAAGGTTCAAAGCCTTTCTTTTTTAATTCTTCTAATTCTTCAAGTCTTCTTTTAATTAAAACATTTAAATCTTGTTGAACATTGTTTTCCACAAAACCTCCGATTTATTTTCTTCTGAAATTGGCAAGACGAAGACAAACTAAGTCTTGTAAATTTTCTGCTAATTTAACTGGAACATTAAAATCATTAACTATCATAGAAAATACCACAGGCTCGTTGTCTGCAGTATATGCATAACCGGAAATACTTCGAACAGCATCGAGGTAACCTGTTTTTGCTCTTATTCTCCCTTCTGCTTTTGTATTTTTTAGTCGATTGCCGAAAGTGCCGTCAACACCGGCAATTGATAGAGAATTGTAAAAAGGAATAAAATATTTACTTTTGTACATGTAATTCAGTAAAGCAACTATTTGTTTGGGAGAAGCTAAATTCAAGGGTGATAATCCGCTACCGTCTACCATTACAAGACTTTCCGGATTAATACCCATATCTCTTAAAATAGGAGTGATTGATGTAATACCATTTGCTGAAGTTCCTAATCCCTTTTTTTCATAACCAATTGTTTTAAGTAACTGTTCTGCAAAAAAGTTCTGGCTATTCTTATTTATAACTTTTATTATTTCTTTTAAAGGCAAAGAATAAAAACTAAATATTTTTCTAATATTATTGTAATCTAATGGTGTAGAAATATCATCTACATCAACCGGGTAACCATTTACTTTAATTCCTTTTTCTACTAAAACTTTTTTAAGAATAACCATAGAAAATTGAGTTGGGTTATTTACCGTAACATAAGTTTTTATAGTATCAGGAATATTTTTAATTGTACCGAAGACTGTTACAATATTTGTCCCAAGTTGTCTATAAACATCTATGGAAGTAACTGAATCCTTTGGTACAACATCAACATTATTCACAACAACAATATATTTGGTGTCCGGCTCTTGTAAAATAACAGCTTTTTTATTTTTTTTGTTAACAGTTACATATAAATCAACACAATTATCATTAAATGAAATTGCACCTGAAGGAGCCGAGTACCAATAGCTTAAATGATCCCAGGCCCAGCCTTTTCCATAACCTACGTCATCAAATTTACCATCATCACCTATAATATTCCCGGTTATTTCATCAATTCCTTTTGAGAGCAAGGAATCTGCCCAATCATTAAATACTTTATAAAGATCTCCGCCGTAAAATCTTTCCGATATTGTTGGATCTCCCCCGCCCTGTACAATTAAATCTCCATCTAAAATAGAACCGTCTAATTTGCCTCTCATAAAAATATTTGTTGAAAAGCGGTAATCCGGTCCTAATAAAATTAATCCGGAAGCAGTTGTAAAAAGTTTAATATCAGAAGCCGGAATAAATAATTTATCTTCATTTCTTTTGTAAAAATATTCTCCTGTTTCCAAAGATTGAATTACAACTCCCCATTGTGCATTACTAAAATTTGGATCATTAAATATATCATTCATCTGATTCCAAAATTCCGGAATTGTTGAATATGAATATCTTCTTGCAGTATCCTTGACTGTTATTTGATTTTCTTGTGGAAATACTTCAAAGACTAATATGAAGACAAATACAAAAGTAAAAAATGTTTTAATTGCCATAGACTTTAAGTACTTTCTTAATTTCATCGTTTGACAATTTTCGAAATGATCCAAAAGGAATATCAGCTTTAATTCCCGCAAAACTTTTTCTATTCAAAGCAACAACTCTATAACCCAAAGCTCCAAACATATTTTTAACAAAATGATTTCTGCCTTCAACACAAGTTACTTCTAAGATTTTGTCATTTCTTTTATCGGGAAAAATTATTTTAGTAAATTTTGCTCTTTCATTTTTAATATAAATACCTTTTAATAATTTCTCTTTATCTTTAATATTAAATGCTTTATCCAATTTTACTTCATATTCTCTCGGGACATTATTTGTGGGATGTGTTAATATATTTTTAAATTCACCGTCATTTGTTAAAAATAATACTCCGGTTGTATTATAATCCAATCTTCCTACAGGATAAATTTTTTCTTTTGATTTAATTAAATCTACTACAGTAGTTCTGTTTCTTTCATCATTTGTAGTAGAAATAACTCCCCTGGGTTTGTTCAATAAATAATACAGATGTTTTTTCGGTTCAATTTTTTCACCATCGATAAAAACTTCATCATTATTATCATTCACTTTAAAAGAAAGATCAGTAATTATCTTTTGATTAACAGAAACTCTGCCTTGAAGTATAAACTCTTCAGCTTTTCGTCTGGAAGTAAAGCCGCTGTCTGCAATATATTTATTTAATCTAATCATCATTATTAGTATCCGGTTCAGGAGATTCCTCTTCTGCTTTTTCTTCGATCAAATTCATTAAAATTTTCTGCTTTTGTTCAAGGAAATCTTCATCCTTCATTATTTCTTCAATTTCTCTTGGTTTCGGAAGATCACTTATTTTATGGAGTCCAAAATATTTAAGAAATTCATTTGTAGTACTGTATAAAAGAGGCCTTCCTACAGTTTCTGCCCTTCCGGAAATTGCAACCAGATTTTTTTCTAATAATGTATTTAAAATATAATCTGAATTAACTCCTCTAATAGATTCAATTTCAGGTTTCGTTATAGGCTGTTTGTAAGCAATAATAGCTAGAGTTTCCAAAGCTGCTTGACTTAATCGTCTTTTACTTTTTTCTGAGGATAAATAGCCAAGATAATTTGCATATTCCGGTTTTGTTCCGAATATATAACCATTTGCTATTTTTAATATTTTAAATGATATACCTTTCTCATTATATCCGGTATTTAATTCTTCTACACATTTTTCTACATCGGATTGAGTAATTTGAATATCTTCTCCGTCAATGCCTTTTACAGCTTTAATAATTTCATTTTCTGACAGAGGTTCGTCTGTAGAAAATATTAAAGCTTCAATTACTGAGTTGTATATTTTGTCCATTATCTAATCTATATAAAACAAAATCATTAAAATTGGGAGATTCTTTAATTCCTAAATGTCCCATTTTAGTTAATTCCAAAAGTGCAATAAAAGTAACAACAATTCTGATTTTATCTTTCATCTTTTCAACTAAACTAATAAAATGCAATTCACCGGCTTCATCAATTTTGGAAAGTATAAATTTTATCTGTTCATCTATAGTTACATTTACTTTTTTAATTTCGTGAACAGGAACTTCTTTTAATCCTTCAATTACTTTTTTAAAGGCTTTTGCAAGATCAAAAATACTTACATTTTTTAATAAAATTTCATAATCCGGCGGAGCAACTTTTTCATCTTCATTAAAATTAGATCTGTAACTAATTTTCCTCTGACTTGATTCAAAAAAAGAAAGTTCCTCCGACATTTCTTTAAATCTTTTATATTCTAATAGTGCTTTAATCAAGTCAGCACGCGGATCAATTTCTTCACCTTTTTCATCAACTTCACGCGGTAAAAGCATTCTTACTTTTATATGCATTAAAGTTGAAGCCATTAAAATAAAGTCACCGGCAGTTTCCAGATCGAGCATTTTAATTAAATTAACATATTCAAGAAATTCCTTAGTAATTCTGGATATTGGAATATCATAAATATTTAATTCGTCCCGCTTAATAAAAAACAGAAGCAAGTCCAGCGGTCCTTCGAAATGATCTAATTTAATTTTATACACTTCAACTTTAACCTAATTGCATTTTTTCGTGAACTTCATTCATTGTAGAGACAGCAATTTCTTTAGCTCTTTTTTCGCCGTCTGCTAGAATATCTTTTACTTCATCTAAATGTTCTTCATAATAATTTCTTTTTTCTCTAATCGGTTCCAGTACTTCCGCAATTTTAGATGCACAATTCATCTTGCAATCAACACAGCCTAATGCACCGGATCGACAGCCGGCATCAATTTCCGGAACTTCAGCCGGATTAAATTTTTTATGATAAGAAAATACCAGACAGATATCCGGATTTCCCGGATCACCTTTACGAATTTTCTGCGGATCGGTAACTGCCTTTTTTAATTTCTTTTTAATTATTTCAGGTTCGTCGGATAATAAGATTGTATTCCCTAATGATTTACTCATTTTAGCATTTCCGTCTATTCCGGGAAGTCTAGCAAATTTTGTTAACAAAGCTTCCGGTTCCGGAAATACTTTTCCATATTGGTTGTTAAAACGCCTGGCAATTTCTCTTGAAATTTCCACATGAGGAACCTGATCTTCGCCAACAGGAACGGCATCTCCTTTATACAATAAAATATCTGCTGTTTGAAGAACAGGATATCCTAAATGTCCGAATATTATATTTTCAATATTTAAATCACGAACTTGATCCTTTAAAGTCGGATTCCGTTCTAACCGGTTTACAGTTATCAGCATTCCGAATATTAAACTTAACTCTGCATGTTCTTTTATTTTTGATTGCCTGAACATTGGACTTTTAACCGGATCCAATCCCGAAGCAAGCCAATCAATCAGCATATCAATTGAATCTTGATAGATCTCCTTTGTATCTAATTTTGTGGTCAAAACATGATAATCCGCAATAAGATGAAAATTCTGATATTCATCCTGCAATTTTACCCAATTTTCCAAAGCGCCTACAAAATGACCGATATGAAGTTTACCGGTTGGACGCATTCCGCTTAAGATTCTTTTTTTCTTCATTTATTTCCGGAAATTTTGAATATTTTAATCAGGAAAAATAATAATAATGAAGCTAATAATCTTCATATTTATTGAAATCCTAATAAAAATACGAATTTTAACAAGTTATTTGATTTGAATTACGTAGAATTGAATTATCAAATATTTTAAGCTTTCAGGAAAGATACAAATATGGTTTCCAGTTTTCATCCACTTTACCAACAACATGTTTAATAAACATAATATGACTCGGTTTAAATGGTTTATTTATCATATTCATATTAGCTTCTGCCGGAGTTCTATCGCCTTTTTTATTATTACAAGCAGTACAAGCACAAATTAAGTTTTCCCAGGAATCTCCTCCGCCGCGTGCTTTGGGAATTATATGATCTATTGTTAATGGAAGATCGCTTCTTCCGCAATAGCCGCATCGAAATGAATCTCTTCTTAATATGTTCTTTCTGGTAAGGACTACTCTTTTATAAGGAAGTTTTATATATCGATTTAACCTGATGATACTTGGCCAGGGATATTCGGAATAGACAGTTCTTATTATTTTTTTCTTGTCATTTAAAACTAACTCGGCTTTACCGAGATAGATTAAAATTATTGCTTTTTTAATATTACATACTGTGATTGGTTCATAACTTTGGTTCAAGATTAAAACCTTAGCGTTTAACCGGCCGTTTACTTTTTTACCACTTTCGAAGACTTACTCCTTTTTCAGATTTTTACTTTTGTTTATATAGTAAACTCTCAAAACAATTCTTACTACTAATAAAATTAATGCAAAAACTAACAAATACATGAATGATTCTTTTGGCACCGCATCAGTAAGCATCAAAATTAAAAGTATTACTACAATTCCTAATGAACCGTAATTAAATATGTCGAAGTATTTTTTATTCAAATTATTTTATTATTTATTTAAAAATTTCTGTAGTAATCACAGATTTAATTAGAAAATATAATCATTTTATATAATTCAATACAATCTAATTTTTTATAAAGTAAAGAATTATTCACATTTAAATTTCTCTGAAAAGAACAGATTTTGATGTGATTTTATAAGTCCTTGTAAATAATCGCAACACAAGCAACATAATCTCTTGAATGACTTAAAGATATTTTGAGCTTTTTCCCATCAGAAAGAAAAGATTCCAATTTCCCGCTTAATGCAACAACAGGCATTCCGTTAGCTTCGTTTGTAATTTCAATGTTCTGCCAGCTTAAACCTTTTTCCCATCCGGTTGTTAATGCCTTGTAAACAGCTTCTTTAGCTGCAAATCGTGCAGCATAATGCTGATAGCTGTTGCTTTTTTGTGAGCAGTAATTAATTTCTTTATCTGTATAAATTTTATTTAAAAAACTATTACCAAATTTATCAATACTGTCTTTTATCCGATCGATTTCAATTATGTCGATTCCAATTCCTATAACCATAACATTTCTCTTTATTAATAACCTAAAGCTGCTCCGCCTCTTCTATGATCGGAACAACCATATATTAAATTATTTTTATTATTAATTAAAATAGCCTGGATATTTCCAAGTATTCTTTCTTGCCCAATTTTATAACCCAAGTTTATTAATTCATTTCTTGTCTTTTCATTTAAGGCATTCTTTTCAAAATCTATTTTATCCGGCAGCCATTGATGATGAATTCTCGGAGAATTTACTGCATTATTTAAATCCATATTAAAGTCGATGCAATTCATTATAACTTGAAGAACAGCAGTTATAATTGTTGAACCTCCCGGCGATCCTAAAATAAGAAAAGGTTTTCCAAGTTTCAGTACAATAGTCGGCGACATAGAACTTAACATTCTTTTACCAGCCTGAATTGAATTGGCTTCTCCTCCTGTTAATCCGAATTGATTTGGCGAACCGGGTTTTGAACTAAAGTCATCCATTTCATTATTTAAAAGAAATCCCGCACCTTCGACAACTATTTTAGATCCGAACCATGAGTTAATAGTAGTAGTTGTACTTACTGCATTTCCATATTTATCATAAACAGAATAATGAGTTGTTTGATTTCCTTCAGTTATATTTATTTTCTCTGAATTTATTTCGCTGGAAGGAATACTTGTATTTTTAATTTTCTTAAAAATTTCAAATGCATATTTTTTTGAAGTTAAAACATCGGAAGGAACTTTTACAAAATCATCATCGCCTAAATATTTGCTTCTATCTGCATAAGCAAACTTCATTGCCTCTGCTAATTTGTGAATATATTGAGCACTATTATGTTCATTTTTATGAAATTTAAAATTTTCTAAAATATTCAGCATTTCAATAATTGCAATTCCGCCTGCACTCGATGGACCCATGGAAACAATTTCATATCCTCTATACGAACCAAGTAACCGGAGCTTTTTCCAATGCTTTATAGTTTTCTAAATCTTTTAAAGATATTATTCCGCCTAAACTTTGAACCTGTTTTACAATTAAATCCGCAACCTTTCCTTTATAGAAATCCATCTTTACCAAAATCTCTAATTAACTTTAAAGTATTAGCTAAATCAGGTTGTTTGAATATATCTCCTTTTTTAAAATGTTTACCATTATTGTTAAATTTTTTATATGAAGATTTATATTTTTTAAATTCCGGCAGAAGTTCATTAAATGAATGAGCCATACTTTCAGATAAAACAAATCCTTCTTCCGCAAGATCAATAGCCGGTTGAATAACATCTTTTAATTTCATCGTTCCATATTGTTCTTGAGCATAAATTAACCCTGCGACACTTCCTGGAACTCCAGCAGATGTTGTTCCTTCCTGACTTAAATTAGGATTAAATTTTCCATCCTTATCTAAAAACATATCTGGAGTTGATTTGGAGGGAGAAGTTTCTCTAAAATCTATTGTAGTATTTTTTCCATTAGTTAAATGAATAACCATGAATCCGCCGCCGCCGATATTTCCGGCTGCCGGATATGTTACTGCTAAAGCAAATCCCGTTGCAACTGCAGCATCAATTGCGTTGCCGCCTTTTTCCAGAATTTCGCGTCCAACTTTTGATGCATAATAATCGGCAGAAACAACCATTGCATTTTTAGTGGTTGCTTCCCTATTTTGACAATTAACTGCAATTTGATATACAAACAGGAAAGTATAAATAATAAAAACAATTTTTTTAAAATCCGATCGTTGCATCAACTTTAATTCCGTCATTTTGCATTTGCTGGTATAAAAGTTTTGTCAGATCATTTAATTGAGTGACAGCTTCGTTAAGCTTGTTATAAAATTTTTCATCATAAAGCATTTTACCCAAATTATTTTTCTTTTCTTTCGTTTCTCTAGACACAGAATTTATAAATGTAAGTAATGTATCTGTTTTAGAAACTACATTTTTAATTTCGCTAAATGTATGATTAAAATTTTCTTTATTGTCTTTTATAAATTGAATGGCTTCGTTTGAAAGTTCTGCACTATTCTGAAAAATTTTGTTAAAATTATCGTTATTCTTTGTTATCAGGATATTTAATTTCTCAGACACATCAGATAAGTTATTTAATGATTTTGTGATATCCTTATGCAAAGTCTCATCTTTTAAATATTTATTTAAAGAGTTTACCGATGTTTTAACTTCAGATAATATTGTAACAAGATCCTCTTTGGTTGAACCAACCATGGACATTACAGTTCCTATATCAGCATTAAAATTTCCCTGCTGAATTTTGCTATAATTTAATGATGATGAAGAATTTCCCGGATTTATCTCGACTTTTTTTCCTCCCATTAAATCAAGCATCGAGATTTCAAAAGAAGCGTCGCTGTTTAATTTCACATCATTATCTAAAGAAACTTTAACAAGCACACCGTTTTTATTAACCGTCATATCATCAACAAAACCTTTTCTCATCCCGTTCACCATTACATAATCACCAACTTCCAAACCGGCAACATTATTAAATTCAATTTTTATATTTTTTTTACTTTCAGTGAAGCTGAAATTCTTTGCCCAGCCGAGTATCCAGACTAAAATAATTATTCCAACAATTGTCATTATACCGACTTTTATTTCGGTTTTTCTTTGATCTTTCATTTTGATTTTTCCGTATTTAATAATTTCTTTAAACTCTTGAATTCTTCTTTGCTTATAAGACTATCCTTAAACATTTTTTCAATGGAATCCTTTATGCTGTCGATTTTACCTTCGGATGGAATATCTTTTATTTTCACGTTTTTAAAATAATTTTGAATTAAAGCAACTGTAGAATCCTTTTCCGGGGAATATTTAAGTGAGTTCGTTTTTTTATTTAATTCTTTTTCTATTAAAGGAGCTAGAAATTTTTTACCAGGCTTAATTACAAAATCATCTAATTTGTTTTCTACAATATATAAAACTGCTGCAACAACAATTGTTAAAATAACAATAGTTTTAACAAAGCAGCCTTTCTTCATTCTATTCCCCTTGGATTTTTTCTATCAGAACCTTTTTAATTCTTTTTTTAAGAACTTCTTTAACTGTAAACTTATGATTTTCTAATTTAAAAGAATAACCTTCTTTAGGAAAATTTCCGGCGTGATTTAAGAACTAGTCCGGCAACAGTTTCAAAGTCTTCATCTTCAGAAGCAATGGTTGTATTTAGCAATTCATTTAAATCATCAATTGCAAGTTTACCTAAAACGATGATATGTATTATCGTTTAGTTTGGAAATTGGATTTTCTTCTTTATCGTATTCATCTCTAATTTCGCCGATTATTTCTTCTAAAATATCTTCTAATGATATTAAACCCGCTGTCCCTCCGTATTCATCTACAACAACCGCAATATGCATTTTCTTTTCCTGAAATTCGTGAAGAAGATCGTCAATTTTTTTTGTAGTAGGAACAAACATCGCTTTACGTGCAATTTTAGGTAGATATAACTTGGTTCTTAGCTCTTTTTTCTGCAGATAAGGCAAAATATCTTTTGCATAAACAATTCCAATTATTTCATCAAGATTATTTTTATAAAGCGGAATTCTACTGTGTCCGGAGCTTGTAATAATTTCAATAACTTTATCAAAATTTGTTTCGACAGAGATTGAGATTATGTCAACTCTTGGAGTCATAATTTCATAAACAGAAACATCTTTAAAAGTAACAATGCTTTGAATTAATGATGATTCATCTTCTTCAATAGTTCCTCTTTCCTGCCCGAGACTTGCAAGTTCGGAAATTTCTTCATGAGAAATAACTAATTTAGATTTATCATACTTTAATTTGGATACTAAATATTTTATTAATTCAGTAAACGCTTCGGATATGGGAAATAAAATTGCACTTGTCCAATAAAGCGGCAGTGCTACAAATTTTGCGAATGATAATGGATTTTTTGAAGCCCATACTTTAGGAATTAATTCCCCAATTAGAACTATTAAAATAGTTAAAAGCACTATTTGAATAGTTAAAGCTAGATCACTTGAAATTTTATAATAAGATGCTAATTGAAGAGTCAATGTTACTGCTACAATAGAAGCAGCAACATTGACGATTGTATTTCCTAATAAAATTGTTACTAATAATCTTCTGGGAAAATCCAATAGACGAATTAAATATCTTTCAATTAATCGGATTTGCTGAAAGATTATTTTTTAGTTTATTTCTATTAAGAGAAAAGAGGGCTACCTCAGATCCGGAAAAGAAGGCAGACAGTAAAAAAAATATGAATAATAAAAATAAATTATAATACCAACTAATAGCCAAAAATTAAATAAACCCTATAATATTATACATACTAAAAAGGAAGATCATCATTTTCATCACCGGAAACATCCATTTTGGGCTCGCTCCCGGAAGATTCATTGTTAGATGAGTATGATCCATCTGAAGAATCCAACGGAATTAATTTTTCAGAAATAATATCTGTAACATATCTCTTTATTCCGTCTTTATCAGTATAATCTCTTTTTTGAATTCTTCCTTCAACATAAAACTTTTTGCCCTTTTTAAATTTTCTTTAAAGTAATCCGAAAGATTAAAAGAAACTATATTATGCCAGGTGGTATCGTTTACCCACTCGTTATCCTTTTTATAACTATAAGTTGTTGCCATAGTGAAATTAGTAACCGAAACATTATTAGTTGTAAAACGAGTTTCGGCATCCTTACCAAGATTACCAATTAACATAACACGATTTAATGAAAATGCCATTTTGACCTCCCATTTGTAATTTGAAAAATTGAATGAAATTACAAATTCTTAATTAAAAATACTATTAACCCTAAGATAAATAAAATATTTCATTTGTAAATGGTAATTATGTACCATATTGCTACATTATAAAAATTTGAGAAAATGATTAAATAAATTTAATAAAAAAATCAGTATAAGTTGTTAAATTATAAAACTTTATCTGTATTAATTACCTCTTAAAAGTAATAATTACTGTGAAATGCATTTTGATATTTAATTATTGCCTCTTTTATAGTTAGCATACTTTTTGTTTAATATTTCAAGTCAATTTAATCTTTTCTTCGAAAGTATGTTTATTTAATAATTAAATAATGAGTATAAAATGGGCACAGGACAATTAATGTTAACTCTTGGTGCAATGATGTTATTATCATTTTTAGTTCTTAGAGTTAATTCGAATCAACTAGGCACACAAGATCAACTGCAGAACTCCAAAATTGGTTTAATGGCAATTTCATTAGGAACTTCAATGATGGAAGAAGCAAATAGAAAATCATTTGACGAAAAAACAGTTACTAATTTTGTAAGTAATCCAAGTTCGTTAACTAATCCTTTAGCACTTAAAAGTGAAACTGGAGAGGTATATCCTAATTTTGATGATTTTGATGATTACAATAATCAAACTTTACCAATAGTTCTAGACTCTATAAGATTCAATGTGCATTTCTCTGTTTATTATATTAATCCTAATTCACCAAGTGTTATTTCACCTTCACAAACTTTCAATAAAAGAATGGACATAGAAATTTCGAGCCCTTATATGCTGGATACATTAAGATTGAGTACAATATTTAGTTATTGGAAACTAATTTAAGGAATTACAATGGGATTTAGTACATTATTAGATGTAGTAGGATCAATTGTTATAGGCGGACTATTATTATTAACAATCATCAAATTAAACAGCCGAGCTACAGAAAATCGTTTTGTCTTTGGTAACGATAGAATTCTTCAAAGAGACGTTTCTACTCTTGCCCAATTACTGGAAAGCGATTTTAGAAAGATGGGATTTGCCGGAGATAATGTAGTTGTCGATGATACAGTTCATTTTATATTACAGGCAGATACAAGTTCTATAAAATTTTTAGCTGATATAAATGATGATAATACACTTGAAACAGTTACTTATTACTTAGGTCCAACCAGTGAACTGGCAAATACACCTAATCCTAGAGATAGAATTTTGTATAGGAGAATAAACAATAATACTCCTTTAAAAATCTCAACAAACGCAGTAAAATTCAATTTTCAATATTTTGATACTTTCGATAGTTTGTTAACATTACCAATAAGTGATACAAGATTAATAGAATCAATGCTAATTTCTGTAAAAATGGAAGACAATTCAGCTTACGATCAAAAATACTCTACAGCATATTGGCAGCAAGTTAGATTAACCTCAAGAAATTTAAGAAAAAGGTAGGAGTATAATATGGCTGGAAAAGCAACCTTATTTTTAGTATTGGCATTTAGTGCTATTTTTGCATTAATGGCCAGGGATCTTCTAAACTTTACTAACCAAGCTGAAGATAATTATTTAAGTTATTATAATGAAACAAATCTTCATAATATAGCAGTTAGCGGTGCAAATATGGCTGCAAGCCAAATATTTTTTAATAAATCCTGGTCTGCCGGATATAGTAATCTTTCCCTAATGGGAGGGAAATTAAATGTTACAGTGGATACAATTAATACTGATGAAAGAAAAATAATTTCTGTTGCTAGTTATAATGGTGATACTGATACAATTGTTGTTTGCTTACAACCTAAAAATTTTGCACAATATGGTAACTTTTACAACGTATTTGGTAGCGTTTGGGCTGCAACAGGTGATACATTCTCAGGTCCCTTTCATACAAATGATTATGTAAATTGTTACGGAGACCCGGTTTTCCTTGGTTATACTACAAGCCTCAAAGGTATTAAACTTTATGATAATAAATCACATCCAAAATTCTTAGGTGGTACGGACCAAGGAATAAATGTTCCGCTGGAATTTGATACATCATCTATAAGAGTTGCGGCTTTTAATGACGGAAAAGTATTTAGAGATACTACCAATAATAATAAAGTAACAGATTTAGATATAACTTTTAATGCTGATGCTACAGTTAAATATCGTATTAGAATAAACAATGCAGCCTGGACATCTTATCAAACTGTTCCATTAACAACTTTAGCACCAAATGGTGTTATATATGTTGAAAAAGGCAATGTTTTTGTTAAAGGTACAGTAAACGGACAAGCAACTTTATTTGCAACTAAAAAAGGCAGCAGCAGCGCAGGAAAAATACACATCGAAGATGACGTAGTTTACAACAAAGATCCAAGAACCGATCCGACCTCTACAGATTTATTAGGTATGGTAGCAGAACAAAATGTTCAGTTGGATTATGATGCAAGCAGAGGTGATGTAAATATTGATGCATCCATGTATTCCCAAAATGGCGGATTAGTCGTACAAAATTACAGCAGTTATCCTTCCGCATATAAAATGAATATACTTGGTGGAGTTATTGGTCAAAATGTTGAAGCTACAGCTACATATGCATGGGATCCGGTTAAGAAACAATATGTACCAACACACGGATACAGTTATGTTCATAAATATGACGAAAGATTTGCTAAGATGGTACCCCCCTATTTTCCTAAAACGAAATACTTTAAAGTTGTATCATGGAGAGAATAAAGAGCATAAAATAATTTTATTAAAAAGGTTGATTATTAGTTTAATCAACCTTTTTTATTTTGAGTTGTTTACTGATAAAACCCATGCATCTTTGTATTCATTCATTGTTCTTAGATCATCTCGCATATTTTCAGCTTCTTTTCTGGTTTTAAATTGTTTCTTTAGTTGAACAACAAATAAATTTACATCCGGATTAAAACTAATATTTGTATCCATCTGTAATTTAATTCTGCTGTCTTCAGCAAATTTTTCTGCTCTATCTTTTGAAGTAAAAGCCCCTATTTGAACAACATAATATTCTTTATTAAAAGGCGGAAAGCCCTCAGGCTCCGATAAATTAACAGTTGTATCGGAAGGAACTTCATCAAAAATATAGACATCACTATTTTTATTTTTTTCTTTTGTTGTTTCTTCTGATGATGAGCAACCTGCCAAATATATCAAGGCAAACAAAACTGAAATATAAATTAAAATTCTAATTCGCATAGCAATTGACTAATTATAAATTTATTAGAAGGAAGTATAATAAAAAATAATAATAAAATTGAGGGATGCAAATTTGCATCCCTCTTTAAATCACTTATCAAAAGAATAAATTCTTAAAAGGTCCATTAAAATGAATTGGATCTCCCATTTTACTTAAATTGGGATTCGTGAGAATTAAACTGGCAGGAACTGTGGCAACATTCACTAATGGAATATGAACGCCAAATTTAGCATTTATTGATTTAATAAATTCATTAGCAAATACTGCATAACCCCTTGATGTCGGATGAACTCCATCCAATCCAAATAACCCGCCTTGAACATAAAATGTTTTAAAGTTTAATCCGTCAATTGATGTTCCTCCTGTAAAATCATTGCTTCTGATTCTATTTAATAGACCGTTTATATCAACAAGAGCAAAATTACTATTAGAAGATACAATACCGGCATATTGTTGAATTATAAGCTGAAACAGCATTCCTAACAATAGATTGTTCTCCTTGATCTAAAGTCAAAGCATCCGGCCAAGGGTTTTGAGGATGAAATCCGAAAGGCTTAGTTGTATCTACTCCGGCTGGAATAACGGCTGCTACAGGAACACCTAAAGAAGCAGCTACATCTCTATACCATTTACCTGTTGGCTGTCCTAGCAATGGTGCATAAGCAGAACCTTTTAGAGTAAAAAGAACTTGTCCTGTTATTAAGGAAATTGAATCAGCAACGCCTGTTGCCACACCTTCGCTATTTTTCTGAAAAAATAATCCATATCCGTTTAAAGCTTTGCCAACATTAGCATAATGAGAAAGCTGCGGACCAACAGTTGTGAAAAAAGGTACAGCATCAACATTAGGAATATTTGCAAAAGCAACTTTTGTATTTGGAAGTGCTTGAGCTATTGCTGCTGCAATTTGATTATAAAGATAAGCAAATATAGTTGCCTCTGTCGGTAGTTTTCCGGTTTGATCAGTTCCGCTTGTTCCGCCTGATGTTGCATATCCTAAAACATCATTATTACCAATATCAACAGTCATAAAAGTTGGATTTTCTGCAATCGCCTGCTGAATTACACTTTTTCCTAATGCAGGATTTCTAAGAACAATTAAGAAAAAAGGATTCTCTCTAGCAGTGCTCTTTTGTTGAAAATCTGTTGTGTCTATCATATCATAAACAACAGCACCGGGAATTCCTAAGTTATTATATGGCGCAGCATAATTAGAATTTAATATTTGACCCTGAGTAGTATTTACAGTTGTTATAAACGGATCTACAGAAACAACTTCAATTCTTCCGCCAATTCCTGGATCTGCAATTAGCGGCTGTTCAAAGTTTGCACCAACTTGATCAGCTATTAATTTTCCGAAAGAATATTTTTGTGAACTTTCATATAAAGCACCTGATTGATAACCTGCTGTTAAGCTGTTCCCTATCGTAACGAATCTTGTAAAATCAACATTACCTAAATCCGGATTCGGACTTGAAGGAGCGGTTAAATCTGTTCTGTCTTCACAAGATTGAAACAGAAAAACAGAAATTGTGATAGTAAAAATTAGAATTATTATTTTTTTCATCTTCTATTCCTTTTGCAAAATTTATAAACCATATGAAATACTTAATGCTGCTAAATTAGCAAATGCGTTATATGTTCCATTAAAAGGAGTAAAACCATCAGTATAGCTTTCTTGAGAGTCATTGACTGTTAGCTGTGAATTTCTAATGAATAAATAAGCAGCATCGATTTTTAAGTTATTTGTAATATTATATCCGATTCCAAAGCTAAAACCAACTCTATTTGCTTCGGGAAGAGAAGGATTAACATATTCTTTTTTAACAGGATTTTTATCATAATAAATTCCGCCTTGTAATGCTAAAGCTTTAAATACTTTATACTCAAGTCCTAATCTGATTATATATGAATCATCATATAATCTCGGACTTGCAAGATCTGAGATATTAGGATCTGCAAAATCAACATTTAAAGTATCATAGCTGGACCAACCAACATATTGAAAATCAGCACTAATTTTTAATTGAGGAACAACATCCCAAGCTATACCAAAAGTTGCGTTTATAGGTGACGTTAAAGTTGCAACTACATCACCCTGTGGAAACTCAGAAGCTAACTGAGAAGCGCCTACTGTTGTAGCAGTACCATTGAAATTATATTTAATTTGACTGTGGAAAGAAGTACCTAACGTTAAGTTTTCAACAGGTTTATACATCAAGCTGAAATTATAACCAAATGCAGAATTGTCTTTTCCATCCAATGTGATAAATGCATCCCCAACAAATGGGGATTGAGGATTTTTTTTGGTTATTTTAACATTTGCAAAACTATAAACAAATCCAGCGCTTATAGAAAGATTATCTAAAATTTTATATGCTATTACTGGTGAAATGGTAAATATCTGCAGGCTTGTTTCAATTGCGAGATATTTTCCGACCCAATTATCATCCCATTTACTTCCCAATCCGAAAGGACTTGTAAATCCAATTCCGGCAGAATATTTTTCATTGAATTGATGTGTTGCAAAGAAGTGAGTAGGGAAAAAATATTGTTTTGCAGCATCATATTCGGTAATACTTGGACTTACTCCTCTAAAAGAAAATTCAGGAGCAATCATAGTAGTTCCCAACATGAAATGTGTTCCACTCATAAAAGATAATCCTGCAGAATTGAAATAAACCGCAGACGGATCATTTGAGACGGCAGTAAATGCGCCGCCCATTCCCATTGCCCGGGCATTGTGTTCGTTTATCTGAAAGCCGCCGGCAAAAACTGTTGTAGCATATATAAATATGCTGCAGACTAATGCTAGTATTCCTCTCTTCAATTTACCTCCCTTTTTTAATAAAGTGCAGTTTAATTAATATAATTTTAATAGTTTATTATTCTATAGAGAAAAGTTTTGCTCCCTTTTCGACTGGTGCTCCCTCTTTAATATATATATCTTTAATTTTTCCGCTTACAGGTGAACGAAGATCGTTTTCCATCTTCATTGCTTCTAAAATCATTACAGACTCTCCCTGTTGTACTTCTTCGCCTTTGTTCTTTTTAATTTTCAGAAGCATACCCGGCATTGGAGCTTTTATTTCAGTTCCAAAAGAAGCTTTAGATTTTTGTTCAAGAAGTTTTCTGGCTTTTTCCTGCAATTCACTTAGAACTAAAGTATCGAAACTCTTTCCGTTAACTAGTACCGAAAAATTATTAGAATTAGAATGTAAACCGGTAACTTCAAAAAAACTATCGCCAATTCTTAATGAAAATTTATTATTAATTAGCTGAACTAATTCAAAATCGTATGTTTTTTCATTAATAGTAACCTGATTTCCGTTATTCAAGGAAACCTTATTTTTATAATTTTTTATTGTTACAATAAACTCATTCATTTAATAATCTTATCCATTTATTTTCTTCGGATTTTTTATGATTATTTTTATTTATCAAATAACCTTTTGTTTTTAATAAAACAGAAAAAATTGCTGCTGCTTCTTCTATACTTTTATTTTCCGAATCTATCTTTCCTTTTTTAGCTGACAAAAATCTCTGCTCCAGAAAATTAATATCAAAAGTTCCCTTCCTAAATTCTTTACTATTGAGAATTTCCTTTAAAAATATAATGTTATGTGTTAATCCGGCAATATAATATTCGGATAACGCTCTCTGCATTCTGTTAATTGCTGATTCCCTATCTTCAGCCCAGCAAATTAATTTAGATATCAGGGGATCATAATAAACAGTTAATTCCGAACCCAAACCAAAACCTGAATCTATTCTAATACCGGGACCGCTGGGTTCCTTATATTCAACAAGCTTGCCGGTTGATGGTAGAAAATTCTCATCAGCATCTTCAGCATAAACTCTGCATTCTAAAGCATGCCCATTTATTTTCAAATCCTCTTGAGAAAATGAGAGATGGTTTCCTTCTGCAATAGAGATTTGTTCTTTAACTAAATCAACTCCGGAAATTAACTCCGTAACAGGATGTTCGACCTGAAGTCGTGTATTCATTTCAAGAAAATAAAAATTCTTGCTTTTATCCATTAAAAATTCAATTGTACCTGCATTAAAATAATTACATGCTTTTGCCGCATTTATTGCAGCTTGAGTAATTTTAACTCTGGTATTTTCATCTACAAACGCAGAAGGGGCTTCTTCTATAATTTTTTGATGCCGTCTTTGAATTGAACATTCTCTCTCAAATAAGTGTGCATAATTACCATGTTTATCGGCAATTATTTGCACTTCTATATGTTTAGGATTTTCAATAAACTTTTCAATGTAAATTGAATCATCTGCAAATGCTTTTAATGCTTCCCTTTTTGTAGCTTCAAATGCAGATTCAAATTCTTCCTTGGATGAAATTTTCCTCATACCTTTTCCGCCGCCGCCTGCAGAAGCTTTTAACAAAATAGGATATCCGATTTTTTCAGCAGTTTCCATTCCTTCTTTTAAAGAAGTAATCGGTTTCGTAGTTCCGGGAACAATAGGTACATTATTTTTCTTCATCCGTTCCCTGGCCGCTGTTTTGCTTCCCATTAGAGCAACAGAGGAAGAAGAAGGACCAATAAAAGTTATCTTTGAATCTTCAACAGCTTTAATAAAGTCAGCATTTTCAGAAAAGAAACCATAACCGGGATGAATAGCATCTGCTTTAATTTTTTTTGCTAAATCAATGATTTTGTTTTTATTAAGGTATGATTCTGAGGCTTTTGATTCACCAATGTAATAAGATTCATCGGCTAGCCTTGTATGGAGAGAAGTTTTATCTGCATCCGAATAAATCGCGGCCGATTTAATTCCAAGTTCTTTGCATGCCCGAATAACACGAACTGCAATTTCACCACGGTTTGCTATTAAAATTTTTTTAAACAATTTATAACTACTTTAATTCTGCAATAGTAATTCCTTCGCCGCCGAATTCAACAGGTGCAAAGTAATAATTCTTAACTTTATCATGCTGCTTCAATAAATCATGCACTGTCTTCTTTAAAACCCCTGTTCCCTTGCCATGTAAAATTTCGACTCTTTGTATTCCGGCCGAATAAGCATTATCTAAAAACCTTAAAACTTCAAATTCAATTTCTTCGGGTTTATTTCCTCTAATATCAATTCGTGTACTTGCATCGTTAGAAATACTGGGAAAGCCAAAAGTATTTTGTTCAACTTTTCCCTTAACCTTTTTAGCAGGGACTAAATCTTTTAACTTAACTTTTATTTTCAATGAACCTGAATCTATAATAACTGATTTTTTATCTTTAGAAAAATCAATTATCTTTCCAGAAGTCTCGGTATTTTTGATTGCTGCATAATTGCCAATTGCAAAATTATACATTTTATCATTCAATTCAACGTCTTGCTCAAAAAGTTTTTCATTTTTTTCAACTGCATCTTTAATCACTTTTTGAGAATTCTTAATAACATCCGGTTTTGCGTTTGATTCTTTAAGTTCTTTTACAATCTTTTCAAATTTTTTATTTATATCGGATAAATAATTAGAAGCTTCCTCTTTTGCTTTTTTAAGTATTTCTTTTTTCTCTTTATCTAACGAATCTATTTTTTGCTGGTATAAATTTGTAAGTCCGGAAAGTCTTGAATTTTCTATTTCGGCTTTTTTTAATTTTTCATCAGCTTGTCTGGATTTTGTTTCGATATCAACCAGAAAATTTTCTAATTTATGTTTATCGGTATCTAAATATTCTTTTGCAATATTCAAAAACTTATCTGTAAAACCAATTCTTTTTGCAACTTCAAAAGCGTAACTGGAACCCGGTATTCCTTGTTTAAAATTATATGTAGGCTGCAGATTTATTAAATCAAATTCCATTGATGCATTTTCAAAACCATCCAGTTCATTTGCAATTAACTTTAAACTTCCGTGATGAGTCGAAGCCAAAACAGTAGCATTTATATTTTTTAATTGAATTAATATTGCCGTTCCAAGAGCAGAACCTTCTGCCGGATCAGTTCCGGTTCCGATTTCATCCATAAGAACAAGTGAATTCGGATCAGCTTGCATGAAGAATTTTTTGAATATTGGAAAGATGAGAACTGAAATGTTGAAAGATCATCTTCTAAAGATTGTTCATCTCCAATATCAACTAAAATTTTATTAAAAAATCTTACATTTGAATCGGGAGAAACAGGAATATGAATTCCGCTTTGAATCATAATACAAAGTAAACCGATTGTTTTTAATACAACGGTTTTGCCTCCGGCATTCGGTCCCGTCAAAACAATAATTCTATTATTATTTATTTTAATATTTAAGGGAATAGTTTTATCTCGTCCCATTCTTTTTAGTAAAATAGGATGTCGGGCATCTTCCAGATTAAATTCTTGTTTAGGATTTATTGTTGGAAAGGAACCTATAATTTCCAATGAATATTTTGCTCTTGCAAAAACCGAATCAATATATGCAACGGTTTTTAATGAAACCAAAAGCTGATCGCTGTATTTACCTATAAGTTTCGTAAGTTCTTTTAATAATCTTTCAACTTCTCTTTTCTCTGCAAAATAAAGAGTTACTAGTTCGTTGTTAAGTTCAAGTGTTTCCTCAGGCTCTATATAAACAGTTTGTCCTGTTGAAGATTCGGAATGAATAAATCCTCTAATGTGTCTTTTATGTTCAACTTTAATTGGAATAACTATTCTTCCGTCCCTTAAAGTAAGATAATCTTCTCTAACAATCGCCTGATCACTAAGTGATTTCATAATCCGGTTTACGGATTTTAATAACTCATCACTTTTTCTTTTAATTTCATTTTTTATTTCTCTTAATTTCGGACTAGCTGATTCCTTAATTTCACCATTCTCGGTTATTACTCTTTGTATATGATGTTCAAATACTTTATCAATAAATAATTTATTTGCAGGACCAATTAAACTTTTAGCAATTTCATTATTATTTTTTAAGAATTGAAAAAGATTTCTTGATATTATTGCTAACCTTAGTATTTCTACTATTTTTTTTACATCTAAAACAGAGCCTTCAATTTTACTTTTTAAGATTTGTTCTTCCAAATCAGGAAGATAATCAATTGGAGGGGCTACATTTTTAATTAAAATTTCTTTTGCTTGAGTAACCAGTTCCCCTTCTATTTTAGCAACTTCGGAGTTAGGAAGTGGTTTTAAATCGATTAATGATTTTTTTCCCATTTTCTGTAGTCGCATATTTCGATATGTATTGAAGTACTTTAGAAAATTCAAGCTTTTCAAGGACATAATTTGAGATCATTTTAAAGTATCTTTGTCGTTAATATATTCCTTAATTAATTTTTTAGGTTGCGATACGTAATTGCTTATATAATCAATAGTTACCGGGATTATATTATATACTTTATTGTATAAATAAGATTTGTCCGCAGAAGATTTATCCGGTACATTAAAAATATGAAGCAGAAAGAAAACAGCACTTGCAAAATAGAGTATTTGAATTCCCCCGATTACTCCCCCGACTAACTGATTTATTAAATTATTTACTTTATCGAAAGGATGAATTACTCTTTTGAGATAAGCAAATATTATAATAATTAAAACAAATATTATAACTCCGCCCATTATTTCAGCAAGATAAAAGTCGGTACTAGAAATTGATTCAATAATGTCTCCAACTTGTGAAGCAAATTTAATTGAAAGAAAAATTGCCAATGCAAAGCCGATTAAACCAACAAGCTTTCTAACGAATCCGTCTTTAAACCCTAATATAAATCCAATAAAGACAATTACTAAAATTATAATATCTAAAATATTCAATTACTATTTAAAAATTTCTCAATTATTTCTTTTATAACTTTTCCATCTGCTTTGCCTTTTAATACCTTAATAACTAAGGGCATAAGTTTAGGAAAATCTTCTTTTTTAGATGCACCTATTTCTGCCGCAATTTTTTTTACTTCCGATAATATTTCTTCTTCAGAAAGCTGTTTTGGAAGATATTCCTGAAGTACATTAAGTTCTGCCTCTTCTTTTTCTACCAAATCATTTCTCCCGGCATTCCGGAACTGTTCAATTGAATCTTTTCTTTTCTTTGCAGCACTTGTTAATAATTTAATTTCATCTTCGGGTGTTAATTCTTTAGCTGAACCGCTTTTTTCAAACTCTAAAATTAAAGCTCTAATTGATCTTATTGTTGTGAGCCTAACTTTATCACCTGATTTCATTGCAGATTTTAAATCTTCATTTATTTTTTCTTTTAAATTCATATTATACCCATAAAATTGAAAAAGGCAGATATATTAAATTAATACATCTGCCTTAAATATTTTTCAAATGACGATATTTAAATTTTCAAATTAGCCGAATAGTTTATACGCAAAGCGTAGGCTTTTCGTAATTCTTGCTGAATATCAGTTACCAAACCCATATCAGTACCTTTATCTATTCTTAAAGAAACAATAACATTTGGTAAAGCTTTTCTTTTAGCATACATAATCGGTTCAACTTGATCCAAGTTTACAATACTATCGTTAATTTGAATTTTACCTGATCTTCCAACCCAGATATATTGAATCAATCTTTTATTCTCAATTTTTTCAATAGCTTTAGCATCGGGCAATTTAAATTGGACTTTAACCTCTACTTCCCTTAAAGTTGTTGTAACCATAAAGAAAAGAAGAAGCATAAAAACAATATCCGGCATAGAAGCGGTTGGGATTTCTTGTTTAGAACTAGCCCTTTTCTTTTCAAATTTCATTTATAATTCCTCAGTCTTTATTTTTTAATTGATTCCGGTTCAGCCAAAGAAATTATAATTGGTATCTTATCTTTAACCACACCTTGCTGATCTTCAGAAAGATTGTCAAACTTCTTTCCAAATTTGCTTAGTGAATATTCATCACGAACTTCGAAATAAGCTTGTTTTATCTGATCAAGTGCTTGAATATAAACATTATAAACAGTTTTTCTATCTGTCTTAACCGAAACAATCAATTTTTTATTTGAAGGAAGATCAATTTTCGACATAATCCTAGGTTTCAATGCATCCTTTATTTGAACGATTGGAATAGGTTTATTGTCTAAAAGAACATCTCCGTTTTCATTTATTAGAATAGCAGCCATTCTATCTTTAGGAACTTCAACGGTATTTGGATTATCTACATATTCCGGCAAAGTTAAGCCAATACCGGTGTCTACATCAATAACTGTTGCAACCAAGAAGAACAACAGCAGAAGAAATGCTATATCAGCCATTGAGCTCGTTGGAATGGAGGCTTCTGCAATTTTACGTTTTTTTAACATTGCCATAGGACGTACTTATAATAGTATTACAAAAAATTATTTAAGAATTAGGTATTATTTGTTACCTAAATTCATTTCATATAAAGTATCAATTAATTCAATTGAACTTTCTTCCATATCTCCAACAAGTCTGTCAATTCTGGAAATGAAATAATTATAAAAGACTTGAAGAATCATAGCAACAACTAATCCGAACAATGTTGTTAAAAGTGCAACTGAAATACCTTCAGCAACAATTGCAGGAGAAATTTGAGCAGCTTCTTTAATAGCATCAAAAGCCTGAATCATACCCTGAACTGTTCCGGTAAATCCAAGCATAGGTGCAATTGTTATAAAAGTTGATATCCAAATGAGACCTCTTTCCAAGAAATTCATTTCGATACCACCGTAAGCTATAATAGCTTTTTCAGCTGCTTCTAAACCTTCATCGGCTCTTAATAAACCGGCATGAAATACAGAAGCAATTGGTCCGCGTGTATTAGCACAGACTTCTTTAGCTGCTTCAATACCTTGTTCTGAAAGAGCTTTTTTAACTTCCACAATAAAACCTTTTGTGTTAACTCTAGCTCTTGTAAGTGTCCATAATCTTTCAAATGAAAATGCAAGACCTAAAACCAAACTAGCAAGAATTGGCCACATAAAAATTCCACCAGCCACAAATTTTTCAGTAAGCCAATTTAAAGCTCCCTGATTCTGAGTAGCTTGTGCAATTACATTTGTTATTGATGATAAAATTCCTGAAAATTCCATAAAAGGTAACCTCCTAATAATTATAAATTATACTTGCTGAAGGGGAGAAAAACTTCAACAAAACATCGATAAAAAGACGATGCTACAATAAGAATTTCAAAATACAAAGTCAATAATATATTTTTATTGAACTTATTCCACAAATATATAAAAAAAATTATTATTTTCTTATACTAAATCTACTAGTTAATTTTAAAATATTACCTGTAAAAAAATGAAAATTCTGGAAAATGCTGTGCGCTAAATCTCCGATTTCCTCAGGTTTATTCCAAGACTCAAAATCTGCATCTTTCATCCATTCTCTGTTAGGTTTAGTATCTATAATATAAGGAGCAACTGCATTAACACTTAGTTTTATCTTTTTCCCTTCTTTTGCTAGTGTTTCAACCATATGAATCAAAGCACCTTTTGAAGCACCATATGCTCCTTTTTGTTCTTCAGCTTCAACTCCAACATATGCTGACGTAAAGCAAATAGACCCACCAGCTGATTCTTTTACTAATTTTGAAAAATATTTAGCAATTAAAAAGTTAGACTTCAAATTCATACCGAACATTTTTTCCCATTCATCAATATTTGTTTCCCAGAGATAATTTCCTCCTGCAAATCCTCCAATAGTAGAATAAAGGAAAAATAATTTATCTTCTGAAGGTTCTAATTCTTCAAAAGCTTTTTTAACATTTTCTTCTACACTTAAATCTTTAGTATCAATATTAATTGTAGTAGGATCATTATCTTGTTTTTCTTTATTTGGAAAATCAAACAAATATATTTTGTCATAATCTTTTTGAGATAGGCTTTTTGTTACACCTTTACCAAGTTCTCCATAAGCACCGAAAATCAATAATTCTTTAGTCATATTTAATCCTTATTTTTTCAAGATAAACTTTGCATATACAGGAAAATGATCGCTGTAACCTCCAAGATATCTATTACCTCCGTATGTTGGGAACGGAGTACCTTTATATTTGCCGGAATGAGTTAATAAAATCCAGGGTTTAAATATTGTATATGAGTCACAGATATATTCAAGTTCGGTTCCGGAAATAATATTACCTGATACTATTATTTGATCAAGCAAGTTCCAATCACTCCTGTATTTTAATGAACCTTCCCCGTTTTGATATGCTTTATAAGATAAGTTAAATAACTCATCTGCAGAATCTAGTTTTACACCCTTCTCATTTTTATCACATAAAAACGGTGTGGCTTTTAATGTTTTTAATATTGAATTATTAGCCGGTTCATCATTGAAATCTCCAATAATAATTATATTGGGATTTTTTTTAGTATTAAAAACTTGGTCAACTTTTTTCCTTAATAATTCTGCTGCAGCAATTCTATTCGGTTCAGATTCTTCCAAACCGCCTATTCTTGAGGGCCAATGATTAACATATACATAAAGAGTATCTTTTGTATCATTGGTAATCAAGTTAACATTTAAGATTAATCTTGTTGGATAGTTATCAGGTAAATGTATAGTATCTGCATTTACAGAAAGGACACTGAATTTATCGGATTTATAAAGCAAACCGTTATCAATTCCTCTTGAATCAGGAGATTCCTTATAAGCTACTTGGTAATTAAAATCTTTTAAATATTTTTCCGTCATTCTATCCAATAAATATTGATGTTCAACCTCGCTTACACCTAATACATCAGGACCTTTATTGTCATTCATCATTCTAATAATTCTAGACTGATTAAATAATTTTTTCTCGAGCCTTTCTTCAGTCCAGGCTTTTGTTCCTGTTGGAGTAAATTCTTCATCATTTTTGCCAGAATCATCGACAGTATCGAATAAGTTTTCCAAATTCCAGAAAGCTACACAAATTGTATCTTTCCCTTCCAGATTTTGATAACCAAAAACTTTAATATTATTTAGAATTAAAAAAGATAGAAATAAAACTAACAAGGGTTGGTTAAATTTTTTCATAGAAAATAGTCTTTAAAATTTTAATGATGTAATTTCAACTAAAAATTATCATAATTCAAGTCGTGTAACAACACCATGTAATTTATTATACGGCAAATCATAAAAACTGACGAACCTTGGCGAAATCTTTTTAAGAAAAGCATATACCTTTAGTAAAGGTTTGTTTGTTGTTATTTCATCAATTCCGTAAAAAATCACTTTTTCAGAGATACCTTCATGTTTTAACAATCTTGATATATCAATAACTTCCATATACCCGGTTTCGATGATCAATCCTGAAAGTCCATGAGCTATGTTTTCGACTCTTTCGGAACTTACACCGTATGGTTTTTCAAGTGTTTTTATCGAAATAAATATATTGTTTTCATAAATAATGTTCCCTCTTATCATACAATGAACAATATATGGTGGAATTTCCTTTAAATTATGTGTAAAAAATAATGCGGTACCTTTAATATTATTGCCCATTCCGTATATCTGTTTGTAACTTTCCAAAAATGTATCAATCGGAAGTGAACGGAAAGATTTTTTCATTGAATGGTTTCCCTTTGACCAAAGTTGAATTATAAAGAATGGTACAACAGCAATTACAATCGACCAATATGCTCCGTAAGGGATTTTATTAAATACAGCGATTAGAAATAAAATGTCTACAAGAAATACCACAACAGACAATAAAAGTTTTGAGATATCCTTTCTGATTTTAAATATCCAAATCATAAACATTGCACTTATTGTCATTGTAGCAGTTACGGCAAAACCATATGCAGCAGCTAAGTTATCTGACTTTTGAAAAAAGAATATCATAAAAAGTACGGCAATAAGTAAACCCCAATTGACAACTCCAATATAAATCTGCGACATTAATTTTGAAGAAGTATACTTTATTTTCATTAATGGGAAAATGCGCGTATTTATCCCTTGAAATACAAGCGACATGACTGCACTTATCATTGCCTGGCTTGCAATAATTGTTGCAAATAATGTTAAGATTAAAAATGGGACATAAATAAATTCAGATATCGATTTAATCATTGCAAAAAGAACAAAGCTGGAAACTTTATGTGCTTCTAAAAATGCCCCCTGTCCGAAATAATTAATTACTAATGCAAAAAAGACAAAAGACCACGCACGCCTTATAGGCTCACTTCCAAGATGACCCATATCTGCATATAATGCCTCTCCTCCTGTAGCACAAAGTATTACTTCACTTAAGACAAAAAATCCGGCCAATCCGTTATGCAGCATAAATTCCAATGCGTAATACGGATTAATTGCCAACAGTACATTTGGAGCATGCACAAGCGAAATTATTCCGGTAATAAATAAAGAACTAAACCATAAAACCATAATAGGCCCGAAAGAAATAGAGACTTTATCTGTTCCCTTTTTCTGAAAAGCAAAAAGCAGAATTGTAATTACACAAGTAATAATAATAATTGTTGAAACGGGAATATTTCCAATTCCGGGTATAAGTTGAAGTCCTTCCACAGCGGACAAAATTGAAATTGCCGGAGTTATTGCGCCGTCCCCCATCAATAAGGAAACTCCGACATAACCGAGAAATGAAGCAAATGCAGCTCTTCTACCTGTTTTAACACTGTCTGCTAAAATTTCTTTTAAAACTATTATACCTCCCTCGCCTTTTGTACTTAAACTCATTGCAAGGAATGAATATTCAACTGTTACAAGAATAACCAAAGACCAGAATATTAAAGAAAGTACTCCCATAATGTTTGCATAAGTCGGCGCGGTTAGTGCAAAAATTACAGTCAAAGTATAAATTGGACTTGTACCGATATCTCCAAAAACCAGCCCCATCGCTTGAATGATTTCTTTAAATGAAGCTTTTGTCCTTTTATTTTTTACCATTTACAGATTTTTCCGTTATGAATGAATACAGAACATCATTTTGCAAAACTATCTTATAAATTTATGTTTTTTCGTGATTAATATCTAAAATATAAATACAAAATTATTTAAGGTCTTTTATTTAATTGTTAAAAAATTATGATAAATACTTCAACTAAAAATTCTAAATGAGTTAATCTTTCAAAATTTTATTATTTTAAGACAATCAGTAATCAAAATTAAAATCTTATATGAAAAAGAAAAAATTAGTGTTAATTGATGCTATGGCTTTGGCTTACAGAGCTTATTTTGTTTTTATTAATAGACCTCTTGTTACTTCTAAAGGAGAACCTTCTTCTGCTGTTTTCGGTTTTCTAAATCAGTTAATTAAAATTCTTGAAGAAAACAAACCGGATTATATTGCTGTTGCATTCGATTCAAAAGAAAAAACTTTTAGACATGAACGATATAAAGATTATAAATCTTCCCGCGAAGCAATGCCGGAAGATATGATTCCGCAAATTGACAGAATAAAACAAATAATAGAAGCATTAAAAATTCCAATATATATTTTACCAAGATATGAAGCAGATGATATAATTGGAACCGCTGTAAAGAAAGCAGAAAAAGAAGGATTTGAAAGTTTTGTAATCACACCGGATAAAGATTATAATCAATTAGTTACTAAAAATGTTAAAATAGTTAAACCAGGAAAAGCTACCGATGAAATAATTATAATTGACGAAAAGAAAGTCAAAGAAGATTATGGCTTCAATCCAATTCAGATGATAGATTATTTAGCATTAATTGGGGATAAATCTGATGATATTCCGGGAGTTGCCGGAATCGGACCGAAATCCGCAACACCATTAATTCAAGAGTTCGGATCAGTTGAAGGTATTTATAAAAATATTGATAAGATTGAGAAAAAAGGTATTAAAAATAAACTTATTGATGGAAAGGAAAATGCTTTTCTTTCTAAGGAATTAGCAACAATTCACTGCGAAGTTCCTTTAAATTTTAACTTTAAAGAAGCGGTTTTGGAAAAACCGGATTTTGATAAACTCCAGCAGATATTTGTAGAATTAGAATTCAAAACTTTGTTCTCTCGTTTTCTCAAGATCTTCGATACAAAAGACAAAAAACTGGAAGAAGATTTAAGCAACAAAATTAGATGAGAATGCTGATCAGGATATGGTTGTTTTTGATAAGAAAAAAGTTAAATATCAATTAATTACTACCGAAGCAGAATCTAAAAAGTTAGCAGATAAATTAAAAAATACTTCCCTTTTTGTATTTGATACCGAAACCGATGCTTTGGATTCTTTTAAATTAAAATTAGCAGGAGTTGCATTTTCAACTAAATCCGGTGAAGGATATTTTATTGCAGTTAATCCTTTCAAAGGTGATCAAGAATTATTTGATGAAGACCTTTCAGACAGAATTCCCCTTGACACTTTTAAGAAACATTTTCAAAAGATATTTGCCGATAAGAAAATTAAAAAAGTCTGCCAGAATGGAAAATTTGATATCAGCGTTTTAAGATCAGTCGGAATGGAAGTAAACAATTTTTATTTCGATACAATGCTCGCAGGTTATGTGCTGGATCCTGATCAAAAATTAAGTATGGATGAACTTTCTAAAAAATATCTAAAATATAAACCAATTCCACTTTCCGATTTAATCGGTGAGAAAAAAGATCCGTCTAAAATCTTTACTGTTGAACCGGAAACTTTATCACATTATTCAGCTGAAGATGCGGATATTACATTTAGATTGTATGAAGTTTTAGATAAAGAATTAAAGAAAAGTGAACAAATAGATGTTGCATATAAAATAGAATTCCCTCTTGCTCCCGTTTTGGAGCACATGGAAAATGAAGGAATTAAAATAGATAAAAAAGCCCTCAATTCCATGAGCAAAGATATGCAGATTTTACTGGATAATTACACAAAAGAGATTTATAAGCAAAGCGGCGAAGAATTCAACATAAATTCAACAAAACAGCTTCAGGAAATATTATATAATAAATTAGGATTGCAGTCCGGAAGAAAAACAAAAACCGGTTATTCCACCGATGCAAGAGCTTTGGAAGCACTACGCGGGGAGCATGATATAATAAATTTAATTTTGGATTATAGACAGGTTTCCAAATTAAAATCAACTTATGTTGATGCACTTCCCAATTTAATTAATTCCAAAACCGGAAGAGTTCATACAACATTTAATCAAACTGCTGCTTCAACCGGAAGACTTTCGAGCAATGATCCGAATCTACAAAACATTCCAATAAGAACAGATCTGGGAAAAGAAATCAGAAAAGCTTTTATTCCAAGAGATAAAGATCATGTCATTTTAAGTGCGGATTACAGTCAGGTTGAATTAAGAATTATGGCAAGCATCTGCGGTGATGAAGGATTAATAAAAGCATTTCAAAAATCATGAAGATATTCATCGAAGCACTGCCGCTTTAGTTTTTATGGTTGATCCGAAAGATGTAACTCCGGATATGAGAAGAAAAGCAAAAGAAGTTAACTTCGGAATTCTTTACGGTATAGGTCCGTTTGGATTAAAAACAAGACTCGGTGTAACTCAAGCTCATGCAAAAGAAATAATTGAAACTTATTTTAACAGTTTCAAAAAAGTTAAAAACTTTATGGATGATTCAGTTAAAATTGCTAAAGAAAATGGCTATGCTGAAACTTTAATGAAAAGAAGAAGATTTTTGAAAAATATTAACAGCAACAATAGAGTTGTACGGCAATTCGAAGAAAGAGTTGCTATTAATATGCCTATTCAGGGAACTGCCGCAGATATGATTAAACTTGCAATGATAAATATATTTAGAGAATTAAATAAGAAAAAAACTAAAACAAAAATGGTTCTTCAGGTTCATGATGAATTGGTTTTCGATGCCCATAAAGACGAAGTTGATGAATTAACTCCTATGATAAAAGAAATGATGGAAACTGCACTTCCCCTTCCAATGGATGTGCCGATTGTAGTTGAAACCGGAGTCGGCGACAACTGGCTAGATGCACATTAAATTATTTTCTTCATATTGACATGAAAATAAAAAAAGAAGAAATAAAAAAAATATTATGCATAAAGCCAAGAGGAATCGGGGATATTGTTTTATCAACAATAATTCTTGAAAATCTTACCAATGCTTTTCCAAATGTAAAAATCGATTATTTAACTGAAGAATTTGCAAAAGCTTCGGTTGAAAATAATCCGATTGTAAACAAAGTTATTACAATGCAGAAAAATGAATTCTTTTTGAGGACTTCATTTAAAGTTAGAAAAGAAAATTACAATTTAATTTTAGATTTATGGTCAAATCCGAGAACTGCACAAATCACTTATTTTTCCGGAGTTAAATATAGAATTGGTTTTGCTTACAGAGGAAGAAAATATGCTTATAATATTTTAGCAACTTCCGAAAGAGGAAATGTACATTCGGCCGAGCATAATCTGGAAATATTAAAACCTCTTGATATTCCAATCATTTCAAAAAATATACACTATTATATTTCTGAAAAAGATAACGAATTCGGTAAAGATTTTATTAATTCCAATTTTGATAAAAACAAAAAAGTAATTGGAATTCTTCCTTCCGGCGGCTGGGCTTCTAAAAGATGCGATGCTGAAAAGTGGGTAGAAATCTGCAAAAAATTAAATGAAAAATTTAATAGTGAATTTTTAATTATTTGGGGACCCGGAGATGAAGAGGATTCTAATTACATTAAAAATAATCTTGGTGAAATTGCAAAACTTGCTCCCAAAACTGATGTTAATAAAATGTCGGGATTAATAAATAACTGTAATTTAATTATCGCAAATGATTCCGGCCCTATGCATATTTCTGCTGCTTTAAAGAAACCAACTTTGGGAATTTTTGGTCCGACAGATCCGGAAAAACACGGCCCATATTCTTCAAATTCTGATTTTGTAATTAAAGATGATTTATTCTGTATTAAATGCAATTTACTTGAATGTCCGTATAATCATGAATGTATGCTTCAATTAGATTCTGATATAATTCTCAAGAAAGTTGAAAATCTTTTAAATGAAAAAATTTGAAATATTTCTTAAATATTTATTGCTGAATTTTTTGCTCTTTCTCGGAGGTAGTAAAAAATCTAGTAAAGAAATTAATTTCAATGGTAATTCTAAAATACTTTTTATAAGATTGAACCGGATCGGCGATGCGCTTGTTACAACTCCTCTTCTTCACCTAATAAAAGAAAAATTAAAATGTAAGATTTATGTTTTAGCAGACAAAAAAAATTATATTGCTTTTAATAATAATCCGGATGTCGATCAAATAATAAAATTCAACAAGGGGCTTGGCGGAATATTTGAAATTTTAAAATTCATTAAAGCAGAAAAGATTGATACGGTTGTGGATCTTCACGATGATGTTTCCACAACCGTAACTTATATAATTGCTTTGTGTAAAGCTCAAAATAAATTCGGATTGGAAAAAGAAAATAAAAAGATTTACACAAAAACTATTAAAAGATTAGATGCAACAAAAGTTCATGTTGTTGATAGAATAATGGAACTTTCCAAATTATTTAATGTTCAATATTGAAAATTCAAATATAAATATTCTTTATAATCCTCAAAAAGATTCTATTAGAATGCAGTAAAGGATATTCTTAAAAGAAAATTTCTCAAAACAATCTTTTATTTTAGGGATTAATATTTCCGCCGGAAGTGAAGCAAGATTTTGGGGAGTTGAGAATTACCACAAATTAATAAATTCTATTAAAGATCTTAACATAAATATTCTAATTTTAACAGCATTAAAAGATCAAAAATTCGCTGAGGAAATATCTGAGAAAAAATTTCCCGTTTATTCTTCGGAATCGTTTGATGAATTTGCAGCAATGATTTCTCAATTAAATTTGCTTCTTACACCGGACACGATGGCTGTGCATTTAGCATCGGCATTTGAAATTCCGGTATTTGGTATTTATGTTCATTACAATACGGATGAACTAATCTGGTCGCCTTATAAATCTGATTTTGATTGTGTTGTAACTAAAGAACCTAACTTAAAAAATGTTACATTTGAAGAAGTAAATAAAAAATTTAATCCCTTTTTAGAAAAACAAATTTCAAAATATAATTAATATGGATTTTTCAGTTCCATCTTGTAAAAGATTTACTGGCTACAAACCATGTTTTCCGGATCATAATTGCTGGGAAGACGGCTGTAAAGAAAATATTCCAATCGGGAAAAAAATCTTAATAATTAATCTGGATGCAATGGGCGATGTTTTAATGACAACTGCTCAATTGCCTTCATTAAAAAAGAAATTCCCTGAATCCACAATTTGGTGGATAACTCTTAAAATTGCTGCTCCCCTTCTTAATAACAATCAATATATTGACAAAGTTCTTTCCTATGATGCAGAATCAATTTCAATATTGAATACACCTGAATTTGATTATGTAATGAATGTTGATAAATCTTTAAGGTCATGTTCACTTTTAAATTCTGTTAAAGCTAAAAACAAACTTGGTTTTGGTTTGAATATAGATGGCAAAATTGTTCCGGTAAATGAAGGAGCGTTTTATAATTACAAACTTGGAATGGATGATTATTTTAAATTTAAAGTTAACCAAAGAACCGGACAGGATTATTTAGCCGAAACATTTGAACTTGAATATAAAAGAGATGAATATGTTTTCAATTTAACTGAAGAAGAAAAAGATTTTATAAAAGTTTATAAAGAAAATGTCGGAATTTCAGATAAAGATAATGTTGTGGGATTTAATACCGGCTGTTCAAATTTATATCCAAACAAAAAAATGACAATTGAGCAGCACATTTATTTAATTGATGAACTCTTAAAGCTTAATAAATATAAAATTGTATTGCTCGGCGGTCCTGAAGATACAGAAAGAAACGAAGTTATTTATTCTCATTTTAAAGATAAAATAATTAATACTCCGACAAATTTAGGCGTTCGCAAAGGAGCATGTTTCGAAGATATCGCAGATGTTGTAATAACCGGTGATTCATTCGGAATGCATTTAGCAATTGCACTAAAAAAATATGTTATTGCCTGGTTCGGTGTAAGCTGCTGGACGGAAATTGATCTTTACGATCGAGGTGTAAAATTATTTCAAAAAGATCTTTTCTGTTCTCCATGCTGGAAGAAAGTCTGTCCGTATAATCTTGAATGTATTCAAATGATTGATCTGGATAAAATGATAAAAGAAGTAGAAAATTATTTCAGCAAAGACCATAAAGTAAAAAATGCTGTTAAGTAAAAATATAAATCCTTTTTCTCTTTCTAAAAGAATTAACCGTCCTTTTATTTTAGACGGAGCAATGGGAAGTCTTCTTCAGCAGAAAAATATGCAAAGTTCCGGAGCAATGTGGATGTCGAAACTTAATATTGACAACCCTGAAGAGATTTTAAAAATCCATAAAGAATATATAATTGCCGGAGCAGATATTATCACAACTAATACATTCAGAACAAATCCGGAAGCACTAAAGGATTTTCCTGAACTGAAAATTGAAAATTTGGTAAAAAACAGTATTAAAATTGCCAAAGAAGCTGCAGAAAATTTACCGGTTTTTATTGCCGGTTCTAATGCTCCCGCTGAAGACTGTTATAAAGTTAAAAGAGAAATATCAAAAAAATCTTTGGAATATAATCATCAAAAGCATATTGATTTATTGTATGATTTGGGAGCACATTTCATTTTAAATGAAACTCAAAGTCATTTAGATGAGATAAAAATAATTTGTAAATACTGCAGTAAAAATAAAATTCCCTATGTTATTAGTTTATTTTCTTTTGACGGAATTCATTTACTTTCCGGTGAACCAATCTCTGAAACAATTAATTTTATTTTGGATTATTCACCTTTAGCAATAAGTTTTAATTGCGTTATGCCTGATTATTTTACAAAGTTAAAAAAGTATTTAAAAAAAGATGTTAACTGGGGAGTTTATTTTAATTGCGGAAGCGGAGATTATACAGATGAAAAAATTGCATGCGGAATTTCCCCTACTGATTATTCTTCCGAAATATTTAAATTATTAAAATTCTCTCCTTCATTTATTGGAGCCTGCTGCGGTTCAAGTCCTAATCATATTAAAGAAATAAAAAATCTGTTAGATGGAAAAGCTTAAGGTTAAATCCCCTGCTAAAATTAATTTAGGGTTGAATATAATCAGGAAAAGACAGGATGGTTTTCACGATCTTGAAACAATATTTTATCCTTTAAACCTTTATGATATAATCAATTTTGAGAAATCGGATAATTTAAATTTTAATTCAAATAATGAACAGTTAAATGAAGAAAATTCAAATCTAATAATTAAAGCAATTAGACTTTTAGAAAAAATATCCGATAAAAGGTTAAATGTAAATATATATTTAGAAAAGAATATTCCAATCGGCGCCGGACTCGGCGGCGGAAGTTCTAATGCTGCATTTACTTTATCGGCGATTAATCATTTATTTGATCTTAAATTTACTATAGATCAGTTATCAAATTTTGCTTTGGAATTAGGTTCTGATGTTCCATATTTTTTAAATCCTATTCCTTCCTTTGCAGAATCAAGAGGTGAAATTATATCACCATTAAAATTTAAAATTAATTTTCCAATTGTAATTGTAAATCCCGGAATTCACATATCTACAAAATGGGCATTTGAAAATATAATTCCGCATAAATCCAAATTTAGTCTAAGAGATTTAGGAGATTTAAAATCGGAGGAAGACTTTAAAAAATTAAGGCTTAAAGTATTTAATGATTTTGAAGAGGTTGTCTTTCGTAAATACACGGAAATTCAAAAGATCAAAAATAAATTTGATGAATCAGGAGCATTATTTTCATTAATGACAGGAACAGGTTCAACAGTTTTTGGAATTTTTAATAAATTGGAGAATGCCAATCATTTCTGCTCAAACTTACCCGATAAATATTTTAAATTTATATCTTATAATAAAGTTTAACTACTTTTAATAACTTTTGTTTTAACAATCGATTAGCCAACTGCATTTTCAGTAATCTCTACAGTATTTCTTGAAGCATTTATTTTAACGTCAATTCCAAACGGAACCGTAATATTATCTTTTAAATGACCATGTTTAAAATTATAGACCACCGGAATATAAAGCTGGCTTAAATAATCAGAAATTACTTCACCGAGTGTCAAAGTTTTTTTAGCCGGATCATGCTCATTACAATCATGAAATGTTCCGAGAATAAGTCCATTAATTTCTTTAAAGAAATTATTTAAAGATAACTGATTAAACATTCTATCTAATTTATACGGAAGTTCACCAACATCTTCAAAAATTGGTATAGTGTTTTTAATAGACGGCAAATAGTCGCTTCCAATTAAAGAAGTAAACGTTGCCAAATTCCCACCAATAAATTTCCCTTTTGCATTTCCTTTTGTTAAACCAAATATTTTTTCCTCATTGGGCAGATTTATTTTACCATATTTTTTATTACTTGTTATAAGCGCCCAAAACATTTCTTCTGTATACTGGCTTATGGAATCGCAAAAATCGACAGCGATCATTGGTCCTGCAAATGTAACTAACCCGGTCTTTTTCAAAAATGCCATTTGCAAAGCTGTAACGTCGCTGTATCCTACAAATATTTTTGGATTATCTTTTATTAATTTGTAGTCAATTTTATTTAATAGTCTGCCAGAGCCATATCCCCCGCGAACACAAATAACAGCTTTTACATTTTTATTCTTAAACATATTATGTAAATCTGTTAATCTATCATTATCATCACCTGCTAAATAACCTCTGAATTTTCCGACATTTTTACCGACATCGACAGAATATCCCAAATTCTCTAAATATTGAACACCTTTATTAATTGTGCTTAAGTCTTCTGGTGATGATGAAGGTGAGATTATACCGATCACGTCCCCTTTTGAAAGTTTTTTTGGTTTAACAATTTTCATTTGCACACTTGTTGTTTTGGAATAATTATCTGGATTTAATTTAAATAATCAAAAAATCACTTTCAAATATAAATGAATAAAAAAATACCGATATTCAGTCACTTTCTCACTTTTTTTTAATTTCTTCAATAATAATTAAAATCACAAATATGTAATTGATTTTAGATTATAATAATCATTATTTTAAAAAGTCATTTTAAATTTCTCAGTAAAAAGTAGTCTTAGTTTTCACAAATAGTTAATAATTTAACAATATATTAACATTTAACGGAAAAATTTAGATTATTTTTATAAACATCATTCACAATTAAACGGAATATTATGTATAAAGGAAAAATCCTTTTTATTTGCGGTTCAATGAACCAAACTACAATGATGCATAAGATTTCTACTCATCTTTCAGACTACAATTGTTATTTTACTCCTTATTACAGTGAAGGTTTTATAAAAGCATTATCAAATACTTCTCTATTAGATTTCAGTTTACTAGGCGGCCAATTCCGTAAAAGAACTATAAAATATCTTCAGGAGAATGAACTTAATATAGATTTTGAAGGAAAAAACAATAATTATGATTTAGTATTTACATGCAGCGATTTAATTGTCCCGAAAAATATAAAAGATAAAAAAGTCATTTTAGTTCAGGAAGGAATGACCGACCCTGAAAATTTAATGTATCATTTAGTAAAAAAATTCAAACTGCCGCGCTGGCTTGCAAGCACATCAACAACCGGTTTATCTGATGATTATGATAAATTTTGTGTTGCTTCCGAAGGCTATAAAGAACACTTTATAAAAAAAGGTGTTAAAGAAGAGAAAATATCCGTAACCGGGATTCCGAATTTTGATAACTGCAAGCAATATTTAAATAATGATTTTCCGCATAAAAATTTTGTTTTAGTGGCCACTTCCGATTCCAGGGAAACTTATAAATTTGAAAACAGGAAAAAGTTTATCGAAAAAGCAAAAAAGATAGCTGACGGTAAACAATTAATTTTTAAACTTCACCCGAATGAAAATGTTGAAAGAGCTACTGCAGAAATAAATTTACATGCGCCGGGAGCATTGGTTTATCATAAAGGAAATACAGAGCATATGATTGCAAACTGCGATGTTTTGATTACAAGATATTCTTCAGTTGTTTATGTTGGATTAGCATTAGGAAAAGAGGTTTATTCAAAATTTAGATTGGATGAATTAAAAAAACTTCTGCCGATACAGAACGACGGGACTTCGTCCTTAAATATTGCAACTGTTGCCAGAGAATTGTTGGCAGAAGAAAAATTAACCGAGCCGTTAAAAGAATCTTTTGTTTTTGATAATAAACCTAAATTATTTCAGAAAAAGTCGAAGTCGAAACAAAAATACGTTGATGCGTAATCTACTCTCATTAAAATAAGGGAAATTAATTGTCTAAGGTTGTAACTGTAATTCAGGCCAGAATGGGATCCAGCAGACTGCCGAATAAAGTTTTAATGCCTTTGGCTGGAAAACCTCTTCTTTTAAGAATGTACGAAAGAGTTGCCACTACAGAATATTCTGGTGAAATTGTAATTGCAACAACAACCGACAAATCTGATGACGTAATAGAAAAGTTGTGTAAAGAAAATAATATTAATGTTTTCAGAGGTAATCAGACTGATTTACTAGACCGTCATTATCAATCTGCAAAAATATTTAATGCAGATGCAGTTGTTAAAATTCCTTCCGACTGTCCTTTAATTGATCCTAAAATAATTACAAAAGTTATCAAGTTTTATTTAGATAATTTTGAAAATTATGATTATGTAAGCAATCTTCATCCTGCAACATATCCCGACGGCAACGATGTTGAAATAATGAGTGTTGAAATTTTAGAGAAAGCCTGGAAAGAAGCTGAAAGATCTTTTGAACGTGAACATACAACTCCCTATTTCTGGGAAAATCCAGATGTATTTAAAATTGGTAATGTAGATTGGGAAACCGGTCTTGACTATTCAATGTCTTATAGATTTACAATAGACTATCTCGAAGATTATTCTTTTATTAAAAAAATTTATGATGAACTTTATGAAGAAAATAAAAATTTCGGACTAGCTGATATTTTAGAATTATTAAAGAGAAAACCTGAAATCAAAAAAATAAATGCGCAATATAATGGAGTTAATTGGTACAGAAATCATTTAAATGAATTAAAAACTATTAAAAAAGAACAAACAAAAATTATTTAATCTTAAAATTAAGAGTTGATATTATGGCAAATTCAGTAAAATTTAATGATAATTATCCTGTAATTGAAAAATCAGATGAATTATATAAAAGAGCGTTGGGATTAATTCCATCAGTAACTCAAACTCTTGCAAAAGGGCCGACTCAAAATATTAAAGGAATTGCTCCCAAATATTTACAAAGAGGCAAAGGCTCACATGTTTGGGATGTAGATGGAAATGAATATCTTGATTATTTAATGGGAATCGGTCCGCTTTCTCTTGGTTATTCTTATGACAAAGTTGATGAAGCGATTAAAGCTCAATTAAAAGACGGTATAACATTTTCTTTGATGCATCCGCTTGAAGTTGAAGTTGCAGAATTAATTAGAGAGATTGTTCCCAACGCAGAAAGTGTAAGGTATAGTAAAAGCGGTGCAGATGTAACTTCTGCAGCAATTAGAGTTGCAAGAGCTTATACTGGTAGAAATAAAGTTTTATGCTGCGGTTATCACGGCTGGCACGATTGGTATGTAAGTGTAACAGCAAGAAATATCGGTATTCCGGATCAAGTAAAAGATTTAACTTATACATTCAATTATAACGATCTCGATTCAGTTAAAGATTCCCTAGATGATGATACTGCTTGTATTATTCTTGAACCATTTGTATTTGAAGCTCCCAAAGATAATTTTCTTCAGAAGTTAAAAGAATTATGCAAGGAAAATGGAACTCTATTGATTTTCGATGAAATGTGGACTGGCTTTAGAGTTGCTCTCGGAGGCGCGCAGGAATATTTCGGCATTAAAGCTGATATAGCTTGCTTTTCAAAAGCAATTGCTAATGGTATGCCTATCTCTGTAATTACAGGAAGAAAAGATGTAATGGATTTATTTGATAAAGATGTATTTTTTTATACAACTTTCGGCGGTGAAGCTCTTTCATTAGCTGCTGTTAAAGCGACCATAAACGAATTAAAAGAAAAGAATGTTCCGGAATATCTTTCTAAACAGGGCAAAAAACTAAAAGAAGGTTATAATAAAATTGTTGAAGATCTTGGAATGAATTATACAAAATGTTCCGGGTTTGAATGCAGAACAATCATAACTTTTGATGCTTCCGCTGGAAATCCTCTTGAGTTAAAATCTTTAGTTCAACAGGAAATGATTAAACGAGGAATTTTGTGGGGAGGATTTCATAATATGTCTTTCTCTCATTCGGATGAAGATGTTGACTACACTTTAAAGGTATACAATGAAGTGCTCCCAATTCTAAAGAAAGCAGTTGATGAAAATGATGTGAAAGGATATTTAAAAGGTGAACCGGTTCAACCAGTATTTAGAAAAACAAGTGACTTTAATACAAAACCAAAGCAGAAAGTATAAGGGGAAATAAAATAAATGTCTGTAAAAGATCTTTTTTCGTTGGAAGGAAAAACTGCAATTGTTACGGGAGCAATAGGTTTAATCGGGAAAGAACATTGCAGAGCGTTATCTGAAGCCGGAGCAAATATTATTGTCGCTGATTTAAATGAAGAAAAATGCAGCGAATTTGCTTCCACTCTAAATACAAAAAGTGTGGGCCTTGGTGTCGATATTACTCAAGAAAATTCCGTTAAAGCATTAAATCAAAAGGGATTAGACTATTTTAACAAAATAGATATTTTAGTTAATAATGCTGCAATTAATGATATGTTTGAAAATCCAGCAGCGGCTGCAGAATTATCAAAGTTTGAAAATTATCCATTGGAATTATGGCAAAAATCTATTGATGTTAATATAACCGGAATGTTCTTATGCTCCCAAATTGTAGGCAAAGGAATGGCTGAAAATGGAAAAGGAAGCATAATTAATATTGCTTCAACTTATGGAATTGTAGCTCCGGATCAATCCTTATATAAAGACAAAAAAGGAAAACAGAACTTTTATAAATCTGCAGCTTATCCTGTGACAAAAGGAGCTGTTATTTCATTCACGAGATTTTTAGCTTCTTACTGGGGAAATAAAGGTGTTAGAGTTAATACACTCTCCCCTGGCGGTGTTGAAAATAATCAGGAAGATTATTTTATAGAAAATTATTCATCAAGAACTCCTTTAGGCAGAATGGCAAAACCAACAGATTATAAAGGAGCTTTAGTATTTCTAGCTAGTGAAGCTTCTGATTATATGACCGGAGCTAATCTTATAGTAGATGGAGGATGGACAGCATGGTAATAGATAAAAAACTTAAAGATGAAAATCAGCATTTAAAAGAAAAAGCATCTAAAATTAAATTAGTTCTAACAGATAATGACGGAGTTTTAACTGATACAGGAGTTTACTATTCTATTAAAGGAGAAGAACTTAAACGCTTTTCTATAAGAGATGGGATGGGAGTAGAAAGACTTCGTGAATTAATGAATATTGAAACCGGAATCATTACGGGTGAACAATCAGGTTCAGTTAAAAAAAGAGCTGAGAAATTGAAAATTAAATATTTATATACCGGTGTAAAATATAAAGAGAAATTGTTTGAAGATATTCTTACACAAAGCAAATTAAAACCTGAAAATATTGCATTTATCGGTGATGATGTAAATGATATTGAATTATTTAATCTTGTCGGTTTTACCGCTTGTCCGAATGATACTTTAGAATATATCAAAGATAAAGTCGATTACATATGTAAAAATAAAGGAGGAAACGGTGCATTCAGAGAATTTGCAGAATTGATTATTGCATTAAAATCTGAATGATGTAAAAAAGAAGAAAAATTTCCTAAATCAATTACGAGGAATTAAATGGAGTCTAATAGAAAAGTAAAAGTTGGTAACCGTTTTATAGGAGATGGTGAACCGGTTTTTGTTGTTGCAGAAATTGGAATAAACCATAACGGTTCTATTGATATTGCAAAAAAGATGATTGAAGGTGCTAAATATGCTGGATGCAATGCCGTTAAATTTCAAAAAAGAACTCCGGAAATTTGTGTTCCCAGAGAACAATGGGATGTGGAAAGGGATACTCCATGGGGTAGAATGAAATATATTGAATATCGGCATAAAGTTGAGTTTGATGAAAAACAATTTTCTGAAATTGTAAATTTCTGCAAGGAAAAAGATATTGTTTGGTTTGCTTCATGCTGGGATGAAGAATCTGTAGAATTTATTGAAAAATTTAATCCTGAATTGTACAAAGTCGCATCAGCTACATTAACAGATGATGATTTGCTGAAAGAATTAAGAAAATTAGATAAACCTATTATGCTTTCAACAGGTATGTCAACTATTGAAGAAATTGAAAATGCTGTAGAAATAATAAACTCAGATAAATTAATGGTTGCACATTCTACTTCTTCATACCCATGTAAAAATGAAGAATTAAATTTAAATATGATTCTCACATTAAAAACCAAATATCCAAAATATCCTATCGGTTATTCCGGTCATGAAGTTGGATTAGCTCCAACTCAAGCTGCGGTTGCTTTGGGTGCAAGTTTTGTTGAAAGACATATAACCTTAGATAGAGCCATGTGGGGAACAGATCAAGCAGCATCTGTTGAAATTGTGGGAATGCAGAAACTAGTATCAAATATCCGTGATGTTGAATTGGCACTTGGAGATGGTATTAAGAAAGTTTACGAAAGTGAATTAAGCAGTCTGAAAAAATTAAGAAGACATAAAACTGTAATTTAATTTTTGTTTTTAGTCACTAATCTTACATATATGTGACTTTATGAAATATCATTCATTTATTAATTTATTAAAATATGAACGAAGATAACTGATTGATCATGACATTAAATTTTATTGAAAATATATACGAAGCAATTATAAGTTATTTCCGGAATTTATCTTCTGCGGAAGCAACATCTATGATAATTATAGTTTCTGCAGCATTATTTTTTATTATAATTGAAAGAATTTTCCCGTACAACAAAGGACAAAAAGTTTTAAGAGAAGGTTTTTTTGACGATCTTGCTCTTTATACAATTGCACAAAGTTATATTCTTGGAATAATAATATTTAGTTATATAATTCATTTTATAGATAATACAACCGGACTTTCAAGATTAAAATTATTTAATGATTTTCCGATTTGGCTGCAGCTAGTCTTTTTTACAATTACTCACGATTTATACATTTACTGGATGCATCGATGGCAGCATAAAAATAAATGGTTATGGAGAATTCACGAAGCACACCATTCCCCTAAAAAAGTAGACTGGCTTTCCGGTTCAAGATCTCACGCAATGGAAATATTAATAAATCAAACAGTGGAATTTTTACCAATTGTTCTTTTAGGTTCTCCGCCTGAAGTCATTGCTTACAAAGGTGTAATAAGCGCGTTGTGGGGAATGTATATTCATTCTAATTTAAATATTCATACAGGAAAATTACAGTACATTATAAACGGCCCGGAAATGCACCGCTGGCATCATACAACCGGAAAAGGAAGAAACAGAAATTTTTCAACTAAGCTTGCAATTTGGGATTGGATTTTCGGTACAGCTTATTTTCCCGAAGAACAAAAAGCAGATGTTTATGGTTTGATATCTCCTTTCCCTGCTCATTTCATTTCACAATTTTTTTATGCTTTCAGAAGATTCAAGCGCAGAAAGAGATCAAAGGTAAAAAATCAAATTCAAACAGAATAAAATCGATACCGGGAATAATGTTTAATCAAATCTTTCAGTTTTATAAGAATTATAGATTAGAAAATATTCCTGCTGCCATTCGTCGTTTTTCAAAGTAAAAAAAACTTTATTCTCTTGTGATTCGTTATGGAATTCTTTAATAAATTTTTTCTTTCCTTTTTTCAAATCCACATAGAACATTTTCTTTGGGAAATTATCAGTTTTTTGATCTTTATCCATTTTTATAACACTAATATTTATTATAAATTCTTAAATAAAATAAAGCACTTATATTATTATTATGTTAATCAACTTTTAAATAATTGTTAAAAATATATAAAAGTATATTTATTGAGCTATTATAACAAATATAATAGCTCTTTTTATTTTTAGTTTTCATATCATTCATCACAAAGATTAGAGATTTTTTAGAAGAAATAATTAAAACCAACCATTGCTTTATATATAAATTTAGGCTGATTTATTGCTTGGTCCGCATCTTTGTATGTGTAATCTTTTCTTCCATTTATTATCTCACCATCAGGGCTATATGATGTATCATGTCCTTGAATAGTATTTGAAAAATAGTAGTCAAAACCCGTAGAAAAAACTAGATCTAATCTTGATGCTAATAAGAAACTGCTTTCTGCGCCAAGACCAAATCCCCATTGATTGCTATTAATACTAAAGAACTCATTTCCGTCAATAAATTTGAAATCTCCAGAGAATTGAGAATATCTTGGGCCGGCATAAATATCAGCTTTTCTTAAAGAAAATATTTTTACATGATAAAGAAAATCCATTCTGAAATCCCAAACTGTTCCACTTTTTTCGGGTACACCGTTAGTAGCATCATTAATAAAAATAACACGTGCTTTTTCGGGGCTTCCGGGATCCACACTTGTATAACCTAAACCTAAACGTACTGAAAATGGAAAATCCATTGCGAAATTGGAAAAGGTTAAATTTCCCTGCAGTCCAAAACCATTATTATAACCTAAATTAATACCTCCGCTAAAATAAGGGTGCGGTGTATAGCTTTGGGCAAACAAGTTACCTTGCACAGCAAAATACAACATTGCAATCAGGATAATTTTTTTCATAAAAACTCCTAAAATTGTTTTTAAATAAGACTTCAGAAAATTATGTAGCTTAGCGCCCCCGCTAGTAGAAAAGGTTTAAAATAGTTGCTAAATAATAAATAATATTTTCTAATTAGTAAAGTAAATAATGAAATATTTTCTTTAATTTTTGGCTAAAAGTAAGCTCTTACTTCAGCTCTTGCGGTGTGGATCACTTTTCCGCCGCCTAAAACCCTTCCGTCATAATTAACGGAAGATTGCAGATTATTTGACAGCCGGTAATCAAAATTTAATCTCCAGTAATAGTTTTTTCCAATCACATTTCCCTCCGTTAATTCGAACGGGAGAAAATTTTGATTTGTGTTAGAAATTAATTCGTCTCTTTCAATTTCTATATTTAACCTTCCCTTACTCGAAAGAGATAAATTAAATCTTAATGTCTGTGCATTTTTATCTATTATTGTGGGACTTGCCGGAAAGTCATCTTCTTTTCTGCTGACTTCAATTTTAAAACCTACTTCAATATTTCTTTGTGGTCTGTAAGAAAAATCTGTTGTCATTCCATTGCTTGTAATTAATCTATTTCTGTTCGAGGAAGCAGGCCCGCCGGCATTATCATTTTTAGTGAAAAGATCAGTTTGATTGCCAAGTTCTTCAATCAATTTAAATTTTATCCTTAGACTTCTCTCTCTGCTGTAAGATTTAAATGTTCCATCATTAAACTGATCGAGACTTTTAGTTTGTGCAAACCTGAATCTTAAAGAAAATTCAGGATCATTTTCGAACAAGAAAATATCCTGCTGAATATAATTTGAACCGTGAATTGTTGTTTCAGGATTCTGAAAATATGCAAAATTTAAAAGATATATTCTTTTATAATCCGGTTCCCTGCTGTTTTCTTCTATTTGCCAGTAAGTTTCTGTGGATAATGGATTAAATAAAAACCCGAGTGTTGATGATTTATCAAAAAGCTCACTGAATTTTATTTTCCATCTAGTACTGGTTTGCAAGTTTATAACCGGATATAATGTTTCAGTCGGAACAGTAACCTGAATATAATCTCCTTCAAAATTAGTTGGTTCAAATTCATTTTCATCAGCAATTCCGTTATTGTTTAAATCTCCAAGATATTTGTAATTCCCTGTTCCTGATTGAACTCTTACAAAAACCTTCTGCAGTTTTGCAGTTTTTTGTGTTGATACTTGATAAAATAAATTCCCGTTTAATAAAGGATCCCAAAATCTAAAACCTGATTGAGAACGAATTAATATTGTTTCATTATCTAGGTTACCTTGATTCCTGAATTCTCCTTTATATTTTTTTGATCGATATGTAAAATTAAATGTAGAATTAACTTCTTTTATTCCATGATAAGATAAAGTATAAAACTGAGTTAGAGATTTTGATTCATATTGCATAATTCCATTTAAAGGTAAATAATCCTTCCGGACTGAATATTTAGCAGATAAGTCAATTCCGCTTAAATTATTTAATTGAATGAATGGATCAATCTCATTGTACTTTAAGCTGGTGCTTAACAACGAATCGCTGCTTACAGTAAAATCTTTTTTATTTTCAGCTAAAAATTCAACTCCGGGTTTTAATTTCCATATTTTATAAAATGCATTTCCGGTTTGCCGTAACCAATAACTCTTTAAATCCAAGTTTTTAGTATCTACATAATCCAGGTTATAATTTATTTCATAGTCAGAATTATTTGTGAGTTTTATAATATTATTATATCTATTCGAACTGAAATTATCACCTTTTTTCAATAAACCAACAGAAGAATTAATATTTAAATCATCAATTGGAATTAAGTTTAAATTTAATTCTCTTAAAGTTTCACTTTCAGATGAAACATCCTGAGAGATATTATAATCCCGATTAAATTCAACAGAGTTAAATCTATCTAAGGCAGTAAACCTATCTTGAATAAATCGGTCCTTGTAAGAAAAACCTACTTTTCCCAAACTTATTTTCCCAATATTTATTTTTTTAGGATTCATTTGAAGGAAAATATTTCTTGCATATCCATAATTATCACTTTGATCTAAATTTGAAAAACGATTTTTATCATATAAACTTCCAGCGTATTCTAAACTTAATTTTATGCCCTCAAATAAATTAAAGTCCAAAACCACATTTCCCATTTGTTTTAATTCAGGCAGCGGTAAAAATATTATTGGTGAATAGCTTCCCTGATTAATACCGACAAATGTATAGTTGCCTAAACTTTGTTTAGCGTAATCTCCTTTTTGATCGCCGACAAAACTAAAAGTTACATTATAAAGTGATAAAGAATCACCGGGATTATATTTGTAATACGGATACTGAGTTCCGCTTATTACGGTATCTATTTTTTGATATATTCCAATTACTCGGCCTAAAGAATCTGGTTGAGCAAGAGATACACCGCTTTTAGAGGCTTTTAATCTATTATCACCAGCATTTTTTAAAATTGTTTTATCTGAATCAGATAACGTAATATCTATTGGAGCATCCTGATTATCGCCTTCTCTTATATACTGAAATTTTACATCCATTTTATTTTCGAAAAAATTACCCTGAACACCGGAAGCAAATAAATTCCTTTGATATCTTTGATCTGTATATTCAAAATCAACAGATATGCGGCTGGCTGAAGTTATTAACCTATTTGGAGTAAAAGTAATTGTCGCATTTGAATATTCTATTGTATAATCATTTGCATCGCCACGTTTCATTTGCACACCGTCTACATAAACGTTTTCACTTCCCGCTATAATTATTATACTTGGTTCTCCATTTGCACCTGTTAATCTATACGGACCTTGAACTCCGTCGGTGCCGTTAAAATTATTTGTGTTAAACTTTCCTTTTGCACTGGCAAATGCAATATATGCATTTTGCCCACTGTAGTTAAATTCTCCTAGAAGACCTTGAAGTTTTCTGTTGATTACACCAAATTCACCATAGTTTTTCGTAAGCTGATAATCTCCAAAAGTGCCAACAGCATTTGGATGTTTAATTTGAATAAAAACTTTGTCCAGTTCCTGAAGTCTTTCTGTATTACCTTCAGGCTGAATTGGAGTATTTTCATCGGTAAGAGCAGCAACTACCTCAATATTATCGGCAAGCTTTCCGGAAAGCTGAAGTCTTAATCCGCTATTTAAAGAAAAGTCTTTTGTTGTACCAACCGTAAAACCTCTTACAATTGTTCCGCTTTTTTCAATATTGCTTCCAAAAATATCTTCGGATGTAAATCCTCCTGTTTCGTTTTTTGCAACCTTTACTGTATCACCAAATTCTGAGTTGTATTTAATAACGAGACTTCGCTTTTTATATTCTTTTTTCAGTAAAAGGTTATAAGTTTGATAAGTTACGAACAAAGTATCAAAAACTGAATAAGGAAGAGAATCACTTAATTGAAATGTGGAAGTTTGATAAGATATTTTATAGTCACTGGATTTTAAAGATTTACCTCTTAATAAGATAGATTCACTAAAAGGAACAATTGATACATGAGAAAGACTATAGCTGTTTTCAAAATTAATTGGAATTGTATCCGTTACTACTGAATAGTAATATTTTTGTTGTCCAAATAATGAAATTTGTACAAGCAGAAAAATTATTAAAAAGAAAAATTTTTTGTGTAATTCCAAAAGACGAAATTTGTTTTTGAATCAGAAATCTAAATTTAAGCACTTCTTTTATCAAGTCTATATTGTTTATATGAAAAAATAGTCCTAAAAATGAAAAAACCGGAACAAAGTCCGGTTTTTAAATAAATTATTACACAAAAGCTAATCTATTCGTACCTCAAGGCTTCAATCGGATCCATATTTGCAGCTTTATAAGCAGGGTAAGTACCGAATATAACACCCACCAGAACACATAAAGACAAACCAATTAACACCCAATCATAAGGAATTGCACTTTTTGCATTTAAAAAACTTCCGGCAAAATTCCCTATCCCTACTCCTAGTAAAATTCCCACAATTCCGCCAAGCACACAAAGAGCTATTGCTTCAATTAAGAACTGGCTTAAAATATTCTTCTTTTTCGCACCAACTGCTTTTCTAATTCCTATTTCTCTTGTTCTTTCAGTAACAGACACAAGCATAATATTCATTATCCCCACACCTGCAGCAAGCAAAGCAATAATAGATATTGCTATTGCACCGATTTTAACACCACCAGTAATATCGTTAACTTGAGAAATCATAGATTCGTTGCTAAAGATATCAAAATCATTATCCTGACCCGGTTTTACACCACGAATTATCCTCATGTAACCAATAGCGGCTTCAATTGTAGGATTATAATCTTGATCAGAATTTGACATTACAGTAATATTAATACTTCTACCTCTTTTTCCCCAGAAAGAATGATATGTGGTAATCGGCATTACTAAAAAATTATCCCTGCTTTGTCCGAACATCGCCGGCTGTTTTTCGAAAACACCAATAACTTTAACAGGTTTTCCGTCTACTCTTATCGTTTTACCTACTGGATTTAAAAATGGAAATAGTTTATCCACAATTCCCTGACCAATAACACAAACATTTGTGGAATAATTTACATCTAAATCCCTAATTTCTCTTCCTCTACCGACCACCCAATTATTAGTTAAAATCGCTCCGGCTGTAATTCCAGCTACCGAAATATTCGGATTAGTTTTTTCACCTTCATAAGAAATTACCTTTCCAAATGACCATTGTTCAGCACCCACATATTTAGCTTGCTTAAGCATATCTTTTAATCTATAAAAATCATCCAAAGTAATATCTTTTCTGTTTCTATATTTTGCCCAAGATCCAGGACCTCCTGCATGTAAGGCGGGATATTTTTGTATTTGAAAAGTATTTTTACTTAGCTGCGAAAATCCGCTTTCAATACTTGTTTGAAGCATAGTAATAATAGTCATTATAACTATGATTGAAAATATTCCAACAACTACACCTAAAACAGTCAACATAGTTCTAAGTCTGTTATTTTTTAATGACTGAAAGGAAACTGAAAATATTTCACTAATTCTCATTATTCATACCTCAATGCTTCTACCGGATCCATTTTTGCAGCAGTATATGCGGGGGCTAAACCTGCAATTACTCCGGTTGCTAATGAAACTAGAATAGCAATTGTAACCGCATCATACTGAACTGAAGTCGGAAAAAATTGGTTTAACAGCATGCTTGTTAGTATGGCTAATATCAAACCAACAAAACCTCCCATTAAACATATTGTGGAAGACTCCAGGATAAATTGTCCTAAGACCGTTCTTTTTTTTGCGCCAATTGCTTTTCTTATGCCAATTTCTCTAGTTCTTTCTTTTACTGAAACAAACATGATATTCATTATTCCTATTGCTCCAACAAATAAAGAAAGTCCAGTAATAAATAAACCAGCAATCTGAATTACTCCTACAATTTTATTATAATTATCAATTAAACCTTCCTGCTGATTTATTGAAAAATCGTTTTCTTCACCGACGGAAAGACCTCTAACTCTTCTCATCGCTCCTTCAGCTTCGATTTTAGTATCTTCTACCATTTTAGGACTTGCGGCTCTAACATTTATTGTAATTGAACCGAAAGATGCGCCAATAAAACTTTTAAATATCGTACCTATAGGTACAAATACTTGATTATCAGGGTTGAAGCTTCCTAAAATAAAACTGCCTTGTTCATCCAGGACACCAACAATTTTATAAGTTACACCGCCTATCTTAATTAATTTATCCAAGGGGTTTGAATTGGGAAACAAATTTTTAGCAATCTCACTACCTATAACAGCTACATATCTGGAAGCATTACTTTCAATATCCGTAAAAAATCTGCCTTCGTTAAAAGTATAATTTGTTGTTCTGATGTAATCTGCGGTTGAACCATTAACAAAAACATTATCAATTGTTCTATCTCTAAATTTAATTGATTGTCTACTATCCAACACCGGTGCAGTGGCTACAGGAAGTTTCACTAATTTTTTAAATTTTTCATAATCTTCCATTGTTATATTTCTTCTATTCCGCATTTTCCACCAATCCTCATTGGAAAACCAAGCCCATTTATCCACATATAACACATCGGTACCAAGAGAACTAATACCTTCTTGGAACGAATTATTAATTCCTTTGATTGCAGTACTCATAACTGTTACAGCCCAAATACCAATTACAATACCAAGCATCGTTAATCCCGAGCGAACTTTGTTTGCTCTAATTGCTCTTAGAGCAATAAAGAAACTTTCTTTAACTTCGAAAATCATTCTTGACATAATAAATCTCTTATTAAATTATTGAGCAGCTACTTTTACTTTCGGAATATATCTATTTTCAACCGGTTTATCAGATTCGATTAGTCCATCTTTAATTCTTATAATTCTGGCTGCATGTTCGGCAATATATTCTTCGTGAGTAACTAAGATTATTGTATTTCCTTTTTCATAAATTTCATTAAATAGAAGCATAATTTCTTCACCAGTTTTGGAATCTAGATTTCCTGTAGGTTCGTCCGCTAAAATAATTGAAGGATTTGTAACCAAGGCTCTTGCGACCGCAACTCTTTGTCTTTGTCCGCCGGATAATTCATTAGGTTTGTGATGCATCCTATCTCCAAGTCCAACATCACTTAAAGCCTGCATTGCTCTTTCCCTTCTTTCTGAAGAAGAAACGCCCGAATAAATTAAAGGCAGTTCAACATTATGAATAGCATCGGATCTGGATAAAAGATTAAATGTTTGAAAAACGAATCCAATTTCTTTATTACGAATTGTTGCGAGATCATTATCCGTCATTTCGCTAACATCAACTTCTTTAAATTGATATTTGCCGGAAGTTGGTGTATCAAGACATCCAAGCATATTCATCAAGGTTGATTTACCTGAACCGGATGGTCCCATAATCGCAACATATTCATTTTTATCAATTCGAAGAGAAACATCTCTCAATGCATGAACTTGCTCAAAACCCACACTATATATTTTTGCAATATGTTCAATATTAATAATATTCATTTTAAATCCGATTTTTATTTTTTAGCAAAAGGCGTATTTTGGTCTTCAATTCTTACATTTGAACCATCTTTAAGTTCTCTTGAAATTGCCCTATAACTTCCGCTTACTATTGTTTCGCCTGCATCTAATCCTTTAGTAATTTCAATATAATTATCATCGCTAATTCCGGTTTTAACAGGTACTGATTTTACTTTATTATTTTTAACTACAAAAACGATTTGTTCAGGTTCATTTTCATTTGTTTTCTTTTCATTACTTTTAACAACCAAAACACCATCGTTTTCTTCAGGTTTATTCATCTTTTCCCTAGCAGTAACGCTTTGAATAGGTACACTTATAACATTATTTTTTGTATCGGTTTCAATATCAGCAGTGCAAGACATTCCCGGACGCAGTTCCGTGCCCGGATTTAATAATTTTACTTTTACTTCAAAATTTACAACTTGTTCTTGCGTACCAGCGCCTGATGTTTGAGCACTATTGCCAATCTGTTTTACAATTCCGTTAAAAGTTTTATCACGAAAAGCATCAACTTTTACTCTAGCCGTATCTCCTATTTGAACAAGCACAACATCATTTTCATCAACATCAACAACTGCTTCCATATTATTCAAATCCGAGACCGTCATCATATCAGTTCCCTGACTGAATCCGCTTCCCAAAACTCTTTCACCTAATTCAACATTGAGTTTACTCACAGTTCCATCCATTGGTGAATAAATTGAAGTTTTGCTTAATTGCTCAATAGTCCTTCTAAGAGTTGCTTCCATCTGCTTTACATTGGCTTGTGCACCTTGATATTGAGCTTCAGTTGATTGATAATTAGATTTTGCTGTTTCTAACTCCGAATCACTTGAAAGTCCTTTTTTATATAGTTCTTTAACTCTTTCATAATCAGCCTTAACTTTAGCAAGTTCGGCTGCACGCATTGCAAGGTTTGCTTTAACCTGCATTAAATTGGCTTCATCTCTTTCTTTATCAGCAATATATTGCTTAGGATTTATGCTAATTAATAATTGACCTTTTTTAACTTTCTGTCCTTCTTTAACAGGAAGATTTACAATTTCCCCTGTTACTTCAGGTGTAATTACAACTTTAAATTCAGGATCAATTGTACCGGTAGCAGAAACTTTTTGAGTTATTGTTCTTTTCTGAGCCTTTTCAACTTGAACGGCAACAATGTCATCCTTACCTCCGCTAACAAATGCTATAACGACTAGAAGAACTACAAGCAACCCAATTCCGCCAAAAATAAATAGTTTCTTCTTCGACTTTTTTTGTTTTCCGTTAGCCATTTAAATATTCTCCTTTGGTTAAAAAAATTCTACATTATTTATTGAGAATTTGTTTCAATCTTATTGTTTATTTTCATATTTGTTATAATCTAAAACACCTAAATAATATTTTAGCTGTTCACTAAGTTTAATATAACTGAATTGCGAATCTATAAAATTTGTTTGAGCATTTGTATAATCGGAATTAGCAATTAATAGATCTAATAAAGTTCCAGAACCTAACGAGTATTTTTCTTGTTCAATTTTTCTGTTCTCTGCAGAAGCTTCAACGTTTTTCTCACTTACTTTTAGTCCTTTTTCAGCAGCCTGTAAATCCAAATAAGTTTTTTGGATATTTCTTTTTATATCTCTTTCCATATCAGTTAAATCAAGTTTAGTATTTTCTTCCTGAACTTCCGCAGATTGAACTCTTTCTGAAACCGAAAACCCTGAAAATATAGGAATGCTTAGTGTTAAGCCTACACGATAATTTTTATTAGAAAGATTTTTCAATTTATCAATTGAATTTGCATAAGAATTAAAACTAAGCTGTCCTGTTAAAGAAGGTAAATGTCCTGAACGTGCAATAGTTACATTTTCACTTGCACTTTCCAAATTAAGTTTCATGCTTTGATAATCGGATCTGTACTTCATTGCCCGGTTAACTAAATCAGAAATATTTTGATAGTCCTTGGTTAAATCTTTATTTAAAATATCTTTTTCATTTGAAGTTAGGGTATCTGTAAAAGAATAATTTTCGAGCACATCCAATCCTAAATAATAAAGTAAATTACTTTTTGCAGTTTCAAAAGTATTTTTAGCCTGGACCAGAGCTAATTCCGCATTTCCAACTTTTACCTGTTGAGAATAGACATCTGCTAAAGTAACAGCACCTAATTTATTTCTCTCAGTAATTGTTTCTAAATTCTTCTGGTTCCATTTTAAATCATCTTCTTTAACTTTTAATAATTGCTGTGCATTTAAAACATCGTAATAAGCACTTATGGTTTGAAAAACTACATCTTGCTTTTGTCTTTCTAAAGATAATCTTGCAGCTTCTAAATCATTTTTACTTTTGGATAAGTTTGCATAATTAGCTAATCCGTCAAACAATGTTACGTTTGAAGTAACATCCGCACTATAACTCCGGCTTTCAGTTTTAGAAGGTGGTGAAGTATAAACAAAACTTCCAATGTTATATGTTGTACCTTCATCTTCCGACCTGTTCCAACCCCAGCTTCCTGATGCACTTAAACTTGGTAAAAAATTTCCGTATGCAGACATAACTCCAGATTCATAATTTTTAATTGCATTTATGTTTCTTTGAAGAGTTGTATTTCTCTGAAGCGCAATGTTTATAGCTTCATTTAATGATAATTCTTTTTGCGAATATGATGTTGTTATAAAAATCAATGAACATAATATACTGGTTAAAAATAATCGCATTTTTCGGCTCCGCTTTTTTTAAAAATCTTTACAACCAAAATTTGATTTAATAAGTACTGTAGAATTTGTTTTTTTCAAAATTTTAAGCTTTATTTCTTTAAATAACTCTTACAAAAATATTATAATTTAAGAACTTATATCAAGATACTTTATGAACGGCAATATTTTTATTTGTACGGTTTTTTTCATTTTTTAATAGAATTACAATTTCTTGATAATTATCAATTGATAGCTTTTTATATGATTTTATCCTCAAAGTAAATTATCTTTAACAAAAAGTTAAATGAACTCAAGAAGAACTCTTTAAAAGTAAGAAAGGATAAAGACAAATGAGAAATTGTACTTATATAATATAACAGAAGAAATGACTGGATGGATTTTTAAATTTTATAATTCAATAATCATTTCGAATAAATTTTTTTAAAATTATTTTGGAATATTAATATCTATCTAATTTAAATTTCTCACCTAAATATAGTTTTCTTACTTCAACGTCCTCTGCAAGTTCTTCAGCTTTTCCCTGCTTGAAAATTACACCATTAATTAAAATATAAGCATTATCTACAATGCTTAAAGTTTCGTGAACATTATGATCAGTTATTAGAACTCCAATTCCTCTGTTTTTTAAGTTTGCCACAATATTCATAATATCTTCAACTGCAATCGGATCAACACCAGCAAACGGTTCATCAAGCAAAATAAAACTCGGATCAGTTGCCAGTGATCTTGCAATTTCTGTTCTTCTTCTTTCTCCGCCGCTTAACTGAAAACCTTTACTTTTTCTAATATGCTTTATTGTTAATTCTTCTAATAATTTTTCACATTTTTCTTTTCTCTGCTGTTCGGTTAATTTTATCATCTGCAGAATTGCCATAATGTTTTCTTCGACAGAAAGCCTTCTGAAAATTGAAGCTTCCTGCGGCAGATATCCGACCCCCATTCTTGCTCGTTTATACATAGGAACACCCGTTATTTCTTTTTCATCCAAAAAGACTTTTCCTTTTTCCGGCTTAATCATTCCCATCATCATATAGAAAGTTGTTGTTTTTCCTGCTCCGTTCGGGCCAAGTAAACCTACAATTTCTCCTTTGGAAACTTTTATAGATACTTTATTTACAACAGTTCTTTTTTTATAAATCTTTACAAGATCTTCACTTCTTAAAGTTGTTGCCATAATTTTTATTCTGATTCTAAATTGATTTTTCTAAGTAAACTTTTTTTTGTCGGACGATTTGAATATAACACATATCCCGGCAATGTAAAAGAAAGTTCTTTTCCGATTACAGTATTTTCCGGATAATATTCACTTGTAGGTGATCCGTATAATCTTACTACACTTACTTTGTTATCTTCAAAATTTATTTCTGCAGATTCCGAAGAAGATTTCGTTAAACCGTTAGGAGTATCGCCTTCATACAAATAATAAATACTGTGAACTCCGCCGTAAATATTTGTTTTAGTAATCCTGCTGTTTTCAAAATAAATAATTATTTTTTCTCCGGATGTTTGATCGAATCTTTTACTGTAAATTTCATTTTGTGATAATATAAAAGCGTTTTTATTTACAATAAGTTTACGTATTCTGCTTTTTTCTAAAAATATTTTTACAGAATCTCCTGTCAATTGTGAATTTTCATACCAGATTATCGGCTGCGGAGAATTCTTATCTAACTTATCAGTCTCAATTTCTCCGGCATTCCTATAATAAATTGTATAATCATTCTTGGAAGCAAATTGACCTCTTACAATTTCAACAGAATCAATGGCTCTGAAAATATTTAATGTGTCTCTAAAAGCTTCCATTTCCATTGAACTAATTAATAAAGTGTCTAATCTAAAAGTATGAACTGTATCGATATTTCCAAATACAGTTGTATCCAATTTTGTTATATAAGTGGTATCAATCTGCATAAGCAGCGGATTTTTTGTCATTTTTGAATAAGACCTTTTTGCATAATCCTCAAGATGATTGCCGTAAATAGTAGAGTTATTTTTTTCATTTCTTATTTGAACATTATTTTCGGCAAATGCAATTCTATCTTTTCTAAAATAAGTAAGACTATCGGCTTTAATAACATTTACAGAATCAACAATTTTTACATTTCCAACTGCAATTGCTTTATCGTTATCTTTGAAATAAGTCAGTTCATTTGAAGTTAAAGTCGAAGCAGTATCATAAAGTGTAACATTACTGTTGAATACAGCTTTATGATTATCAAAATAATATACACCGGAATCTGCCGTGAGAATAACTTTTTTATCATTTAAAATTAATCCGTCGTGACTTTCGCTTTTCTTTTCATTGCCGTAATAAAATGCTCTAGGAGTTTTAATTGTAAGGCTATCTTGTTTAGCAATAACGTCACCAATCAATTCAGCGTCATTCCTGGAAATATATTGAATTGCTTTATTGCAGTTTACAACAACATTTCCCTGCTTCATAACAACATCGCCGTAAACTTCCCGCACAGATTCGCCATTAACCATTTTACCGACTAAACTATCACCAACTATTGTTATCACTTCTTCCTGTGCAAATATATTTACACTCAAAAGTCCAAGCATAAATATTATAATTAGTTTCGATAAATTCATTTAATAAAATTAGTTTTTAGTTCCGGTATTTTTATTCTGATTAACAGTATCCATTCGTGTTACGTATGTAATATTATAAATTACATAGTTATTTAAGTTTTGATCCGATTCAAAACCATAGCCCTGAATTTTTTCTTTCGGAGTAATAATTGTAACAAATTTATCCGAAACAATTTTCTGATCTTTATTTCTCCACATTAATTCCTGTGTTTTTAATGTAACACCGCTGTCGCTTACCGCAATGACACTGTCAATTGCATAAAGATCATTTGTTTTTCCGTTGACTCTTCCTTTTAAAGCAGTAAGTGTCGTAGTTTTAACTTCTTGCGTATTAAAAAAATCAATATGAATATTACTGTCTAACAAAGTTTCATTTGCTTGATCAAAAACCCTTAAATGACCCGCATAAAGTATTGCACTTGTTTTTCCTGAATCAGAAAATATAACTTTAGCATTCCAGCTTTCCTGCGACGGTAATTCTTCAGTATTTATATTAGTATTCACGGAAGGTTTTACTCTGTCTTCGGAACATCCTGAAAAAATTAAAATTGTTATTAAAAAGAGCCAGACTAATTTCATCGGTGGCGAAGTCCCAAATTTATTAAATCATGAAGGTGAACAATTCCGATCGGATGGTTTTCATTATCAATAATTATTAAAGAAGTTATTTTATAATTTTCCATCTGCTGCAATGCAAAGGATGCTAGATAATTTTCTTTCATAACTTTTGGATTTTTAGTCATTATATCTTTAGCTCTTAAATTTTTAATTTCCAATGTACGTTCAAGCAATCTTCTTAAATCACCATCGGTAATAATTCCTTTTAAAATTCCTTTATCATTTATAATGCAGGTTGTTCCCAGCCTCTTGGAAGTTATTTCTAAAATTACGTCTTTAATTGAAGCTTCTTCATTCACTTTAGGAATACTGTCGCCTTTTATCATTATCTCTTTAATTTTAAGTGATAATCTTTTACCCAGACTTCCACCGGGATGAAGAAGAGCAAAATCCTGCGCAGTAAAGTTGCGTTTTTGGAGCAAGGCAACAGAAAGTGCATCTCCCATAGCTAAAGTTGCTGTGGTAGATGCTGTAGGAGCCAGATCATGAGGACAAGCTTCTTCTTTAACGGCTACATCCAAATAAATATCGCATTCAGATGCAAGTCTGCTTTCCTTGTCCCCTGCCATTGCAATTAGTTTTACATTTAATCTTTTTAACATTGGAATAAGGTTAGAGATTTCTTCGGTATTCCCGCTTTTGGAAATCAAAATTACTACATCTTCTTTTCTCACCATTCCAAGATCACCGTGTAATGCATCTGTAGGATGCAAATAAATTGCAGCAGTTCCGGTAGAATTTAAAGTAGAAACAATTTTTCTTGCAATCAATCCGGATTTACCCATTCCGGTTAAAACAACTCTTCCGGTTGATTCATAAATAGTATCAACGGCTTTTATGAAATCTTCATTTATACTATTCTCTAAATTTGCAACTGCTTCAGATTCAATTCTGATTACTTGTTTACCTTTTTCAATTATTTCACCGTTTGTCAATTTTTCCCTCTGCTGAAAATCTTTTTAAAATGTTTTCTTTTTTTCTCTTCAGGCTGATGAAGAATTTTATTGTAATCTAAATTTATTCTTCTCATATATTTATTATACTTTATAAAAGCCGAAAACAAATCCGAATCTGAATATTCATCAATATTTTCAAATAACAACTTAGGATTTAAAACGATTTCTTTTGTCCTAATATTTTTTACTGACATTAATTCATTATAAAAATTACTAACCGGAATTAAATGATTAACCCTAGTATTAATATCATGAATCCAGATTTTATTTATAGCACTTGCAACAGCTAAAACATAATTATCTTGTTCAATTAGAACTACTCTAACTTTTTTATTTTTATAAGGATCAAGATCTCCCGGATTCCATTCTGAAAAACTTTTTGTCTTTACAATTTCTAATTTTTCCGGCAAAGCTGATGAATTTTTAGGAGACAAATCAACTTCAATTTCATCATCAATTTCCTCGTTTATTGTAATATCAATTTCTTCATCTTCCAAATAAACAGTTCCGGCGGCAAAAATTGGTGTTGAAGGAGACTGCAGGTCAGGATTAGTATCCTTTTTTCCGAGGATAAAATTATTTCCTCCGAACCTGCCTAATCCAATTACCATTAATTCATTAATTTTATTCATGTAATTCAAATATCCTTTTTTATTTTCCGGTAAGATTTTAAACAATAATTCTTTTTCAATTTTATTTAATTGCCGGGGAAATTCTCCGGATTTAATATTTGAATTATCAAAAACCATTAAATTAAAAATATTTATTAACTTAATTTCTTAGTTATATTATCTATTGCTTTAATTTCTTCCAATAAAGGTTTTAATTCTTCTAACGGTAACTGACTTGCAGCATCACTTAATGCTTCTTTAGGATTCGGATGAACTTCTAAAAACAATGCATCAATTCCAACTGCAGCGGCAGCTTTTGCCAAAGGTTTAATAAATTTCGGTTGACCTCCGCTTTCATTTCCTTTGCTTGGAAGTTGAACTGCATGAGTTGCATCCATTACAACCGGATAACCGAATTCTTTCATAATGATCAGTGATCTCATATCGACAACCAAATTATGATATCCGAAAGTTGTTCCTCTTTCAGTCAGCATAATTTTTTCATTTCCGGTCGATTTAATTTTATCAACAACATGTTTCATATCTTCCGGTGCCAGGAATTGTCCTTTTTTTATGTTGATTACTTTACCTGTTTCTCCTGCGGCCAAAAGTAATTCAGTTTGTCTGCATAAAAATGCAGGAATCTGTATAACATCCACAAATTCCGCAGCTAATTTTGTTTCTTCAATTGAATGTATATCGGTTAATACAGGAATATTAAAATCATCTTTAACCTTTTTTAATATTGTTAATGCTTTTTCATCGCCAATTCCAGTAAAGGAATTAAGGTTAGTTCTATTAGCTTTTTTATAACTTGATTTGAATATAAAAGGAATTTTAAGTTCGTCAGTAATTTTTTTAATCGATTCAGCAGTGTTTAAAATTAATTTTTCATTTTCAACAACACATGGTCCGGCAATAAGCACAAAAGGGTTATTATTTCCGATTTTAATTCCGCTAAATTCGATCATAATATTTAACTTTATAAAATTTTAATAATTATTGTAAATATAAGGAATTATAAATTCTTAATAAAAAGTAAATATTGGTAATATTGAATTTTTGGTTTATCAATTACAGCTATATTTCACTCATCACAATTATTTTGAATATTAAATTAAATAATTGTATTATCGATTCAATTTTTAATTAACTCTCACAAAGAAATGTTCAATCAGGAAAAAGTAATGAAAAAAAGACTTACTGCAGTTAACATTTTTATAGTTGTTTTTACGATGCTAATTGTTACATCACCGATATTTTCTCAACCTGTTACTATAAAGGACGCATCACACTTGGAACTTGAATTAAAAAAATTAAATGTATTGGGAAGTGTATTATACGTGGCCGCTCATCCGGATGATGAAAATAATGCTTTACTTTCATATTTAGCTTCAGGAAAAATGGTGAGAACCGGTTATTTATCTATGACCCGCGGAGATGGCGGACAAAATTTAATTGGCGAAGAACAGGGTGCAAATCTTGGTGTTTTAAGAACTCAAGAATTATTAGCTGCCCGCAGAATTGACGGGGCCGAACAGTTTTTTACTAGAGCGATTGATTTTGGTTATTCTAAATCCGGCGAAGAAACCATGAAAATTTGGAATAAACAGAAAATACTTTCCGATGTTGTTTGGGTTGTTAGAAAATTCAGACCTGATGTAATTATAACTCGTTTTCCCGGAACCGGAGAAGGCGGACATGGAAATCATACCGCTTCTCAAATTCTTGCCAAAGAAGCGTTCGAAATTGCAGGAGATTCAACAGCTTTTCCTGAACAATTAAAATATGTAAATCCGTGGAAACCAAAAAGAATATACTGGAATGCCTGGCTTTCGATAATTGAGAAAAGAAATGAAGATGTTTCGAAACTTTTGACTGTTGATTTAGGAAAGTTCAATCCCCTTTTAGGAAAAACTTATAACGAAGTTGCTGCTATCAGCAGAAGCATGCATAAAAGTCAGGGATTCGGGTCATCTCCACACCGCGGTGAAAATATTAATTATTTTGAATATACCGAAGGAGCTAAAGCCCATAACACATTATTTGATGGAATTGATTTAAGCTGGAATAGAATTAAAAACAGCACAAAGGTAAGTGAATATATTTCTAAAGCTATAAATCAATTTGATCCTGAAAACCCTGCTAAAATAATTCCTGTTCTGCTTGATGCTTTGAAAGAAATGAATAAATTGCATGAAGATTATTGGGTTCCTTTAAAGAAAAAACAACTCGAAGATGTTATTAGAAACTGTGCGGGAATGTGGATAGAATCTATTGCCGAAGACTATTCTGTTGTGCCTGGACATTCTTTGGATATTACTTCTTCAATTTTAAATAGATCCAATTTTCCATTTAAATTGAAATCAGTTCAAATTACCTATCAGAAAGGAAGTTCAATAATTAACAAAGTTTTATCAGATGAAACACCATCTGATGTTAAAACAAAAATTATCATTCCAAGCTCTGTAGAATATACGCAGCCATATTGGTTAAAGGATAAACCAAATAAAGGTAATTATGTTGTTGATAATCAAAGACTTATTGGAAAAGCTGAAAATGATCCTCCTCTGACTGCTGATTTTATACTTGAAGCTGAAGGTGTAGAATTACATTATAATATTCCTGTTTTATACAGATGGAATGATTTAGTTGAAGGAGAAAAATACAGACCGATTGATATTGTTCCGGATATTGCTGTAAATATTGAAAATAAGGTTTATGTATTTCCAAATAATGATTCAAAAGATGTAAACATAACTTTGAGATCAAATGAAGATAATGCAGAAGGAACTTTAAAATTAAATTTACCCGAAAGCTGGGAATCTACTCCGGAAAAAATTGATTTTAATTTAAACAAGAAAAACGATGAAAAAACATTTACTTTTTCGGTTAAACCTCCGGAAAAATATACTGAAAGTAAATTAAGTGCTGATGTATTGATAAATAATAGAAAAATTGATCGTGGTATGATTACTATTAATTATTCACATATTCCGATACAAACGCTGTTCCCTATTGCAGAAGCAAAAATAATCAGACTCAATACTAAAAAAGTAATCAACAACATCGGTTACATTATGGGAACAGGAGATTACATTCCCTCTGATTTAAAACAGCTTGGTTATAATGTTTCACTTTTATCAGATAAAGATCTTGAGAATGATAGTTTAAATCAATTCGACGCAATTATAATTGGAATAAGAGCTTATAATACAAGAGAAAAACTTCCTTATTATCATCAAAAATTGATGAACTATGTTAAAAACGGCGGAACACTGGTTGCTCAATATAACGTTACAAGAGGATTATATTCTGATAATATTGGACCTTATCCTTTTGAAATTTCTCATGACAGAGTTACTGTTGAAGAAGCTCCGGTTACATTTGTAGACAGTACAAACCAGCTTTTAAATTATCCTAATAAAATTACTCATAAGGATTTTGATAATTGGGTTCAGGAAAGAGGTTTATATTTTCCTAACAAATGGGACTCTCATTATCAAACTGTAATTGAATGTAATGATCCTGGAGAGCATTCATTAAGCGGCGGGCTTCTTTTTACAAAATACGGTAAAGGAGATTTTATTTACACCGGTTATTCTTTTTTCCGACAGCTGCCGGCAGGAAATCCCGGAGCATTTAGATTATTTGTTAATTTAATATCAGCCGGAAACTATGCAAAACAAGAACATCATACAAACCAAAAATGAAACTGAAGATAAGCCTCCTGTATTTAAAACGTGGAGAAGAGTTTATCTGCTTGTATTTTTCAATCTTATTTTTTTGATTGTACTTTTCTATCTCTTCACAAAGGTATTTGAGTGAGTATAATCGATTGGATTGTAATGTGCGGGTTTATTCTGTTCGTAGTTGTATACGGAACATGGAAAACCCGTAAAACCAAAGATGTTGATAATTATATTCGCGCTGGTAGATCTGCCGGATGGTTTACGATTACTCTTTCTATTATGGCAACCCAAGCAAGTGCTATAACTTTCCTTTCAACTCCCGGACAAGCATTTGTGGACGGAATGAGTTTTGTCCAATTCTATTTGGGACTTCCGCTTGCAATGATAATTCTTTCAATTACAGCAGTTCCTATTTATCATAAATTAAATATTTATACTGCTTATGAATATCTTGAAAGCAGGTTTGATTTAAAAAATAGAATTTTGGGCAGTGTTCTTTTCTTAACTCAAAGAGGATTAGCTGCCGGTTTCACAATTTTTGCTCCGGCATTAATTTTATCTGTTATTTTAGGATGGAATATTGAATATACTGTGATAATACTTGGAATAATGGTTATTCTCTATACGACTGTCGGCGGTACAATTGCGGTGAATAAAACTCACTTTCAGCAAATGCTGATAATTTCCTTTGGTATTATAACTGCATTCATTATGATATTTTACCAACTTCCTGCTGATATTTCTCCAATGGACGCGTTACATATTGCAGGTAAAATGGGAAAGCTAAATGCAATTGATTTGTCTTTTAATCTGCACAACCAATATAATATTTGGTCTGGTTTAATTGGCGGAACATTTTTAATGCTGTCGTATTTTGGAACAGATCAGTCTCAGGTTCAGCGTTATTTAAGCGGAAGTTCAATTAAACAAAGCAGAATGGCTTTATTGGCAAACGGAATTGCAAAAGTGCCGATGCAGTTTTTTATTCTTCTAGTCGGCGCAATGGTTTTTGTTTTTTACCAGTTTGTTACTCCTCCGCTTTTTTTTAATCCTGTTGTTACACAAAATGTAAAACATTCAGTTTATTCGGAACAGTATAATAATCTTGAGAATGATTATAAAAAAGTCTTTAAGGAAAAAGAACATCATATAAGAGAAATGCTGAACGGCATCGATAAAATGAAATAACCAAAAAGTTATAAGTTCGGAAGAGGCAATAAATAAATCTGAAAAAAAAGCAAATGAAATTAAAGAATCAGCAATAAATGTAATAAAGGAAGCTAATCCGGGAGCGGATACAAACGATACAAATTATATTTTTCTAACATTCGTTATAAATTTTTTACCGGTTGGATTAATTGGATTAGTTTTAGCTGCAATTTTATCTGCTTCAATGTCATCAACATCTGCAGAATTAAATGCACTTGCTTCAACTTCTATGATAGATATTTATAAAAGATTGATTAAAAAAGATGCTTCTGATAAACATTATCTTCTGGTTTCCAAATTATTTACAATTTTCTGGGGATTTTATGCTATTATTTTTGCACTTTTTGCAAACAGACTCGGAACTTTAATAGAAGCAGTAAATATTTTAGGTTCATTGGTTTACGGAACCATTTTAGGAATTTTTTTAGTCGCTTTTTACTTAAAAAAAATTGGTGGGACAGCCACTTTTATCGCTGCTTTAATTGCAGAATTAATTGTAATTTACTGTTATATTTTTACAAATATTCCTTTTCTATGGTACAATTTAATCGGGTGTCTTTCTGTTATTCTAATAAGTTTTGTATTACAGTTTGTTATTTTGAAAAAGTTTAATATACAATAATCATTCTGATAGTCCGGGATATTCCTGAAAACAAAAAAAGGACTTAATCAAATAACTATTATATAATTTTATGATTTTTCCTTTAGGTGATGACAACAGGGACAGGCGAATCTTTCCATTTATAAATTACTTATTAATTGCTATTAATATTTTTGTTTTTGTTTTCTTTCAGGATTTTGGAAACAACCAAAAATTTACTTACGAATTTTCTACTGTTCCGAAAGAAATATTAACCGGTAAAGACGTCATTACTAAACCTGAAACATTTCGAGATCAGGAAACAGGTCAGCGATATCAAATACCAGGTTTACAGGCAACTCCAATTCCTGTTTACTTAACAATTATTACCTCTATGTTTATGCATGGCGGTATTGCCCACATATTCGGTAATATGATTTTTTTGTTTGTATTCGGGGATAATATTGAAAACAGAATAGGACATTTAAGATACCTATTTTTTTATTTGATCTGCGGAATTTTAGCATCACTTGCATATGTTTATTCTGCAGTTTTCTTGAATTTAAATTTACTTATCCCAACTTTAGGAGCAAGCGGAGCAATTTCCGGAGTATTGGGAGCATACATTTTAATTTACCCCAAAAGAAGAGTTAGTGTTTTGATTTTCTACTTTCTAACAAATGTTTCTGCTTTTTTTGCAATAGGATTATGGTTTGTGTTTCAGTTAATAAGCAGTCTTGGATTATTAGGCGGAAGTGATTCCGGCGGTGTAGCTTACGGAGCACATATCGGCGGATTTTTAGCAGGTTTGGTGCTTATCAAACTCTTCACGATCAGCAAATAATTTAATTTTATTTTTTTATATATTAAATGTGATTTAATTAATTGGAATTCCACCATTTAGTTTGTATTTAATATATATAGAAAAGAAATTCCTAGCATAAAATAATAGCAGGAGGAAATAATATGAGCAAAGAACAAGATAGACTTTCAGCATTTATAACAGGTTTATTGGCCGGCGGAGTAATTGGTTCTGCATTAGCATTATTGTATGCTCCAAGTTCAGGTAAAAAATTAAGAAAGAATATAAGCAGAAGAGCCGATGACTTTATAGACGATGTTGAAGATTATTATGAATCAAGCAGAGAAAAAGCTGAAGAAATAATAAACGAAGGCAAAAAAAAGGCTAACAGCATAATTGAAAATGCAAGAAAAATAGCTTCAAATTAAAATGCTGTATTAAAATAATAAAATTAAAGCCTGAAAGAAATTTCAGGCTTTTTTGTTTTAAATAATATTACATAAATTAATTTTAATATCCCTTTAGTTTTTAAAGATTAAATTTCTATTTTTAAAGAAGTAAAGTTATTATTACTTCGGCTCGCAAGTTTAGGGATTTAATATTGGAAAATGACAGAAAAGTTCAGATCTTAAAAGCTGCTGCAAAACGTTTTGCAAAGCATGGGCTTAATAAAACAACTTTGGATGAGATTGCCCGCGATTTAAGGATTGGTAAAGCAACTATTTACCATTATTTCGAATCTAAAGACCAGTTGTTCTTTGCAACTCTCGATTATGACTCTTCCCTTTTTATCGAAGACATTAAAACAATTTTTAATAATGAAAATATCTCTATAAACGAAAGGTTTCTTGAATATTTTAATTATAAGGAAACAATTTTTGTGAAGTATAAGTTGCTTTATGATTTAATGGTGCTTCTATTGGGAAACGAAAATCTAGAAAAGGAAGCTAATACTTTAATGAATCTTCTACAAAAAGAAGAAGAAATAATTAAACTAGCATTAAATTCAATTTATGCGAATAAAATTGAATCTTTAAATCCTTCATTACCAGGTTTTATTGTTATGATTAGCTGGGGGATTTTATTCGGCAACAGGCTTAAACAAATTTCTCTCCCAGGACTACTAACTAATTACAGGGAAATGATTTATATGGGTTTAGATAACTTTATAAAATAATATTAATTTTTATTATTTTATTCTTCTTCCTCATCATCTTCTTCATCAGAAAATAAATATTTTTCATATTTATGTTTGATTAATTCTGCTTCAACAATAAAAAATACATCCTCTGCAATATTTGTTGCATGATCGCAGAGTCTTTCAATTTGTCTGGAAATAACTAATAGTGCAACAGCAGAATCTATGTTTTCAGTATTTTCTTTCATAATGCTCTTTAATATCTGATGATTTTCTTTATTATAATCATCAATAATATTATCAGAATTAATTACATTTTCCGCTAATTTAGGATCGTTTCTAATAAAAGAGTCAAGAGCATTTTTTAACATTTCTTTCGAAATATTTTCCATATCGCTGATTTTAGTTCGGTTCATGTAGGCCGGTTTTTTCTTTAAGATTAATACATTCTCAGCAATATTAGTTGCAATATCTCCTATTCTTTCAAGGTTAGTATTTATAGTTAAAGCAGACATAATCAACCTTAAGTCCATGGCAACAGGCTGGCTTAACGCCATAATTTTTTGACAAATCTTATCTATTTTAATATCATATTTATCAACTTTACTATCTCGTTCCACAACTAATTTTGCAAGTTCCTCATTTTCTTCATCGAGAGCTTTATAAGCAAGTTCAACCTGCTCATCAACCAAACTGCTCATTTTTAAAATTCTTCTTTTTAACTTTTCAATCTGTTGTTCAAAATGTCTTTCCATCTAATTACCTTTTAAATTAAAAGATTTATCAAAATAATTAACCGAATCTGCCGGTAACATATTCTTCGGTTTGTTTTACAGCAGGGCTTGTAAAAATTTTACTGGTTTTATCATGTTCAATCAATTCGCCTAAATAGAAAAATGCAGTGCTGTCACTTACTCTTGCTGCCTGCTGCATATTATGAGTAACAATAACAATTGTATATTTCTTTTTAAGTTCAAATATTAATTCTTCAATCTTTGCAGTAGAAATTGGATCCAATGCACTTGCAGGTTCATCCATTAAAACAATTTCCGGTTCAATAGATAAAGTCCGGGCAATGCAAACACGCTGCTGCTGTCCACCGGATAATTTTAATGCAGGCTCATTTAACCTGTCTTTTACTTCTTCCCACAATGCAGCTTGTGTTAACGTCCTTTCGACGATTTCATTTAATTGTTTTTTATTTTTTGTTCCGTAAAGCTTTGGACCGAAAGTAAGATTTTCATAAATAGTTAAAGGAAATAAATTAGACTTTTGAAAAACCATTCCTACTTTTTTTCTTAAGCCGACAACATCGATATTTTCTTTATAAATATCTTTACCGTCGATTTTAATATCACCTGAAATTTTGACATTTGGAATTAAATCATTCATTCTATTTAAACATCTTAAAAAAGTAGATTTACCGCATCCGGAAGGACCAATGAAAGCGGTAACTTTCTTTTCAGGTATTTCTAATGAAACATCTTTTAAAGCCTGTTTTTTTCCATAAAACAAATTCAACTTATTAACGGAAATTTTTGTTTCTTTCATCAGCTAAATTTATAAAGAATAGTTGAATAATTAAATTAAACGGTAAATATAAACTAGATTAAAATAAAAAAGATTTTATATGTGTTACTATAATGTTAACAAATTTAGTCATTTATTTACAATAAATAAAAAAGGGCACCGGAGAGGCACCCTTTAGTCGAAGGAAGGGAGAGAGAATGAGAGACACTGATTTATCATATATATTTCATATTAAAAAATTAAGTTTAATCGAAATGCTTGAACTAAAAACACTTTACAAAGTTACTTGCCGCGTGTTAAGGCATTATTAACCGAATGTTATTCTTATGTTAAAAGAGGGAATTCTTTTAAGAATTTTTAAGAAGTTAAATGATTTGAAATAGAACTATTAATAAATTGCTTCTCTTACTTTTGCAGAGATATAATCCATTACCCAAACTACAAATGCTATCATTAAAACAATTAGACCTACTTCGTGCCAGCGCGCTAAGCCTTGGTATTGCATTAACATAGTACCAATTCCGCCACCGCCGACTAAACCGATGATTGTTGCCATTCTTACGTTTATATCCCAGCGGTAAATTGTAAATGATAAAAACGGAAGGACAATTTGAGGAACAACTCCGTACCAAACTACCTGAACTTTATTTGCTCCCGTAGCAGAAATTGCTTCTACCGGACCGGTTTCTATATTTTCAATCGCTTCAGAATATAGCTTAGCATTGGAAGCAATAGTATGGACCAATAATGCAATCATTCCGGCATAAGGACCAATTCCAACCCAAACAGAAAAAATAATTGCCCAGATTAAAGGTTCAATTGAACGGACAAAATTCAATACTAATCTTAAAACATAATATACAGCAAAAGCTATTTTATTATCTCTCATTAGATTTCTTGCCGTAAAAAAGCTTAAAAACAAGGTGGGCGGAATGGAAATTAAGGTAGCAAGTAATGCAATATAAATGGTTTCTATAATAGCAAATAATGCATCATCAAAAATGCCGAAATTCGGCTGGAACATTGCACCGAAAATTCTTTCTGCACCTTGAATTCCTTCACTGCTGAATAATCCCACAATAGAAAGTCTTGTAATCATCCAGCCTGCAATAAAAGTAATATTAAATAAGAACCAGCCGAAAATTTCAACTGTCCATTTAGTAACTTTATTATCTTTTGCAATGCCGAAAAGTTTACACGAAAGTGAAGTTCTAGACCAGGTCCATAGTGTGCCGATTAAAGCACTTATCAAGAACAGAAGTAAAATTTCATTCCAACTGAAAGGTAAATCTCTTAGTTGAAGAATGAACTTGTAATAAACCGCACGCTGTAATACAAGTAAACTGTAAAAAACTAAAAACGAATCTAAAAGGATAGCTTTTATAAAGCTTTTTTGTTCTTCTTTTTTCTTAGCTTTTGCTAAAACTTTATGCGGATTTATTTCTAATTCCGGATTGGAAATCATCTAATTTCTACCTCTTCGGCTTCTTCACCGTAAATAGTTTTGAACCAGGCTTCATTAATTTCAGATGGAGAACCTTCGTAAATAATTTCACCGGCCTTTAATGCAATAACCCGGGTTGCGTATCTTCTTACCAAACTTAAAAAGTGAAGATTACAAATAACTGTTGTTCCAAATTCTTTATTAATTTTTTCAAAATACTGCATAACTGAATTTGAAGTTGCAGGGTCTAAAGAAGCGACCGGTTCATCTGCTAATAATAATTTGGGATTCTGCATTAAACTACGAGCAATTGCTACACGCTGCTGCTGACCGCCGCTTAAGGAATCGGCTCTGATGCTGGCTTTTTCGCTAATTCCGACTGTTTCCAAACAATTTTGAGCTTCTTTATAAACATCATTATTAAATTTTCCTAGTAACGATTCAAAAGTACCGAGCTGAGCTAATTTACCTGAGATTACATTTATAAGAACTGATCTTCTCTTAATTAAATTGAACTGTTGAAATACCATTCCAATTTTTGATTTTGCTTTTCTTAAATTTTCACCTTTTACGTGAGTAATATCTTTGCCAAGAAATTCAATTGTTCCTGAGGTAGGTTCAATTAATCTGTTTATGCATCTAAGTAAGGTTGATTTTCCTGAACCGCTTAAACCTATAATTACTAGAAACTCGCCTTCATTTACATCAAAATTAACACCTTTTAAAGCATGTGTTCCATTATCGTAAATTTTATGAAGGTTACGAACTTTTAATATCATTTTTTCTTTACTAATTTTTCAAAGGAAATATGCTGGCGTTTTAATAAATCTCGAAGTGCATCATAATCACTATCTTTTGTTGGTATTAATCCGCGGATATCATAAATATCATACATCGCTTTTTTGCCCTGAGGAGTATTTACATATTCAACTAAAGCTTTTACAATCTTATCAGCCATTTCTTTATCGAGACCTTTTCTAAAAACCCAGGGGTCATTTGGAATTTCTTGTGTGAACCCGATAATTTTTACTTTTTGTTCAACATCGGGAAATTGTTTTTCGACTCTCATTCTTGCATCAAGGATATGTCCTTCAGGATCAGGCGGAGCATAATAAGTAGCTCCTGCTGCAACTTGCCCCTGATAAACCATTGTAACTACATTATCATGCCGCATAGCAAAAACTGTTTCGCTTGGTTTAATTCCCAAAGAATCAAACATTGCTTTTGGTAAAATATAACCTGATGTAGAAGAAGGATCCACATAAGCAAAAGATCTACCGTTAATATCACTTAAAGAATCAATACCGGAATCAAATCTGGTAATAATTTGACCTTTATAAGAAGTTTCGCCTCCATCCCGAACAATTCTCAATTTAGCTTGAGCGCCATATTTAGCATTAGCCATTAAATATGAAAATGTGTTTATACTAGCTATGTCTACTTTTTTCGTTCCAAAAGCTTCCACTACAGCTATAAAACTGGCCGGCACTGCAGTTCTATAAAAATAACCAGTTTTCTTTTCCAAAAAATCGACTAATTCTTTGGCATTTGTAGTTATTCTTTTAGCATCAACAGAAGGTGTAAAATAGATTTTTATCGGGTTAGATCTTGTCCCTAATGCTCCCTCTTCTAATTCTCTTGCAGATGATACTACTATAAAAGCGACTACTGGAAGCAGATAAATTAGATATTTAACAATTTTCATAGCTTAAAAAATTTAATTTATAAATATGCGAATAATTACAGTTTCATCAAATATAAAATTCCGGTAATTTTAAAATTTAATTATTTCTTAACAGTTATTTAAAATTAGATTTGTAATAAATGACACAAGATTCTCATACTGAGAAAAATTCTCTTGCATTTTTAATTAAAGAAAGATATGTTCAGTGAAAATAAAATGTTGGCAGCAAATTTCAAATAATTTATTTGGAATCATTTTAAATCATTTCTAAAAAACAGAGCAAAAATAAATAGTAATTTATTAATTGAAATAGATAAGTAATATTTTGTAGGATTTTTAAATAATAAAAGATTGAGGTAATATTTTTGTTCTTCACATTTCGGTTTTCAAAATTCATCAAATTTTCATTTTAGCTAGATATTTTTAATTAAAATTATTTTATCATTACCAACCAGGACTAAAACATGAAAGACAAAACAAGAATTTTAATGGTTGAAGACGAAAGCATTGTTGCAATGGATATAAAAGATCATCTTATTAAGTTAGGCTACGATGTAACATCTATTGCCAAATCCGGATTGGATGCATTATTAAAAGCCGAACTTGAAAAACCGGATTTGATTTTAATGGATATTCGTCTCAAAGGAGAACTGACAGGAATAGATGTTGGTAAAATAATTCGACAGAAATTGGATATTCCAATAATATATTTAACTGCTTTAAATGATGAACAAACTTTCCAAAGTGCTCAAGCTATCCATCCATCAGGTTTTATAGTAAAACCATTTGTTGATGAAGAACTTCAGCATACTATTGAAGATGCTATGCAAGTAAAGACTAATCCGGATTAATTATTAAATAATTGTTAATTCTGACATCTTGTGTTAAATACCATCACTCCTAAAATTGCCATTTAGTATATTTAGATAAATAAATTAAATGGGTTTCACTTATTAATTGCTGACATTTCTAGAAGGCAAATTTGCTGTCGTAAAAATATTGGAGTTAAATATGGATTATATCAGAAGCAGAACATTAAAAATATTAAACGATTTGATGAAATCAGTTTCCAAGTCAAATAGATCAATTCAAAATACAGTTCAATACATTTCAAATGCACAATTAAAAAACATATTTAAGGATTTACTTCAGGAGAGAATTAAACAATCCTTAAAATTAAAATCAGAAATTTTAAGACTTGGCGGTAAAGTTGAAGAATGTTCAGAAAATCTTGAATTTAAATTAGATGCTGCTTCAATTAATAGTGATGAGCTAATTAAACATTTTTTACAAGAAAATGAATTAGTTTCCATGCAATATAAATCGGCATTAAACGAAGATATTTTATGGGAAGTTATTCCTGTAATTTCCAAACAGTTTTTCAAGACTGAAGAATTAAACAATAAGTTCAGATCGCTTAGATTGAAAAATAGCATTGGATTTCAAAATAGTTCGGTTGAACAATTCAGTTTAAATTAAAAAAAGCATGTCTATAAAGACATGCTTAATCAAAATAAATCAAAATATTATCAGCTTAAACTATTAATAAATTTAATTATTTCTTCTCTGGTTTTACCTGTTCTGTTTTGAATTTTACCGATTAATTGTTCTTCATGGCCTTCAATTAAAGTTAAATCATCATCGGTTAAATTTCCCCATTTTTCTTTTAATTTACCTTTAACGTTATTCCAATTACCTCTTATTTCTAGTTTATCCATTTTGATCTCCTTTTAATTTAACATCGTTACAATGTTAAATATAAAATAATATAAACTTGCTCCAATGAAACTTATCACGGTTTTTAAAACGAAGTGATTAAAAAAAGGTTTGCTGCTCAATAATAATATCAAACAGCAAACCCAAAATAAATTATTTAGATGTGTAAATATTATTTGATAAATCTGCATCAGGAATAACAGGACTGCCTAAGCATTACTTTTTTTACAGGATTCTGCAAAGTTTTTTCAATTGTTATTTCCTTATCTGCCGTTTTTCCAAATTGATGCTTCTTTATAAACATTGGATATTGAATCGTCGGAATCAGTAATGTTTAAATTAATTGGAATTGGAATATCGCCAACTCGACTAATAATTATCTTTATTTTATTGCCATCGGATTTAACATTTTTTATTGCTAAATCAGGATATCCTCTTTTAAAAAACCACGGTTCAAAATACCAATCAAGATTTTCTCCGCTAACATTATTAAAAGTATTAAAAAAGTCGTACGGAATTGGATGTTTACCGTTCCATCTTTTTATATATTCTCTAAAAGTTCTATCAAATGTTTCTTTACCCATTGTTTGTCTTAAGATGTCATACGCTGCTCCGGGTCTTCTGTAAGATGCCATTCTGTATGAATTCCCTTCCAATAAGACAGAAGGAATAATCATTGGCATCTCCATTTCTTCTCCCGCAAATTCTGCATAACTAGAAGCATTAACAGCTCTCGGATTGTAGCCAGGAGCCAGTTCAGACTGAAGATCAAACGGAATAAATGTTGCCATTCCTTCATCCATCCAGGCATACTTTGTTTCATTTATTCCCATATAAAACGGAAAATAAGAATGACTAATTTCATGTGAAGTTACATGTACGGTTGCAATTCTATTTTTATATGAACCATCATTTACCATCATTGGAAATTCCATTCCGCCTGCTCCGTTAAATACAGTCATACTGGGAAACGGAAAAGGAACCGCCGGAAAAACTTTGCTGTAATAATTTATTGATTTTCTTGCAATATCGTCGACACTATAAAAATCCTTTGACTGTTCTTTATAAACAGCCGCAATATAAACTCTTCTATTTGTATTATCATCAACAACAAGACTAACAGCATCCCACAAATAATGATCGCTTGTACCGAAACAAAAATCCGTAACATTATCAGCTTTATAATGCCAGGTATTAAAATCATTCTTTTGAGAATAAATTTTATTTGTCTTTAAATCTGTTGTATCTACAATATGGATTATATTATCAGAAGTTTGAGCTTCATTATATCTGTTAAAATATTTATCTGTTAAAACATTAAAAGGATTTTGAAGCTTACCGGTTGCCCAAACACCAAATGTATTCGGAACAGTTATTTCAACATCATAATTTGAGAAATCATTATAAAATTCCTGTTGTCCTGTATAATTAAAAGTATCCCATCCGTCTATATCATCATAAACAGACATTTGCGGATACCAGTAACCAATTAAATAAGAAGTTGAATCATAAGATCCCATTCTCGGATTATGTGCATTAGGAATTTTAAACTCCCATTCAAAAGAAAGATTTATACTTGATTTTGGAGCTAGATGGACTTTTCAATTTTAAAAATAAATTTGTTCCTCTTATAGAAACCAAACTGCTTGTATCCGGATCAAGTGGAAATTCATTTACAGATATAGATTTTATTATATCACCATTTGTTATAGATGAAGTATCCATATTAAAATCCCTGGCTTCACCAATTTTATTTAAATTTTGGTAAAGTCTTATCACCAAATGTTTAAGTGTATCCGGACTATTATTATGATAAGTAATAGATTCTTTACCCTCCAACATTTTATCTTTAGGTTCAATTTTTACCTGAATTTTATAATCCGAAGAGTTCTGCCAATAATTTTTTCCAGGCATACCGTCTTTAGAACGTGTTCCGTTTTCATATGCTTTTTGAATGTTTCTAGGAATATATAAGCTTTCCTGAGCAAAAACCGATATTCCCGATAAAATAAAAATTGATAAGAATAATATTATAATATTTATTTTTCTAGTTAACATTATCTCTCCATAAGAATAAATTTGAATAATGTATTAATATTTAATCAAACAAAGAATTATCTTTATTATCATACTTTTTTCTGCCGAATCTTTTATAAGCTAAATCGGTCACTTCCCTTCCGCGCGGAGTGCGATGAATAAATCCCTGCTGAATTAAAAATGGTTCATAAACTTCTTCAATTGTTCCCGGATCTTCATTAACTGCAACTGCCAGAGTTCCCAATCCTACAGGACCGCCGTTGTATTTTTCAATTATGGTTAAAATTATATCTTTATCCATTTCATCCAAGCCATACTCGTCAACTTCCAAAGCATTTAAAGCTTTTTTTGCTATTTCCAGATCTATTGAGTTTTTATTTTCATAGTCAGCAAAATCTCTGGTTCTTCTTAATAACCTGTTTGCAATTCTAGGAGTTCCCCTGGATCTTTTTGCAATTTCAACTGAAGCATTGTTATGAATTTTAAGTTTTAAAAGTTTTGATGATCTTAAAACAATTTTATCCAATGTGTCCGACTCATAATAGTCTAATCTGAATTTAATTCCGAACCTGTCTCTCAAAGGTGAAGACAACATTCCTGCTCTGGTGGTTGCACCGACAAGAGTGTATTTAGGTAAACTTATCTGTACAGTCCTTGCACTTGGTCCGCTGTCAATCATAATATCCAGTTTATAATCTTCCATTGCAGAATATAAATATTCTTCAACAACCGGGCTTAACCTATGAATTTCATCTATAAATAATACTGATCTTTCTTCGAGGTTGGTTAATATTCCTGCTAAGTCTCCGGGTTTTTCTAAAACAGGCCCTGAAGTAATTTTTAATTTTACTCCCATTTCATGAGCAATTATATGAGCTAATGTAGTTTTCCCGAGTCCCGGAGGTCCGGTAAGCAAGACATGATCGAGAGCTTCTTTTCTTTTAAGTGCAGCAGATATAAAAACATTAAGATTTTCCGTTATCTTAAACTGCCCCTGGAATTCATTTAATTTACTAGGACGAAGAGTCTGTTCAACTAATTTATCTTCTTCACTGGCGGAAGGATTAGTATTTTCTGATTTTCTCATTTTTCAATATTAAGTGACCAATTGTTTGTTTCTGATTTTAAACTTATTTATTAAAAGAACCATTGCTGTCATTAAAGCTATCATTAGAACGGCAGCAGATATCGATTGTAAAGGTGTAAAAGCCTTATCAAATAAATAATCCAATCCAAGATTCCATGCACTTCCATAAAGAATCATTAGGTGTACAATATAAATTAAAAGTGTATTCCTTCCAATTAAAATAAACACTTTAGGAATAGTTTCGACTTTCAATGAAATAAAAGACACAAACGCATTTAAAACCAGAACTATTCCAATTCTTAATAAAATTAAACTATACCCGGAAGATAGTAATTCACCTTTGTAACCAATAAAACTTTCAATCCAGCTTTCCAAAAAAGCAAGAATTATAAATACACTACCAAATAAAAATAAATTTAAACTAAACTTTGCAGTTTTAAAAACTAAAGGTTTTTTAGCCAAATAACTTCCTAAAATTCCACCTGAAATTACATAACCAGCCCAGGGGAATAATGGAAAGTTTGAACCGGTTCCGCTGTAAAAATATCCGGCAATCGGAACTGGTAAAAAAGATTTCCAATTAATATTTTGGAAAATAGGGAAAAAAACAAAAAATATAAGTGCTCCCATTCCGAAAACCCAATAATCGCTCAGTTTAACTTTTTCCGATAGAATTGCAAATAAAACCAAAAATAATATTCCGAATCCAATTGATTGAAGAACATCAACGGCATAGAAAATGTGCCATTGTTCCTGAGTAACCTGAGAAAAATCTACTAATGTTGCTGTAGGATATCTTAATAAATATCCAAGTACCACAAGTAAAAGTACTCTTTTAAAACCTTTTTTAACTCTGGGATTCTTTTGAAAGGGTTCATTTACCAATCTAAATAAATAAGTAAAAACAGTTCCTGCAGTAAACATAAAGATAGGAGCTGTCATTCCCCGCATAAAAAACCATACAGCAAAAAACGGATTATCCAAATGTCTAAAATTATTAGAAAGAAGAACTTCAATTGTATGACCCTGTACCATCTGCAGTACTGCAAAAGTTCTCATTAAATCAATAAATATTATTCTATGTTTCTTTTCCAGATGAGACATTAAATAGTAAAAATCTTTCGACTATTTTCAAAAGTAATAAAATAGTTAAAAATTAAAATAAGAAAAACAATGATTTTTAAATAATAATCTTTAAAATAAAAAACCCGTCTAAAAGACGGGTCAAATAAATAAATATAATTTGAATTTAAGAAATATGAATTGTTCTTGGTTTAATTCTTTCATGTTTTGGCAAAATAACAATTAATTGTCCGTTTTCCATTTGTGCACTAATTTTTGAAGTATCAATATTATCAGAAATATTGAACCGTCTAAAATAATTTCCAATACTGTTTTCATTTAAAATATATTTTTTGTTGATAGCTTCGTGATAATTTATTCTGCCAAAAATTATAAGTGATTTATTTTCAATTCTTAGTGAAATATTTTCTCTGGATACTCCAGGCATATCTGCAATTAAGACAAAATCATCATTAGTTTCATAAATATTTACAAACGGTTCTTTAGCATATTCGGTTTCGAGTATTTCATTTATATTAATTTTTTTTGTAAGCGCAGTAATTGATTCATTATTTCCGCTCATTATAGTCTCCTCTTTTTAATATTAAGTATCTACCCGGGCTTGATTAGAGTGGATAAGCCCGGGCAAATAAATAATTACTTACTTGTCTTTATCTTTGTCTTTATCCTCATCAACTACTTCGTATGAAGCATCTTGTACATCATCTTTTTCTTTATTTTGATCACTAGACGCTTGCTTTTGTTGTTCCTGACCAGGTTGTCCTTGAGGACCGCCCTGAGATCCGCCGGTTTGTGAATAAAGTTTAGAAGCAACTTCACTCCATGCTTTATTCAATGATTCCGTAGCTGATTTAATTGAATCAGAATTATTAGAAGCAATTGCATCTTCAACTTTTTTAATTTCAGCTTCAAGTTTAGATTTATCATCAGCAGCAATTTTATCTTTCATTTCTTCAAGTTGTTTCTTTGTCTGGAATACTAAACTATCTGCCTGGTTTTTAACATCGATTTCATCTTTTTTCTTCTTATCTTCGGCCGCATGTTCTTTAGCATCTTTTTTCATTTTTTCTATTTCATCAGAACTTAAACCGCTTGAAGAAGTAATTCTGATGCTTTGTTCTTTTCCGCTGGCTTTATCTTTTGCACTAACATGCATTATTCCATTCGCATCTATATCAAATGTAACTTCTATTTGCGGAACTCCTCTAGGTGCAGGCGGAATACCATCTAAATGAAATCTTCCAAGCGTTCTATTGTCAGCAGCCATAGATCTTTCACCCTGCAGAACATTAATTTCTACGGAAGGCTGATTATCAGAAGCTGTAGAAAAGACTTCGCTTTTCTTTGTTGGAATTGTGGTATTAGAATCAATTAACTTTGTCATCACACCGCCTAAGGTTTCAATTCCTAAAGATAACGGAGTAACATCAAGCAGTAATACATCTTTAACATCGCCGGCTAGTACACCGCCTTGAATAGCAGCGCCAATAGCTACAACTTCGTCAGGATTTACGCCTTTATGCGGTTCGCGTCCGAATAAGCTTTTTACTAATTCCTGAACCATAGGTATTCTGGTTGAACCACCGACTAAAATAACTTCGTTTATATCACCGGAAGAAACGCCGGCATCTTTTATTGCCTGCTCACATGGAATTTTAGTTCTTTGTACAAGATCATCAATTAACTGTTCAAATTTTGATCTTGAAATATTTATGTTTAAATGTTTTGGTCCATCTTGAGTTGCAGTAATAAACGGCAGATTAACATCTGTAGTTGAAGAAGATGATAATTCAATTTTAGCTTTTTCAGCAGCTTCTTTTAGTCTCTGCAAAGCCATCGGATCTTTTCTTAAATCAATACCTTCCTGTTTTTTGAATTCATCTGCTAAAAAATCAATTACTCTCTGATCGAAATCATCGCCGCCTAAGTGTGTATCACCGTTTGTCGATTTAACTTCAAATACACCGTCGCCCAACTGTAATATTGATATATCAAAAGTTCCGCCGCCTAAGTCATAAACAGCAACTGTATGATCTGAAGTTTTCTTATCCAAACCGTAAGCTAAAGCTGCAGCAGTAGGTTCGTTGATAATTCTTTTTACTTTAAGACCGGCAATTTCACCGGCATCTTTTGTTGCTTGTCTTTGTGAATCATTAAAATATGCAGGAACTGTAATAACAGCTTCAGTAACTTCCTGACCTAGATATTCTTCAGCAGTTTTTTTCATTTTCTGCAGATATCATTGCACTAATTTCCGGTGGAGAATAAACTCTGTCATTTATTTTAACTCTGGCACTATTACTGTCTCCGGGAATTATTTGATATGGTACTTTAGATTTTTCATCTTCAACTTCATTTACAAATCTTCCCATAAATCTTTTTATAGAAAAAATAGTGTTATTTGGGTTTGTTATTGCCTGTCTTTTTGCCGGTTGACCAACTAATCTTTCTCCGTTTTTTGTAAATGCAACAACAGAAGGTGTTGTTCTGCCTCCTTCTGAATTCGGAATAACAACCGGATCATTTCCTTCCATAACCGCTACGCAAGAGTTTGTAGTTCCTAAGTCTATTCCAATTATTTTACCCATTCTAATCACTCCTTTGGTTTAAATTAATTATGAAGAGCGGCAAAATTAATCACCGCTCTATAATGATTATTTTCTATTTTAATTTTGAATATTATTTAATTTCAATTGTTCTTTCCTTTGGTTTTTCTTCTTTAACTTTTCCTAATGCAATTGTTAAAATTCCATTTTCAAAATTTGCTTCAATATCCTCTGCATTTATTTCTTCTGACAAATTAAAGCTCCTTGAAAATGAACCAAATATTCTTTCATTCCTTAATACATTTTTATCTTCATTAGTATCTTTTTTCTTTTCTCCTGAAATTGTTAAAGTATTATCTTGAACTTTTATTTGAATATCATCCTTGTTTAATCCCGGAAGTTCTGCTTCTACATATACTTTGTCATTTAATTCATAAACATCTATTCTTGGATTAAATTCATAATTAAATTCCATTCCTGGAAATTCGCCAAATACCTTATGGAATATTTTTATTAATATTATTCACAAATTCATTAACTGGTTTGAATTTAATAAATGTCATTTTTTCTGCTCCTTTATTTAAATAATTATTTGACATTTATTAAACAATTGATATGCCAATCTCCATTCTATAGCTGTAAGTTGTTGTTTTACAATCAGTTTAACACATATATTGAAATTTTATTGTAATATCATAATTTTGTCATGCTTTATGTCTATATGACAGTTCCATTAGAACTATATGACATTTTTTCTGACTATAATTCACAGCTAAAATAAAGACTAATAATCTTAAAATAATTTGTATTTCCAGTATCAATATTTTAACATAAAATAAATAAATTCGAATTACTGCAATTATTTTCATATTTTTGGAAAAATTAAAGAGGAAAATTTTGTTTAATATTGAAAAATTTGATATAAAACTCGATACAGAGATTATTGGAAGAAATTTTATTTATTCCGAAGAAGTTGAATCTACCAATTCCCTGCTCTTGAATAAAGAAAATAATTTCAATTTTGATGGAACTGTTATATCTAGCAGAAAAACAAAATTTAGGACGAGGGAGAAAAGATAGAGTTTGGTATAGCGCAAAAGAACAAAACTTAACTTATTCTATTCTTCTCACAAATAAAAAATATTTTGATAAAAGTTTTAACCTTATCAATTTCGCAACTTCTCTATCAGCAGCAATTTCGATTGAAAATTTATTCCAGCTGAGAACCGAATTAAAATGGCCTAATGATATTTTAATTAATAGACAAGAAAACTTCAGGCATTTTAGTTGAATCAACATCCAAAGGATCAACTATAGAACGTGTTGTTATTGGAATTGGCATAAATGTAAATCAAAGTATTTTTCAAGGAAACTTTAATATAGAACCAACTTCCATTCGAAATGAAATTAATGAAATTGTTGATAGAGAAAATTTGTTAGCTGAATTATTAAATAATTTTGAAAAACAATTAGCCAGGATTAAAAAAGATCCAGATGGTTTGCTGAATGATTGGAAATCCCGCTGCAGAATGATTGGAGAAAAAATTTCTATAATTTCAGAAGAAAAAACCAAATATGGAATTTTTGATGACATTGATGATAATGGATTTTTAATGCTTAATTCAAACGGGAAAATAGAACGAATACATTACGGCGATGTAAGTTTAGGATAATATAAATGCTGCTTACATTTGATATCGGAAATACAAATATTAAAGCCGGGTTATTTGATAAATCTAAATTAATTGAGCAAAAACATTTTAAAATATTCCTTCCTTAACTGATTATTTAAAAGGTAAAAAAAATATAAAAGAATCAGCAATTTCTTCTGTTGTGCCGGAAAAACAAAAAGAAGTAACTGAAATTAGTTTCATAAGTTGTTTAATATTGATTGCTTTATAATTTCAAATAAAGCTAAGTTCAATTTAAATATTAATTACGATACGCCTGAAACTTTGGGAATAGACAGAATTTGTTCCTCCGAAGGAGCTTTTTATTTATTTAAAAATTCTGAAGATTTCAAAAATTATAATGCTGAAACTTATATTGTAACTATTGATTTTGGAACTGCTACTACTATAAACATAATTGACTATCCTGCAACTTTTATAGGTGGAATCATATCTCCGGGATTAAAGATGATGTTCAATTCATTAAATAAAAGTACTGCACAATTACCGGATGTTGATCCATATGATTATTTAGATTTAATAGGCAGAACAACAAATTCTTCAATCGCAACAGGAGTAATCAATTCTTCCATTGGATTAATTGATAAATTATTATCTTATATTAAAAATGATCTTAGCGGAAAAAATATAAAAATTATTTATTACAGGCGGAAATGCAGGATACTTTCCTCAGCATTTAAAATATGATTTTGAATATGAAAAAAATCTTGTTTTGTATGGCGTAAAAGCGATATATGATTTGAATAATAAATGAGAAATTTAAATTTTTATTAAAATATTATCTATCAATCTGGTTTTACCAATTCTACATGCAATTAAAACAAAATACTCTCTTCCCCTTTTCCAGTTTGATCTATTTTATTAAAATTATTAGAGTCAACAATACTAACATAATCCAATTTTGAACTTGGAATCTGTGCAATTAATTCGAGCATTTGATGAATAATATTTTTTGTTACAAATTCTTCTTTTTTTATTAAATCTTCTGCTAAATTTAAAGATCTACTAGAAACGAGACGCATCTTTTCTTTCTTGTTCAGATAAATAAACATTTCTGGAACTCATTGCCAATCCATCAGATTCACGAACAATCGGGCAAACAATTATTTCTGTATCAAATTTTAAATCCTTAGTCATTCTTTTAATTACAATAGACTGCTGTGCATCCTTTTGTCCGAAAAATGCAAAATCCGGTTTAACACAATTAAATAAAATTGAAACTATTGTAGTTACTCCCTTAAAGTGATCCGGTCTAAATTCTCCTTCAAGAGTTTTAGTGGTTTCATCTGCAACGTCTACATAAGTTTGAAAATCCTGGATTATAAATTTCTTCAATGCATTCGGATTAAATAAATAATCTACATTTTCTTTTTCAAGTAATGATATGTCATCGTTTTATATCGCTGCGGATATATTGTCCAGATCTTCATTTGGAGCAAATTGTGTTGGGTTTACGAATATTGAAACAATTGTAACATCCGAATATTCTTTTGATTTTTTTATTAATGAGATATGGCCTTCGTGAAGATATCCCATTGTCGGAACAAGTCCGATAGTTTTTCCCTCACATATGCAATTTTGCGGAAAGTTTTTGAGCTTCTTCAACAGTTGTAATAGTTTTGATGATCGCCTCAAGAAAGTAAAGTCAATACAGAATAAATAGAATTCTTTAATTCTTTTCTAGGTGAAATTACATCAACAAATCCTTGTTCGAGTAGAAACTCCGATCTTTGAAATCCTTTTGGAAGATCTTTTCCAATAGTTTGCCTAATTACTCTGGGACCGGCAAATCCAATTAATGCTTGAGGTTCGGCAATATGAACATCTCCAAGCATTGCATAACTTGCTGTTGTTCCTCCGGTAGTAGGATCTGTTAAAACCGAAATGTAAGGAATTTTAGCTTCTGCTAATCTTGCTAACCGCGAACTTGTTTTTGCCATCTGCATTAAAGAAAATGCACCTTCCATCATTCTTGCACCGCCGCTTGCAGAAACAATTATTAAAGGAATTTTATTTTTAAATGCTCTATCTGTTAAGCGAGCTATTTTTTCTCCTACAACCGAACCCATACTGCCGCCGATAAACTTAAAATCCATACAACCGAAAGCAACATCCATATTATTTAATTTTACCGGTTCCGGTTCTTACTGCATCAAATAATTCTAATTTTTTAATTGTAGCAGAAATTCTTTCCGTATATTTTTTTGTATCTTCAAAATTCAACGGATCAGCGGATTTCATTTTTTTATCAATTTCTTTAAAACTGCCTTTATCCAAAATTATGTCGATGTATTCATTACTTCCTATCCTAAAATGATAACCGCATTTTAAACATGTCCAAAGGTTGCTTTCCAATTGTTTTTTATGAATAATTTCATTACAGTTTGGACACTTTTCCCATAATCCATCAGGAAGATCTTTTTTCTGCGAATCAGGAGAAATATTTTCTTTAGATCTTTTAAACCATGCCATAATCAGCCTTTCTTGGTTACATCAGCATGAACTTTTAATATTTTAATAGGTGTTTTAGGATCATTAGAAAAAACAGAAATTGTACGTGACATTTTACCGGATCTGTTTTTTGTATCAAGTTCAACTTTTAATGTACCTTCTTCATTTGGTTTTAATCTTTTACTGCTTGCCAAAGCTGCAGTACAGCCGCAAGAAGTTTTAATATCTTTAATGATTAAAGTAGATTTCCCTTCGTTTTTAAAATTGAAAGTATAATCAACTACTTTTCCTTCGGGAACTGTTCCAAAATCATGTTCAACTTCCGGGAATACTATTTTAGAAGTCATTGTAGAATCTTGGTAATTCGGCGGAACAACGACTGCGTTAATTTTTAATTTCAACATTGAATTATCAGGATCATTAGTCTTTACATAAACATACTTTTCTTCGTTTCCCATTTTCCCGGATGAATCAAAGGTTACTTTAATATTTGTACCTTCTCCCGGTGCTAATTCTGTTTTGTCCGGTTTAGCAACAGTACAACCGCAAGATGCTCTTACATCTTCAATTTTTAAAGCATCGCCGCCGCTGTTGGAAATAATAAAATTATAAGAAACTTTTTGACCTTGAACAATTTCACCAAAATTATGTTCAACCTGCTGAACCGCAACCTTAGGTCCGAATACTTGAGCAAAACTAAATGAAGACAATAATAACAATAACGGGAAAAATTTTTTAACCATTTTATCTTTCCTTTACAATAAATTTTTTAATATAAGTAGGTTCTAAATATTCGTAGTCATAAGTTAATAATTCTTTGCCAAAAAGTTTACTCCATTTTGCAATAAAAAAAGGATCCGGAGCAATGATTTTTTGGTGTTTTAAACCGTTTCCTGGTAAATTTTCAGTTTTTGCATTACCAAAATAATCTAAGTCAGTAATCGATAATTTTTCTTCCAGTTCACTTTTAGTGATAATAGTTAAGTCATCTAAAAATAAATAGTTATTGATACCGGCTTTAAATTTAGCATAATAAACTTCTTCAACATTAACTTTGTTTGCAATTATAAATTCTGAATTTTCATTCAGATGATTTGCGATTTGTAAAGCTAAAGCTTCAAATGTGGGAACTGGCACAATGGGTAATGAAGAGCCGAAAGCAATTCCTTTTGCAGCGGACATTCCAATTCTTAATCCGGTAAAAGATCCAGGACCAGATGAGACAGCAACTGAACTAAGCTCATTTACTTTTACATTTGCACTTTGAAGTACCGAATCGATTAATTCAAACAACTTTTCAGCATGAATATTTTTTTGAAATATATTAGATTCAAAATAATTATCATCTGCAAAATATAGACAAACTCCGCATAAACTTTGCGAAGTTTCTATTGCTAAAACCGGATTTACAATTTCAATATTTTTTTTCAAAATAAAATTCTCGTGTGAAATCTTTCTTCAATATTATTTTTATTTCAATTCTTTTTTTGGGAAGAACTTCTTCAATAAGTTCTCCCCATTCTATAAAAATTAAAGCAGAGTTATCATTAAGATAATCATTCAAACCTATATCATAAAGTTCTGCAGCTTTATTTATTCTGTAAAAATCAAAATGATATATTTTTAAATCGCCGTCATATTCATTAATTAAAGAAAACGTTGGACTATTTACATTAGTTATATGAAAAAATTTTGCTGCTTGCTTTACAAAAAAAGTTTTGCCCGAACCAAGATTACCATTTAGAACAATAATATTTCCGGGTTCCAATATTTTAGCGAATTCAACTGCAAGCTTTATAGTTTCCTCTTCGGACTTAATGATTTTTTTATCCGGAAAGATTATCACTATTTAGGTTCCATAGTAATTATTGGAAGAATCATCTCTTCTAATGAAATACCGCCGTGCTGGAAAGTATCTTTATAATAAGTTAAATATTTATGATAATCTGTCGGATAAACAAAATAAAAATCTTCTTTTGCAATAATATAATTTATTGTTACTCCTCTTTTGGGCAACTTATAATCTTCCGCATTTTTAATATAAATAGCATGTTTTTCATCGACTTTTAAATTTCTTCCGTATTTAAATCTTAAATTGGTAGAAGCTTCTTTATCACCTAAAACTTTGGCTCCTCGTAATGATCTTATACTTCCGTGATCTGTTGTTATAACAATTTTGACATTTTTCATATTCGCCAAAGCTTTAAAAGTTGAAAGAAGTGATGAATGTGTAAACCAGCTGTTTGTTAAAGATCTGTAAGCAGGTTCATCCGGTGCAATTTCTTTTAGTATATCGGAATCGGATCTGCCGTGTGCAATCATATCTAAAAAGTTAACAACAACAGCAGTTAAATGTGTATTTTGATATGAAGAAATATTCTGTTCAAAATTTCTTCCTACTTCAGGATCAATAATTTTTATGTACTTGAGTTCATTTCTTAATTTAATTTTTTTACGATCTAATAATAAGTTGAAGAAGTTCTTTTTCATACTTGTTCATGCTTCTTTCGTCGTCATTGCCGGATGACCAAAGATCAGGATAATATTTTTCAATTTCAGATGGAAATAATCCGCTGAACAATGCATTTCGAGCATATGGTGTTGCCGTAGGAAGAATTGCATAATAATAATCTTTATCAATTTTGAAATAATCATGCAGGTGTTTTTCCATTACCAGCCATTGATCAACTCTTAAACAATCTATTACAAAAAAGAATACCGCTGTTTGAGAATTATTTAAATACGGCAGAACATGTTTATTAACAATTAGCGGACTTAAGGGCGGGGTGTAAGTGTCGTCAAGATTATTTATCCAGTTTTTATAATTCTTTTCAACAAACTTTGAGAATTCTTTATTAGCTTCTTTCCATTGATCATTTAAGGTTTGTCTTAATCCAATTTCAGAATGAGCATCCAACTCTAAATCCCAGTTTACTAATTTAAGATAAAGATCTTTCCATTCTTCAAAATCAAGATTATTTATTAAAGATTGTGATATTTGAGTGAAATCCTGCAAATAATCTTTTGCAACCTGCTGCCCGGAAATTTTTTTACCTTCCAGAATTTTTTTACAAACTAATAATATTTGGCTTGGGTTTACAGGTTTCGTGAGGTAATCGGCTATTTTACCTCCGATTGCCTCATCCATTAAAGTTTCTTCTTCATTTTTTGTTACCATTACTACCGGAATATTAGCATTGATATCTTTAATTTGGCCCAGGGTTTCCAAACCACCCATTCCGGGCATCATTTCATCTAAAAAGATTAAATCATAAGCAGAATCTTTAACAGATGAAATTGCATCTTCACCATTTGTTACCGTGTCAACATCAAATCCTTTTTCCGATAAAAATATAATATGCGATCTTAATAATTCAATTTCGTCGTCAATCCAAAGTATTTTTTTAGCTGCCATTAAGAAAAATCCTTTCTATAACTATCAGCTATAAGTTAAATGAATAAAAGATTGTATTTTAACTATATTCAACAAAATACATCTAAAAGATATAAAATTTTATTGAATTGAAATGTGAACATCAAGACCTGCTTCATTTGTTGTTGTAGGAGGAATCCTTGATGCACCGGCAGGTTCAACTGTCGATCTTTTATAGAATATCGAAAGTGTAACTTTGGAACTTATTGTATATTTAATACTTGGTTCAATTGTAGTTCTTGTTGTTCCGTCCTGCGGTGTGCCCTGGTCAGTGAATGCAGTCATATCATATCTGATAGATGAATTTTTTGACGAAGTATAAGATAAACTAAATTGAATATCATTTTTTAAAGATACCCCAAACAACGGAATTTCAAATCCGGATTTAGAATATGAAGCAGTCACTCCAATGTCTCTGGAAAATGTTTCAGTAATATTTTTTGTTGATATACCTAAGTCGTAAGCAGTACTTGTTGAATATTTTATACTTCCTAAAAAGTTACCACCCCAAAGTTCGTTAAAGGTAAAATTAAGTCCGACAAGAGGATTAAAAGCATATTGTACTTTTTGTGTTTGAACCTGTCTTAATCCATCCGGAGTAATTTTCCATCCTTCGGTATAAGTTGATGAATAAGCATGATCTAAAGTAACTGATTTAGCAAATGATTTAAACAATGGAAATTTTTCCAATCCGCTCCAGGTTAATCTCCAATTTGGTCTAGGAATATATTTGGAAAATTCTTTCAAGAAGCTGAATTTCGAAAATATAGGCAAAGACTCGAAACCTGAAATAAATGCACTAGAAAGACTTTGATTTGGATCTGATGAATTGGGATCATATAAATCATTTACTCTTTTAATGCCTGATTTGAATGCCGAAAGGAAGAAAACCGGAGGTAAAGATAAGAATGATCTAGAAATAGTTCCTGTAGAGTTTGGTGCATTGGCAATGAATACATTTCCGTCTGCATCGGTTTGAAATGAAGTTGATTTAGTAATTGACCAAGCCACATTCCATTTAATATCTAGTTTTGCTCCCTCCCAAAGAGGTCTCGAAGTGCTAAAGTCAAAATTGTTTTGCTGTGAAAATGCATCAGTTAAATTTGCAAACGGTGCCCGTCTTCCAACATTATTACTCAAACCAACCATAAAACCTCTGCTCGGACCATTATTGTAATCATACTTAAGTCCCCAAAAGTTACTGAAACCCGTACCCTTTCCTAAAACTCCTGATTTAGAAACATTTGTTGTATTATCATAATTAAATACAATGGATTCATAATCAAAGAAAAGTACTCTTGCAGTATTTTTTAATAAACCGGCAAATCTTGTTAAAGCAGATTTTTTATTTTTATTTTCAATTGTTGTTGAATCTTGAGTTACAGTGGTATCGGATATAACTTCTTCGTTTTTATTTTCTCCCTTATTCTCATTCTTAAATTCATTTTCTATATTACCGCTTCTGCCTCTTTGTATTCGGTGGGTTCTATTTATTTCTTGATTATTTTGTTCGGCCTTAGGTTGTTCTTCCTCTTTAAATAAAGGAGCAGTTAAAGATTTTAATCTTAATGTCAGTCCCACATTTGAGTGACTGCTGTAGCCTGCGCTTCTTCCTAAGGTATCCTGTCTAAAATCGTAGTTCCATTGGTAAGCTACGGAATACCCTGCTGTTATTGTAAAATATCTATTTATATCCCAAAGGCTTGGAAGCCTGGGTGCAGTTTTGAAATCAAGAGATTGTCTAAAGTTATTTGGTTTACCAAAAACATGTCCGTTTAATATATCTGACCAAATTTGGCTCTCCGGTCTTTGATTTCCGTTCGCATCTTTCTCTAAATATAATAAGGAAGAATTCACATTGACTAAATAATTAGTACTTAAATTAATTAATCCGCCGTCAGTCATTTTCCAGTTAAAGTTTAAACTTCTTTGGGCAGTAAAGTCGCCTGATATTACAGTTTGAGAAGGACTTATACCCGAAGGTGTTTTCTGAGCACGGCTGACATTTGTACTTCTGTTTCTTTTTGCAGATGCGGTCATTGTAAGATTTTGAGGAGTATAATATACTTTCAAATCTTTGTAATCTGTAAAGATACTCAGAAAATCGCCAATTATAGGAATTTTAGCCGGTTCAAAGTAATAATTCGGACTAAAATTTAATCCATAATTTACTGATGCATTCCAAACCCAGGTTTTACTTGAAAGAACAGTAGGACTTCTGGAAAAATTCTTGTTATAGTTAAATCCGTAAGTTAATGAGTTGAAAGAATCTCTAATCAACCAAAATGATGTTGGGATTTTCAATCTGATATTTGAAGCAGAAACTGAATTGGAAACATTTAATGATTGTGTACTGGAAATAAGCTGCTCCGGAGATTTGTACAATTGATTAATAGTTGTATCGTTGGGATTAGTTCCTAATTGTGTTGCTGCTTTATCAACTTTAATATCTGTTCCGGGTAAATACAAAGGTTTTCCTATAGATTCAGAATGTGAATAATTTACCTTTAAACTACTCTCGGGCATATTAAACGGAAGTAACTTCAAAACATCAAGATCCGTTTGTAAACTCCAATTTTTCTGTTCAACACGGGAGCCGAATCTATCCGATAATTTATGAAAATATGGATTGTTTTGACTCATATTGAAATTAATATTCATCAAGTCAGCCAATTTTAAAGAGGATGAACCGCTGTAAGCCCAGCCTGGGGAATTATCAGCTCCAATTACTCTAAGTTCATTTACCCAAACATCACCAGAAACCGGACCTGGATCAAAAGTTCCATCTTTATTTAAAATTCCGACAGTTAAAAATTTAACCGAGGTTAAAGATGGATTTCCTTTAATTGCATAAAAGTTTCCAGGTCTGCCAGGTACAGGTTTTCGAAAAACTGAATCTACAAGATCACCACGATCTGTTTTAATGGCAGTCAACTCACTAAAATCAATGGTAATTTCATTCCAGTCTGCAACAACAGGCTGCCTGTATTCGTAATAGTTATTGGAATCAGCACCGAACCTAAAATAAACCTCACAATTATAATTTGTTCCATCTGTATAAGAAACTGAATGAGATTCAACTTTATTATCACCATGTATAAACAATTTCATTTGTTTATAATTAAAAACATCCAGCGGACGGAATAAATATTTTACTGCCTCTCTATGTTGTCCCTGTGGTAAGTTTTTAACTATCAAATTCATTGATTGTTCATTTCTATAAACCTGCTGATCAGGCTGACTTCTATCTCTTTCTCTGAAAACACCCGGAGGGCTGTAATACTCTGGATCATCTTCCAAACCAATTACCGAAACTTCCATAACTGTATCTCTAGGATCGGCTTTCTGCCATTGGTTACCGACTAAATTAAATTCAGCAAACCTTAAATGAACTAATTTTGATGCATTTGTAGCCCATAAGCGTATAGTGGTAATGTTAGTTAAACTTGGTGAACCAACTTCTCCAACTGTATCTTTTAAAGGAATCCTAAATAAGTGCCATGCCTTATCATTGCCTCCTCCGACAGCCGCAATAAATGGATTAGTTGATTTATTTGTATCTAGTGGTATTCTATAAGTAAAATAACTATTAAGGTTATCCATATTACCGTTATTATTTAAATCTTCTGTATCCGGCAGTCTGCCAATATCTGTCAAATCCCTGTTGCCTTCTGTTCCATTTATGCTGAAATAATCAAATAAATTATGTGAACCCGGGCTATTAAAAGCAAAATCATCATTATTAGGGTCAGGCTTGCTACTTCCATAACGCTGTTGTTCACCCTGATCAAAAAGACTATCAAGACCAGTATCCTCTTCCGGTGAAACCACAAAATTCCCATCACGGTCTTCAGTATTAATTCTTCCATTAGGTATAACATCTTCACTAATACGACCAAGATCTAGATAAACATCAGCATCAGGCGGTGTTGTAGAATCAATTTTTAACCAAAATTCAACATATTCAATATTTTGTTCAATCAAATTATTAGCTGTCGAAGACAACAATCTCATTGTGCCGCCCCAATTTTCCCTCGGATTCTGCAATATTTTAGAATAGTGATTATATGTGCCTGGAGTATCGGGATCAAAAACAAAATCCATAACAGTTTCCTGCTGATCATTTGTTGCAACCTTTTTCCTATCACCATAAATATCTTTTACATTCACATCTGAAGGAGTAATTGTGAACCACCAGCTTTTACCTTTGTAATCCATTTTGTTTTTAAAATTACCTAATCTTATAGAATCAGGTAAAGTAGGAATATAATCAGGCGGACTTAAATCCTTCCATCCCGTGTAATTTACACCAATGGGTATAGTTCTTTTAGCTCCTTCAAAGTCATCTATATATGCTATACTTTCCCCATTATCCGAAGCAATTGTACTTTTCTTTGTATTTGGATCCGGATTTATGTAAGCATATTCACCTGATAATGAAAGACTTGACATTTCTCTTGTTGAAATTACTTTATCTAGTGCTTTTGTTAAAAACGGCAAGTCAGCTTGTGTTTGAAAATCTACTCCATAAATAGAATTACTTAAAGGTTCTTCACCAATTCTTACTTTATCACTTAAAGTCTGCTGATTTAAATTTAATGCAGAAAAACCCAACTTAGTTTTTTTAGAAATGTTTAAAATACCTCTTGCACCAAGCAACGTTTTGGAAGCTAGTTGGAATAAATCATTTTGCTCATAAGTAATTTTTAAATCTGCACCAGGGACTAATGCTGCATCATTAATAATTGTAAGCTGGCCGATATTATAATCTACTGAATAGTCTGTACCCGCTGTAAGTTCTCTGCCGTTTAATAATACTCTAACCGAATTTTCTACAATATTAAAACCTAATTGATATGTAGTTGAAGATTCGCCCGAGTATTTACCTGTCATTACCCACTTATCATGGATTTTATCCTGTGCCGCATAAGTAGTTGTAGTGTCATAAACACTTTGAAATTTAAAAGTTGAATCTAAACCTTGAGGTAAATTATTTCCGAAGGGTTCAAGATTTGGGAAAATAATCTCACCTGTTTCAGGTAGAATTGTATAACCAGGTCTAAAATCAAATTCTCCGTCACCATTCTGAACTGAAGTTCCGCTGGCATTTAATTCATCCAATCCGAATGCATTTAATAATCTTATATTCCCCGAATTAGACGGAACTTCTTCAACCGGGTCTTGCCCTTCAACTTCATATTTAATATGAAATTCAAAGCCGTCGCTTTTTATATTTCTTCCGCCAAGAGGATAAATATTTTTTAGCAATAACTTCCATGCTTCTTTATAATCAGGTTGCAAATTTGATGGCTTAATTAATTTTAGGATTAATTTTGATTCATTTAATGAATCTGCTCGATTAAGGAATTGACCATAATACAAATCACCATTTGGATCGCCAGGTTTTTGTACTCGATATGCAACTGCAATTACATCATTATCTTGAATGGAAGTATTAAATGTTATAAACCCAGTTTCCTGATGTAAAGTGTAATCAACACCTGCAGTCATTAATCTAAACCTTCCCTGTTCAATTTTTCCTGGTTCAGGGACTACATTTGTTATGTATTGAGTTGTATCATATCTTTGATTTTTATTTAAACCCGGTAAATCAATAAATGCATTTGCTTCTCTAATATTAGAATTATCAGTTGTAACTTGATTAACTGATTTCCAGACTTCTATATCAGTGACAGTATAATTCGGATCAATTTCCGGTGTTGCTTTTCCATAATATTTATAGAAAAAATTATATTGTGGATTGGTGCTAGCATAAACAGTATCAAGGAAATAATGATTTGTTGAATATTGATATGCTCGAATTGAAAAGTCCTGTGAAGTTGAACCTCCGGAAACCGAAACCTCTTTAACCTCACCTTTTTTCTGGCTTGCTAATGTTGTAAGAGTTAATGGACCAAGCTGGAACTGGGCTTTCACACCAAACAAAGCTTCGCTACCGCCAATTAGCGGCGAGGTTTGCAGCGAAACGTTTCCGGCTTCAACACTTTGAACTATTTCATCTTCATAGCCGGTATATTTTATTTTTAATTGATTTTCATATTGGAAAGTTCTTTCGGTATTCCAATCAGCGCTAATATTTAATTTATCACCGATAGTTCCGCTTACATTTATTTGAACCTGCTGTTTAAAGTCAGGTTCGTTTCTTGTATTTCCATATCTGGAAGCCGTAACACCTTGAGTAGTTTCGTTTCGCCAGGCACCATGAATATCAACTGCACCACCAATCTTTAAACTAATTTTTGGTGCACCAAAAATACTTAAAACTCCTACTTTCGGAAGCGGAATTGTAAAGTCTGTAATATTTTTAATTACATCGCTCAAGCCTTTTTCCTGGTTATTCAACTGATAATCATAACCAAGATTTTCCCAATTATTGCGTTCTCTTTCTGCTAATTTTGCTTTTATGTATTCATCTATTGGTACTTTTAATAGAATTTTACTTTGCTGACCCGCGACCTCTTCTTTTATTAAAACAAACTTCCCGGTGGAGTCAATTTCAACTACTCTCTTTTTATAATTTGGAGAAGGATATGCATAAAAACTATTTTCTCTTCCCATTCTCATTTTTACATAAGGAACATCATTTCTAACAGGATTAAAATATTTCAATCTTGCAGTGGAATCAATTGCAAGGGAATCAACTTTAAGTGTATCAGATAAATTCTTAGTAGAATCCGAAGTTAAAAGTAAAGAATCAGCTTTATTATTCTCTGTGGAATCCGGAACAAAATTTAACGGTACTTTTATTTCTTTTTCGGTGGAAATTTCTTTGGGGTGATTAGGAATATCAATCTGTTCAGGTGTAAACTTTACTTCATGCATTGCTTGAATATAATTAAAACAAGCGTGGAGCCAAAAAGCTTCATTTACCTGTGATTTATAAGGAGTTTTAAAGCCCAAATTAATTGCAGCAAAAAACACAACCGCACTGAAAACAACAATACGGAGAGCTTCCTTAAATAGATTTTTTATTTTTTCTCTAATTTTAAGCCTTGACAGAATTTATTGGATACTTAAAAATTATTGTAAAAATTGATCTATAATCCTCCTAATAAATTGTTTAGTTTTCGGCAAAAAAATTAGATAAATAACAAATCATATTCAACTCTAAAATGCTTAAAATCTGCAAAATTCTTGGAATAAATCTAAGATTTTAATTTAATTGAATTAAGGTAATTTTTTTTCGCTTATAAATTTATGGATAGTTATTAGTTGCTATTATTAATCAATATTTAAAGTGAACTTTACCCAACATTTTAATCAAGATGTAAACTTAAGGATTAGTTCTTTATGTTCCGGAAATTCTTTAATCATTGTTTCTACTTTTACCAAGTTCAAAATCTTCAAAATCAAAACCTGGAGCAACATCGCAACCGACTAAACAAAATGAATTCTTATCAATTACTTCTGCAGCAAACCATTTTTCTTTTTTAATTGCAAATTGAAGTTGTTCGCCTTCTTCAACTTTGTTGCCTAATATTATTTCTTCTTTCTTTCCATCTTTATTAATTATGTGAATCTTAACTGCAGAACCTTCGTAAAAATGCCAAATTTCATCCGATTTTAATCTATGAAAGTTTGAAACTTGTTTTCCTTCCAATAAAAAATAAATCGATGTTATATAAGATCTGTTCTTTATATTTTCACTTCCTAAAAACTCTGCAAAATAAATTTCCCCGGATCTATAAATTTCTCTGAAATATCCGCCTTCAGGATGCGGCTTTAATTGCAGTTTGCTAATATAATATTTTGCTTTCTCATTCATTTAATTTTTTATTAAACTTTTAAATTCAAAATTATTTAATATATTAATCTTAATAATAATTAATTCAAAAACTAAAAAATACTAATTAAGAGGATTAAATTTTGAATTCAACCAGCATCAAACTATTGATAATATTTTTATTATTAAGTCAAATTTCAGTTATTAATTTTGCTCAAGAAAATAATAATGAAATATTTTCAAAATATTCTAAAATATCAAAACAAATTGTTGACTCTGCTTTAAGTAATAAAAACGGTTATAAACTGCTTAATCAGCTTTGCAAAATCGGTCCAAGATTAAGTGGATCTGAAAATTCTATTAAAGCAATTAACTGGGCCAAAAATAAAATGGACAGCCTTGGTTTTGAAAATGTTTGGCTCCAGCCTGTAATGGTTCCGCATTGGGAAAGAGGCAAAAAAGAAGAATGCAAAATTGTTGAATCAAAATTTTATAAAAACAGAAAATTAAACACACTTGCTTTAGGCGGAAGTATAGGAACTCCTGAAGTTGGAATTACAGCAGAAGTAATTGAAGTCAAAAAACTAAATGATATTGATTCTCTAAAAGATAAAGTTAAAGGGAAAATAGTCTTCTTCAGCAGTCCGATGGATGCAAAATTATTAAACACTTTTCATGCTTATGGATTAGCTGTTCAGAAAAGAGTTTATGGTGCAATTCGAGCAGCAAAATACGGAGCTGTCGGAGTTTTAATAAGATCAATAACTACAAAATTTGATAATGTTCCTCATACAGGAGTTATGTATTATGATGATCAGGTTACAAGAATTCCAGCCGCTTCATTAGGTTATGAAGATTCTGATTTTTTAAGTGAAGCTTTAATTAAAGATCCGGATTTAAAAATAAACTTAAAAATGAATTGCAAAATACTATCCGGAATAAATTCGTACAATGTTATTGGAGAAATAAAAGGAACCGAAAAACCGGATGAAATTATTGTTGTCGGCGGACATATAGACAGCTGGGATGTTGGACAAGGAGCTCAAGATGACGGTGCCGGTGTAATTCACTCTATGGAAGCACTTGATCTTTTAAAAAGATTAGGTTTAAAACCAAAAAGAACAATAAGATGTGTTCTTTTTATAAATGAAGAAAACGGTTCTCAGGGTTCTTTACGATATTCTCAATATGCAGAAAAAGCAAAAGAAAAATCATTTGCTGCAATAGAATCGGATGCCGGAGGTTTTGATCCGCGTGGATTTACTGTTCAATGTGATTCTCCAACTCTTGCAAAGATTCAAAGCTGGCTGCCTTACCTAAAAAATGCTGATATAGAATATATTGATAAAGGAGGAAGTGGAGCTGATATTTCCAGAATTAAAAATTCTAATGCACTAATCGGACTTCATCCTGATAACCAAAGATATTTTGATTTTCACCATTCAGCAAATGATGTTTTTTCTATAGTTAATGCCAGAGAATTGGAACTTGGCTCGTCGGCAGTTGCCATATTAGCTTATTTGATAAGTCAGGAAGGATTATAATATTATTTATTAATTAATATTTCAGCAGCAATCCTTCCGCTTTTTACGGCACTTTCTATAGTTGAAGGAAAATTTGTATTTACCCAATCACCTGCCAAAATAAAGTTACTAAATTTGGTCTGTTGATTGGGTCTTTTCTTTAATACTTCTACAGATGGAATAAAAGTAGATCTTTTTTCTTTTATGATTTGATAATCTTTAATCTCTTCAGGCTTAATTTTTAAATATTTCTCTAATTCTTCACATACCAAATTAAAAATTTCTTCTTTTGTCAATTCCATTAAATCATTTGCATCACTTATTACAATTGTAATGTGATCATTTTGATTAAATACCCAATGAACAAGCGAATCAATAAATCCATAAAATTTTTCTTTTAAATGATTTTCTTTAAGCCAAATATGGACATTTAATATTGCTGAATATTCCAGTTCTATTTCATTAAGAATATTTTGTTTCTGTAATATTTTTTTTGCAGCAAATAATGGAACAGCAGAGATTATATAATCAAAATTTTTGATAACCCTTTTGGAAGTTTTGATTTCTTTTATTTTATTTTCATAATTAACAAGTTCAATTACTTGTTCTGAAAAACTTACTACTCCCCCGTTCTGTTCAATAAATTCTTTTGAATTATTACAGTATGTTTCCGATAATCCATGTTTAGGTAGGATTATGGAAGCAGCTTTATTTCCTTTTAAAAAGATATATCTTAAAACTATTGAAAACGTAAGAGCAGAAGCTTTTTTAATATTTGTATTTAATGATCCGACTGCTAAAATTTCCCAGAATGATTTAATTATCTTTTCTGTTTGATTTTCTTTTTTGAGCCAGTCATAAACAGTTAAATTTTTTAAATCTTTGTCCAAATAAAATGGAAGTTTTATTAATAATTTGAGAAGTTTTAATCGTTCCGATAATGAAATTGCTTTATAATTTAACAGTGCTGAGATCAAATTGTAAGGATAAAACGAATTAGAAGCAGCTAATTTATACAAATCAAAATTATCTTTTAAAAAATTAACTTGAAGTTTATCTTGGATATACAAATTATTTAAAGCATCAATTTTTTTTAGAAACTTTAATGTATCGAAGTAACAACCCATCATTATATGCTGCCCATTATCAATAATGGAATTATTTTTTTTATCAAAAAATGAATATGCTCTTCCGCCTAATTTTTGAGATGCTTCAATTAGTTCTACTTTGAATCCTGCTTGTGAAAGGTAAACTGCTGAGGTAAGACCGGCAAATCCGCCTCCAATAACAACACATTTTTTCATTAATAAACAAGACTATACTTAGCCCAAACTCCTACTGCAATACCAACTTTTTCAAATTTCGAAACCTTAATATTCTGATTATAAACATCGTAATCTGCATCTACAATTTTTTCGAGCATTTTATAATAAATATGCTGCATAGCTCTTGCGGCAAACATAGATGCTTTATCGTCTAGATTTAAATTTCTCGTAGCTTTATCAAAATAATTTTTTGCTCTTTCAACTTCGTATTTCATTAATCCCTGGAAATTAGGATTGTAAATATTATTCTTTAATTCCTCTTCGGAATAATTAAACTTTTGTAAGTCTTCTTGCGGAAGATATATTCTACCATTCTGCTGATCTTTTTTAATATCTCTTAAAATATTGGTAAGCTGTAAAGCTATTCCTAAATTAACTGCAAAATCTTTTGCGGATGAATGTTTGTATCCGAATATTTCTATACACATTAAGCCAACTGTTGAAGCGACACGGTAACAATAAAGCTGAAGATCTTCAAAAGTTAAATATTGTTTTCTTTGAAGATCCATTTCCATTCCTTTTAATAATTCAAAGAAAGGCTCAATCGGAATGTTAAACTTTAAAATTGTTTTACTTAATTTATTAAGCAGTTGATAATCCGAATGACCTGAAAAAGATTTTTCTAATTCGATTCTCCATTTTCTTAGTTTTTCATATTTAAGTTCATCCGGTTCGTTACCTTCATCAACAATATCATCCGTTTGCCTGCAGAATGCATAAACAGTATTCATCGCATCCCGTTTATCGGTCGGGAGCAAATTAAAAGCATAATAAAAACTGCTCTTACTGCTTTTTGCTATTTCTTTTGCTGATTCAGACATCAGAAAATTGCTTTCAATAATAAACTTAAAAAATCTATTTTACTAAGTGAAGGTCTTCGATTCAAGACATCAAAATCATTATTAATTATTTTCTTTAGGATTTCCTCTCCGCCGAAAACAGTCCACCTAATTTCAAATTTCAATTTTCCATGAAGATAAGAAAATAATTGTTTACCTTCATCAAAAAAATGCTTTGTTCTTTCAATATTGTGTTTTAAAAGCTCTTTAAAATTAACGTTATTTTCTTTTAACGCAAATACTTTTTCATCTACTTTAAACTTTTTCATTTCATCCAAAGGATAATAAATCCGGCCTTTTTCATAGTCAATTATCGTATCTTGATAAAAATTTGTTAATTGTAATGCAGTACATATTTTATCGGAATACTCAAAAGCTTTTTTGTCTCTAATGTTAAATAATTCTAAGATTAATCTACCAACCGGATTTGCAGAATTTTTGCAGTAACCTAAAACTTCATTAAAATCGCTATATCTCTTTTTAGTTACATCTTGTTTGAAAGCTGTTAATAAATCAAAAAATAAATGCTCGCTTAATTTTTTTTCATTAATGGAATTATTAAGTGCAGCTTCAAATTTGTTTTCAAAGTTCCCTTTTAATAATTCATTTAATCTGTTTTCAAACGAAACCAGTTTATAAATTCTTTCTTCTGAAGTTAAATTACCTTCATCAGCAAAATCGTCGGAAGTTCTTGCAAACCAATAAATAATTGCAACATGTTTCCTTAAATTTTGGGGAATTAAAAAAGAGACAACTGGAAAATTTTCATAATGAGTTTTAGCAAATTTTTCTGCTTCTTCATAAGCTTTTGAAAGATTAAAATTTGCAGTCATTTAATTATTTTATTTTGTGATGAAAATTTGTATAAAACAAAAATAATTGTTGATTATTTATAATTTAATTAAATTTAATAGATAAAATTAATAAAAATAAGCAAATGCTAAGATTTCAAACAAAAATATTTAACTCAGATAAAAAACTTTTAAAAAAAGTGCTTCTTTTAATATCTCACTTCTTTTTGTAGTTAACTTTCAAATTTTCAACTCAAAGTTTTCATTTCATCCATTTAAAAATAATATTAGAAAATGATTAATCTTAAAGAAATAAATAAGAGACGTACATTTGCAATAATTTCTCACCCGGATGCCGGAAAAACTACATTAACAGAAAAATTCCTTTTGTACGGCGGAGCAGTTCAGTTAGCTGGAGCAGTAAAAGCCAGACGAAATCAAAGAAAAACTACAAGTGATTGGATGGAACTTGAACAAAAAAGAGGAATTTCCGTTAGTTCCACAGTTCTGCAATTTGATTATAAAGGATATAAAATAAATCTGCTCGATACTCCGGGTCACGAAGATTTTTCCGAAGATACTTACCGTGTTTTAACTGCCGTCGATGCGGCTGTGATGGTAATTGATGCAGGAAAAGGTATTGAGGCTCAAACCAAAAAATTATTTGAAGTATGCAGAAAAAGATCTATTCCCATTTTTACTTTTATGAATAAATTAGACAGGCCATCTTTAGAACCTCTAGCATTAATTGATGAACTTGAAAGTGTTTTAGGAATTGGCGCTTATCCGATGAATTATCCTTTGGGAACAGGTTTTGAATTTAAAGGATTATACGACAGGCAGAACAAACAAATTCATCTTTTTGAAAAAACAAGCGGCGGAATGTTTAAAGCACCGGTTTCAATTTCAAATCCCGATTCTGATTTCGTAAAAGAAAAATTAAATAAAGAAGAATATGAAAAATTCCTGGAAGAAATTGAAATGCTTGATACTGCTGGCGAACAATTTGATGCAGAAGCGGTTGTTGAAGGAAAATTGACTCCGGTATTTTTCGGAAGCGCAATGAATAACTTCGGTGTTCAATTATTACTTGACGGATTTTTAGATTATGCTGTCCCGCCTGCTCCGCGTAACAGTACAAACGGAATTATAAAACCCGAAGATGAAACATTTTCAGGATTTATATTTAAAATCCAGGCAAACATGGATCCTAAACACAGAGACAGAATTGCTTTTATGAGAATTTGTTCCGGGAAATTTAACAGAGATATGCAGGCAATTCATCCTAAAAGCGGTAAAAAAATCAGACTTTCAAATTCACAAAAATTATTTGGACAAGAAAGAGAAACAGTTGATGAAGCTTTTCCCGGAGATATTATTGGTTTCGTCGGAAATTCAAATTTTGGAATAGGCGATACAATCTCGGAGGATCCTTCTATTATTTATAATGAAATTCCCAAATTTGCTCCCGAATATTTTGTGTTTTTACATAACCCAAATCCGGCAGATTTTAAAAAATTCCGCGACGGATTAGATCAACTTTTGCAGGAAGGTGTTATCCAGGTTTATTATCAAAAAAATTCCATACAAAAAACTCCAATCCTTGGAGCAGTAGGACCATTACAATTTGAAGTCGCCCAATACAGATTAGAAAGTGAATACGGAGCAAAATCCAGAATTGAACAAACTAATTGGAAATTACTTCGCTGGCTGGATCCCGAATTACCGGAAGATGAAGAAAATAAAATAATTCTTCCTGCCGGAGCAATATATGCTCTCGACTCAGAAGACAGAATCGTAATACTTTTTACAAGTGAATGGTCATTAAATTACTTTAAAGAGAAACATCCTAAAGTTCAGTTAAATGATATTCCTTTTAAAGTTGAAATAGAAGTTCAATAATTGTAAATCTTATTTATAGTTAACATAAGTATTTAAAAACTCTTGAACTAAAACCCAAGCTTGGGTGGATGCATTTTTATTATAGCTACCTCTTTGATCGCAGAAGAATCCGTGATCAGCATCCGAAAAAACTACGTTGACATATTTTTTATTGTTTTTATTCAGTGAATCAATATTGCCTGATACAATATCCTGTGTAATGTGTTTATCTAATCCACCCCAAAAAAACAAATGCGGTGCTTTTAGATCTTTTGTCTTATCAAGCATTGTATTTATTCCTCCGCCGTAAAATGAAACTGCAGCTTTTAGATAAACGGAAGAATTAGCTAAAAAAGATACTTTGCCTCCCAAACAAAATCCAACGGTACAAATTTCTTCACTTAAAATTTGCGGATGATCAGTAAGCCAATTAAAACTTGCTTTAATATCATTAATTAATCCTTCATTTGTAATTGCACTCATATGTTTTCTTACACCATCAAAATCATTATAATCTCCTTCAAATCCTTCTGCTGATCTATGAAATAGTTCCGGAGCTATAGCGATAAAACCTAATTTGGCAAATCTTTCCGTTACATCTCTTATGTAGCTATTAACTCCAAAAGCTTCTTGAAAAACTATAATGCCTGCATGTTTGTTTTTGTCTTTTGGCATAGATGTGTATGAAGACATTTTAGTATTGTCATCAACATTTAAAGATATTTTTTCTGTTTTAATTTCACTCATGATTTCTCCATCCAGTTTATTCAACAATGAACAAATTTTATAAAGAAAATGCTTAAGTGAAGTGTTGTTAATTACAGGTAAGAATATTATAATAAAAGACACATTAAAATGTGTCTTTAAATTTATAACTGATAAAATTCTTTACAAATCAATAATCTTCTTCGTTGCCGAAACCATTCTGCTGATCTCCGCCTCTTTCACCTTCTTTATTTTTGTAATTATTGAAATTAATTCTCACATTCAGCATAAACATTGGTGATTCTCTTTTATATAAAGTATAAGTATTGAAATCAATTCCATCCGAAGTAAATTCGAATTTACCAGTTTGGAATAAATCTCTTACTTGGAAAGTTAAAGCAATCATTCTGTTCAAGAAATCCTGTTTTAATGCTGCATCTGTAGTAAAGAACGATTCTCTTCTTCCTTGTGAAGAAACCGAAGGACTATGATATCTAACATTAAATTGAAGCTGAGTAGATTTGGTTATTTTAAAGCTATTATTAAAATTGGAATTCCAGTTAAAACTGCTTCTCGAAAATTCATTTCCAAGCAGACTTCCTTTAATTCTATAATCATAAAGATCTCCCATTAAATTAATGCTCCAAAATTTAAAGAGATCGAAACTGAGCATGAATTCTGTACCAAGGGAATAATCTTTACCAACATTATCAAAAGTATTTAGAGTAACCAAATCGGAATAAACAGATTTTACTCTTTCAATTACATTTCTTGTATTCCTATAATAAAAATCATTTGAAAATGTTGCTCCTAGGAAAAATGTTTGAAAACCAAGTTCATACGAATCTATATATTCAGGCTGTAAACCTGGATTTCCTCTTCTTACATTATTTGCATCCATCCATGTATCAAAAGGTTCTAACGCCCATCCATGAGGTCTATGAATTCTTTTTGTATAACTTGCCATTATTTGTGAACCATCTGAAATCTTGTAAGATGAATGAAGTGTTGGAAAGACATCCCATCTATCAATTGAAAACAATTGATTTGTTTTAGTTAATTCAATTGTTCTATATGTATATTCGCCCCTAATTCCAAATTGATAACCAAAATTGCTTATTTCATCAGAGTATAAAGTATAAACAGCTAAGTTGCTTCTGTTATATTTAGTTGAATTGCTGTAAAGCGGCTGGAATACGTAAGTGTTCGATTCTGAATTGTATTCATAAAGCCCGGTATTATCTTTTGATAAATCCATTTGACCTACCGTACCGGCTTCAAATTTATTCTTTTCTGCAAAAGGTAATACATATTCAATCTTACCTTCAATTTCAGTTGAAGGTCCGTTTTCAGTAGTCTCTTTTCCATTTGTTTGAACTGAATTTTGAAGCTCCGACGAAACAGAAGATTCGTCGGAACTTTCGCTGCTGATTACAAATTGAGAAGTAATTTCGTGTCCGGATAAATTGAATTTATGTGAATAATTTGTATTAAACTCAAAAGAATTTCCATCACGATAGCTATCATTATGGCTTAAATAATATATCTGATCAGTAGAATTTTGATCCCATTGCAGATAATTTAAATCAGAATAACGCTGTCCTTTTCTTGTTCCGTATCTGCCGCCGAGACTTAATTGATCAGTTACTCCGAGATCAAAATCGAGTCCGCCCCTAACACCAAATGAAATTCTTCCTCTATTATGATTTCCATCCGAATTTAAATAAGAAGTAATTCCGTTTTGAAGAAACTGTTCACGTGAAGTTCTGGTACCGTCAAAAAATCTGCGATTGTAATCAACACCAAAATTATAATTAAGAGAAGAGGTTCTATATTGAAATAAAAAATCACCGCCGTATTTATCATTTACACCAGCATTTGCATTTGCGATTCCGCTCAAGCCTAAATTTTTATTTTTCTTTAATTTTATATTGATAATTCCTGCATTACCTTCCGGATCATATTTTGCGGAAGGATTTGTAATTATTTCCATATTCTCAATTGAACTAGCAGGAATTTGCTGCAGTACATCCTGAGGATCCATGACAGTAGGCTTACCATCTATAAGAACAGTGAAATTTGTGCTTCCTCTTAAACTTACATTTCCGTCTATATCAACAGTAACCGAAGGAACATTTTCCAAAACATCAGCAGCATTTCCCGAAATTACGGTTCCTAACTGCGAAACATCAATTACTTTTTTATCAATTTGATATGTAATCGGAGAACGGGTTCCTTCAACTACGACATTATCCAAATTTACAGTTGAAGGTTTCAGAAAAATATTTCCTAAATCTACTTTTAAATGTGTATTGGGTATTTTAACATTATTAACACGATGTTTTTCATATCCAATAAACTGAATATCAACATAGTAATTACCTGGATTTAATCCCGTAAGATTAAATTTACCTTCTTTATTAGAAACTGTACCTGTTTGCTGTATGCTATCTTTTGAAGTAAAAACTATAATATTGGCATATTCAATTGGACCTTTGGTAATTGAATCATAAACATTTCCAAATATTCCTCCGCCCTGCAGTCCCCTTTGCTGACAGAATATCATTCCAGAAAAGAATAAAATTGAAACAAATATTATTATTATATTTTTTGTAACCCCACTCATACTTTAATCTATTCCCTTATTTATTATATTGTATTTTAAATAGAATTTAAAGATACAATATTTTTATTTTATATTAAATTTAAATAATCTTGATGATTTTTTTAGAAGAGTTATATCCAATCTGCAGAAACAGCATCTAAAAGTCTGCGTACTAGATCTCTGTTATGTTTATTAATTTCCTCTTTTCTGGGAATTTTATCATATGGAGTATTTTCATCGTGAAGTTTTTCGGGTAGTTTTATATTTAATTTATCTTCCCATTTTTTTATCCAAGCTCTAGGTAATTTTATTGGGAATTCTATATTAAATAAAATCATATAAAGTATAGACCAAATTCTTGGTGCGGCAGTTATAGAATACCCGCCGCCAAATGTAAATAGAGATTTTCCTCCGCTGAATTTATCTGCAAGTGAAATAATCTTTCTGAATAATTTTTCGTAATCTTGAGTTGTTAATAATAAATCTGCTAGAGGGTCTGAAAAATGTGCATCTGCACCTGTTTGTACGACCAAAACATCAGGACTAAACCACTGCAGCGCACGAGTAACTAAAGCATCAAAAGATTCTAAATATGATTCTCCTTCAGTGAAGGGTTCTAAAGGAACATTAAGTTTTAAAGATCTTCCCATTCCCCGTCCGAGTTCATAAATCCAGCCGGTTCCGGGAAATAAATATTCTCCTGATTCATGAAAAGAAATTGTCATAACTTTTTCTTCATCATAAAATATTTCCTGAACACCGTCACCATGATGAACATCTATATCTAAATAACAAACATATAATCCGCTTTTAACAAACTCATTTATTGCTAGAGCTAAATCATTATAAATACAAAATCCTGAGGCAAAATTTTTATGTGCGTGATGAAAACCGCCGCCGAATTGTATAATTTTATTTGCTTTATTTTCGATAATTAACTTTGCACCAAGTAAAGTTCCGCCTGATTGTATTCTAGCACCTTCAGCCATTCCCAGAACAATTGGATTGTCCAAAGTACCTAAACCTATACTTTCTATTTCATTAACTTCTTTACCGCTGCTTACTGCCTCAATCATTTCAATATATTTATCATTATGAACTTCAATAAGCTGCTGTGGTAATACTAGCTCAGGATTAATCGGTTCTTTGAAGCAATTTAATTCTTTTAAAAGATCAATAACCATTTCAATCCTTACAGGATTAAAAGGATGGTTCTCCCCTAAATTATATCTATTATAATTTGAATTATATACTATTTCACACATGCTATGTTGATCGGCCAGATTACTTCGAAACCTGCATTACAAATTGTTTGAGCTAAAGACTTTATCTCCATTGTACTAACTCTTAAAACTAATCTTACTTTACCTTCCTTATCCGGGTAGGTTAAAATTGAATGGACATTGACTTTTTTTTCTGCAATTATGGAAGCCAGTTTAGCTAACTCACCTGATTTATTTGAAAGACGAACATCTAACCGACCGGAGGGCTGATGAATTCCGGTTAACATGAGCAGTGCATCTAAAAGATCAGAAATTGTAACAATACCCACAAGCTTTCCATCTTCAACAATAGGCATACATCCAATTTTTAATTCTCTCATAACTTGTGTAATAGTTTCAATCGGGTCGGAAGGATGTGCAGTTCTAACGGGTTTACTCATAATATCTTTAACTTGAGATTCGGGATCGAAAGGATGTTCAGCTAATTTACTTGTAGCTAATCTTAAATCTCTATCAGTTACAATTCCAACTAATTTATCATTTTCAACAACCGGAAGATGCCTAATACCTTTTTCAAGCATCAGCTTATATGCATCGTTTAATTTAAAATCCGGTGCAATAGTATTTAAATTAGTATTCATTACTTCACGAATAATCATAGTTTTATCCTTAAGATTTAATAAGAAGGTCTTTCAGCTCCGCCTGACTTAATTGTCATTTTATTACAAGAAACAAGAATTGGTAATCCAATAGTAACAATTTTAATTTCAAGTTCCCACAGCCATGGTATCTCTTCAATCAGCTGAGAAATTCTTCCCAATATTTCCGCAATTCCATTATTTATTTCATTTGGAACATTCTTTAATACTTTCTCCAAGTCTCTATCGGTTAAAGGAGTAATTCTTACAATAGTTCCGTTATTTGGAACATTAATTTCTATAACAGGACCAAAAAGGGTATCCGGTCTAACTTTTATTGTAAGATTTTTTGTCAGCTGAGATTCAATATCTGTAATTTTTATTCCAAATAAATTTAAAATAGAATTGGCATCATCGTTATTGATTGTAATTATTTTATGATATTCACTTACTTTTGAAAGCACGTTTTGAATAACCGTTCTGGCTTTATCGGCACTTACATCGTTATACCAGACAAGCTTTCCCAAAGGCTGTTTTTTAAATTCTACGTATCTTACAATTCTGCCAAGAGCATTAACAGCAGATTCCGGAAAACGAAATGCCGGAAAACTTCGTTTATTATGATCTACAATTCCCTCATCAACTAATGATATTGTTCCTGATGCTCCCATTAAACTTAGCAGTACAGGTTTTTCAATTTTAGTTATTTCTTCTGCTTCTTTAATACCCTTTTTTATTTCTGAAGCAACTAACTTAACGTCACAATCTCCGACACAGGCAAAACCCACTAAAAGAGCATCTACATTTTCTTTCAGCAATGCTGATTTAACTGCTTCGTGATAATTTTCTGCATTTGTAAACGCTCCTAAATCGTAAACTCCGTTTTCATCTATGCTTAGGTTATTCATTTCACAGGCATCAGCAAAAATGGTTGCCATACCTGATGAATTAGCAATTATATTAACATTATTTCCTCTGGGAAGCGGTTGATTTGCTAAAACAACTGCAACATCAAATAAATCTTCCAAAGTAGGAGCTAAAATAATTCCGGTCTGTCTAAAGAGTGCTTCAATTTCTAATTCACCTCCGGTAAATGATCCGCTTTTTAATTCGACGGCTCTTTTGCCAGCAGCACTTTTAGCACTTTTAACACAAAGTATTGGCTTTTTATATGTCATTCTTCTGGCAATTCTTACAAATTTTCTTGGATTGCCAAAAGTTTCTAAATACAAAATTGCCAATTTAGTATTTGGATCTTCTTCCCAATATTGAAGTAAGTCATTTCCTGAAACGTCTGCTCTATTACCGGCAGAAACAAATGTGGTAAATTCAACTCCCTTTTCCATTGCATATTCTAATATTACAATTCCTAATGCTGCGGAATGAGAGAAAAATCCTGCCTTTCCGGGAGACATTATTTTGGGAGCTAAACTTGCATTAAGACGAACTTCCGGATCAGTATTCATAACTCCTAAACAACTTGGTCCCAATAACCTTACCCCGTGTGCTCTAACTAAATCAACTAATTTTCTCTGTCTTTCTTTCCCTTCTTCTCCTGTTTCTGCAAAACCTGCCGAGACAACAACAATACCTTTTGCACCTGCTTTTATTGCTTCTTCAACAGCTTCGTAAACTTTTAAAGCAGGCACTGCAATTATTGCTAAATCAATCACTTCCGGTAATTCATTTACAGTAGAATATGCTTTTATCCCATTTACTGAATCAGCATTAATATTAACCGGGAAAATCTTACCTTTAAAATTTGAAAATAGTATATTTTTAAAAACAATATTGCCAACTGCCGTATGGATTCCTAGAAGCTCCAATAACTGCAACGGCTTTTGGTCTTAACAATGGAATTAATGAATTACCGATAGCAATTCTTTCTCTTAAATCTGTTCTTTCCCATAATGCGGCAGCTCCGTCAGCCGGTAATTCAACGTGAACCGTATCAGAATGCCAAACTCTATGTTTTTCTAAACCTGAACTTTTAAAAAGACTAATCATCTGCTGATTATCGGGAAATACCTCTGCTTCAAGTTCAATAAATCCATTTGCAGCAGCAATTCCGGCAAGTCTTTCTAATAGAAGTGTACCAATTCCTTTACCTTGAAAATCATCGCCAATTAAAAATGCAACTTCGGCTGAATGCCCATTCCCAGTAGCAATATAATTACCTAAACCAACTACTTTAATTTTGCCTTCTTTACCTGATATTGCTAAAAGACAGCCACTTTCGGAAAAATTACCGCTGCATAAATCGTTAATTACTTTCTCGGAAACTTCCGAAATTGAGGCCATGAATCTCATTCTTAGGCTTTCGGGAGAAATTCTTTTTAAAAATGACTTTACAATGGAAAAATCACCAAGGAAAGGCTGGACGAATTGATAGTCCCTGTCCATTCTTTAAAATAACATGTTCTTTATAATCTAGACCTTCAGCAATAATACGAAACATAGTTTTTATAATCCCCTTAATATTTTAATAGGAATTATATAAAAAAAATAAGGAGGTTTCAAATTAATTTGAAACCTCTAATGTAATTTTTGAATTATGCTAATTTTTTTATTTCTTCTACTACCTGAGGATTTGCAAGAGTAGTTATGTCCCCAACATCTTGCTTGTTAGCCACAGCGGAAAGAATTCTTCGCATAATTTTACCAGATCTGGTTTTAGGCATATCCGAAACAATCCAAACTTTACCTGGTTTTGCAATTGGTCCAATTTCTTGAGCCAATGTATCAGATACTTTCTTTTTGATATTTTCAGACGGATCAATACCTGGTTTTAACGAAATAAAAATATGCGGAATTTTACCTTTAACAGGATCCGCTACAGGAACAACTGCTGCTTCTCCTACTTCCTGACACATTAGTGCAGCTGATTCCAATTCTTTTGTTCCAAGACGATGCCCTGCAACATTTATTACGTCATCAATTCTACCAAGTATTCTAAAATATCCATCTTTAGCTTCTACGGCGCCATCACCTGCAAAATACGGCCAATCGTGCCAATCTTTACTCTTAGGATCTGAATTATAGCGCTGATAATATTGTTTTACAAATCTATCATTGTCTCCCCAAATAGTAAGCATTCTTCCGGGCCATGGATTTTGAATACAAATGTTTCCGGCTTTTCCGCTTCCTGCAGGTAAAGGTTTTCCTTCTTCATCATAAATAATAGGATAAATTCCGGGAACACCGGGTCCAGCACTTCCAGGTTTCATTTTATGGATTCCAGGGACAGTAGAACATAAAAATCCACCCGTTTCTGTCTGCCACCAGGTATCTACTATAGCTGCCTCTTTTTTGCCAACAGTGTTATAATACCATCTCCAAACTTCCGGTTCAATTGGTTCACCAACGGTAGTCATATGTTTGAAATGATAATTATATTTTGCAGGTTCATCAGGACCAACTCTTCTAAGTGCACGAATAGCAGTTGGAGAAGTGTGGAAGATATTTACATTTAATTCTTCAGCAACACGCCAAGGTCTGCCTGCATCAGGATAAGTCGGCACTCCTTCAAATATTACGGATGATGCAGCAAGAGCAAGCGGACCATAAATTATATAAGAATGTCCGGTTATCCATCCGATATCTGCCATACACCAGTAAACGTCCTCGGGATGAATATCCTGAATATATTTTGAAGTACCGGTGACATATGATAAATATCCGCCAATAGAATGTTGAGCTCCTTTAGGTTTACCTGTGGATCCTGAAGTGTACATTATAAATAGTGTTCCATCCGAAGGTAATTGTGCCGGTTCAACTGATTTATGATAATAATCTTTTATTACATCATTTACTAAATAATCACGGCCTTCTACCAAAGGTGTTTTTGCAGAATATTTGCCAGGGTATCTTTCAAAGATCAAAACTTTTTCAATTTTCTGACCTTCCTTCGAAGCCTCTTCATATGCAATATCGGCTTTCTCTTTATGATCTATTAAATTTCCGCCTCTGTAGTACGAATCCGCAGTAATTAATACTTTACTTTTTGCATCTGCAACTCTTTCGCCGCAAGCTTTTCCTGAGAAACCTGAAAAAACCTGAGAGTGAATTGCTCCTATCCTAGCACAAGCCAGCATTGCGATTGCAATTTCAGGAATCATCGGCATATGTAAAGTAACTGTATCTCCGGCTTTTACACCGCAAAAGTCCTGTAGTAAAGCAGCAAATTCATTTACTCTAGTATATAATTCTTGAAAGGTTATATGCTGAATTGGTTCATCTTCAGGTTCAGGCACAAAATGTATTGCAGTTTTATTTTTATATTTATCCAGATGTCTATCTATACAATTGTATGAAGCATTTAATTTACCACCGGTAAACCATTTAAAGAAAGGCGGATTACTGGAATCTAATACTTGTTTATATGGTTGGTACCAATCAAGCATATCAGCATATTCTTTAAAACAATCCGGAAAATTGTCTATACTGAAACGTTTAAAGATACTCTCGTCTTTTACATTAGCCTGAGCAGTAAAATCTTTAGTTGGCTCAAAATAGTCTTCTTCTTTCCAATGCACGGCTATTTGCGATTCAGAAATTTCATCCTCTGATTTATTTTTACTCATAAGATTTGCTCCTGATTTTTATTATGTTTAAACGATTTTAGTTTCTCCTACAGTCAAAATCACCTTGCCGTAAGTCTCATTGAGAACCTGTGCGAGAGCTAAATAAACAGCTGAGAGTCCGCAAACAATTCCTTCCCATCCGGCTACAGTTTTTACAACAGCACTTCCTGTAGCATCACCGAGTGCCAATAACCAAAATAATATAAATAAAGTAAAGAAAACAACCTGAAGTGCTTTGTTGTGCTTTAAAGTAGCAATCCACATAACAAAAGTAAAGAGTCCCCACATAAATAAATAAGCAACCATAGCACCTTCTGATGCACCATCAAACCAGCCCCACTTCGGCATTAAAATTAAAAATACCAATGTTTCCCAAAACAAACCATAGGATGTAAATGCAGTCAAACCAAAAGTATTTCCTTTTTTCCATTCCATCCATCCAGCAAAAATTTGAGCCATTCCGCCGTAGAATAATCCCATAGCCAAAATCATGCTTCCTAAATTAAAAATACCGGCATTATGAAGATTAAGAAGCACTGTTGTCATACCAAATCCTAATAAACCAAGCGGTGCAGGATTAGCAGTGGTGTCAACAATTTTTGTACTTTCGGGCATAATTCCTCCTCTTATTTTATATTTTTCAAGTAGTGTACGGCAATTTTATTAATTTTTAAGTACTTAATTACCATACGGTTGATTTTAAATTATTTACCTAGAATTTATATAACACACTTAAAGCAACCTGAGTACCGCTGACAGTATCTTCATTCATACCATATGTTAATTTGCTGCCAAGAAATTCCAATCCAAGCGAATAAGGACCGACACCATATTTTAACATGAAGTCATACAAATTATTACTTAATCTTGCAGAATTACCGAAGATATCTTTTGCAGCTGTTTTATCAACACTTTCCATTCCGTAGAATCCGAAAATTCCCCATTCTTTGGTAAAGTTATAACCTGCTTGAATCCAGAAACCATTACTTGAAAGATCTTTATTAACACTTTGTATTTGTGTTAATGCACCAAATTGATGCCCTATATTTTTACCTGTAAAGAAGTTGCCATGGATTAAAAATCCGTGGGTTGTTAAACTTGCGCCTATTTCAGCAGCTGTACCAGTTAAATCAATGGTTGTATCTTGATTTACACCATTCAAATTTTTCTTATCAAAATGTCCAACTGCATAAGCTTTGAATGTTGTACTTTCCGATATTTTACTATCTAAATTTAAACGTAATTCAAATTGAGGTGTCCCAGCATTACCTGCATTTAAGAAGTTTACATTAGATCCCGGTCCACTCCAGGAACCTTCAAAAACCGCGGCATCAAAACCGAAATGAGTGGAACTGTTGGATTCAAAATTATAATAAAAATAAATACCCGGAAAACGCCAGCCAACATCGCCTGCACTGCCGTAACCTAATGGAAAAGCAATATGAGAAAGTGAAACCGGAACATTGCCAAATAGTGGTGTCCAAGCTTGTCCGATTCTTATTGTTAAATTTTTATGAACAACATCTGCATAAGCCAATCTAAGTCTGGGAGTGGGTTGTTCTGCACTAAAAGCACCGGAACCATTGAATCCGCCAAAAGCATCAAATTCCAATACACCGCCGACTTTCCAACCTTCACAAATATCCGGTCCGTTGAAATACCATTGTTATTCTTGAATTTCTAACATCACCACCATAAAACCATCTATTTTTAGTGAATTCTGGCGGCTCAGGCCATTCAACATTCTGTCCATTTGAAAAACCAAAAGTTTGATTTTGGCCAAATAATGTAGCACTTATAAATCCTTTTATTGTTAAAGTTTCATCTCCGCCGGTTTTTACATTTTGAGCAAAAAGAGTACTTGCCGCTAATATAAAAATTGAAAAAAGGACTAGTTTTTTCATCGCTGATCTCCTTATGGTTAAAGATAGGTGAGTAAATCTGTGACTAGATTTTTGAAATGCCCTCTCCCTGTATTTTCCAAATAATTTTCCGAACAACATTTTTCCCTTAATTCGGAGTGAAATTAAGTAGAAGATTGTTATTTGGCAAAGAAATAATTGGTAAGTTGCATTATTTGCTGGTAAGAGGTGCTATTAAAAATTTAGTTGCATTAAATTCCTAAATGATCTTTCAATTCTTTTAAATAATGCCTGCTGATTGGAACAAAATGCTGACTGATCGTTTTTATTTTGCCGGAAGAGTTTTCTTCAAATAAAATTTCATCAATTTTATCTAAATTAATTAGGTATTGTTTGTGACATCTAAAAAGATTTGTTTTATTTTCTAAAATTTTAAGAGTTAATTCGGTAAAACATTTTTTCTCGCCGCAAAAGAAAAATACTCCGGTTTCATTTGAATGAACATATTCGATTTGGTCAATATCTATCAGTTTTACTTTATTAGATCCTATACTCGGAATTCTTTTTAAATCAGGTATTTTGATATTTGGAATATAATGATTCTGAATTGTTTGTTTTAATTTTTCAATTGTTTTATTTAGCCGGGATTTTTCAACCGGTTTTAATAAATAATCTAAAGCATCATTTTCAAAAGCTTTTATGGCATAATCATCAAAAGCTGTTACAAAAACAATTCTAGGCAATACGGATTCATCAATCATTGAAAGCATTTCAAAACCATTTATTAAGTGGTAACTCAATATCAAGAAATATTACATCAGGGCGCAGATTATTTATTGCTTTTACTCCTTCCAATGCATTTGCACATTTTTGCAATATTTCAACTTCACCGGTTTCCAAAAGCAAAAATTCCATTTCATCTCTAACATTAATTTCATCTTCGATAATAATTGCTTTTAATTTCAATTAATTCCTCCGGCAGGTAATAAAATAGTTGCAATAGTTTTTTGATCCAATTCGCAGAACATATTAACTCCGTATTCATTTCCAACTAAATTTTTAATTCTTTTATCAACCAACTGAATTCCTTTTCCATTATCATTTTTTGAAGCATCATAAACACCTGCGTTATCTTCAATATCTATCTGAATATTTCCATTACTTCTAAATATCCTTATTTCTATAATTCCGTTATTTAAGAGATTTGAAATTCCGTGTTTAACCGCATTTTCCACTAATGGCTGTAAAGTAAAAGTAGGAATTCTAAAATTCAATAATTTATCATCAATTTCTGTTTTTATTTTTAATTGATCCTGAAGTCTCACTTTTTCAATTTCTAAGTATGAATTTACATGTTCCAACTCTTCGGCAATAGTAGAAATATCTTCATTACGTTTTAATATTTTCCTGAAAAAGTTAGATAAATGCATCAATAAATTATTTGCTTTTTCCGGATTTCGTCTATTAATTGCAATAATTGTATTTAAAGCATTAAACAAAAAATGCGGATTAATTTGAGCTTGAAGTAAATTTAATTCGGTTTTTGTTAAAAGATTTTTTTGATATTCATATCTTGCATATAAAAGTTGATTAGCTACTAATTCTGCAATTCCTTTTCCTAAAGTTTCATTTATTTTAAAGAATGATTTATTCCTTTCGCCGTAAAGTTTAATCGTACCAATTACTTCATCTTTTATTCTAATCGGAACAACCAGAACAGATGAAAGAAAGCAGCCTTCCGATATGGGACATTTATAAACTTCATCGTTGCCATTAATGAATACTATTTTGTTTTTATTTATTGCATCAATAGTAATATCTGATGCAATCGGATTTCCAGGAATATGGTGATCATTTCCAATCCCTACAAAAGATAGAATATTTTTTCTGTCTGTTATTGCAACTGCGGCTACACTTGTTTCTTCCAATAAAATTTTTGCTATTTTTTCCGCCGAATTTCTATCCAGTCCTTTACTTAATTCTACTAAAATTCTTTTTGCAATTCTTAAAGCTCGCTTTGAATAAGAAGAACCAATTTTATCATAATTATATCTTTGATCTCTGAATAAGCTCATTATTAACGCGGTGCCGAGTGAATTAGAAATTATCATAGGCATTGCAATTAATTTTACTAAATATACAGCATCTATTATTGGCCGGGAAATTAAAATTATTATAAGCATTTGCATTATTTCAGCAACCAATGTTGTAAGAAAAGCTACATCCGGATCAAATACTCTTTCATGTCTATGCTTGTTAAAAAAATATTGATGAACCATTCCTGCAAGTAGACCTTCAAGAGTTGTAGAAATTCCACATGAAACTGCAGTAAAACCTCCGATAAAATACCTGTGAATTCCGGCCGTAAGTCCAACTGAAAAACCTAGAACAGGTCCTCCAATTAAACCTGCAATGGATGCACCAATTACCCTATTATTAGCAATCGCACCATTAACAGGAATTCCCATATAAGTTCCAAGAATGGACATAATTGTAAAAAAGATATATAATTTTAAATAATCTTTTAAAGTGAATTCTTTTGTTAATAGTAATCTGAAAATAGGAGTTTTACTAAACAGGTAAGCTATCACAAGGAAAAAAGCGATTTCCTTTAGAAGATTTAATCAGGATATCCATTTTTTACCTGAAGAAAGATATTTTACAACAAGTTTTTCTATAATGTTTTTATAACCAAAATTTATATAATATTAATTTGAATGAATTACAGAGAATAATAATTAATATACTTAAAAATTATTCTATAATTGATCGATATTACGAAAAGTCAAAATTATAAGCAAGAATTAAAAATCTGTTAGATTATCTGTTGAAAAATTAAAAAATAAATGGCTGCATAATGAATTTTACAGATTAATAATCATAATTTATTATTGAAATACAGCTGGAGTAAAGTTGGATTTAGAAAACAATTACTCTTCATCAATAGAGGGGTTTGAAAAATACAGACACATCAGTGGTTTTATTCTTGGACCATTAATCTTTTTTATAATTGTATTTTCCGGAATTCCCGATAGCTTTATTCAAAATGCAAAATCAATATTACCAGACAATTCAACTCAAGCACAAATTTTGCAGCTTGCTTACGGAACTAAAATAACATTAGCTTTACTTTTACTTATGGTAATATGGTGGGTTACAGAAGCTGTCCCTATTCCTGTTACAGCTATTTTACCAGGAATAGTTTTACCAATATTTCATATAACCGGATTTTATAAAGGAGAATTGTTTCAATTTACCGGGAAAAATATTTTAGCAAATTATGCAAATCCAATTATATTTTTATTTCTTAGCGGATTTTTACTTGCTGCTGCAATGCAGAAATGGAAACTTGATAAAAGATTAACTTTATTTATTCTTTCCAGAGGAAATTTAGCAAATAACAGCAAATCTGTGTTATTTGGAATGATCAGTATTTCTGCTTTCTTATCGATGTGGATTTCAAATACTGCAACTACTGCAATGCTTTTACCTTTAGGCGTAGGAATATTAACTCAAACAGGAAGCAGTCCCGGAAAATCTAATTTTGGAAAATCATTAATGCTTGGAATTGCCTGGGGCGCATCAATAGGAGGAATCGGGACAATAATCGGAACACCTCCAAACGGAATTTGTGTTTCTATAATAAATGCTTCCGGAATTGCAAATATAACTTTTCTTGATTGGATGAAATTCGGAATTCCATTAGTGGTTTTTGTAGTTCCTATTACATGGTTTTGTTTAATAAAAATTTATCCGCCTGAATTTAAGAATATTCAAGGCGGTAAAAAATTAATATCTGAACAAAGAGAAAAACTCGGCAGTTGGTCAAAAGCTGAAAAATTAACAATTATTGCATTTGTTGTAATTGTAACTTTATGGATCTCAAATCCATTCTGGAAATATATTTTCGAAAACACATTTGCAGAAAACTTAAAATGGTTTGATGAAAATATAATCGCATTATTCGGTGCATTATTATTGTTTGTTCTTCCTGTTAACTGGAAGGAACAAAAATTTGTACTGGACTGGTCGGATTCTAAATTTGTCGACTGGGGAACACTTCTATTATTCGGCGGCGGGATAGCATTATCCGATGGCATGTTTAAAACCGGTCTGGCAAACTGGATTGCAAATGAAAGCGTATCGATTGTTGGAAATCCTTCTACATTAGTTCTAATGATTATTATAGTAATTCTCATGGATTTTCTAACAGAAATTACCTCAAACACTGCGGTAACTTCAATGATGATTCCAATTGTAATTTCAATTGCAATTGGAACCGGAGATGATCCTGTTGCTTTATCAATTGCCGGTACTATAGCAGCTTCTTTAGCATTTATGCTTCCGGTTGCCACTCCGCCAAATGCTTTAGTTTACGGAACAGGTTATATAAAATTAACGGATATGATAAAAGCTGGTTTTATTTTGGATATTTTAGGCTGGATATTTTCAATCTTAATTGTTTATCTGTTTGCTTCTAAGATTTTTGGTATTGTAAGTTTTTAAAGTATGTCTAATTAGTATAACAATTAATTAAAGTTGGAAAATCCTTGTTCGAATTTTCCAACTGAATTTATTCTTAGGACTTGTCGATATTAAAATACTGCTGAAAGTTAAATTTTAGATCATCACTTACCGGCATTAACAATAAACTTGGCCTTTTTATTTTAAATGCAGTAAGACTTATATCAAACGCTCCGTCAAATTCCAAATTGTCGCCGTTCCATTTTTGCAATGCATTAATTGTAATATTTTTAGTAATACCATGAAATGTAAGATTTCCGTTTACAAAAAGACTATCACCCTTATACTTAATGGAAGTGCTCAAAAATTTTGCATCCGGATAATGAATTGCATCAACTACTTCCATAGCATGTGAATCACGATTTGAATTACCGCTGTCGAAAGTTGTAACTCCTACATCAACCAAAGCAGCTTTAATTTTTTTTGATGCGGTATCTACTTCTAAAATACAAAAAGCATCTTTACTTGTAGCTTCAACTTCGTGAAGAGGATGGCTCAGTTTATAATTTATAACCGACTTATCCTTAATCGATTCAATTTTAATATTTTGTGAATATACAATAGTAGTTGCTGTTAAAAAGACAAATAATAAAAAATATTTAGCTTTCATTATAAAGTTCCTTCAAAATGTAAGTACAATAACAGATGCCGCAAATACTGCAGTAGTAACATACCCGGCTATTTGATGAAAATGTGCTTTATCAATATTCATTATATGATGATGTACAACCATTGAACCAAGTATTGGTGTAATGATCATTCCTAAAAAATGCACCCAGGCTAAAGTTTTATGAATTGAAATTGTGCTTTCTTCACCGCTTCTTCTAATCATAGGCGGCGGAGAAAGGACAGCCAACAATCCGGTTGCAGTATAAGTTCCAATAGTAAGCGCTACAAATGATTTATGAAGTCCGGATTCATTAAAGTGACCATTAAGTACCTGCTGCCCGAAGTATGCAGCAGTTATCATGAAACCTAAAGTTGCAAGTCCGCCTATTTGATGCATTGTTAACATTGTTCTTCTTGCTTTTAATTCACTCTCTCTCGATTTTGCATTTAATGGTCCGGCAATTCCTATTTTTCGCATAAAACCATTTTCACCCCACAAAAATTTCTCAGCAAAACTCATATTATCAGGCAATAATTTAGGTTTGAATGCAAGCGACATTGAAGCTAAATCATTTACTGCGCTTATTTGAACTTGTATCAGAATTTAAAGTAGTATCAGGCGGTGTATAAAAACTTTCATTCGTTTCTGACTGTAAGATTAGATTCTGTGCATATTAATTTATTATGAAGAAGCAATAAATAGGACTAGTAACTAAAACAAACAATAGATAAATATTTATAATAATTGTTTGTTTTATCGTCCGTTGAGTTTTCTTTCATTAGAATATTTCCCTTTAATAATTATCAGATTGTTATCTTTAACTGGTTGTTAGAAAACTGAGCTTGATATTGAGTTAAATTAGAATTTGCAGGCCCCTGAACTACATTTCCGCTGGTATCAAACTTAGAACCATGGCAGGTGCAAATAAATTCTTTGTTTCCGGAATCATATCCATTTATTAAACATCCCTGATGAGGACAAATTGCAGATAATGCATTAAAATTACTTTGAGAAGTACGATCTACTAAAAGATGTCCGTTTGAATAATTTATTAAAGCAGCAGTATTAACTTTTGCGATCGGTGATGAGGAACTTACATCTACAGTGATAATATTACCACTTAGTGAACCTTGAATCGTACTTAATGCTTCCGATGATGAAGGTCCTATTACTGTGTTGCTGCAGCTTTCCAGAATCGGGCTTAATACAATTGGTGCTATTGCTATTACAGTACCTTGAAGTGTTTTAATAAAAAAATCTCTCCTTGATAATTTCATGTTTATGTTACTCCTGTGTTTAAAATGAAAAAAGCAACGAAATAAAAATTGTTTTTGGCTTTGCTGAAAATGATTAGTTCTAATTAAGCCAGTAACAAAATTTTATAAGCGCTGCTTTCCTTATTTTTTATCAAAATTTATTTAAAATATTTTTTACTTACAATCTTTAGTCCTCTTTAAAATTAAAAAGTGACATGCACCTGAGATACATGTCACATAGTTTAACATTAAATTATTTTAATGATTTAACGGAGTATAATATTTACATTACAAATTTTTCGATTTTTATTAATAATAATTAATCTTCAGAATTTTTTGTTCAATAATTAACTGAACTGCTTTAAAGATAATTGCCTCTCCCCCGCCCGGTGCTAATTGTAATTTTAATTTTTCACTGTTGTACATTTTTTTTGTTTCTATTTTATATGCCATTGGATTGTTTTTCCAATCAGCATCAGGAGCATCTTTATATAATGTTACTTCATAATTTTCTTTGTCTAAAAAACTTAGATCTATATTAAACGTTCTTGCTTTTTCATCCGTAATTGCACCAAGATACCAATCATCAGAGTTTTTATCTTTCCTTGCAATTATAACATAATCGCCTGGCTCCGCTTTTATTATTTTTGTATCGCTCCAATCCACGGGAACTTTTTCTATAAATGTAAATGCGTCATGAAATCTTTCATAATTTTCCGGAAAATCGGCAGCCATTTGAAGCGGACTGTACATTGTTACGTATAGTGCTAGCTGTTTTACCAATGTTGTATGAACCTGCATTGTATCACCGGGTCTGTAGTAATCCATCTTTACTTGGAAAATTCCCGGAGTGTAATCCATTGGTCCGCCCATTAATCTTGTAAACGGAAGAATTGTTTCATGTTCCGGAGGATTGCCCTTACTCCATGCATTAAATTCATTTCCCCTTGCTGCTTCTGCTGCTATCCAGTTTGGATATGTTCTCTGCACACCGGTTGGTCTTACAGATTCATGTGAATCGACACAAATATGATATTTGGCAGCAAGTTTTAAAACTCTTATATAATGTTCAACCATCCACTGGCTGTCGTGATGCTCGCCTCTAGGAATTATTTTTCCGACATATCCTGTTTTAACATCATCGTAACCATTTTTTTTCATGAATTTAAAAGCATCTTCCATTCTTCTTTCATAATTTGTAGCAGAACCGGACGTTTCATGATGCATAATTAATTTAACTCCTTTTGATTCCGCATAATGATGAAGTTCTTCAATATTGAAATCCGGATAAGGTGTTACAAAATCAAAAACATTTTCTTTCCAGTTGCCGAACCAATCTTCCCAGCCTACATCCCATCCTTCAACTAATACAGCAGGTATGTGATGTTTTGCTGCAAAGTCTATATATCTTTTTGTATTTTCTGTTGTTGCTCCATGTTTACCATTCGGTTTAAGTGAATCCCAATCTACATGACCAAGTTTTACATTATCTATATTAGTATAACTCCATGTATAAATACCGACATGCATTCCCCACCAAATTCCGATAAACTTTTGCGGTTTAATCCATGAAACATCTTTTATTTTCGAAGGTTCATTTAAATTTAAAATTAATTTTGAAGCAAGTATATCTTCAGCTTTGTCGCTTAAAATGATTGTTCTCCAGGGAGTTCTACAATCAGTTTGCATGTAAGCTTTATTGCCGACTGCGTCTGGACATAATTCGGTTTTCAAAACAAATATTTTCTTATTAACTCTTAAGTACATTGCCGGATAATTTAATAATGCAGCTTCATGAATATTAATATACAATCCATTTTTGGATTTCATCATTAATGGAGTTTGAACCATGTTAGCAAATTCAACCGTTTTAACACTAATTTCCGGATAACTATTATACAATTCGGCATTTATTCGGCTTAATGGAGTTGTATGATAAGTGTACTCCTGCGAATCATAATCACCCGGTATCCAAAAAGTTTTATGATCACCGGTCATTGCAAATTCCGTAAGTTCATCTTCAACAATAAAATATTTTAAACTTTTTTGTTCCGGGAATTCATATCTGAAGCCAAGTCCGTCATTAAATAAACGGAAAGTTAATACCATTACTCTGTTTTTAATATTTTTTTGATTTAAAGTAATTTTAAGTTCATTGTAATTATTCCGGATTTGACTCACTTGTCCCCAAACCGGTTTCCAGGTTTCATCATAGGAAGAAGTATCAATATGTACAATTTCAAAATTCTTATCGAATGACGGCTGATCTTTGAGTATTAAACCAAGTCTGCTGTCTTTTACAACTTCTTTCCCTTTTCTGGAAAGATTATAAAAAAGTTCTCCCTGATTATTTATTTTAAAACTCAATTTTAATTGATTATCGGGTGAATTGATTTGCTGTGAAAATAGATTCATTGTAATAAGACAGGTAATAAGTAATAATTTTTTTATCATTTTAAACTTCCAATATTAAATCCCTAATAAAAATAATGAAGTTTTAAGTAAAAAATTATTCTATTTAAAAGAACATTCTATTTTCTTCCCCGTGAAAGAAGAGAAATTATCCGCAGCTTTTAATATTAGACTCTTTTCAATTTTACTTACAGATTTATAAAGTTCAAATTCAATTATTATTTTATCTTTAATTGAATTACGTTTCCATAAACCAAAAACTTGTCCATCAATTAAAATAACAGGACGAAAAATTCCATTTGACGAAACTGTATTTTTATAATGTTTATCTTGAAGTGCCGCTGATCTATTGGCATAACTAATAAGGAATTCGTCATAAGCCGGAAGTAAATGAACAGACTTTTTATTTTCTATAATATTAATATTCGAATCTTTGAAATAATATGTTTCTGAATTAATAGTTTTCATATTTAATTCAGCTTTATTTGTTTCAACTGCTTTTTTAGAATCCGAAAGGGTTAAACCTGCCCACCATGCAAAATCTTTTATAGAAGCCGGGCCATGGCTTGTAAAATACCTCTTTGCTAATTTTTCTAATGCTTCATCTTTTTTTAATTTTATTTTATTTGGAACCCTCTCTTGAAGTAAAGCGTAAGTAATTTTATTATTTCTATCCGGCCCGCTGCAGATTATTCCGTCAAGTTCAGCAAGCATTAATAAATGTGAAAGTCTGTTTCCTGAAGTATCAATTTTATTTTTTTCAATTTCCTCCTTTATTTCATCTCTGGTAAGATATTTACTTTTTTTGAATGACTTCTCAATTATCTTGTTACTTTTTTTAATAATAGATTCAGTAAAACCCAAATTTTTATGTCTGGACTTCATTGAAGCTTTTATTCGCGGAGCAGTTAAATCGAGAATCCAATAAATATCATCGGATGAAACAAAATGCCAGGTTGGGCGAAGTAAATGAGTTCTTAAAATTTCACCTTTATTTAATGAATCAACAATCTCTCTTTCAGTGTTTCCATTTAATCGGATTCCGACGGCCCATTTTGCCATGGAATAATCCTGTGCCTGCATTGCCCCCATCAACTTAACAATTTCTTTAGGAGATTTAAGTTTTGAATTAATTAGATGCTGATTTTGAAGTCTTATTTTTGCAATATCTGATAAAGTCATAAAAAATTATTTTTTAATTTTATTTTTCTTTTTTTGATTTTCCAAATCTTCCTTTAGTCTAAACTTTGTTATCTCAGTGATCAAATCCAAAGGTAAATTTTTGTTAAGCGGGAATTGTATTGTTCCTTTTGAAGTTTTATATTTTTTCAATTTTTCTTTAAAAACTTCTATTGGCTTTGCCGTCGGGAAAAAGCCTATGTGATCTTTAAAGGCTGCAAAGTAAACAAGAACACTTTTCTGTTTAAACGCGGGCATTCCATAACTGATAACTTCTTCGGCCTTTGGTGCTGCTTTTTTAATTGTCATTCTTATTCTTTGTAATAATTTTTGAATATCATCGGGAAAGTTTTCAATATATTCGTCAATAGTTTCAAATGATTTAATTTTTGATTTCATGATAAAATAGTTTAAGTTTTTTTGTAATGTAATACTACCGCACCGGATTGAAATGTTTTTGTATCTAATAATTTAAGTTTTATTTTTTCATGGAAATCTTCAAATAACTGTTTTCCTTTTCCTAAAATAACCGGATGCACCACAATCCAATATTCATTGATCAATTGTTTTTCAGCCAGAGCAGAAGCAATGCTAAGACTCCCTGCAGAAATACTTTTACCATTCTGCTCTTTCATCTTTTTTACTTCATCGAACAAATCTCTTTTATTCAATGTAGTATTATTCCAACCTACACTTTTTAAAGTTCTTGAAAAGACAACTTTTTTAATATTGTTATATCTATCTGCAAATTCAATTTCACTTTTAGTGCTTTCGGGATTTTCTCTTGCATGTGGCCAGTAACTTGCCATCATTTCATAAGTTTTTCGTCCGAGTAGAACTACACCCACATCGGCTAAATAATCCGCAAAAAACTTGTGCAGTTCATCATCTGCTATAACAGAAGTATGATCGGCAAAACCATCGACTGTTATATTTATTGCAAAAATTATTTTTCTCATAATAAATTTTTCATAATTATTCTTGACATGTTTTCTGCAGGCTGAAGCATACTGACACGATTTCCTTCAGTATCAATAAAAGAACAATAGAGTCCCACACCGGGAATATCACCTGGCTCACCAGGATTGTTTGGATCTCCGCCTAATATTTTTCCGCCGGCATCTGCAACTTTTTTCATAGACTCGCGAATATTTTCAACAGAGATAACCACAGAAGGATGATTGGAAACAGGATCATCTGTTTTTTGGTAAAATCCCCCGTTTATCATCCCCGACTCTTTCGGACGCATGGTTTTCTCGTCTGTCTCCGAAGTAGAAACAACCATGTAATTTCCCATTTCTGGGCCAAGCTGCTGTATTTTCCAGCCAAAAACATTTGTATAAAAATCTGCCATGCGATTTCTGTCTTCCGCCGGCATTTCAAAATGAACAACCGGATTCATTTTAGACATTGCTTTTCTCCTTCAATATTAATTTAGGTTAACTAGTAACAAATTAAATTACTTAATCGCAATAGTACCAGTCTTGACTTCTCCGGATCGTTTATAATTAGCGAAAATCACGCTATTTGAAGTAACCAAACTGTCTGTTAATTTAAAAGCAGCAGGTATTGTTCCTTCACCAAACAAACGTTTACCGGAACCAAGTGTAATTGGAAAAATCATAAGCCAGAGTTCATCAACCAGGTCATGTTAAACAATGTCTGAGCTAAATTACCACTGCCTATTACTTTTAAAATCGACCCATTCCCGGCTTTTATTTCTTTAATGCGTGCAATATGATCTCCAGAAATTAGCTCTGAATTTTTCCATGTTAGTTCTAATTGATTTTTAGAAACCACATATTTTGTCACATCATTGATGCCCGGCCACATATCTTCATGTTCGGGCCAATATGCAGCAAAGATCTCATATGTTTTTTTGCCCAAAAGAAGATCAGAAATCTCCAAATTTTTTTGCATGAATTCACCGGCTGCTTCGTCAGCTTCGTGAAAATAAGGTGCAGTCCAGCCGCCATACTTGAAATTCACTCGATCTATCTTCCTCAGGTCTGCCCGGTGCCTGAATTACTCCATCCAATGTAATAAACTCTTGAACAATTATTTTTCTCACTAAATGCTCCTATTCATATTATAAGAATTAAATTTCTTAGGTTAATTTGCTTCAACATACTTTTTAAAATTATTTAAAATTGCCTGCCAGCCAGCTTTTTGCATTTCAATGGAGTTTTCACTTTCTGCGTCAAAGGTTACGTTAACTTTTGTTTTATTACCATGATTTTCAAAATCAATTGTTACATGTCTTCCGTCCAGAATTGTATATTCAATTTTCTTTCCATTAATTATTTCATCATAAATTGCTTCAAAGTCGAACCCTGCACTGCCGTCCTTTGCTTCCATCCTGCTTTTAGATTTTCCTCCGACTCTAAAATCATTTTCTGCACTCGGACAATACCAATCATCGGAAGCATAATTCCATTTTGTAATATGCTCAGGTTTTGTGTAGTATTCCCATATTTTTTTTACATCTGACGAAATATCCGCTTGAACAGTTATTTTAGAATTATTCATTGCAATCTTCCTTCTATTTTTAGTTTAATATTTTAAAAGGCTCCGTCTTTATTTGGAATTTTTTGCGGGATTTCCTGACCGATATCCCACATTTCTAAAATTTTTCCATTTTCTATTTTGAAAATATGAACAACTGATATTTGCATTTCACCAAAACTTATACTTGAATGAACTGCAGCCATATTTTCTTCGGCAATTATATTTTTAATTTCGAATTTTTTATTTGGAAACTGTTTATGATTTTCTTTCATTGCATCTTTTAAAGAAGAAAATCCCGCCGGGAAATAAATATTATGATGTTTGCCGTTCATATGTACAAACTTTTCATAAGCTTCATCGATATTTCCCTTAGTAACAAGAAATAAAAAATTTTCTGCAATTTCTTTTGGATTCATTCTGATTCTCCTTATGCATTTTTCAAAGTATCGATATCAAGTTTTTTCATTTGAAGTAATTTCTGCATAACTCTTTGAGATTTTCCGGGTTCTTTACTGTTTAATAATTCACCCAAATTTTTTGGAACGATTTGCCATGAGACTCCAAATTTATCTTTCAGCCATCCGCATTGCTGCGCTTTTTTATCACCGCCTTCCGAAAGTTTATTCCAATAATTATCAATTTCTTTCTGTGTATCACAATTAACAACAAATGAAACAGCTTCATTGAAAGTAAAATCATGCATATGTCCTCCATCCATTGCAGCAAATTTCTGTCCTTCCATTGTGAAATCTGCATAAGCAATTGAACTATCTTCATCAGGTTTCTGTCCTTCTTCAAATCTAAAGAAACTACCAACTGTTCGCATTGGTAAATAATGTTGAATAGAAATTAATAGCTTCTTCAGCTTTACCAGTAACATTTTGTGTAAACATCAAAGAAGGAATAATTTTTTGTTCTGCTTCACCATTAAAAATAATTATCTGCCATGATACTCCGAATTTATCCTGCAGCCATCCGTATTTTTCACTGAAAGAATATTTATCTAATGGCATTAAAACTTTTGCATTGTTTGAAAGTTTATTCCATAATTCATTTACTTCCTCTATCAGTTTTACAGTTTAAAAAAAAAGAAATTGATGGATTTAATTTAAAAACAGGACCGCCGTTTATTGCTGTAAACGACTGTCCGAAAAGATCAAAAGCAACAGTCATTACGGAATCTTTCGTTCTCCCGGAAACCTTTGCACTTTCTTCAGTATAACGTGTAACAGATTTTATTTTTGAATCATTAAACACCGAAGAATAAAAATTTACTGCATCTTCTGCATTGCTATCGAACCACAAAAAAGGCGTTATCTTTTGCATATCTTACTCACTTTTTTGTTATTAATAAATTATTTAAAATTCATTTTTTAGGAATATATCGGAGTATATTAATTCCATTATTAAATGATCTGGATTCAATTAATTGAAGGGTTTTTTGTTTTACGTCTTTAAATAAAGATTTTCCGTTTCCTAAAACTATTGGAACAACAACAAGTGAATATTCATCCAATAAATTAAGATTTGTAAATTGCTGAACAATACTTCCGCTTCCTAAAATTACCAGGTCTGCTTTCTTTTTTAACTTCCATATTTCTTCCGGATTAATTTCATTTATTATTGAAATATTTTTCCAATTTTCATTTTCTTCTACTTTGTTTAAACTTTTTGAGAAAACTATTTTAGAATTAAAATTAACAACTTTTGCCATTTCAGGGTCATTTTGTAAAGCTTGGTTTGAAGACCAAAAATTTTTCATCATATCATATGTGGTACGTCCAAATAAAAGTGTGCTTTTACCGGAACGTGATTGATCATGAGTATATTTTTCCCATTCTTTATCTTGTTCTATGGATTTGAACCAATCAATTTCTCCACTCGGACCGGCATAAAAGCCATCTACCGATACATTAATGAAAACAGAAATTTTGCCCATTAGAATTCCTTTTATAATATTATAAATATTACTTAATCAATTTTTTATTTAATTCTATTTAGGATAAGTAAAGCTTATCATCCATTTTATACCGAATTTATCTTGGAGCATTCCAAAATAAGCTCCCCAAAATTCATCCTTAATCGGCATTTCTACTTTTCCGCCTTCGGAAAGATCTTTAAAAAGTTTGCCGGCCTCCTCTTTACTTTCTGCCTCTATTGATAAATAAAAGTTGTTTCCATAAGTTAATTTAAATCCCATAGATTCCATTGCATCTGTTGCCATTAGAATATTGTTTTTTCCGAGAGGCAAACTAACATGCATAACTTTTTCACGATCACTTTCGCTCAATTTTTCAGTACCGGGAGTATCTTTGTAGCGATTGATTCCACCGATGAATTCGCCGCCGAATATATTTTTATAAAAATTGAAAGCTTCTTCTGCGTTTCCGGGAAAATTTAAATAAGGATTTACAGATTTCATTTTTATTCTCCTGAGATTTAATTCTACAATTTATTCTTTGTTTTCTATAACAGACAAAATATTTCCGGCAGGATCTTTAAACCAAGCTATTGTCGGCCCATTCCCTCTTAAAATTCCTTTTTCATTTGTTTTTAAATTTGGCTCATCATATTTCTCAAATTTCACACCGTTTGATTTTAATTCATCTACAGTTTTTTCAATATCTTTTACATAAAAGTTTAAAACCGTAAATGCTGCCGGTTTATGATTAGGCTTTTGATAAATCATTAAATCATTATTTCCTGCAAGTTGAAGTTTTAGTATACCAGGCATCCCCTTAACTTCAGAAGATCCAATTCCTAAAGTTTTTGTATAGAAATCCTTTGCTTTATTAATATCATTAACAGAAAAACTGCTGAAACTTTTTGCATTTGTAAACATACGTTCACCTTTTGTTTTATTTACATTTCATTTTATTTAAATAATATTTTCGTCAACAATAATTCATAAAAAATACTGCTCGTTATGGTTTTTCCACTTTTGGCTAAACCATATTAAAAATCCCTTGTTTGTTTAAATAAATTTTGAATGATGACTTGTTTCAAATATAATTGCGTAATTAATGTAATGGAAGGTGTAATTACGTCAATTTAAGGGGCCAAATACGACAAATTTATACAAATTTAATATTACTTTATTTAAAAAATACTTGTCGATTTTTCGGTTGTAAGTATAATTAATAAAAAATTATTTTGCATTCAGTTTTTTGATTGATAAAAAGTCTAGTCTTTAACTCGATATTTTAATAGAAAGAAATTAAATTAATAATTACTAATTATCATAAAGCAAATTAAAATGCAAGTTACAAATCAAAAAGAAATTAAAAAATATTATAAAGCACTGGTTGAAAAAGACCCGGGTTATATCGGGATATTTTTTGTGGGAGTTAAAACCACCGGAATATTTTGTATTCCTACCTGCCGGGCAAGAAAACCTAAATTAGAAAATGTTGATTTTTTTACGGAAATGAAAGAAGCATTAAAATTCGGTTACCGGCCTTGTAAAATTTGTAAACCGACTGAAAATGCTTACCAGCCGCCGAATGAAATTTTAAAAGCATTAAAAATGTTAAAAGAAAATCCTAATAAAAAAATTCAAGATTATCAATTAAGAAAGTCCGGACTTCAGCCTGAAAAAATAAGAAGATGGTTTAAAAAACATTACGGAATTACTTTTCAAGCTTACCAAAGAATGATTAGAATAAATACTGCTTTTAATGAATTACAGGAAGGTAAAAATGTAACTGATTCCGCTTTCGATTCCGGTTATGAATCCTTGAGCGGATTCGGATATTCATTTAAAAAAGTAGTCGGCAGTTCACCTGAAGAAAGTAAGGATAAAAATATGATTTTAATTACAAGATTAACTACTCCCCTTGGACCAATGTATGCTTGTGCAACGAATGATGGAGTTTGTCTTTTGGAATTTACAGATAGAAGAATGCTGGAAACCGAATTTAAAGATTTACAGAAAAGATTAAACGCAAAAATAATTGCGGGAGAAAATGAACATTCTATTCAACTAAAAAAAGAATTAAAAGAATATTTCGATGGTAAACGTAAAATATTTAATGTGAAACTTGATGCTCCCGGATCAGACTTTCAAAGATCTGTTTGGAAAGTATTAAGAGATATTCCTTATGGAAAGACACGTTCTTATCAGGAACAGGCGGAAATATTAAACAAACCAAAAGCTGTCAGGGCAGTCGGTTCCGCAAACGGACAAAATCGAATTTCAATTGTAATTCCGTGTCATCGCGTTATTGGAAAAGATGGTAGTTTAACAGGTTACGGCGGCGGACTTGAAAGGAAAAAATGGCTTTTAGAATTTGAACAAAAAAATCTATAAGAAATTTCTCTAGTAAAGATGGTTACTCTAAATTGAGAATACACCAATCTTAAGGGTTGATTGGGTTAAATCTTTTTTTTACTATTGTATTAAATTTTACCTTCATTTTAATTATTCAAATCTTATGCAGCAAATAATTTCAGCTGCTATTTTGCATTCCATTTTTATTTAAGGGAAATTAAATATTTGTTTAACAAATTATAGTATTTACTATGAAACACATAACAATAGTCGTTACAAAAGGAGCAATTCTCGGCAATATTGAAGGACCGAGACAGGTTTTTACCGAAGTCAATGAACTGATGGAAAGAAACGGCAAACCTCAAATGTTCAAAATACAATTAGCAGGACTGACTAATGAAAGCCTATTAAATAATGGTTTATATACTATAACAACTACTCCCATTGAAAAAGTTAAGAAAAGTGATTTGATTATTATTCCGGCAATGTATGGTAATTTGAATAAGGCTGTTGAAGATAATAAAGATTTTATACCATGGATTATTAATCAGCATAAAAAAGGATCTGAAATTGCGAGTTTATGTTTGGGTGCATTTTTACTTGCATCAACGGGTTTGTTAAATGGCAAGAAATGCGCAACACATTGGCTTGCTGCAAATGATTTTAGAAAGATGTTTCCAAATGTTGAATTAGTGGAAGATAAAATAATTACGGATGAAGGCGGGATTTATTCAAGCGGCGGAGCTTATTCTTCACTTAATCTAATTTTATATTTAGTTGAAAAATTTGCCGGACGAGAAACAGCAGTTTTCTGTTCGAAAGCATTTCAGATCGATATTCAGCGTGACAGCCAATCTCCTTTTATGATTTTTATTGGTCAAAAAGAACATGAAGATGAACAAATAAAATATGCACAGGAATATATTGAAAGTAATTTCCATGATAAAATTAGTGTTGAACATATAGCTGAAATGCTTGCATTAAGCAGAAGAAATCTTGAAAGAAGATTTAAAAAGGCAACGGCAAATACAGTTGTTGAATATATTCAACGTGTAAAAATTGAAGCAGCAAAATTAAGTCTGGAATCTTCAAGAGAAAATATTAATGAAGTTATGTACAAGGTTGGTTATTCCGATCCGAAATCATTCAGGATTACTTTTAAAAAGATTACCGGCTTGTCTCCGATTCAATACAGAAATAAATATAACCGTGAAATGGCTGCTTGAGGTTTGTAAGAATTGTGAATTCATATCTTTGTAAACGATTAAAAGTAATATTTCACCACAATTTTGTTTTGTGTTTTTTTCCTTTATAGAGTTTTAAGAATGTTTCACTCCCGGCAGAGTTGGTATATTCAAATAATATAATATTAAATTTTCTATGGAATAACCCGGTTAGGAATGTTATATTATTTAAAGACAATAAAAGTGATATACTTATAATCTCTTAAGATATGACATGTTAAAAAGTAGATAAAAATCACTGATATTAAATTCTCTTTCTCATCAGGTTTAGCTTTGGCTTCCGGTTTTCCTTCTTTTACATTATTATAAAATCTTTGTGTAGGATATGCAAAATCGATATCATCGCATTTTGAAAATTCATCCAGTACATCTTCCCAAACTGCTTGTTCAGTGGATCTGCGATTTCTCGGATCGCATAAATATCTTATTGTCAATAAAACTCCGCTGTCTTTTACATTTGTATATACAATCGGAGTAAGTTTATTATAAAATATCATAAACTTCCTGGATGCTTCCTTGATTTTATCTTGAGCAGATGAACTCAAATGTTCCGCATGCTTATTAATTATATTTGTCAGTATTTCTTTAGATTTTTTCCAATTGCTTTCAAAAGTTACAAGTACCGGGATTTCGTTCCATATATAATTAAAGCCGGTTGTGTAATTTGCCTGAACATCGGTGAATACTTTTCCATTTGGAATATGAATTATTCTGCCTGTACTCTGATCCGAATCAACCCAATTACCGATTTCCATAATAGTAAACTGGAAGATTCTTATATCAATTATATCTCCTGCATAATTAGCAACCTGGATCCTATCTCCTACCTCAAAAGGTTTTCTCCAAATTATGAACAACCAGCCGGCTAAATTGACCAGAGGATCTCTTAATGCAATTGCAAGGCCAGCAGTTAATAATCCGAGAAAAGTAGCAAGTGATTGGAAATCCTTCAAACCACATTTTTCCTAATAATAAAAACCCAATTACGAAGCAATGTAAACAGTAGATTTTCTTAATCTATATTGAAATCTGATATCTGAATTTTTACGGAATGCAATTTTTAAAATTATTCTTCGTAACAGCCAAAGAATAAAAATTATTACAATGCTTGTAATTAACTTGGCTTGCAAAGCTCCACTAATCCCTAATGTATGTTCAAACCACTGAGTAAAATTTTCAATATTTATGTTTTTCAATATACTTTCTAAATGATTAAATAATTGATAAATATTATTGAACTGGTTTAAGATTCTATATTTATAAAAAGAGAGTGTAAAATCTGACTGTTTCCCTTGTTTAAAGATAAATCGAATTGATTTTTGTTGCAATAAAATAATGTTAAGTTCTAAAATAATCCTTAAGCACTATTCGCTATATTCTTTATTCAATTCGTTGATTAATTTTACTGCACTTTTCAACGGTCGCGGGTACATTTCATTTGCTTTGATTAATAAGAATTGTTTCCTGAAATAACAAAAATTTGCAAATTCCCTTAATCTTTTTTTATTATAAGTTAAAAGTTTAAAGTTTTTCTTAAAAAATGACTCAATATATTTTTTCCCATGTTCTTTATAGATAACTTTACTTAATGCATCTCCTTCAAAAATTGTTTCAATGAATTTTATTTTTTCCATATAAGTTTGATTTTCAGTCTCTTGCTGGTAATTTAGGACATTTAAATCTTGATTATAATCAGCAATACTTTTTTGAATTGAGTAATTTTTAAAATACTGTATTGAACCGGTGGATATAAGCTGGTTCATAGTAGATTTATTTGGAATGAAATTCTGGTACAACAAAGATTTGGCACTGTAATAATAAATCTTCCCTCCCGGTAATTTAGAAACATCTTTTTGATTTAACATTGAAAGCAGAGTATCAATATCGTTTGCAGTTTCCAGACTTCTATTAATTGATTGATTAAGGTTAAGAGTATCTTCTTTCAAATCAGAAATAAGCGAACTTGCATATTTTTCTGCTCTTTTACTCTCGACATAATTTTCTCTTAAATTTTCTACAATAAAACCGGCAGATACTCCTAAAAAAACCATCAGAAACTGAAATATATAATTCCGCATTTCATTACTATTCTTAAGTTTACCTGGCATTTTACTATTGGAATCTTTATTCAATTAAAATATAATCTTTAGCTTATTAAAGCTGGTTTAATGATAACAGTTTTAACAATAATAATTAATTAAAATCGGCTAACTTAACAATTTCCGGAACCTCCAAAATGTTTTTATCATAATCAACTGATACGGAATTTATCATTGCTTGTCCGATTTCTTTAAGTGAACAAATATGTTTTGGAAATAATAAATTTATAACTGGTAATAAGAAATATAAATAGTTATAAAATTTAAGTGTATTTTTTAATCCTTTTGTCGGGCGAATAATTCCGGGACGAAAAGCAAATGCTTGTTTAAAACCTAAATTTAAAATATAATTTTCTGTTTTGCCTTTTACTCTTGCCCACATTACTCTTCCTTTTTCGCTGCTGTCGGTTCCGGCACCCGAGATATAACAAAATGTCATATCTGAATTTACTTTTACTAAAGTATCGGCAAGTGCTTTAGTAATATCAAATGTTATTTTTGTATACTCAACTTCTTTTTTCCCAACTGAGGTGGTTCCCAGACAAAAGAAACATGCATTGTACCCCGCGAGCAGGTCTTTAATAGGTGAAAAGTCATAAAAGTTATCATGAATAATTTCTTTTAATTTTGGATGATTGAAATTTCCGGTTCTTCGATTAATTATCAAAACTTCTTCAACATCAGGATGATTGAGACATTCATGCATTACACCTTCGCCAACCATTCCGGTAGCTCCGGTAATAATAGCTTTTATTTTCATATAATTTTTTTAATTATAATTTTATTTGATTTTTAAACCGCTTGTTTTAACATCTAAATTATGATTAATCCTAAGTCCGACAATACCATCTGTATTCCCTAATTCTTTTTTATTCATCGATAATAATTTTTTACCGTTTGCATTGAAGGTAACTTCATTTTGAGCAACAGTAATTGAGATTTGATTTGAAGTAATACCCTTACTATTCTGTGCATTTACGTTTTTATCAGCAGTCCATCCTTTAACTAATTTAGTATCATTTCCGGTTCTTTTTTTAATAAGATATTTTCCATCCTGCCTCACAAGAAAATACAAATAATATTGATTTTCTTTCTGCAAATTTGAACCTGCAATAAAGATACCGTACGCTTCGGGATGGGCCGATGGTTTTAATTGTGTAAAATCTGCTTCGACTGAAAAATTTCCTTTTTTGATTATTTTCCGGATTATAATAAATAGCCGCTCCTATTGGATCAGTTTTAAAAAAATAATTGTTGTTCTCTTTTGTAATATTGAAATCTTTTGCACCGGCATTTGTTTTATCAAACCTCATCATCCAGCCTTCTGGTAATTTTTGAGATTTCATATTATTGTTTTGAGCAAACAATACAACAGGCAAACTAATAAACAGTGCTAATACTAATAACTTTTTCATAATCTCTCCATAGTTTTTATTTCCATTCGTAATTACAAAATCCTGGACTTATATTTCGTGAGTAAAAGCAACAATAAAATTAATTTTTACTTACTTATTATGGCAGAGTATATATTAGACTCTTCTAAATTTGGAGGGAAGTTCATTATATCTTAATACAATTTAGGAAGTCTAATTCATTAAACAATATTTTTAATTTATTATAACTAATCGGGAAAGGGACCCATGGATTAGATTTATCAGTGTCGTATTCAACAATTATAAATAATCCATCTTTGTTTAGATTTTGCTTGATTCTATTTATAAATTCTTTTTTATTTTTTACAAAGTGAAGTGAATTTGCCATTAATATTCCATCAAGATTTTTTGGGAGAACTTCGTTGAAAAAATCAGCATGAAGTTTTTCAATTTTAACTTCTCTTATTTTTTCAGGAACATTATTTAGTGACGATTTACTTTTATCTACTGCATAAATTACACTTTTGTCATTTAAAAGTTTTGCTAATGCAATTGTGAATGTACCGGTTCCGCAGCCTAAGTCCGCCCAAACTTTAGGTTTTTGTTGTGATACTTTTTCATTTTTAATAAGATTAATTGCATCTTTTATATCCATATCAACTATCTTTTAGGTACTCTGTGATACTTTGTGTTCTTATCGTCCCTTACAATTATTGCTAAACAAAAAACCACATAGAACAGCAGAGTTTTTATAGCTGATAAATCTGCAGTCGGTAAAAATTTAGGCTGTTTTCGTGCTTTTGTTGTCTGTTCAAAAGCATAAGCAATTTTTAAAAGCACTGGTTCACTCCATGCTTTTCCGTAAAATGAAATTCCGATTGGAAGTCCAAATATAAATCCAGCGGGAACTGTAATATGCGGATAGCCTGCAACAGCAGCTAATTGAGAACTTCCTCCAAGAAAATGATCACCGTCCACTAAATCTGTCATCCAGGCCGGACTGTCGGTCGGAGAAACTAATGCATCTAAATTATGTTTTTTTAGTACTGCATCAATTCCCTCTTTACGCGAAAGCAGATGATTTGCCTTTAATGCATCTATGTATTTTTTATCAGTCAAAGGCCCTTTCTTTTCTGCTTGAATAAATAATTCCTGTTTAAAGTACGGCATTTCTTCTTTTGCATGAGTTTTATTGAATTCAATAAGATCTGCAAGATTATGCATTTTAGTTTTTGGTCCACGGTGTTCTAAATAAACTTTCATATCAGCTTTTAATTCATACAAAAGAACTTCCATTTCATTATCATCCATTTTGCCGATTGCTTTAATCTCAACCGGATCAACTAATATGGCTCCTTTCTCACTTAATACTTTTAAAGCTTTTTCCATTACTTCATCTACTTGAGGCAGAAATCCAAAATACTGACGAACAACTCCAATCCTCGCTCCTTTAAGTCCGTTTACATCAAGAAACTTTGTATAATCCTGATAATCTTTTCTGCTTTTTGCCTGTGTTGCATTATCTTCGGGATCTTTACCAGTCATAGCACCAAGCAAAATCGCAGCATCTTTTACAGTTCTTGTCATTGGTCCTGCCGTATCTTGTGAATGAGAGATTGGTATAATCCCTGCTCTGCTTACTAATCCTACTGTTGGTTTAATGCCTACAATTCCATTTAAAGACGAAGGACTAACAACTGATCCATCCGTTTCGGTTCCAATTGCTGCAGCACAAAAATTTGCAGCTGGCAGCTGCGCCGGAACCGGAACTTGATCCGGATGTATTTCTATCAAGTGCATAAGGATTTTTTGTAAGGCCTCCCCTTCCGCTCCATCCGCTGGTGGAATGAGTCGAACGCATATTTGCCCACTCACTTAAATTTGTTTTACCTAAAATTATTGCTCCGGCTTTTCTCAATTGCTGCGCTACAAAAGAATCTTTAATTGGTTTTGATCCCAGCAAAGCTAAAGAACCTGCGGTGGTTTCCATTTTATCTGCAGTATCAATATTATCTTTAATTAAAATTGGAATCCCATGTAAAGGTCCGCGCACTCCTTTTTCTTTCAATTCTTTATCGAGCTCATCCGCAATTTTTAATGCATCCGGATTCAATTCAATAACACTGTTAACTGCAGGTCCATTTTTATCCAATTCATTTATTCTCGAAATATATTTTTCTATAACTGAACGAATTGTAAATTTTCCGGATTTGTATCCATCAATTAATTCAGAGATTGTAGTTTCTTCTAAATCGAATGGATAAATATTAATTAATGAATTAAAAAGTTCAGATTTGTCTTTACTAAATGATAAAGTCGGCAGAGATACAGCCGCAATTCCTCCAATCATACTTGTCTTAATAAATTTTCTCCGGCTTTCATCAACTGAAGATTTTTTCTTTTTTTGCATGATGTGAACTCCGTTTTAAGAAATTATAATATTTATTGTTTTTTCTAAATGACTTTTTTTCTTTTCATTATTTTGGTTAGTTAATCTAAATTAGGAAATAAAAATTATTTACACAATAATCTATTTTAATGCTTGAATTGATCAACAAATACTATAGGTTTGTCAGGTGTTAAGATTATTTTTTTATTTTTTGAAGTTGTTATTAAAACATAATTATTTCTTTGAGTCGCATACCATTGCATACTTCCTAAATTCTTATTCCAAAATTTTCCGTAATAACCAAATAATCCACCAACCCCAAAAGTTCTTATTGTCCCAGCTACTTTTTGTTTGTCAATAATTTCAACAGAATTAATATAGATTCTTTTTATTCTAACACTTTTTACAAATCTTTTTATAATTATTTCATCAGTTTTAATAATATACTTTAATGGACTAAATATAAACGAACCAACGTAAATTAAAAGCAAAATTAAGGAAATGACTATATTCCACTCTTTACTTATAGAATTTAAATACATTGTATTGATAATTACTAAAACGAAAATGATAATTGTTACAAGTACTGTAATTATTTTGGCAAGTTTATCGAGTGAGGCTTTAAAATTCATTGCAGATATTAAATTAAATAGATTGAATTAAAGTTAATTATTTAAAACTTATTTCTTGTTCACTTTAAAAATATGGGATCAAATATTTTATTATTTACTATTTGAAGAATAATCACAAATATTAAAGTTAAAATCGATCCAGTGAATATAATACTAAGAATTTTTGGATTTGGTTTAGCTTTAATATACCAAAGAATTATTGCAATTATAACTAGAATTAAAAATATCCAATCTAATGCATGTCCCGAATAACTTAATCCTAATGCTGCTTGTGCTTCTTGAAACTCGGCATCATCATGACCTCTTCCCATTAAAATAAACCTTAGAGTATAAATGCTGGGCATGACTAATACACCAGCAAAAATATTTTCCTTAAAATTATATTTTTTAATTCCATAAAGAATTATTCCCAATATAAGAATTATTACAGTAACTGAAACCCCACCTAAAGAAACAATATTTTGAATTTTAACCGGCATATCTGGTGAATAATTTTTAGTCAGAGTTGGAACTGACTTGTATCCATTAAACCAGGCGGGAATACTGTGCCCAATTTCATGAATAAATATGGTAAGAACTATTATTAAGAAATAAATTGACCAAATTTTTAATTTATTTTTATAATTTTTGTCCATTGTTTTTCCCCACAATTATTCTTTTTAAAAGAAGTATTAATCTTTAAAATAAACCTTTATTTTTAAAAAGAATATATTTTTATGCATAAATAATAATTTTGTAAAAAGATTCCTTCTCCATCAAATATAATTTACCTCATTAGTAATAATTAAATAATTATGTAAATTCATAAAATTTTTAAGGAGATATATGAATGAAGTAAAAATCAAATGGTAAAAAGGATTTTTATTAGTTTATTCATTGCTACTCTTATTGCAATGCTGAGTTTAGGAATTATTGAACCTATCCTACCTCTTTATGCTAAAAGTATGAATGCAAGCGGGTTGGCAATCGGATTTATATTTTCCGGTTTTGCTTTATCCAGAGGAATATTTGCTCCAATAATCGGACAATTTTCCGATCACTACGGTAGAAAAAAACTAATTGTTATCGGATTAATTTTATTCATAATTCTTTCACTTTGTTTTGTCGCTGCAGATTCACCTTTACTATTAACAATAATTAGATTTGTTCAAGGATTTTCTACTGTATTAGTTACACCGGTTGCACAATCTTATATTGGAGATATTACACCTAAAGGCCAAGAAGGTAAATTTATGAATTTATTTTTTATGTCTTTCTTTGCCGGACAAGCGCTTGGTCCATATTTAGGAGGATATTTATCTGACAGCTATAATATAAATGCTCCGTTTTATGTAATGGCAGTTTTATCATTTTTTGCACTGATGCTGGTATTATTTATTTTACCTGAGAGTGAAGCAACCCAAAATCAAAACAATAAAAAGAAACCGATGTTTAAATCTTTAATCCCGGTCTTTAAAGATAAACCAATGCAGGGAATTATGACATATTTTGTTTCGAGAGGATTTTACAGATGGGGATTTAATACTTTCTTTCCTGTACTTGCTGTAAAAGCTGCAAATATTAGCATGACAAACATAGGAGCGATACTTTCCGTATATATGTTATCAGGTTCAATATCTCAGTATCCGTTTGGATTAGCTTCAGATAAATTTCCCAAGCAAAAAATCACTTTTATTTTTGTTGGAGGGATGATATCGGCACTTGCAATGTGTATCATCGCCGATTTCAATAGTTTTATTATGTTTTTTATTTTAACCATGATAATGGGATTATCAAGTTCCGTTGCAAGGGCTTCCGCAATAGCGATAAGAACCGAAAGAGGAAGAGTTTATGGAATGGGAGCAACTACAGGAGCTTTTACTTCTTCAATTAGTTTGGGAATGGTTTTAGGACCTGTAGTTATGGGAATAATTATTGATTATTTTAATATTTCTACTGCATTTCTTTTGGGAGGTATAATTGGAATTGTTGGAACTTCCGCAGCAGTAGTTTTCCTCAAAAAGAATACTAAATATTAATTGTCTGAAAATTTCACTTTAGTACTTCCCTTTTTTGTTACACAGAGAACCGCGGAGAAAACACAAAGAACCACAGAGTCAATTCTTTTAAATTCTCCTAAGTGCTTTATCTTTTTTATATTTCTGATTCATATATAATACCGAGAATCTCAGAGCAGAACAGAGAGCCGCAGCAGTATATTTCCTATGTGCTTCTTTGTGAACTTAGTGTCTTACTCTAATATTTCTTCAATTTGCTCTTGCTGAATTGTTTGAACAGGCGGAATTGTTATTTTCCAATAAACATAAATTAAAAATGCAGCAAATACCAATGAAATTATTATTATTGGAAAACCTAAGTTATCTTCTTTGGAAACGATATTATTATTTGTTTGAAGATATAATATTAATACAGCAATAAAATTATTAGTAAAATGCGCTGCACTTGAGGGGAAAATACTTTTGCTTCGATAATAGAAAAAAGAAAATAATACACCGAGAATAGAAAGTGTAATCAAACTTAACGGCTGCATATGAAATAAGCCGAAAATTATTCCTGTTATAATAAAACTTTTAAATCCTAAGTTTCTTTCCAAAGTACGCTGGAAATAACCTCTAAAAAAAACTTCTTCACAAATTGCCGGGGTTACGGCTACTACTAAAATAATTACTATAAATTGACCGGTTGAATGTGCAGCAAACAATTCCGAACCCAAATTTTTAAAACTTCAGGAATATCCAGAGAGTTTACTATTAAGTACGAAATAAAATAACAAAACGGTAGCATTAGAATTGTAATTAAAACTGCTAATAATATTTCTTTAAATGAACTAAGTCTTATTCTCAGATATTTTTTAATTTCTGTTGTATGCCATTTTTTAACAATCCAGATGGTTGGCAGAAGCATAAAAATAAATTCAGAAATAACTAGTGCCATTAAAATTGGAGTTTTATAAAGTGTAAAAACCCGTTGGATTTTATCAAAATAACTACCTGAAATATTTATATTAAATAATACTTTATAAATTGCAACAAACACTAATGATAATATGGACTGGACATTAAAATAAACCACACCGATAATTACCAAAGCTGCATATGCTGCTGCAGTAATGTTCCGGTTTTTATTTTCCCATGAACCGTTTAGTACAATATTTTCTTCTTCCTGAAAGTTCAAATAATTCTTTTTAATTCATATATTTATGATTAAATCACTTTTAAAAAAGATAAACTTCATAAATTAATAAGATAATTCTCCCGGCAAATTATTTTTTATCCGGCTTGTAAAATAATCCGAATGTCTTTTTCTAATTCTAAGATCAAAATATAAAACTATATTAAATATTGTTGTTAAAATCATTTGAAGCACGGTACTTAAAATAATAACTATACTGAAATTGAATCCAAATGAACTCATCATTTTAAAAACAAAAGCAGGATCAGGTTTACTTCCGGAATTACTTAAACTCATTTTCATAAATTGAGAAATATATCCCCAGAGTAATATAAATGAAATAGGTGTTGTAATAAGTGAGACTGCAAAATCAACAACAAAAGTAATTAATATTATCAAACCGAAAGTTCGCCACCAATTTCCTTTAACCATGGAGAAACTAAGACTGAAAGATTCAAATACTCCGCCATCAGTATGAACAATAGCAGTTAAAACAAAATACCAGCGGAAGTATAAATAAATCGAAATAAAAACAACAGCTAATACAATTAAAACCGTTATGAAAGTAAATGCAGTATTATCAATAGCAGAAGCAAAACTGATAGATAATATTATAAGTAAAAAAGCAATTGTAAAAAAGAAACCAAAAACAAAAAACTGTCCAATTCCACGTAAATAAGTAAATGAAAATATTTTTCTAAAAGCTGAACCGATAGAAATTCTTTCACCTTCCATCTCTCTGCAGACTATCTCGGTTATTCCAATAGTAACTGCTAAAAACGCCATCATAAAAATTGCGGTGGTAATTAAAGTAACAAATAATCCGGAAAACAAATTAACAACATTTTGAGGATCAGCTTGAACTGTACCAGTTTCACCAAGGGATTTAAATGACCCAAGCAAACTAAAATAATTTTGTATTCCAAATGATAATAGAATACCTGTTGGAATTAATAAAATTGCAGCAATTGCCGAATCACGCAGAAAAGTAGTTTTTAAAAGATTGAATGCATTGCTGAAAATATCTCCAAGCTTCATTTCTTTATTTTTATCAAAAAAATCCGCATGCTGAGATGGATCTTCATTGCTAGCATTAAAACTAAAGTTATTTATATTATTTAAGTCCTCATTGGATCCGGTATTTAGTAAATCCTTTTTAAATATTTCCTGCCAACTATAACGATGAAGAGTACTGCAGAAATAATGTCCGCTATCAATTACTTCTGTACCGGGAGGAATTTCTTTGCCGCAATATTCACATTTCATTATCTATCCTATTAAAATTGAATAAAATTTTATAAAAGATACAGGAATAATAAAGATATGTAATAAAACCCCGTAACTAATGTTCAATAATTTAAACCATCTATTAATTGAAAATTATTTATAAATATTATTGAATATTAAAAGTTTATAAAGATTTGCATCCGCCTAAAAAAATAAGGTCTATGTTGTATTTAATTAATGTAAACCTAAATTTTTTAAATCATTATAGCAAGAAAAAAAATAATTTTCCTATTTAAAATCTGAAATGAATTTAAAGATTGGGCAAAATATCAATAATTGAGTTTGATTAACTTTCCGGTAATATATCATTTTCATTAGAACTTGAATCTTCCAGTTCTTCAAGTTTCTTTTTCCCGTAAGCAATTTTTGTGATTGTCACAAATAGAACAGGCACTATAAAAATTGCAAGCATAGTTGCTGCGAGCATTCCTCCAATTACAGTCCATCCAATTGTTTGTCTTGCCTGGGCACCGGCTCCGCTAGCAAAAATTAAAGGTGAAACTCCTAATACAAATGCCATAGAAGTCATTAAGATAGGACGTAAGCGAAGACTAACAGCAGATGTTACAGCTTTTAAGAGAGGCATTCCGCCATCCACACGAACTTTAGCATATTCCACAATAAGTATTGCATTTTTTGCAGCTAATCCTATCAATGCAACTAATCCAATTTGAGCATAAACGTTATCACTTAAGTGAGGCTGAAGAATTAAAGCTAATATAGCGCCAAAAGCACCGATTGGAATTGCAAATAATACTGCAAACGGAACGGACCAGCTTTCATATAAAGCGGAAAGGAATAAGAATACAAATAATAGTGATAAACCAAAAATTGCAAAAGTACTGCTGCCAGCATTTATCTCTTCTCTGCTTAACCCTGAAAATTCATATCCATAACCAGCGGGTAAAACTTGAGCGGCTACTTCTCTTAAAGCTTGAATTGCTTCACCGCTGCTGTATCCCGCTGCTGCACTTCCATTAATTTCTGTTGATCTGAACATATTATAATGTGAAATCAATGGTGCGCTTTCTTGAATTTTATAAGTAACTAAAGTACTTAAAGGAATCATTTTACCTGAATTATTGCGGACATAGTATTTAGTAAGATTATGAATTGTTGAACGGTAACTTGTATCTGCCTGAACAACAACATGAAAGTCTCTTCCGAAAATAGTGAAATCATTTACATAACTGCTTCCTAGATAAGTTTGAATTGTACTGAATACACTAGAGACAGGTACTTCCAGTTCTGCGCATTTATCTCTATCCACAGTTAATTGATAAGCCGGAGTATTTGCATTAAAGAATGAAAACACTCCGGAAAGTTCAGGACGTTTATTTGCAGCGGCAACAAATTCATGTACCACTTGTGCAAACTGCTGAATATTATCTGTACTTTCCTGTTGTTCAAGTTCAAAACTAAATCCGCCGGTTCTGCCTAAACCAGGAATTGCAGGAGGAGAAATTACAATTACATTTGCGCTTTTTATAGCTGAGAATTTCCTTCTAAGTGTATTCATTAATGAATTAAGCTGAAGCGCTTTACTCGTTCTTTCATTCCATGGTTTTAATTGAATAAAAATAGTTCCGCTGTTGGATTTATTTGCAAATGTAACAACATTAAGTCCGCTGATAGCCGCAAAATGACCAATGCCGGCTGTATTTTCTAAAATAGTCATCATTCTTTTTAAAACATCAATAGATCTGTTCGAAGATGAAGCTTCGGGTAATTCAAAAGTTACATATACTCTTCCTTCATCTTCCGAAGGAATAAATCCGGTTGGTTTTTTAACGAACATTCCTACTGTACCTGCATATACGATTATCAGAATTATCAAAAAATATGGAGTAAGCTTAATGCACTTTTTTACACCTTCCGTATAATTTACGGTTGTTCTTTTAAACCATTCATTAAATTTGAAAAAGAACTTGTTCAGACCATGAGAAGATTTATTAAGGTTAGTCGGTTTTAATATTAAGGAACATAAAGCCGGAGTTAGTGAAAGTGCTACAAATGCAGATATCAAAACGGAAACAGCAATTGTTATTGCAAACTGCTGATATAACTTTCCAACAATACCGGGAATAAATCCAACCGGAATAAATACTGATGCTAAAATAAGAGCAATTGCAACTACCGGTCCGGAAATATCTTTCATTGCTCTCTTAGTAGCTTCTTTTGGTGACAGTTTTTCATTATCAATATTATGCTGAACTGCTTCAACAACAATTATTGCATCGTCCACCACTATACCAATTGCAAGCACAAACCCGAACATAGTAAGAGTATTTATTGTAAATCCAAGCGGAATGAAAAAAGCAAAAGTACCAATTATCGAAACCGGGATAGCAAGTATCGGGATAAGTGTAGCTCTCCAATTTTGAAGAAAAAGAAAAACTACAAGCACAACTAATCCCAATGCTTCCAGCAAAGTAACAACAACCTCATTTATAGATTCTCGTACTACCGAAACCGCTTCAAAGGGAACTCCATAATCAACATCTTTAGGAAAAGATTTTTTAATATCCTTCATTTCATTATAAACACCTTGTGCAACATCAAGTGCATTGCTTCCCGGCGCCTGGAATATTAATAGGAATGAAGATCTTTTCCCATCTATATAAGAATTACTTGCATAACTTGCTTTACCAAGTTGAATTTTTGCAATATCTTTTAATCTGACTTCTGAACCGTCATTTGGATTAACTCTAATGATTACATTTCCAAATTCTTTAACAGTACTGAGTTTGCTGTTTGTAAAAACCGTGTATTCAAATGTTTGATCATTATTCTGAGGAGGTGCCCCTATTGTACCAGCAGCAACTTCCAGATTTTGTTCAGTTAAAGCATTCGTAACATCTGAAGTTGATAATCCTAATTGAGCAAGTTTATCAGGTTCCAGCCAAATTCTCATGCTAAAATCATCGGCACGAACGAAAATATCTCCAACACCCGGAACCCTTAATAAAGCATCTTTTACATAAATGTTAGTATAGTTATCTAAAAATTCAATATTATGTGTTTTCTTTGGAGAATAAACTGCAACAATCATTAAAATACTGGAAGTACGTTTTCTTGTAGTAACTCCTAATCGTTTTACAATATCCGGTAATTGGGGCGTAGCTATTCCAACTCGATTTTGTATATCCATTGTTGCAATATCAGGATCGACTCCGGAGTTTAAAACGACACTTATAGAAGATCTGCCGTCACTTGTACTATTACTTGTTATATAAGACATCCCGGGAGTTCCGTTTACCTGTGTTTCAATTGGAATTGTAACTGTCTGCTCAACAGTAGTTGCATCTGCGCCGGTAAAAGCTGCAGAGATGGAAACTGTAGGAGGAGTAATATTTGGATATTGACTTATCGGCAAACTAAAAATTGCAAGTACTCCAATTAAAATTATTACAATTGAAATTACAATTGCAGTTACAGGTCTTTTTATAAAGGTATCGGCAATCATCTTCTTATCTGTTAGTTATTAATTTTCCGCAGAAAATTTTAATTTGGTTGAATCCTTTGAAGCGGCCACAACGGGTACGCCATCTCTTAATTTTTGAACACCTTCTGTAACAATTTTTTCTCCCGGATTTAATCCGTTTTTTACAATAACCATATCGTTAATAGTTCTTCCTATTTCAATTTTTCTTTGTTCAACCTTTTTATTGTTAATTACAAAAACAAAATTTTCTCCCATTTCAATTACTACTGCTTTATACGGAATAATTATACTTTTTGAACTGTTGTTATTTAAAACTCTTATTTCACAAGTAAGTCCGGGTTTTAAATAATTTTCTGGATTAGGAAATTCAACTCGAGTAACTATTGTACCGGTTTGAGGATCAACTGCTCTATCCATTAAAAGTATTTTACCATTGTATTGATAAATTGATTGATCAGGAAGTATTAAAGTAAAAGTAGAATCTTTTGAATTTGTTTTTTTATTTAAGAGATCACTAAAACGGCTGATTAATTTTTCATCTACGGCAAAATCCACAGCAATTGGATTATCGGAAGAAATCGTATTCATTAAAGTTTGTCCGGCAGAAACTGCAGAACCTAATTTAACCTGCGAAATTCCTATCGTTCCATTGAAAGGAGCATAAATAATTGAATGATTAAGATTTGTTTCAACAGCACTTAAATTACTTTCTGCGGCTTTTAAATCTGCGTAAGCATGTTCTAAAACCTGAGTTGCAACTGCACTATCTTTAGCAAGATCTTTATATCTATTATAATCCTGTTGAGCTTTGCTTAAATTTGCTTTGGCTACATCATAAGCTGCTTTGTACTGCTGCTGTTCAATTCCATACAATTTCATTCCTTTTGTTACATGCTGACCATCTTTAAAATAAATATCGGTCAAATAACCGGAGACTTCAGGTCTTATTTCAACTTGATTTAATGCAACTACCGTAGCAGGATATTCATCATAATAAGGTGCTTGTTCTTTTTGAACTGTATATTCAGCAACTTGTACCGGCGGAAATTTTCGGGATTGTTTTTCATTCCCGCCGCAAGAATTTAATACAAACATTAAAGTGATTGCAGTTAAAGCTAAAATTATTTCTTTTTTCATAATTTTCTTTAATATTTTATTTCAATATTTAATTGTTCCCAAAGCTTTTTGAACATCCAGTTTGCTGCTGAGCAATTCATATAAGGAATTTAGATAATTAACTTCCGTAGTTCTTAAATCTGTTTCAGCCGTAATTACATCTAAATATGATTTAACTCCTGCTTTATACTGTAGCTGAATTGTCTTGTAAACATTCCTAGCAAGCTCAAGGTTATCTTTAGCAGCATTGAAACTGCTTAAATTACTTTTATAAGAAGCAAGAGCTTGCGTATATTCAAGTTTAATAGAATTTTTCAATGCAATAATATTCAATTCAGAACTCTTAACTTCCAATGAAGCTTGATCAATTTCCTGAATTCTTTTCCCGCCTTGAAAAATCGGTAAAGATAATTGTATCCCAATATATTCACTTGGATAGTTTTGACTGTATAATTTCTGCAATTCATCATTTTGGAAATTGAAATTATAATTGCCGAAAAATGAAATGGAAGGAAGAAAACTCCAGTAATAATAATCTAAATTTGATTTTTGCAGACTATACTGAGTTTCCAGCAGTTTGTATTCAATTCTATTTTTAAAGTCAACATTTTGAGTCGTATCAATATAAGTATCATTTTCCATTTCAGTTGTATCGTATTTTAATGTCAATTCTTTATCTACGGGATAACCCATTAAATTTTTTAGATCCGCTCTACTGGTTTTTAAAAATTCTTCATCATGTTTTTTCTCAGCAATTGCATTATTCAATGCGATACTTGCTCTTTCATAATCTGTTCTGTCAACTACACCGCTTTTATATTGAAGATAGGCATCTTTGTAACTTTGTTTAAGTCTTGTAATATCTTCATTAACAATGATAATTTGCTGTTCCGCTAAAAGCACACTATAAAATCCTTTGCTTACATCAACAACAAGATTGATTTTATCATTTATTGTAGATTGTTTCGCCTGCTGCCTTACCTCACCTGCGGAACTTGCAGCAAGTAATACATCTTTATTAAATAGAGTCTGAGTCAATGAAAATTGACCGCTTGATGTGTTATATACTCCAAAACGAGTTGGTTTTCCTTGAATAATAGAAGTAGGCAGTTTATAATTATGCTGAAAATTAAAATTAAAATTCAGCTGCGGGAACCAATCTGCTAATTTACTTTTAATTTCCTGGTTAGTTATTTTTTCATTAATTAATGATTCCTGTATAGCTGGCTGCCTTTCTAATGCATATTGAACACAATCCTTTAAAGTAGCATCTTGAAGTAAACTATCAGGTTTATTTTGAATTTGGGAAAATAAAGATGAAGTAATAATTACAAATATTGAAAGTAAATAGATCAATATTCTCATAAATAATTTTCTATATTAAGAGAAAAACTTTACATATAATTATTCAAATCTAATTTGAACTAGTATGATATCTATTGACATAGAACAATTGTAAGATTAATTTATTTTAATTTTTGATTAGACTTAACTTATTAAAGTTAAGGAGGTTAAGAAAATATTTTAAATAATTGAATTCTTTGTTTAGTTTAATTACACGGAGAACCGCAGAGAAGACACTGAGTACCACAGAGAAAGAAATACTTTGTGTCCTAATCAATTTTCTTTTTATTACTCAAAGAACTACAGAATTAGAGTTAAATGCTATTAAGGAAATAATCAAATAATATTTAAAGCAAATTAATTTTTATAAATTTTATGTTAACATTAGAAATGTAGGAAGATATAATTTGAGACTTTTAACTATTATAAATTTTTTTCTTAAAAAATAAAAGGAATAATCCGCCAGGATTTATTTTTATAATTAATACATTCCTCTCCAAATTGGCTTTCCATTAGTTTTTCTTCATCTTTTATTCTCACAATTGAAATAAAAACCAATATTAGAACCAGAATTAATTATGACCAGGAATTAAAATTATTAGAAATGAATAATACAATCGGACAGGATAATTAAAAAAGGATATAATATCTGCAGTTCCCCAGTTAATAATTGGATATAGAGAAAAATAAAAATTCCAATTAGAATTTTTATTATAACTTTCATATTAAAAATTATTCTTCTCTGATAAATAATCTATAAATCAGCTATTCGCCGATATCTTCATTCCAAAGTTCATGATTTTTTTCTATAAATTCTTCCATAAGTTTTTGACATTCGATGTTATCAAGAACTGTTACCTCCACTCCTCTTGATTTTACATACTCTTCGGGTCCTTTAAAAGTTTTGTTTTCTCCAATAACAACTTTAGGAATTCCATAAAGAAGAATTGCTCCGCTGCACATATCGCAGGGAGATAAAGTTGAATAAAGTACAGCACGTTTATACTCCGAAGGCTTAATTCGTCCTGCATTTTCCAGACAATCCATTTCCGCATGCAGAACTGCACTTCCTTTCTGCACACGCCTGTTATGTCCACGACCAACAATTTTTCCGTCAATTACAAGTACTGATCCAATAGGAATTCCGCCTTCTTTCAACCCGATTTTTGCTTCTTCAATTGCAGCTTCTAAAAATTTATCCATTTCTTATACATAAATAATTATCATTATTCTAAAAAATTATGTTCATTTTTATTAAATCATATTATTTTTTTGAACATATTAAAATTGTTTCAAATCGAAGAATTGGAATACCTTTATACTTTAATTTATACAAACAATTTAATACAAAATTATGTTTCTCTATAAAAATCAAAATTGAAGGACTTAGTCTTAATTTAGGGAATAGCTTTTTTAATTTGGGCACCGGAAGCAATATTTTAAATTTAGAAAATCCATGTTTCTTAAGTATAGGCATCATATCAACATAACTTGTTTCATTGAGATGTGTACCTTCCGCAGGCATTTTACCTGTATAAGAAAAGTCTTTAATTCTGGTCACATCACTTGGTCCAAAATACTTGTTAGGAGCGAGAAAAATAAATTTTCCATTTTCGTCTAGTGCATTTACAATCGAGTTTAAAAAAGAATCAAGATCTGCAGGTGCAATATGCTCAACAACCTGATCAGCGAAAACAATATCAAATTTTCTGTCAAGATTAAAATTGATAATATCGGTCTTTATAAATTTAATGTCTTTTCGTTTCATAGAATTAACCGGAATTGAAACATCAATTCCCATTAATTCTTTATGAGCAATTTGAACTGAAATACTGGCAAGGAAATATCCTTCTCCGCAGCCAACATCTAAAATAGATTTATTTTCTAATTCTTTCCTAAACATTTTAACAATGTAATCTTTTGGATTAGGAAATTTATTTATATCATTTTCGGTTTTTCCATAAATTTTATGAACTGTTCTATAAACATCCTTATATAATTTTTTTCTGATCTCGGGTGAATTCTCATTCAAAATTTGGTAATGAAATTCTTGTTCTATTTTAAATGCTTCAACTAAATTTTTTTCCGGGATTCCAATGTTTCGAGAGAACTTCTTTAAATCTTTATATTCCTGATCGATCATGATAACTAAATTTTATAAAATTAGATAAAAATAAAGAACTTTCAGCAAATTGAAATGCAACTTAATTAATTGACATTTGTAAAATTAAATCTTAAATACAACTAATTCAATTACAGCATGCTGTTGAATAGGACCATCACCGTGGCGATGCTTTGGTCCTAATCCTTCAAAATGATGAAGGATATTATAATCTTTAAAATAATTTAAGATTTCATCGTCTTCCAAAAAACTTCTGTAATTTCCATTGTTATCAGTAAAAGAATTATTACCGCAGTTATTCCATTCCTTATTGTAACTTTTAAATGATGAATCTTTATTTGAAAATCCAGTGATAAAAACAAGACTATTTTTTGCTGTCCATTCATTTATTTTATTAATAAGATTATTAATTTCATTACGGCTTAATATCTGAATCAATCCGAAAACTAAAATTGCAGAAAAAGGAATTTGTTCAGGTACAAAATTATTGAAGTTTTTCTGAAAGCCATGAATAATGTTATTCTCTTTTTTTGATATTTCATTTATAGTTTCAAGATTGCAACCCCGGATGGATCAACAGCATCAACAGAAAAACCATTTGAAGCTAGATAAACTGAATTACTTCCCTGCCCTGCTCCAATATCAAGTACCGGTTTAAACTTATCTATTTTGTTTATGAATTTTATTAATGTTTTTTCCGGCTCTTCACCGAACATGTTTTTTATATTTGTGTAGGTTTTATCGTAAGACATAATCGATTTGACTATTGTGAAATTGAAATTGCTTTCCAGGAATCTTCAAGAAATATATCATAACTTTTTGCTGATGAAAGATCTTTTATAATTTCTTTTTGTTTGTTTGAATAATCCGGAATTATTACTTAAAAAATTTTGATAATTTTTTGATCATTCCAGAATGAAAAGTATAAATATTTATCAGGATTATTTTTTGCGTCTGCTAAAATTATATTTATTTTTTCGTTTGTTTTGATATGCATTGTGGATTTTAAAGCGTCTTCAAAATGATTAACCATAATTGGGTTAACTGAGTAATTCAATAATTTTAAATATTCAGCATCTTTAACAATATCATTTAAATTTATTACATCAAAATCATTTAAATAAAATTCAACGGAAATTGATTCATAAGTTTTCTGCTGATCATTCTTTGCAGTAATTTCATCGTGAATATTTTCCATAAAGTAAGAATAGGATTCTTTATCTTTCCAGGCAGACAAAATACAAGCTTCGTTATCATCATATAAATTCCATCCGCCGGTTTGAAATAAAAATCCTTTTGTATTATTTATTTCAATCCAAACAGATTGAGCTTTTGAAAAACTTTCTTTTTGAATTTCACTTACATTGCAGATTATCCATTTGAGGTACATAGGAATGATTTCGATTTTATATTTAATGAACAAAAATAAATTTTTTTAAGAATTCTTACCTAAAAATATAATTTTAGCTTTTTTATACAAAAATTGAAATTTATTACTTGATACTTCTTTTTTTTCTTTAATATTATAAAGTATATAACTTTTCTTCCATTTTTCTTTTGGTATGTCTTTTTGAGGGACAGTATTGTTATCAACAGATAGTCTTTATTCAAGATTGTATAATTATTAACACTCTGTTTTACATCAGTAATTGTTACTAGTTCTCTTCCACTTTCATTGCTTATAAATAACACATGATTATCATCTTCACTAATATAGCCATCATTATTAGTATCTTCTGGAATAGCAGTATATATAATTTTCATAAGTGAACTATCTTTGTCAAAATACAATCTGTAATTAGAAAGAATTAATACTTGTCTATTAAACAATAAATGATAATAATTATTACTTTGGTTAAAAAATAAAAAATATTAGCGGTATACTTATTCTTTATTCCTGCTCTTTTAAATGATGAGTTTTTATTATAATCACTATTTGTTATTAAATCCATCATATAATAATCTGAACCCTTTAACTTTTAAAGGTTTAGAATAACTAAATTGAATATCTTCTTTTACTTTTAATTGTTTTTTTGGGGATTAATGTTTGTGTTGTTATTATTTGCAGCAATACCATTTTTATTTTTTAGAATTTTGCTGGAACTTAAAAATTGAAGAGTCGCACCAAAACCTATAATTGCAAAAATAATTAAATATAAAAAGTAATACTTTTTTTAAGTACCTGTTTTTGTTTCCCATAATTTAACCCATGAAATTGAAGTTGACAGATTTAATTAAGTATCTAAATATAATATAAAGTTGTAAATATTTTTTTAAATCAAAAAAAGCTGTGAATAAAAAATATTTCACAGCTTAATTTCAGTGCCCGGAGCAGGACTCGAACCTGTACGGGATTGCTCCCACTAGACCCTGAACCTAGCGCGTCTACCAATTCCGCCATTCTTAAAGTTGCGTTTTCGTCAAATTATCATAGATTTTTTAGCTAAAGAATCAACTAAAAAAATTTTTGTATAGTACTTTGCTAATAAATTTTGTTTTATATTTTTAGTTACAGATAAATAATAATTCAATTTTTTGATTAGAATTTTTTAAATTCAACATTATCTAAATACAGAATATAATAAATACATTTTTTTATTGCTCTTCAATATTCCCATGTTTAAATTAGTATATAATAAAAGTAGAATTATAATGAAAACACAATTGATTTAATAATTTCGCAAAGTAAGACAAGCTTAAAAAGTTTTAGATTTCAGATACTTGAGTATTTAATAAATTAATAGGGGTATCAATCATTTAATCATTTTCTGCTATCCAGAATGAGTCAAAAGAAAAATAATCAAACTACAAATAAAGGTGAATTGGATAATTTCGATAAAATTATTATAGATTTTTTTAATAGATTTCAGAAATCTCAAAAACCCATTACTATCTCTTTCAGAAAACTAGTGAAAAATTTAAGTGGAATTGAAAGAGCTACTCATTTTCTACATCCTTATCCCGCAAAATTATTACCTCATATTCCATATTTTTTTATAAATAATAATATATTCTCAAAACCAAATGACACAATCTTTGATCCATTTTGTGGATCTGGCACTGTTTTGTTGGAAGCTATTTTAGGAAATCGCTCCGCGGTAGGAATAGATCTTAATCCTTTGGCAGCTCTTATTTCCCAAATTAAAACAACCAATTTTAATTTAGATACACTTTACAAACACAAAAATAATATTAAAGTTGAATTAGCTAAAAATAAAGACCTGAAATTATTCCACCCAAAACAAATAAATACAGAATTCTGGTTTTTGCCAAAAACCATTGAAAAGTTAGGAAGGTTAAAATATGAGATAGAACAAATTAAAAGTAAAAAATATAGAAATTTTTATTATTTATGTTTTTCCAGTTGCTTAAGAAAGGTAAGTTTAGCCGATCCAAGAGTTTCTGTACCAGTTAAACTAAAAAAAGATCAATATCCTGTTAAGCATCCATTTCGAAAAATTAGTAATAATCATTTAGAATCTTTGTTTGATATCAACGTTTTTGAAACTTTTTTTGATATTGTTAAAGACAATTTAAAGGAATATGAAGGTTTTAAAACCAATATAACAGATAATGATTATTTTGCAAACGTAATTAATTCTGACATAAAGATTTTGGATGATGCTTCTTGGTCAAAAGTATATAATATAAAACGAAAGAAAGCTGATCTTATAATAACATCTCCGCCTTATGCTGGGGCTCAAAAATATATAAGAGCTTCTAGTTTAAGTTTAGGATGGTTAGAAAATCTACTGGGAGCTAAAATTAGGGAATATGACAATAATATAATTGGGAGAGAAAATTATAAAAAGAATGATTACCAACAAAATTTAGATACAGGGATTGAAGAAGCTAACAAAAAATTGAGACTTATACATAAAAAAAACCCTTTACGTGCATATATTGCTAGCAATTATTTAAATGAAATGGAAATTGCTCTTAAAAATTCTCTCAATTATTTAAAAGAAAAAGGATATCTAATTCTTATAGTAGGTAATAATACCATATGTTCATATAAATTTGAAACTCAAAAATACATAACAGAATTATTGTTGAATATGAATTTGGAGCTTAAATTAAAACTTATAGATGAAATAAAGTCATATGGATTGATGACTAAAAGGAATAAAACCGCCAATATCATTTCACGTGAATGGGTATTAATCTTTCAAAAGAAATAGAATAAATTATGAACGAAAATGAATTAAAAGAAGAACTTTTTGAAAAAATTAAGATTCTAAATGAGACCATATGGGAACATTCAACACATAAATTAAAAATTGAAAATTGGCTTGACAATTATCAAAACGACAAAGAGAAATTGCATGCTTTGTATTTATTGTCTCAATTCATGTATTTTGGTGGTTCTCAAATGAGGCACCTATTAAGAATATTATTTGAAGACCTTTACAAATATAGAGTAGTTGAATCAATAAGATTAAATAACAATGATACATTAGATAACAGGATTATAACTGAAATATTTAATAAAGAATTACGTAAGACTCGATTTTTGGGAATAGGAAATCCTTCGGAAAGTGGCCCACATTTATTGTATTTTTTTAGACAAGAAAATAAATTACCAAAAAGCCTTTTTATTCATGCGCATGAAATATTTGATCGCTATGGTTCTAATAATCCAACTCTTGCCAATAGTGATATTATGCATTATGTTTTTATTGATGACTTCTGTGGCAGCGGGGTTCAAGCTCAAAGATATTCAAATAGCATCGTAAGCTATCTTAAAAATCTTTGTTCAGATTGTCAAGTTGATTATCTTATATTATTTTCAACAAAATCGGGAAAGGATTTAGTAACTAAAAACACTAAATTTGATTATGTAGATGCAGTATTTGAATTGGATGATTCATTCAAGTGTTTTGAAAGTGATTCTAGATATTTTAAAGATTGCCCTGACGTAATAGAAAAAAAATATTTAGAAGATTTATGTAAATCTTATGGTGAAAAATTAATGTATTCCATTTGTAAACTTGAAGGAATTCCTACAAAAGACTTGACTTCTTGTGCAAAATATAATTCATTAGGTTTTAAACGGACAATTATTGTTAGCTTTTCAACATAATACGCCTGATAACACTTTACCCATAATTTGGTATGATGAGAAAGAAGTACCTTGGAAGCCAATTTTTAAAAGATATAATAAAAACTATAATTAATATTTAATGGAAATAAATCCTTTTAATATAACTAAAGCAACTGATTTTTCTGATGATGAAATTAATACTTTTTGGGTTGATATCCCTGAGGGAAAAGGATTTGTGGATATTGTGAAACCTACTTCACCAATGCCTCTTCTTATTTTAGGTGGTAAGGGCAGTGGTAAAACTCACTTGATGCGCTATTTTTCTTTTCCATTGCAAAAAATTAGATATAAAAAAGATCTATTGAAAAGGATAACGAATGATGGCTACATCGGACTATATTTTAGATGTAGTGGTTTAAATTCTAATAGATTTTCTGATAAACATCAAGATAACAAACTATGGGAATCTATCTTTGCTTATTATATAGAACTATGGTTATCACAAATTACATTACGAGCTTTGAGAGATTTGAATAATATTATTCATTTTGATGAAGAATTAATTGTAGTAAATGAGATTCTAAACTTATTTGATGAAAAAATAGAATCTAAAACTAGTGACATTTCTTCTCTACTATTCAAATTAGAAGAAATGCAAAAAGTTGTGGATATCAATGTTAATAATTATGCTATTGTTAGAAACCTAGATGGAATTAAAATTAATATTAGCCCAGGAAAAATGATATATGGTATACCTGAAATCATAAGCAAATTGATACCATTTTTCAAGGATGTGCAGTTTTTATATCTAATAGATGAATTTGAAAATCTCACAGAAACTCAACAGAAATACATTAATACAGTTTTGCGAGAAAAAAACTTGCCATGTTCATTTAGAGTAGGTTCTAGACTTTATGGAATAAGAACATATCAAACATTTAGTGCAAATGAAGAAAACAAAGAAGGATCTGAATATGAAAAGTTTATTATTGATGAAAATTTTAGGGATAAAGATGCGGAATATGATAAATTCGTTAGGGATTTAATAATTAAAAGATTATCTAAGTATGGGAAACATCCAATAACTGATATCACAAAAATAACTGAAAAATTAAGTGACTTTTTCGAAGAATATAATATAGATCAGATATTTGAGAAATTAAACCAAAAATATGCAGGAAGTGATATACCATATTTTAAAAAGACTGAAAAAGGATTTGGAAAATATTTTCCTTCAAGAAGAAAAAATAGAATTTATAATTGAAAGACTTAAATATCCAGAAAATCTATTTCTCGAAAGAACTAATGTCTTTCTTTTTTATAGAAATTGGAAAGATGGGTTAATTGATGATATTAACTCATCAATTCTTAATATTCAAAAAAGTCTCCAATCTTTTATAAAAGGAGAGAAAGATAATAATCATTATAAAGTAATTGATAAATTTAAAAAAGATATTCAAGACATGTTAATTTTTGAATGTGGGGAGAAAATAATATATCCAGGTATTCAATCGTTTATAAAAATGTCTGCAGGGATACCTCGGATTTTACTAGTTATTCTTAAACATATTTATAAATGGTCCTATTTTAATGGTGAAAATCCATTTAATGGTGGTATAATTTCACTAGATGCACAACAAAAAGGTTTAAAAGATGCAGTGGAATGGTTCTTTGAAGATGCTAGATCTGTAAGTAATTTTAGTAAAGATATTCGAGATGGAATAAGTAGGTTAGGTACTTTTTTAAAAGAAATTAGGTATTCTAATACACCTCCTGAATGTTCCTTATGTGCAGTCAGTATAGACATATCAGAAATTTCTATAGAAACATATGAATATATAAATTTAGCAACTCAATATTCTTACTTATTAAAGAAAAGTGATCGCAAAGATAAGAATTCGAAAAGGAAAGATGTTATTTTTCAGATAAATGGAATTTTAGCTCCCAAATGGGATTTACCTTTATATAAACGGGGTGAACTTAAATTAACCAATTTAGAAGTAGATGCTATTTTTAATCCTTCTCAAACAAAATACTATAAACAAGTCCTTAAGGATAGATTAAATAGATATAATGCTCCATTTAGAAATAATGATTTAAGTAATAATCAAACAACTCTTTTTAAAATAAAATGGAATTCGATTATACATTTTTCTATAAAAAGAAGTATACTGATCTAAGTAGATTTTTTAAAGAAAATTCATGGTCATTAATTATTTCCGCATTTAATGATAGTACAAGAGTGAAGGAGGTATTTTCAAAAGTTCAGGCTAAAAATAAAAATTGGCTTATCCTACCAGAGTATAATTATTTACAAGGAATTTCCCCAAAATGGAGAAATATTTGATTATAATGAAAAAAAATCCGAATCAGATATTATTGTAGATTATTTTAATCAAATTGATAGATATAAACTTGATCGATTATGTATTGACATAACTGGATTATTAGTCCACATATCATGTTTTTATTATATATATCTATTTAAAATAACATCAAAAAATTTGATGTAATTTATTCGGATCCTATTCTTATAGTAAAAAGGAAAAAACGATTTTCACCATTGATTCTGTATACAAGGTTCGCCAAGTAGAAGGTTTTGAGGGGACTCACAACCCTGACACTTCAAATGATGTATTGATAATTGGTTCAGGATACGATCATAAATTAATAAATAGTGTATCAGAAGATAAAGAGCATGCAAAAAAAATTCAATTATTTGGCTTCCCATCTTTGCAACCAGATATGTATCAGGAAAATATTTTACGATCATATAAAGCTGAAGAATCAATTGGTGGGAAACAATTCCTTGATGTCAACTCAAGTTATTTTGCTCCAGCTAATGATCCGTTTTTAACTGCACAAACACTAAGAGAATGTATTGATAAAGAAAATAAATATAAATCAATAACTAACTTATATTTAAGCCCTCTCTCTACAAAAGCTCAAACATTAGGATTTGCTTTGTATTACATAAAAGAAAGAATTAATCAACCTTGTAGTGTTATTTTCCCTTTTTGTACTCAGTATACTCGAGAAACTAGTGTAGGTATATCAAAAGTTTGGAAATATACTATAGAATTTTAGTTATGGTTATAAAGTTTAAGAAAATAAATAAAACAGCAATTAAACCAATTCGATTAACAGCCGATAGTGCTGGATATGATTTATGTTCAAATGAGAATAAAGTAATACCTCCCGCTAATAGTATTGCAAATAATAGGATAAAAATTGGGCATGGATCCATTAGCACAGGGATTATTCTTGAAATTCCAATTGGTTATGTAGGGAGAATTGGTAGTCGTTCTGGATTATCAGTTAAAAAGAACATTGAAGTCGGTGCTGGTTGGATAGACCCAGATTTTAGAGGTGAAATAATCGTAGAACTAAAAAATTTTGGTTTAAATCCATTTAAAGTAAAAAAAGGTGATAGAATAGCTCAGCTATTTATATTAAAAACATATAATTGCACTTTTGTTGAGTCACCAAAACTTTCTATCACCAAAAGAAATAAAAGTGGTTTCGGTTCAACTGGAAAAAATTAATGCATTTTTTATATAGTATTTGTAATATCCTTCATTCCTATTTTTAATAAATAACATTGGAAAATAACTTGGTTACTCTAACTTTTTTTCTAATATATTCTAATCGTTTGTCCATATTCCTTCTCAATAGCTTTATGCCCCATTGACAAATTCTTAACTCCACATAATTCAGTTTTATCATCGATGATCTTCATAAGTAAAACTCAGCTTCACCAGCAGCAATATATTCTAGAGTTATTATAACAACCTTATATTCTTGATAAAAGAACTAACAGAATTCGAAGCCCATAAATTCATCTTTAATAATGCATAATCTGGGGCAATCAAAAAAAGCTGTGAATAAAAATATTATTCACAGCTTAATTTAGTGCCCGGAGCAGGACTCGAACCTGTACGGGATTGCTCCCACTAGACCCTGAACCTAGCGCGTCTACCAATTCCGCCATCCGGGCAAACATTAAATTATAAAAACGATTTAAAATTACGACTATATTTAAAACTTTACCAATTATTCACATCTAAATTTTACCAGCCGGTATCTCCCTTTTTATCTTCCTTCCTTATTTTTCCGCCTGTGTGTATATCGCATTTAGGAGGCATATTTTTAATATTAACTATATCCATTACACTATCCGGACAAAATGGAGTTGCAATCCTGGAATCTCCGAGATCCATAGTTTCTTTACAGAACGCAACCGAATCAACTCCTTCGGCTAACTGAAAATACTCAACGGGAAGTTTTAATTGCTTGTATGTTCCTTCCATAAACTTTGCCCAAATTGGTAAAGCCGCTCTTGAACCTTGTCCGTACCAGTTTGTAAATTTAACCCTATGATCATCAAAACCAACCCAGGTTCCCGCAACCAACTGTGGAGTAAATCCGACAAACCAAGCATCGGAAAATTCCTGTGTTGTTCCTGTTTTTCCCGCACATGGATATTGGAAATAATTTCTCACTCCGACTCCGGTTCCGTAATTTATTACATCTTCCATCATATTTGTAATTATGGAAGCTGTCTGCGGAGAAATTGCTTCGGTGTATTGCGGAGTAAATTGTGCAATCTGTATTCCGTACTGATCTTCAATTTTCAAAATGGAAATAGGATCAACATGAACACCTTTATTGTCAATAGTTCCATATGCTGAAGTTATTTCCAGCGGTGAAACTCCGGAAGTACCAAGTGCAATTGAAGGAACAGCTAAAATCGGAGAAGTGATTCCCATTCGTTTTGCATATTTAACAACTTGCGAAGGCGGAGCAATATCGCTTATAGTCATTCGTCCTGTAATAACATTTACAGAATGCGCCAATGCTTCGCGCAAAGTCATGTAGCCGCCGTAATCATCCTCAGCATTTTTAGGAGACCAGCCGTTATAATTAAACTTTTGATTCAATAAAGTATAAGCAGGAAAATATCCGTTATCAATTGCAGTTGTATAAACAAACGGTTTAAATGCAGAACCGGGCTGACGTCTTATGCCTGTAACGTGATTTAATCCTCTGCCGAAGTCAACATCGGATCCGCCGACCATTGCTTTAATTTGTCCGTTTGTCGGATCAATAACAACAAAACCAACTTGTATTTTTTGAGCAGCAGTTTTAACCGAATCTACAAAGTGATCATTCTTTTTAAGATTATTATATATCTTGGCCTTGTCTTCCTTAGTTGAAGCTTTATTATATTCACTTGTATTTCTTATAGCTTCGTCAATTAAAGTTACAAGCAGATCTTTGTGTTCTTTCCATTTCCAGTTTCTATCAAACAATGCCTGGTATTGATTTAAATGATCTTCAACAACCTTGTTGGCAATTTTCTGCATTTTTAAATTGATAGAAGTATAAATATTAAGTCCGTCTCTGTACAAATCATAACCATATTTATCTGCCATCGCAGTCATTTGCTGTCTTACATATTCCATAAAATAAGGTGCATCAGTTTTTGAGGCCGAAAGCTTTTCAGATGCAAGTTTAATCGGTTCTTTCTTTAGTTTTTCATATTCTGATTTATCAAGCATATCATTAGTAACCATGTTGTACATTACAAGATTTCTTCTATTTAAAGCATGGTCAGGATGTCTGATCGGATCATAATAAGCAGAACCTTTCAGCATTGCAATAAATAAAGCAGCTTGAGGCAGAGTTAGTTCACTTGCGTTTTCATCAAAATAAACCTTGGAAGCTGATTCAATTCCATATGCCCCCCTTCCAAAGTAGGAAACGTTTAAATACATCTCCAATATTTCTTTTTTAGTATAGTTCTTTTCTATTTGAACCGCTGTAATCCACTCGCGGATTTTTCGAACTCCGGTTTCAAAAAGATTTTCATGTTTACTCTTTAAATGATATAAATTTTTTGCTAGCTGTTGGGTAATTGTACTTGCACCTTCATGTGAAAATGTAAATACATTTTTTATCATGGCTTTAATAAAACGGTTAAGATCAACTCCCCAGTGAGTATAAAATTTCCTGTCTTCTGTAGAAATTAAAGCTTCGGTAACATAGTTAGGCAGACTATCAATATTGGTTTCTATCCTGTTCTCGATATAAAATTGTCCGACAATCTCACCATCAGATGAAAAGACTTTACTGGAAAGCTGAGGTTTTGGATTTTCAAGTTCTTCAAGTGAAGGAAGTCCGCTTACAATATAAATTCCAAATGCAACAATAAAAAGAAATAGCAGACTAAAAACAATTAGTTTTGTCCGGCTTTTACCTTTATTTTTTTTTTGAACTTTTTCTTTTATTTCTATAAGAAGAATCCCAAAAATATCTTTTTAAATCACCGTCAGAGATTTTTTTCTTAGCCATTTATTTTCCAATCAATAACTTCAAAATTATGGTTTTGAAATTTGCCGTAGCATGGAGCTTTTAACCAGGTACCAAGGTTGATATAAGTTCCGTTTTTATAATTTCGATTAACCCGGTTATGCACATGTCCGAAAACTACATAATCAAATCCTTGATCAATTTTTTCTTTAGCTGTTTCAAATAATCCGTCAACTTCACCATAGTCTTTTTCTGTTGTATAATCGCGGCTGGTTTTGCTCACTCTACTTGCCAAAGCAATACCTAAATCCGGATGAAGCATAGAATACAATTTTAATAAAACTTTGTTCCTAATTATTTTTTTTAAGATTTTATATCCGAAGTCATTTTTTACCATTCCGTCTCCGTGCCCGATAAAGAATTTTTTATCATTTAATACCAATTCTACCGGATCTTTATACATTATAACTCCAAGTTCTTCGGCAAAAAAATTTGCCCGCATAAACTCATGGTTCCCCATAAAATAATGGACTTTTACACCTGAATCCGTAAGATCCTGAATTGCAGTTAAAGTTCTAAAATATCCTTTTTGATATACTCTTCCGTAGTCAAACCAATAATCGTATAAATCACCAACGATAAAAAGTTCATCGCAATTATCTTGTGCAAATTTGAAAAATTCGACCAGAAGCTTTTCTTTCTTCTTTTCAGCTTCTTTCGATTCCAATCCAAGGTGGATATCGGAAATAAAAAAGTAAGTTTTATTATTCACGCAATTATTTAGATAATAAATTTATATATACTTAAAAATAAAATAAAAACTAAAATTTATCGCTTTTAATTATCAATTTTTTTTAAAGTTAGCCAGCAGCCAGCTATCTGGATCCATTTCTATATCCATTGGCTTATCTTTAAAATGAAGAACTTCCTTAGTTTCCCTTTCTTGAATATCGATTATTTTCTTCACGGATTTTCCATCATTAAAATTAACTTTTATTTGAAGAGGGAAATAATAAACATCATAACCGCTTTGTGTTTGATTAAGCTTAAGATTAAGTCCATAATCATTTTTATTTATTTCATTTACATTCCAGTTGTAAGATAAGTCTATATCGCCCTGTCCCTCATAAATCCACTGCTTAAAAAATTGAGTTAAATCTTTACCGGAAACATCTTCGCATACTTTTTCAAAATCTGCTGTTGATGCATTTTTATACTTGTAAGTCTGGTAATAAGTTCTGAGAATTTTAAAGAAAGTTGAATCACCTACTTCCCAGCGGAGCATATGCAAAACCCATGCTCCTTTATCATAAACTGTTGAATTAAAAAGATTAGTTCCCGGATCATAGACTTTTCCCGGAAAATTATCCTGAAATTTACTTAACATAGTTGAACGAAGTGCATTCATTCCGGCCAAATGTTCATCATACAGAGCTTCACAATATGTAGCGAACCCCTCATTAAGCCAAATATCTTTCCAGGTTTTTGGTCCTACAGCATCCCCAAACCACATATGAGAAAGTTCATGAACATAAACATCATTAAAAAATCTTCTCCCGCTGACAAAATTGGAACCAATTCCTGTAATTGTTTGATGCTCCATTGCTCCCATCTGCCACAAAAATTCAGCTACTCCATATTTTTCTTTTATGAAAGGATATTCTCCGAATGTTTTAGCAAAAAAATCTATCATTTTATTGTGACCTTTAAAATCTATTTTAGCATCATCAAGTTGTTCAGGAAATGCATAATACTGAATCATCATTGTATCTTTTTTATCCTGAGAAACATATTTTTCATTAAAATTAACATAATTAGCAGAATACAATGCAATTAAATAGGTTGAGATAGGATAAATTGTTTTCCAATGATAAGTCCTTCTTCCTTCCGGTGAAGTTGAAACATCTTCTAAAATTCCGTTTGAAACAGAAGTTTTGGAAGAATCATTTGTAATCCACATATCCATTAATGCTTTGTCGGAAGGATAATCGTTGCAGGGATACCATGTTGAAGCATAAACAGGTTCACTCAAATTATATTCAACAGAATGTTTATAAATTTCACTGAATATAAATCCTCCTAACCCGGATTTTTTGGGGGTTCCGTGATAAACAATTTCAACATAAAAAGTATCAGATTTTGTATCTCCTCTAGGAATAGTAAGACTTGTTCCATCATTTTTATAACCGGTTTCAATTCCGTTTAACTTTACGGAAGAAATTTTCATGTTGTCGTAAAAATTCAAATAAATAGTTTTCAAACTAGTATCTGAAATAATTCCTGTTATAATAGCATCACCTTTAAGCAGTTGATCATCTGGATAAAGATCGAAATGAAGTCCGTAGTGTAAAATATTAATTTTATATTGGTTTTCATTAATATAACCATCCGGTATCGGGGTTGATGGTATTGAAGAATTCAACTCAAAAAAACTGTCTTCATTTTTATGTGATTTCAGATTATCGGTTTTAAAATCATTTAAAGTATAATTCCAGCCGACATAAAAGAAAGCAAGAAATAATATTACTGCAGATACCTTAATTTTTTTCATAATTATTCTAAACTTATTTAATTTCTTGTAAATTGTGCAGAATTATGCGCTTACACACAAAAAACACTTGATATTTTATTGATAAAATTTTTATTGTAGACATACTCAAAAAAAATATGTGCAAGTTAACAATTTCTTTAATTGTCAATCAAATCATAATTCAATATATTGAATTATAAAATTGGGAGTAAAAATGATATTTCCAGGTTCATCAATTCTTAGAGACACCATAACAATGATTTTAGCCGGAGGTCAGGGAGAGAGATTAGATCCCTTGACTGCGCTTAGAAGTAAACCTTCAGTTCCTTTCGGCGGCAAATACAGAATTATAGATTTTACTCTTTCAAACTGTCTAAATTCCGGACTCAGAAGGATTTATGTTTTAACACAATATAAATCCGATTCATTAAACCAGCATCTGCTGGAAGCCTGGAGTATTTTTAATCCCGAGTTGGGCGAATTTATTTATTCAGTTCCTCCTCAAAGAAAACTGAATAATGACTGGTATCTCGGAACCGCAAATGCAATTTATCAAAATATAAACTTATTTTCTGCCGATCATAAAGCAAAATGGATGTTAATATTAGGCGGCGATCACATTTATAAAATGGACTATTTAAAACTGCTGCAATATCATATAGATAAAAAAGCCGATTTATCAATGTCATGTATTGAAGTTCCAAAAGAAGATGCAAGCAGATTTGGAATTGTTGGAGTTGATAAAGATTACAGAGTAAATTCATTTATCGAAAAGCCGGCAAATCCGCCTGAAATTCCTGACGCTCCCGGATTTTCATTTGTGAATATGGGTATTTATGTTTTTAATGCAAATGTATTAAGAGATGTTCTTAAAGAAATGGAACAAAAGAAAATTAAAAGCCATGATTTCGGTCATGATATAATTCCTTACATGGTTAAATCTAATTTAAATGTATCCGCTTATAAATTTTATGATGAAAATAAAAAACAAAAACCTTATTGGAGAGATATAGGAACAATTGACAGTTATTTTGAAGCAAGTATGGATTTGATTAGTGTTACTCCGGAATTCAACCTTTACGATTTAAATTGGCCGATTAGAACTTATCAATTTCAATTTCCGCCTGCTAAAACTGTTTCTCACGAAGGGGAAAGAGTCGGCAGAAGTTTAAATTCTTTAATCTGTGACGGAACAATTGTATCCGGTGGTTTGGTAGAAAGATCATTATTAGGTCCTAATGTTAGAGTAAACAGTTTTTCTTACATTACAGATTCAATAATAATGAATAACTGCAATGTAGGAAGGCATGCAAGAATAAGAAGAGCAATTATTGATAAAAATGTTACAATTCCTGAAGGTTACGAAATTGGTTTTGATCTTGAAGGCGATAAGAAAAAATTTAAAGTAACTAAAAGCGGAATTGTGGTAATTGCAAAAAACCAGTCTCTTCCGACTTAAAAAATTTTATTTAATGCTAAAGATTAATACTCCCCTTTTTACGTTTTTTATAGAATTAAATTTAATTAGTTTTAAATATTAAAATTTCCTTTTAATAGATTCCAAAAGATGAATAGTAATTTAAAATCCAAACTGGATAATTTACCTTCCAAACCGGGAGTTTATCAGTTTCTGAGCAGCAAGGGTAAAGTTATTTATGTTGGTAAAGCAAATAATCTTAAGAGCAGAGTTAAAAGTTATTTTCATGGAAATATTACATCTCCCAAAACTCAAGCACTAGTAAACAAAATAGAAGATCTTCAATTAATTATTACTGATAATGAAATTGAAGCATTGGTTCTTGAAAATAATTTAATTAAAGATTTAAAACCTAGATATAACGTCAATTTAAAAGATGATAAATCCTATCCTTATATAAAAATTACAAATGAATTATTTCCCGAGAATTTATCCTACCAGAAGAATTATAAAAGACGGTTCAAAATATTTCGGTCCATATACTGACGTAAAAAATATGAAATCATCATTAAGGATGATAAACCAGATATTTAGAATAAGAAGCTGTAAACTAGATCTGACCGAAGAAAATATTGAAAAGAAAAAATTTAAAGTTTGTTTGGATTATCATATTAAAAAATGCGACGGACCATGCGAAGGTTTGATTTCTGCTAATGAATATAATGACATGGTTGATGAAGTTACTAAGGTTTTACGTGGGAAAACAGATGAATTGATTAAAGATTTAAATATAAAAATGAAAAATGCAGTTGAGACTCTTGAATATGAGAAAGCTGCTGAAATAAGAGACAAAATAGACAAGTTAAATGTTATTTCATCAAAACAAAAAGTTGTAAGTGATGACTTTGAAGACAGAGATATTATTGCACTTGCCTATGAAGTTAAAGATTGTGCTGCAACAATTTTAAATATTAGAAACGGAAAACTTGTTGGTAAAAAACAACTTCGTCTGTCTATTGAAGAAGGTGAAAATGATGAAGATATGTATTCCGCGGCAGTGAAATTTTATTACGGTGAAGAAGTGGAAATTCCTAAAGAAATTGTTTTAGAAGTTGAACCAGCCGATAAAGATACATTAGTTGACTGGCTAAATTTAAGAACAGTTAAAAAAGTTAAATTTGTTATTCCGCAAAGAGGTGCGACAAAATCTCTTGTAAACATGTGCAAACAAAATGCAATTCTGCAATTAAAAGAAATCCAGCTTCAGAAAATGAAAACGCAAGGTAAGATATCTTATGCAGTTGCAGCGTTGCAAAGAGATTTAAGATTAAAAAACCTTCCAAGAAAAATAGAATGTTTTGATATTTCCAATCTTCAAGGAACTGACAGCGTTGCAAGTATGGTAGTATTTGTGGACGGTAAACCTAAAAAAAGTCTTTATAGAAAATTTATTATTAAAGAAGTTGTCGGACCTGATGACTTTTCCAGTATGCAGGAAGTGATCAGAAGAAGATACACAAATTTGCTGGAAACTAAAGAACCAATTCCAGATTTAATAATGGTTGACGGCGGAAAAGGTCAGCTTTCCAGCGCTGTAGAAATCCTAAACGAACTTGGATTTAAAAATTACAATATTATCGGATTAGCTAAAAGATTAGAAGAAGTATTTTTCCCTGATAATTCGGATCCGGAATCAATTCCTAAAACATCTTCGGGATTAAAACTTCTTCAGCAGGTAAGGGATGAAGCACATCGTTTCGCAATTACTTTTCATAGAAACAGGAGAAGTAAACGAACTATAAAAACTGAATTGACTGATATAAAAGGAATTGGTTCGTTGACGGCACAGAAGTTGTTAAAAGAGTTAGGTAGTCTATCGGCTGTGAAGGGCTCTAACAAGGATGAATTATCTAAGTTAGTCGGCAATAAAAAAGCTGATATTATTTTCAATTATTTTAATAATGAAAAAACTTAAAAATGATAAAATATCCAATTTTTATATTAGCTTTTTCCTCATTCTCTGATAAATACAAACTTTGACAAATTAAATAGTGATACCGTCTACTCCAAATTATAATGTTTCTTCTCCATTTTTAGTTACAGACAATTCGCATCTTCGTGATACAGTGTATACATTTGAATCACATTACATAGATGTTAATCTTGCAACTCAAACTGCATATTTGCATTCCAAAGATGGCTCAGTAAAAGCGTTTGGAATCTCCAGCGGAACTTCAAAATTAAAAGACGGCATTGAAACAAATGAAGGATTATTTGTTATTCATGCAATGTTGTCAAAGTGGTATTCTCATCAGTTTGACAGCACTTTAATGCTGGATTTTATGACTTTCAATAACGGTATAGGTTTTCATGCATTAGCGAGTAAAGGTTATTACAGATATTTAGGAATTAAACAAAGTTCTCACGGCTGCTTAAGAGTTTCCAGGGAAGATGCAAAAGAAGTCTTTAATTTAATTGATGTTGGAACTCCTGTTTTAGTACACAGCGGCAACAGTTCAATTGCTATTGAATTTGCAAAACCATCTGATAATTATATTCACTTAGATTATAAAGATCTAAAAACTGTTCTTCAGGAAAGATCGCAAGAATTATACAAAGGGAAATATTTGTTAAGTATTAAAGATAAATTATTAATTGACAGACAAAATGTATGGCACAGCGGACTTCCGATTGGAAATTCTAAATTAATTGCGGAAAAACAACATGTTATTAAATATAATTTCTCATTAATTGAATCCGATTCGGACATATTAAATATTGCACGATTAAAATCTTTAAATAGTCTTAATAGTATTGCAGCTAGATAATTAAATATCCGTAAAATTATATTCGGACTTCTTCCCAACCAAAAATAAAACTGCAATTAATATTATTGTCATTATTAAAATTGATAAGTAAGGTGAAAACCCGAATGCAGTCGGAATATCGCCGACAGACATTCCTATAACAGCAACTAGAATTGCATAAGGCAATTGAGTTCTTACATGATCCACATGATTGCAAGCAGATGCCATGGAACTTAAAATTGTTGTATCGGAAATCGGCGAGCAGTGATCTCCAAAAACACATCCTGCCAAAACAGAACTTATAACTCCATGTAAAATAATGTCACTGTTTACTGGATCGTAGTGATAAAGTGAAGAAACTGAAAATGATAAAGGAATTACAATCGGCATCATTATAGCCATTGTTCCCCAGCTTGTTCCGGTTGCAAAACTTGTAATTGCACAAACCAGAAATACAAGTACAGGCAGAAACCGCGGATTTATGGTATCACTTATCATACTGATTATATAATCGGCAGTTTTAATTTCTTGAGTTATATTCCCAATTGCCCAGGCTAAAGTTAAAATTATAACAGCAAGCAGCATCGATCTAATTCCTAAAAACCAGGCGTCAATTGTATCGCTTAAATTCATAATTCTTTGAGAGATTATCATAACAGCAGCAACAATGCATGCCCCAAAACTTGCCCAGATTAAAGAGACATAAGAATCTGAATTTCCTATGATATCACGAATGTTATAGTCATAAATTCCCTGCTGATGAAGCGAGTTTATTCCTGTATAAATAAGTCCGGCAATTGTACCCAATACAATAATTAAAATCGGAATAACACCGTTAAACCATTTAGCTTTATCATCATTGCCGAACATTTCTGAAGCTTCGGTTAAATCTTTAGAAGAAGTACTCTCATCATTGGAAATTTTGCCTTCTTTAACTGCTCTTTGTTCTGCATGATACATTGGACCAAAATCCCTTTGAAAATAAGCAATCAGAAACACAAATATTATCATTCCAATCGGATAAAATCTGTAAGGAATTGTCTGAATAAAAACATCGTAAGCATTTTCCATTGAACCAATTGAATGCAGTCCATGCTGTATTAATCCAACTTCAAAACCAATCCAAGAACTAACTATAAAAACACTTGCAACAGGAGCGGCAGTTGCATCAACAATAAAAGATAACTTTTCACGAGAAATTCTCATTTTGTCCGTTACCGGACGCATAAGATTTCCCACAATTAAAGTATTTGCATAATCATCAAAGAAAATAATTATACCGGAAAGCCAGGTAGAAATAACACCCGATCTTCTGCTTCTTAGCAAAACTTGTTACCACATTTGCAATTCCTCTGGTACCTCCGCTTTTAGAAATTAATCCAATTACTCCACCGAACAACAAAGTAAAAACTATTATTTCAATATGTGAAGGATCGGAAATTGCATTAATAACATAAGTATCAATTAATCTTAATAAATCCGGTTAACGGATTATTATCAAAAATAAAAACAGCTCCAATATAAACACCTAATAAAAGCGATACGATTACCTGTCTGAAAATTAAAGCTAATAAAATTGCTACAAGCGGAGGAATAATACTTAAGAATTCCCGGAATAATTCTAATTTCGGATTTTGTTTTAAATCCTGGTAAACTAATTTCGAAATCACCGGTTTTATCTATATTTAATAGAAGTGTCAACTTTTGAATTTTTAGCTAATAATAGATATTTTTCTTTAAAATTTTCACCGGAAATAATCACATTTACGGCTTGGAGTGAATCAGGAAGGTTATTAATTTGCAGATCAAAAGCTATTCCTTCAAGCTGAAGCTTTGAAGTATTTATTGTTTGGGAATAATTTATTCCCTGAAACCATAATATTCCGCAAATTAATAAGTAGAATTTCTTCAATACTATTACAATAAGAATTAATTTTTTGAATTATGACAAATTATTACTTCAATATAAGCAGAACTTAAAAAAATCAAAAATTATTACTATTTTTTAGCATTAAGAATTTAAACATATAATAAATGAAAAAAATTCTCTTCTTTTTAATAATTACGATATTTCTATTTAATTCGTGTAAAAAAAATAATTTAGAAAATATTTCTGCTGGTTATAATTCTTCTTCTATTCATAAATTAATTTTAAAAGCTTTGAGTGGTAATGAAACTGCAAATAAAAGTCTTTCTAATTTAATTGATTTAAAAAATCCCGATCGTGATTTCAGCAAATTAGTTATTGACAGCATAATAGTTAAAAATACAAAAACATATTATTCTGTATTATTAGAATTCCCAAATCCTTTGTACAACCGTTTTGCTGTATACAATCAAAATTTAAAAGCTTATTTACTTGATAAATCTTTGAACGGTTATTTATCGGAAGAAACTCTAAACTTAAATGACAATAAATATTTTAAAGTAATTGAAGATTTTAATTCTGTAAATGACATAAAACTTCAAAGATTATCTTTATATAGAGCCGGAGATTTTTCTGTGACATTAGTATTCAGAGATTTTACTAAAATGATTGACAGTAAAAATGAGTATTATCAAAAAATAAAAGAATTTTTGCCTGATAGAATCATCACCTCAATAAACAGCAAAAAAAGATCTTCAATTAGCAGCAAAGGAGATGTTTATCCCTTTAATATTACAAAAGGAAAGTACGTAAGTACTGACAGTTTATTTTATAAATTTGTCAAAAATACATTGGCTGAAAACAGTAAAGGCAAAGGGCAAAATTTCTTGAAAGAAGAAAAGTCCGAAATAACAGGTGACAATTTCAACAGTAACAAAATTGATAAAAAATCATTGAATTTTAATATGAACCTTTCCCAGCATTGGAATGGAATTCAAAATGTAGTTATTAAAGAAAATTTGAAAAAAAGTGTAAGGGGAATAAAATTTGTCAATAGCACTATTGGAAGTGAAATTGCGGTTGCTCAAGTAAATTACAATACCCAGATATCAGATTATTTCAAATATGAACTGAAAAATGTTTTCAGAATGAATCCTAATATTCGTTTCACAAAGCATATAGAAATTGGGAAAAACTTAGTTATTTTTTATGAATATAAAAATAATTGTAAAAAGTTTATAATAATTTTAGAATCTCCTAAAAACACATACGAAAATTATAAAACAATGTTTAAAAAAATATTAAATTCGTTTAATGCGGAGTGCTGATGTATAAGATGCTGGTTTTTTTAAAGAAAACATGATGAAGATTCAATTAAAAAACATTTTGAAAATTATACTGTGAAATATCTTTCTAAGTTTGCAGGCACTGAAATAAAGATTGGGGAAATTGAAAGCAGTCTTTTAATGGAAGAAAAGTATGATAGATTTTGTGAAGTAACTATGGATTCTAAAAATGTTATGGATGAAAAATTAGCTTCTCAGGAAGGTAAAGAACTTCAAAAAGATCTCGCCGATTTTCACCAATACGTAAATTTCACTTTTGTAAAATATTAATTATATGAACATATATTTAATCAGACATGGAGATGCAGAAAAAGCATCACTTAATAAAAAAGATTTTGACCGTGAATTAACAGAAAGCGGGCAAGTTAAAATTAAAAATGCTGCTGAAGGATGGACAAGAATAATTCCTATTTTCGATGAAATTATCACTTCGCCATTTATAAGAGCCAAACAAACAGCAAAATTAATTGCCGATGTTTTTTCGCATGAAAAAGGAATTATTATAGACAATGTGATGTTAAGCGGAAGCAATACAAAAGATTTTATAGCAGTTGCAAATTCATTTGAAGGTGAAAATTTAGCTTTTATAGGTCATCAGCCGGATTGTTCCGATCATCTTTCTAATTTAATTTCAAATTCCGGTTTATTTGTTGATTTTAGTAAAGGAATGATTGCAAAGATAAGTTTTAACAATAAAGTAAGATTTTCTAAAGGAACTTTAGAATTTTTGTTGCCTGCGGAATTATTCAATAAAAAAGGGTAACCGGCTACACAAATTTGTTGCTTACCGCTGCTTCCTTCCGGATCTGACGGGGTTGGGCAAAAACCTGTTAACCGGCACCCAAATCTATATAATATTCTTTAGAAAACCGGCTGTAAATATTGAAATTTTTTATATTTATATCAAGTGATCTAAGAAACCGGGGAATATTTAATTTTTCTTTTTCTTTTGATTTGCAAGTGTATTTCTTTCCCAAAAAACCCCTTCACTGTAACCCTGAATGCTGTTATCCTTTTCTGCTAAATCCAGTCTTTTTTCCGTAAGACATGCATATAATTCATCTATTTCAATTCCTGAATATTTTCTGTTAAGTTTTTTAGCGGCTACAGCGGTTGTACCTGAACCAAGAAATGGGTCAAAAACTAAATCTCCTGTATTTGAACTGGCTAAAATAATTTTAGCTAAAAGTTTTTCAGGTTTTTGAGTCGGATGGATTGTATTTTCAGGCATCGACCAGAAAGGGACGGTAATATCTGTCCACAAATTAGAAGGATGTGTAATTCTAAAATTTTCTTGTCCGGAATTTTTCCAGTCCTTTGGTTTACCGTTTTCATCTTTATAAGGAGCCAAAACTTTTCTTTTAATTTTTACATCATCAATATTAAAAGTAAATTTATCCGAGAAAGTACAATACCAAATATCTTCAGAACAATTTTTCCAGTTTGTTTTTGCACCTCTTCCCTTTTCTCTCTCCCATGTAATTCTATTTCTAACTTTAAAATACTTTTGTGCAACGTTGAATATAGCAGAAGAAGATTTCCAATCTCCGCAAATATAAATTGAAGCTGTTTCTTTTAATGAATGAATTATTCTACTCAGCCAGTTATCAATCCATAATTCATATTCAGTAGAGCCCATTTCTTTAAATGCAATAGAATTAAATTTTTTATCAAGATTATAAGGCGGATCAATAAACAATAGATCAATAAACTTATCCGGTAGAAGATCCAAAACTTCATAAATATCATTGAAAATAATTTTATTTTCGATTTGTTTTTTTGTTAATCCGGATGAAATTGTAATTAATCTTTTTTTATATTTTTCAAGCTCATCATCGGAAATAGATAAAGATCTGTTTAAAGGTGCCCTGGATTTTTTAGAAATGTTTGTCACTTATAAATAGGATAATAATTTTAAAAATTTAATTTGAATTTAAACGACACTATATTTTGCTTTTAGCAAAGCTAAATCACTTATAATTAAACTGACTTTCTCTGTCAATTCTTTGGAAATTGACTCGGTTTCTAAAGTAAATTCGTCAGCTCTGGCTAAAGTTTCCAGTTTATGACTTAAATCCGAAACAGCATCTATACCTAAAGTAAGGCTGCTTCCTTTTAATTTATGTGAATAAAACTGAAGTTTTTTTGCATCTTTTTCATTCATAGCTTCTTTAATTAATTCTCTCGCTTCAGGTAAATCTTTTAAGTAAACATCCAAAAGTTCAATAAAGAAAGCAACATCTTCATTGTCATTGATATCTTTTAATATTAATATATTGTCTTCATCTATAAGCTTTGATTTTATTTTTTGTTTTTTCAATTCTGAAACAGTTAAATTTTCAACGTCAAAAATTTTATTGTACCAATCTTCCAGTTTTAATTTTAGGTTTTCAATTTTTACAGGTTTACTAATATAATCATTCATTCCGAATTCATAACATTTATCAATATCTTCTTTTGATGAATTTGCTGTCATTGCTATAATTACAGGTTTGGTTTTGTTATTATATTTATTCCTGATTATTCTTGTTGCTTCATAACCGTCCATTTCAGGCATAAAGATGTCCATAAAAATCAAATCATAGTTTTTATTTTCTAAAATATCCAGGACCTGTTTTCCGTTTTCAGCAATGTCCGCATTAAATCCTAATTTACCCAAAATATTAACTGCAACTTTTCTATTAACATTATTATCATCAACTAATAAAATTTTTAGTTCATTATTGTTTGTTTTTTTGTTTTCACTTTCTTCAGTTTTCTTTTCTGTTAAAGTGTCTACATTCAATAAAATATCTAACAAGGAATTTTTCAATATTAGATGTTTTACAGGTTTATTTATCGAACTTGCTAAATTTAACTCTTGGAAATTTTCTTTATCTGATTTTTTACCTAGAGAGGTTAATAATAAAATTGGAATATTCTTAAGTTTTTTATTTTTTTTAATTTCGGTCGAAAGTGAAATTCCATTTAAGATTGTATTGTCCGAATCTATAATAACCAAATCATTATTTTTATTTTGATTCAAAGAACTGATCATTTCTTCAATATTTCTGCATTCTGAAACATTCAGCCCGAAACTTTTTACCAGATTGCTTAAATATTCCATAGCAGATTTGTTCGAATTAACGATTAAAGCATTTTTGTTTAATAAAAATTCATAATCTTTTAAAGAAATATTATCTAAAGTTTCATCACCTGATTTAACTTTAATGTTAAAATGGAAAGTAGTTCCTTTATTTACTTTGCTTTCAACCGACATATTTCCGTTCATCAATTCTACAATTTTTTTGCTGATGACTAAACCAAGTCCGGTTCCGCCGTAAGCTCTGGTTGTTGAAGAATCAACTTGGCTAAACGGTTTAAATAACCTGTCCATTCTGTCTTTAGGAATTCCAATTCCGGTATCTCTGATAGAAAAGTTGATCTCAACTTCATCTTCTTTTTTGTCCTTAATTTTTACATTTATAGTAACGCTGCCTTCATTAGTAAATTTAATTGCATTACTTAATAAATTTGTGAGTACTTGACGAAGTCTTGTAACATCTCCAATTATAGAAAGAGGAAGCGAATCATCTAAATGATAGTTTAAGTCCAGCTTTTTCTCCAGTGCACGAGATGCAACTAAATCAATTGATTCTTCGATACATGATCTTAAATTAAATTGCCTGCTTTCAAGTTCAAGCTTTTCGGATTCAATTTTAGAAAAGTCTAAGATATCATTAATAATAACAAGAAGCTGATCTGCACTTAGTTTTATGGTTTCTACATATTCCTTTTGTTCTTCATTTAAAATTGTATCAATTAGAAGTCCTGTCATTCCCACAACTCCGTTCATCGGAGTTCTTATTTCATGGCTCATTAATGCAAGAAATTCACTTTTTACTTTTGCAGCTCTTTCTGCTTTCATTACTGCGGCATCGAGTTCTTCATTTTTTCTAATTAATTCATCACGAATCATATTCCGTTTAATGAGAGCACCTAAAGTGGAAGCCATAGTTATCAAAAGAGATTCTTCATTATCATTCCAGATTCGATTTGAATTGCAGTCGTCAAAGCCAATAAATCCCCAATATTTTCCATCAATTAATATAGGAACAAGTATTAAAGATTTTATACTTCTATCAATGAAAACATTTCGTTCATTAGGAGGAATGTTTTTAATTAAAAACTTTAAAGTTTTACCTTCTGAAAAATTTTCATAAAAATTTAATGATGAAAATCTAGAATAAGAAAGTTTTTTCAATACAAGGTTATTTATTTGGGATTCGCTGATTTCCGAAACCCATTCATAAATTAAACTGACAAACATTTCTCCTGTTTCATCGTTTACTTGATGCTTGTAAATATAAACACGGTCTACTTCGGCAGCTGTTCCAAGAATACCTAATGCTGCATTGAATCCTTCTTCTTCACTATCTTGCTTAGAAATTAATACTTTTGTTGCCTCTGCAATTCCCTGCAGCAGCTGATCTTTTTTAATCATTAACAAGGCATTGGATTTTCGCTCGGTAACATCGCGGAAAATACTAAGCAGATATTTTTTATTATTTATATTTTCTATAAACGAATTTGTAATTTCAAAATCTATTATTAAACCGTTCCAAAGTCTGTCATTTCTTTCATTAACAATATTGATTCTGTTTTCCTGAAAATTCCTTAGATATTCATTCATCATTTTATTTCGAATCGATTTATCATACACAACAGTTAGAGGATGTCCTTCCAATTCATTTTTATCAATACCCACCATATGTGCATAAGCATTATTGCACAAATAAATAACTCCGTTTTCGTCAGTAAGTCTCATCCCATCCTGGGATTTTTCCCAAATGGCTCTAAAAGTATTTTCGGAAGTTCTTAATTTATTTTGTGATTCGATTCTTGCAGAAATATCTCTAATAATACCCTGCCCCATTTTATAACCATCAAATTCAACAATCTTTCCTGTTACTTCAACTGGAATTATATGTCCGTCTTTATGAAGTAATTCGGCTTGCAGTACAATCACCCTTTTATATTTAAATAACTCTCTAATATTGTTTAAATATTCTTTAAATCTATGAGGAGGAATAAACTTGAGAAATGTTGTTCCTATAATTTCTTCAACTTCATATCCCAGTAAATCTTTACAAGAGGGACTAATAAAATTTACTTTACCGCTATTTGAAAGTCTAAAAATAACGTCCAAAGATGCTTCGGATATTAAATCATGTTCTTTTTTAAGTATTTCCAAATTATTCATGCAATCGGAAATTTTTTCTATTGTTTGATCATACTTTACCGGTATAACTTTATTTTCGATTAAAGTTGATAAATGTTTAGTAAACTCATTTATTTCATTGGTAGTATTAGGTTGATCTATCTTTTTTTCTTTATTCAATTTAGTACTTGTTGAAAAATTTATCGATTTCTTAAGTTTTAATTAACTAAAAAATAAATTTACGGTTTTCATTTGATAATTATAAATACTTTTCAATATAAAAATATTAAACGTAGCTTTCCAATTAAATACTATCAATTATTATACCTTTTGTTTTAATAAATAACTTTCTTGCTTGCATATGTTATATTCTCTAATTTTCATTGTTGAATTTTTTAGATTTTAAAGGGAAATTTTAATGAAAAAAACAATAGTTTCTATGCCTGGGGACGGCATTGGCAAAACAGTACTTCCGGAAGCAATTCGAGTTTTAGATGCAGTTGGTTTTGATGCAGAATATATACATGCAGATATCGGATGGGAGTTCTGGTGTAAAGAAGGAAATGCATTACCGCAAAGAACAATTGATCTATTAGAAAAACATAAAATTGGATTATTTGGTGCTATTACATCAAAACCTAAAGATGCGGCAGCAGACGAATTAAATGAAGAACTGAGAGATAAAGGATTTGTATATTTTAGTCCTATCGTTGGATTAAGACAACATTTCGATTTAGATTTTTGCATTAGACCATGCAAATCTTTTAAAGGGAATCCTTTAAATTTTATAAGAAGAAACGACAAAAGTTTTGAAGAACCTTTAGTTGATGCGGTAATATTCCGTCAAAATACGGAAGGACTTTATGCCGGTGTTGAATGGACAGATCCGCCAAAAATTGTTAGAGATGCTTTGGAAACCCATCCTAAAATGAAAAAATTTAAAGCTGTTCCTAATGAAGATTTAGCAATTTCGACAAGAATAATGTCGAGAGGTGCCTGTAAAAGAATTATCAAAGAAGCCTTCGAATATGCAAAAGCATTCGGTTATAAAAATGTTACTATTTGTGAAAAACCTAATGTATTAAGAGAAACTTCAGGTATGATGTTAAAAGAAGCAAAGAAAATCGCAAAGGAATATCCTGATATACAATTATGGGATACTAATATTGATGCACAAATGATGTGGCTGACAAAGAATCCCGAAATTTATGGAGTAATTGTTGCAGAAAATATGTTTGGCGATATTATTAGCGACGGTTTTGCAGGTTTGGTTGGTGGTTTGGGATTTGCTTGCAGTGCAAATATCGGAATAGAGGTTGCTGTATTTGAACCGACACATGGTTCGGCTCCAAAATACCAGGAACTAAATCCTTCAATTGTTAATCCAATTGCAATGATATTAAGTGCCTGCATGATGCTAGATCATATTGGAGAGAATGAAAAAGCAGAAAAAATTAGAAATGCAATTGCAAAAGTTATTTTAAAGGGTGAAGTTAAAACATATGATATGTTAAAATTAAAAGGCGGTGCAGATGTTTTTGCTAAAGGTGCATGTACTACCCAGCAAATGACAGATGCAGTAATCAAAGAACTTTGAAATTATTTTTAAATTGTAATAATAAAACCTAAGGGGAAACAATGAGCGGCATCTTATTAATTTTAGTCGCAATTGTATTTTATGCAATAGCCTATAGATTTTATGGTAATTACATTGCCAAAAAATTAGAAGTAAATAATAATTCAGAAACTCCGTCTCACTCAATGTACGACGGAGTTGATTATGTTCCCGCGAAGTCCCCTGTTCTTTTAGGACATCATTTTGCTTCTATTGCAGGAGCAGGACCAATTGTAGGACCCGTAATTGCTGCCGGGTTCGGATGGCTGCCTGTATATGTTTGGGTTTTATTTGGTGCAGTGTTTATCGGTGGTGTCCATGATTATACCACAATTATTGCTTCTATCAGACATAAATCCAAATCAATCGGACAAATAATTGAAAGCTATATTGGAATAAGCGGTAAAAAACTATTTCTATTATTCGCCTGGGCAACTTTAATATTAGTTGTTGCTGTTTTTGCAATTATCGTTGCAGATACTTTCGTAAACATTCCGAGCGCCGGAACATCATCTATATTGTTTATTGCTTTGGCAATTTTATTTGGATTATCAGTTTATAAATTAAAAGTTCCGCTATGGATAGCAACTATAATTGGTGTTACACTTTTATTTCTCTCAATTTCTGTTGGAGAAATGTTTCCTCTTCATTTAACAAAATTTGAATGGGAATTAATTTTATTTGGATATATTTTTATAGCCAGTGTCACTCCAGTTTGGATTCTTTTGCAACCAAGAGATTATTTAAATTCTTATTTTCTTTATGCATTAATGTTCGGCGGAATAGTCGGAGTATTCTTTGCAACGCCTGAAGTTAATATTCCCGCTTACTCTACATTTACATTAGATAAAATCGGATTTCTCTTCCCTGCGCTTTTTGTTACAGTTGCCTGTGGAGCAGTCAGCGGTTTTCATTCTATTGTCGCAAGCGGAACAACTGCTAAACAATTAAATAAAGAAACAGATGGAAAATTAATCGGATACGGTGGAATGCTTATCGAAGGAGTATTGGCTGTTCTTGCTTTAATTGCGGTAGGTTCACTTACTAATGGTGAAATGAGCAATTTAATTGCAACAAAAGGACCTGTTGCTGCTTTTTCAATTGGTGTTGCAAAGTTTATTGAAAGTATCCCATTTTTACCGGTCAATGCTCATACAGCAACAGTATTTGTAGCACTTGCCGTTGCGGCTTTTGCACTAACTTCTTTAGATACAGCAACTAGATTAGGAAGATATTGTTTTCAGGAATTTTTCGAGATTTCAAACAGCAAAGAACAATCTGTTTTAGCAAAAAACAGATTTATTGCTACAACTGTTACAGTTGCAGCCGGAGCATTACTTACATTAAGCGGTCAATCAATGGCAATTTGGCCCGTGTTCGGCAGTGCAAATCAATTGCTTGCTGCACTTGCTCTTTTAGCAATTACTGTTTGGGTTTCTCAACTTAAAAAAAGTTTTATGTTCACATTAATTCCAATGCTATTTATGTTCGCTGTTACGCTAACTGCATTAGGAACTTTGTTTTATACTAATCTTTTTTATTATAACAATATTGTTCTATCAATCATTTCAATTTTATTATTTTTGTTGGCAATTCTTCTGGGTATAAAAGCTTATGGAGTTTTATTTAATGGTAAAAAAACCGAAAGTTTGGAAGAAGATATTATTACTAATTAAAGTTTAATGGAGATTTTTATGAAAAATGAAGTTTTAAAAATCTGGCCGGAAATAAATTGGATTAAAGATGAAGAATTAAGAAGTAAAGTTTTAGACTGCTGGGTTTATGCAATTGAAAATAGTGTTTTAACTGTTGATGATTTAGAAACAATTCCATTCAGTTTGCTGATAAAAGACTGCAAAGTTTCTTTTATGAATCATAAAAGAACTGCGGTACAGCTTTCCGTTGAGATTGCAAATATCATGAAGAAAAATTTTGGTGATGAAATTGATATAAATATGGATTTATTAATAGCCGGAGCTATTTTAATAGATGTAGGTAAATTGGTTGAATATGATAAGAAAGATGGAAAATTAACTACGAGTAAAGCAGGAAAACTTTTACGTCATCCTTTCAGTGGAGTTGCAATTGCTGACCGTTTCAATTTGCCGCCTGAAGTTCAGCATATAATTGCTTATCATGCTAAAGAAGGAGACTTAGCTAAACGAAATGTGGAAGCAATAATTGTGCACCACGCAGACTTTGTTTCTTTCGAACCGTTTAAAGCTTAATTATAATTTTGATAAAAATGTAAACAAAACAATAATAATTGTTTTAAGAATTCAGAGGTTTTTATGCCGCAAACACTAATTGAAAAAATTGCTCAAAAATATGCAGTCGGATTAGATAGATCTCATAAAGTAAAAGCAGGAGATTATATTTCTATAAAACCTGCTTATGTTATGACACATGATAATTCTGGTGCTGTCATTCCAAAATTTAAATCAATTGGAGCAACCAAACTTGCAAACATAAGACAAGTTGTTTTTGCATTAGATCATAACGTTCAGGATAAAAGCGAAAAGAATTTAGTGAAGTATAAAAAGATAGAAAACTTTGCTAAAGAAATGGGAAACGATTTCTATCCTGCAGGAAGAGGAATCGGTCATCAGATTATGTGTGAAGAAGGTTATGCCTTCCCAGGAACAATGGTAGTAGCATCGGACAGTCATTCAAATATGTATGGCGGACTCGGATGTTTGGGAACTCCAATTGTAAGAACCGATGCAGCTGCAATCTGGGCAACCGGAAGAACATGGTGGAAAGTTCCTCCAATTGCCAAAGTAGAATTAAAAGGTAAATTAAGACCGGGTGTAAAAGGAAAAGATTTAATTATTGCTTTATGCGGATTTTTCAATAATGATGAAGTATTAAACCACGCTCTGGAATTTACTGGAGAAGGTGTTAAACATCTAACTGTTGAAGAAAGATTGACAATTGCAAATATGACTACTGAATGGGGAGCTTTAGCAGGTGTATTCCCTATAGATGATTTGACTATTGATTGGCTGTATAAAAGAGAAAAATATATTTCTCATAGAGGACTGGAAGGTGTTCCATCCGATTCTGACGGTAATGGAGTTCATCCAAGAATAAATAAAAATAGTGTATATAAAATTGAAAAAGATCCCGTTGTATCTGATAAAGATGCATTTTATGCTAAAATAATTAAGATAGATTTAAATTCTATTCAGCCTTTTGTATCCGGTCCAAACTCTGTTAAAAAAATGACTTCCTTATCTGCCATTAAATCCCAAAATATTAAAATAGATAAAGCTTATTTGGTTTCTTGTGTAAATAGCAGGTTGGATGATTTAAAAGAAGCTGCTGATGTTGTAAGAGATAAAAAAGTTGCTGACGGCGTTAAATTTTATATTGCTGCTGCATCAAGTGAGGTTCAAAAAGAAAGCGAAAAACAAGGCGATTGGCAGGCTTTAATTGAAGCTGGAGCAATTCCGCTTCCTCCTGGCTGCGGTCCTTGCATTGGTTTGGGAGCCGGTTTATTAGAAGATGGTGAAGTTGGAATTTCCGCAACTAATAGAAATTTTAAAGGAAGAATGGGTTCACCTAATGCACAGGCTTATTTAGCCTCTCCGGCTGTTGTTGCATCTTCTGCAATTTCCGGTAAAATTGATTATGAATGGGAGTTTAGTCCTGTTGATGTTTCCGGTGAGATAATAATTAATGAAAGAACAAATGGTAAAAATACAAAAGTAAAAATAATTAAAGATTTTCCTTCTAAAATTGAAGGAGAAATCATCTTTTGTCATCAGGATAATTTAAATACTGATGGAATTTATCCCGGGAAGTATACTTATATTGATGACTTTACTCCGCAGCAGCAGGCTCAAGTTGTAATGGAAAATTATGATCCTGAATTTGGGAAAATAGTTAAGGAAGGAAACATATTGACCGGTGGATTTAACTTTGGAACCGGCAGTTCCAGAGAACAAGCTGCAACTGCATTAAAATACAGAGGAATAAAATTAGTAATTGCCGGCTCATTAAATGAAACCTATAAACGTAATGCATTAAATAATGGTTTTCTTTTAATTGAATGTCCTGAATTTATAAATGAATTGAAATCAAAATACGGCAAGGATAAGTTAACTGTCAAAACAGAAATTACAGCTATAGTGGATTTTGAAAATTCAGTTTTGGAATTCGATAAAAAAACATTTTCTTTTGATCCGGTTGGTGAAGCCGCACAGGAATTAATTGTAACAGGCGGTTTGGAAAACTGGGTTAGAAAGAATCTTTAAATGCTTAATTGATCAACTGTTCTATTATTTATTTTTAATAACTTTATAAATAATTTTTATCAAAAATTAAATAGCAATTTAGCCATTAAACATAAAATAACATGGAAAAATCAATATCAAGACAAATAGCGGAATTTTCCGTCGGATTAAAATATAATGATCTGCCGGAAAATGTAGTAAATGAAGTTAAACGATATTTATACGATTCAATCGGCTGTGCTTACGGAGGATATCATACAAAAGATGTTAAAATTATGCATGACATTTATAAAAAAATGTCCGGTGCAAGAGAAGCCTCAGTTATTGGATTTGGTGATAAACTCCCTGCGGTTAATGTAACTCTTATAAATTCCCTGATGATAAGAGCTTTAGACTTTAACGACATTTACTGGAAAGAAGATCCTTCACATCCGTCGGATTTAATTCCCGCAGCACTTGCTGTAGGTGAATTAGCCGGATCAACAATGAAAGAAGTTATAACAGCAATTGTTTTAGCTTATGAATTTGAACAAAGACTTTGTGAATTTGCCAAACCCGGAATTAGAGAAAGAAAATGGCATCATGCAACATTAACACAATTTGTCTCCCCAATTGTTGCCGGTAAATTATTAGGATTGGATGTTGATCAAATGGTAAATGCAATCGGAATAAACGGAAGCCATAATCATACAATCGGGTGTCCTACTGCAGGTAAATTAACAATGATGAAAAATACTGTAGATCCGATGGCAGTTCAGTCCGGAGTTTTCGCGGCTTTAATGGCAAAAAAGGGATTCAGCGGAACCGAAAAAGTATTTGAAGGAAAAGAAGGATTTATGGATACTTTTTTCGGCTGGGATGCTAAAAATGAAATTGCTAACCCCGTTAATATGCAGGGTCGCGAGAATTTAGGTAAATGGTCGTGGGATGTAAGCAAATTAATCGGCGGACTTGGAGATTCATTTAAAATTATGGAATGCGGAATGAAAGCATTTCCGACAGAGGCGCTTACACATACTCACATTTCGGCAACTTTAAAAGCTGTAACAAATAACAATATTAGTTATGATCAAATTGATTCTGTAACTATAACAACTATTGCAAGAGCATGCGATATTTTATTTGATCCACATAAATACAGACCTGAATCAAGAGAAACCGCTGATCATTCACTTCCCTACTGTATTGCATGTGCTTTGGTTGATCATAAAATTACAACCCAATCATTTTCCGAAAAGAAATTAAAAGATGAAAGAATCTGGGAAGTGATTGACAAAATAAAAGGTGAAGCCTCGCTTGAATTTGAAAAAATGTTTCCCGAAAAACAGCCTTCCAAAGTTGTAATAAAAACTAAAGATGGAAGAGAATTCTCAGAATACCTTGAATTTCCGAAAGGTGATCCGAGAGAAAAAATGACCATGGAAGATCTAGATAATAAATTCAATTCGCTTTCGGAAAAAGTTCTAACAAAAGGCAGAAGAAAAGAAATTAAAGATGCAATATTTAACGCAGAGTTATTGACTGCCAGAGAATTTATGAAAAAACTGAAAATTGTTTAATTAGAATTTTGTTTTAGTACATAGTTTTTCCATTTCGATTCAATTTTAGAAATCGGCTGATTATATATTTTTTCCAGGTCAGCCGGTTTCAATTTTTCAGTACTTCCTTTGAAATACCATTTTAAGCTGCTCCGGTGTCGAATGACTCAATAAAAATCCCATAAAAGATGCACTGGATAAAATATAGTTTGTAATCTTATCTTCTGGCACATAACCAAAAATTCCCCTTATCATATCCCAAAAAGATATTGAAATTTCTCCGTTAACTAAATAATCAAGTTTTGGAAGTTCAATATTCTCCTGCTTAATTAACTGATTTACTGTTGGCAGAAAATGCACGTCGGCAAATGTTCCGATAGAATAATTTTCCCAATAAGCAATACCTTCAGCAATTAAGCCATCATTTTTAATAATAGTTGGGCGAAGTTGTTCAACGGACAAAGAATCGATAATTCTATATTCTGAAGTCTTAAGTAAACTATCCACAATCCATGGTCTTGAATATGTAATCATTGTAAATGCATGAGTAATTTCATGTGTAAGGGGAACTAAAGAAAGTGGGCCAGAATAATTTAATGCAACCTGGCAAGTAATCCATACTGGAATATAATCCGGAGTTGATAGTGCATATCCAAAATTTGTATTTCCCCCAATACCTTCTTCAGATCTCCCAATTATTTTAAGCATTTGCTGCTGGGTTTGTGTAATTACTAAAACAATCTTTCCGTTTGTGAGCTCAGCATTTCCTGAATTAATATCAAACTTACCATGTTTTCCAAACTTTATACTGTGCAAGTTTTTTAAAGTTACTTCAAACAATTTTGATCCGGATTAAATTGTTCTAATAATTTATTAAAAATTCTTTCCGACTCGGATGAAATATATTCCAGGTTTTTCTTATCAAGATCTGGATAGTAGTAAATTATAAAATGCGGAGTTGTATAGCATCTTAAAACTAAAATTGAATCATTTTTTAGCGGATATTTTATTTATTTCCAGTTTGTTTGACCATTTATAGATAATCAGAAGCTAATTTTAAAAATTTTGCATCATATATTTTTGATATCAGCAGTGAAGCATCTTTAATGTTTGTTATTTTATTATTCAATTCTTTAAATGAATCTGCATCTTTTTCTGTAAGATATTCACCAACATTTATCAATCCATCTCTTAATATATTTCGCTGGATACTATCGATGCCCATGCTTTTGAAGATAATTTATCAGCAAAGGAATCAACTATAGTAATATCATTTTTATTTAGTACATAAGTAGAAGAACTGCAACCGAATTCAATAATAATACTTAAAATCACTATTAAATATGTAAAAATAATTTGCTTGGTATTTTAGTATAGATTTTTTATTAAATGCTGAAATTTAAAATATTCATTTTCAAATTGCCTTTGCTGATATTTAAAATTTGCTTTACATTTTTTTAAATAATTATTGAATTAGATTGTTAATCTTTAGTAAATGTTATATGGCAATTAAGAGGCCATAATTGTACAATCGACTTTAAGTCCATTGGGTGGAACTAGGATTACCATCCCCGCTAATACCTGAAACTGTCATTTTACCACTTCCATAACTTTGTTTAAGACTAACAAAATGAGCAACAGAATCTGTCATAAATTCTTTCATTTCCTTACTTGTATCTTTTAATGCAGATTTATAATTATTATCCAATTGAAATCTATTTGAAACTGCAGTATCAAAATCAGATTTCATTTCATTTACAAAAGAATCCAATGCAGAATCTGTTGCTCCTTCGAAAAAATCATTAATACCTGCATCATTGAAATGTTTGATTAGCCATGATAAGCCTCCTTTAATTTTGTTATTATTTTGGGGAGAAAAAGGTAAAGGAGGATCTTGAGGAATTAGAATATACCGAGCAATTTCTTATTCTTCCCCCATTGGTTGCGAGATTTTAAAAAATCGAATTTTCAATGTCAACTTTTAATATAAATAGGACATTAATTTGCTATAGTGAATATAGCAGATGCATATTTCAGATAAATATTAAAAGTTATATATAACTTAAACTAAATTAATACCGTCAAGAACCATTAAAAATCTTCAAAAATTAATATGACTAGTTAATATTATAATTACTAAATTAGTATTTATAAAATTTTATAATTTTGAAGACTATTTAACTAAGATGCAAATATACGAAATTAAAGGTGAATTTATGAGGGGGAGAAATCCTTCCGTATCAGCAGGTAAACGCGGTAATTCTGTTCGCTCCGACTGCTATATCGAAATTGAATTAAAAAATTCAGGTGGATTAAAACTAGATATTAAAAGCAAAGTTGAATCAATGTATGGCGATTCAATTGCTGCACAAATAAAAGAGATGTGTAAATTCTTTAAGATTAAAAATGCTTCAATTTTATTGGAAGATAACGGTGCACTTCCTTTTACAATTGCTGCAAGGTTTGAATTAGCTGTAAAAAAATTATTCCCGGAAAATGAGAAAGAATTTCTTTTACCGATTAATGAGAAAAATCTATACAAAACTACAAAAGATAAATTAAGAAGAAGCAGATTATATCTTCCCGGAAACGAACCCAAATTTTTTGTAAATGCCGGTTTACACAAACCGGACGGAATTATTCTGGATTTAGAAGACAGCGTTTCTCCTTCCGAAAAAGACGCTGCACAATTATTAGTTAGAAATACTTTAAGAAGTGTTGATTTTTATTCAGCAGAAAGAATGGTTAGAATAAATCAGCTTCCAAGAGGAATTGATGATTTAAAATATGTAGTTCCTCATAATGTCCATGTAATCTTAGTCCCTAAGTGTGAATCTGCGGATCAAATAATTCAGGTTGAAGAAGAAATAAATAAAATTAAAAAAGAGAAAAAATTAAATAATAACATTTATCTAATGCCGATAATTGAAAGTGCCTTAGGAATAATTAAAGCTTATGAAATTGCATCAGCATCAAAATTAAATTGTGCTTTGGCAATTGGACTTGAAGATTATACTGCTGACCTCGGAACTCAAAGAACGAATGAAGGTAAAGAAAGTTTTTTTGCAAGATCTATGATAGTTAATGCAGCAAAAGCTGCTGGTATACAAGCTATTGATACTGTTTTTTCAGATGTTACAGATATGGAAGCACTAAAGCAAAGTGTTCTTGAAGCAAAAAGTTTAGGATTCGAAGGAAAAGGCTGTATTCACCCAAGACAAATTCCTGTTGTGCATGAAGCATTTGCTCCTACTAAGGAAGAAATTGATAAAGCACAAAAAATTGTTAAAGCTTTTGAAGAAGCGGAGAAGAAAGGTTTAGGTGTTGTTTCTTTAGGCAGTAAAATGATTGATGCTCCGGTTGTAAAACGAGCACAAAAGGTATTGTTGATATCAAAATTAATTAATAAATAAAAATTAGAATGATTAATACACTAATTGACTGAAAATCATTAGTGTTAAAAAAGTTTATTTGGATAAATCATGAAATTAATAAAAAACTCAGCAGGCCGAATGGTTCCTACTGAAATAAACGGTGAGAAACAAATTCCATTTAAAGGAATAAATAATTATAAACCTAAAGGCAATAAAGCAAAACCTCCAATTAGAACTTGCATGGATTATCCATGGGACGGAAACAAGGTTGTAAAAAATCTAAAAGAAGCATTAAAAAAAGCCGGACTTAAAAACGGAATGACAATTTCTACACATCATCATTTAAGAAACGGTGATGCATTGACGAATCTTCTTTTTGATACAATTAAAGAAATGGGAATTAAAAATATCAGATGGTTCCCTTCCGCTTCGTTTCCTGTTCATGAACATTTAATACAATATTTGGAAGACGGAACAATTCATCATATTGAAGGAAGTATGAATGGACCGCTTGGCAGATTTACATCCAAAGGAAAAATGAAAGGTATCGGTGTTTTAAGATCTCACGGCGGAAGATATCAATCAGTTCAAGATGGTGAAGTTCATATTGATATTGCAGTTATTGCCGCCCCTACTGCAGATCCTTTCGGAAATGCAAACGGAGTTACGGGTCAATCTGCAAGCGGATTAATTGGATTTGCTTTAGCGGATTCCGAATATGCAGATAATGTAATTGTAGTAACTGATAATCTTGTAGATTTTCCATGTATTCCCTGGCAGATTCAAGGAAATAATGTAGATTATGTTGTAAAGTTAAAAACTCTGGGCGATGCCAGTAAAATTGTTTCCGGAACTACCGAAGTAACAAAGTCTCCAGACAGATTATTAATTGCCGAATATGTCGCACAGTTTATTGATGAAGCAGGAATAATGAAAAACGGATTTTCTTTTCAAGCCGGTGCCGGCGGAACTAATTTGGCATTCATTTTATATTTAAAAGAAAGAATGAATTGCAAAAGGAGTTAAAGCCAGATTTGTAAGAGGCGGAAGTACAAAATATTTAGTTCAGCTTTTAGAAGAAGGATTAACTGATTATATACTTGACGGACAGACTTTCGATCTTGAAGGTGTGAGAAGTATGAGAGAAAATCCCAATCATGTTAATACAAGTCCTTTCACAAGTTATAATTTTCACGGGAAAGGTAATTTTGCTTCGATTGTTGATACTGCTGTTCTTGGCGCAACCGAAGTTGATATTAATTTTAATGCAAATGTAGTTACACATTCCGACGGGTATCTGCTGCACGGAATCGGCGGATGGCAGAATTGTTTGTATTCAAAATGCACAATACTTGCCATTCCATCTTTTAGAGATAGAATTCCGGTTATCGTTGATGAAGTTACTACACTTTGCGGACCGGGAGATTTAATTGATGTTATTATCACTGAAAGAGGAATCGCTATAAATCCTAAAAGAAAAGATTTATTGAAAGCAGTTAAAAATTCTTCACTGCCGGTTAAATCAATTAAAGAAATTAAGGAAGAAGTTGACCAAATCTGCGGAGGCTCACCAGCAAATCCAAAGTTAAATAAAAATAAAGTTGTTGCAGTTGTTAAATGGGTTGACGGAACTGTTTTGGATTCGGTATTTCCAAGTTAAATAAATATTTAATAGATTTGTAATTAAGTTTAATTGATTTGAATACTTAATTATTTCAAAAAAATTAATATTTTGTGCTTTGGTTTTCATTGATTTTTATTAATAAATCATATCTTTTCGTGTCAAATAAATGTTTAAAATTATTCTAATATCTAGTTAAATGAAAACTGTTGGAATTGCATTCGGAGGCGGCGGAGCAAGAGGAATCGCCCACATATTAATGATTGAAGCTTTAGAAGAATTGGGGATTAAACCTTCTATAATTTCCGGCTCAAGTATAGGATCAATTGTCGGTGCATTTTATGCAGCCGGTTTTACTTCCAAAGAGATGAAAACAATTTTATATAGTTTAATTTATCCTAAAAATGATAAATTCTCCGATTTTTTTATGAAGTGGGACATAATGAAAATGCTCTCTATGATTGATCTGCAGATTTTAAAGACCGGTTTAATTAAAGGAGATAAATTTCAGAATTTCATATTTAAGCATTTAAAGGTAAAAACATTTGAAGAACTTCAAATTCCTTTAAAAATTGTTGCAACTGAATTCTGGAATAAAGAAGAAATTATTTTTGAAAAAGGTGATCTTTCAAATGCAATAAAAGCAAGCTATTCCCTGCCCGGATTATTCACTCCTGTAAAAATAAAAAATAAAATTTTAGTAGACGGCGGAATTGTAAATCCTTTACCTTACGATATTATAAAAGATGAATGCGATATTACAGTTGCAATTGATGTAACCGCTTATAAAAGCAGCAACGGAAGAAGTATTCCGCCGACATTTGAATCTGTTTTCACAGCTTATCAAATAATGCAGAATTCAATCAGCAGACAAAAATTAAAATTTCTAAAACCTGATATTTATATAAGACCGGAAATTTCGGATGTAAGAGTTTTTGATTTTACGAAAGATGCATCAATTTTTAAACAGGCTGAATCCTCTAAGGATAAACTTAAAAGAAAATTAGAAAAATTATTGGAATACATTAATTTAATTGCTCCTTTATATTTATTCAATCCGCCGCTTAATGTTGTTATCCATAAATTACCTGAGTTATCTCTAATTGAAGATGTTACGCTTGGTGAAGTCAATTTAGAATTATAAATTGTGAATTGCTGTTCTACACTTTGACCAGTCATTTTAAACAAACCTTGGTTTGTTGAAATCCACTTGATATCATATTGATCGATATAAATATCGTTAACTTGTAATTGCGGATTACCTATATTAACCTGATTCCAGTCATTACCATTAAAAATTGCAATTCCTCCATTAGCATTAATAGAAGGAAGAAAACCAAACCAGATATTACCATTTGCTGAAACAGCCGATGCAGATGGATTATCAGTCGGAATATTAGACTCCCCTGCTCTGTAAATAGTAAACACTTGGTCGTTATAAGAAGCTATTCCCGAATCACTGATGCCTAACCATTTATTATTTAGCTGGTCTATTGAAATAGTTTTAATCCAATGCCATGGAAGATTAGTATTGTTAATTGTATAAATCTGCCAATTTGTGCCGTCATATTTAGCTAATCCGCCAGAAGTACCGATCCATGAAATATTATTTTCAAATGCGATGGTTTCAATTCTGTTGGTTGGTAAAGGTGAATTATCTTTATTCAAAATAGACCAATTATTATTATAAAAAATACCTAAACCATTATCTGTTCCTACCCATAATTTATTTTGGTTGTCGTGCTTTACACAAATTATGTTATCACTTGGTATAGAAGAGTTAGATGTTGAAAAATTAGTGAAATTTCTGCCATCAAATTTAATTAATCCACTGTCAACCGATCCTATCCAAATAATATTATTATTATCAATATCAATTGATGAAAGTGAAACTGATTGTATATTTGAATTAGACTTTTGATAATCCACCCATAATGTTGTGTCTTCTAATTCTACAAAAAACGCTCTGGTTTCATTACTGAATACTAATCCTTCTACAACATTATCCCTGAATCCAGTCTTTTCACATTTTAAATTATATGGTCCAGGAATCAAATGATTAAAAATATGTGGCGTTGAAAACCCTGTTGCTGAATCATTTATAAATATAAGTGAGTTAGTAGGATCAGATGTAACATTTAAACCTCCGAACATTGAAGGGTTTGATAAATAATCAATTAGTGTATCAATTTTTTTATCGTCATATGCATTTAAATATAAAGTAGTATCTTTATAATAATTTCTTTTAAAGTCACTTTATAATTACCTGGGTCTAAAAATGTTAAACTGTCCGGAGTTAATCGCCGGTATTTCTTCCATTAAGATAAATATAAGATCCTTCAGGAATTGATTTTATTGATAGAAATTCCGGTTGAAACCGGTTTTAATGGTGGTGAAACACTAACTGTTTTATCACAAATAAACCCTGTAATTACAAAAAGTGATAAGATTACAAGTAAAAATGATTTCTGCAGTTTACTTTTTTTATTTAATATTTTTATCATGAAAAGAATTTATTCAGATTAATTAAATATTGGATTGTAGCCAAAAGATCTTAATATAATCCGCAGTAAATTTTAATTTATAAGTTTTCTTAAATAATGACCCGAAAACTCCGTAACCGCCTTCAATATTGGTATAGTCCAGTTCATCCAGTCTAACAGTAAAATCATTACCGCCCGTATTTGATGAATAATATTTTGATAAATTATCATCCAATACAAATAACTTAAAACTATTTGTAATATTCACATAAAAATTCTGTTTATTCGGATCATTTTTTGAGATGTTTTCCAATGTTCTTGTTATTGCATCCATACTAAAATTTGCAGAAGGCAAATTACTCGGCGTTGAATAATTTGGTACGTACTGACCATTTTGTAAGACATAATAAATTGGAATATTAACTTTTTTAGGAACATTAACTCCATCTATCTTTTGATAATAATTTACTGTATAAGTAAAAACAAATAGTGTATTTTCTTTAGGAATATTCCAATATATATTTACATAATTTCCAACACTTGGGGGAATGACTACCGTACTGTTTTTAAGATCAAAATCTACCTCGGGTACAGATTGAGAAGAAGATTTTAATCTTCTTCCATTCGGAAGCAATGCTTCAATTTCATAACTTTGCCTAAATTCAGGGGTAAAATTCTTTAAATAAAAAATTTTAAGAGGTGAATCATACCTTTTAGTTCCGATTCTATCGACTAAAGTGTCGCGAAAGATATATACGGAATCGCCCTGCCATAAACGAATATCCGCGCTGTCCAAAGCCGGATCTACTGTATTTTTATATGGATCAAAACCCGGAACATTGTAACTTTTTGTTAAGATTGCGACTTGATAACTAGTATCTCCGCTTAATACACAATTAAGTACATATTTTTCTTGAAACTGGCCTTTGGGATTAAAGTTTTCTTCACAAGATGAAAATATTACAAGTAAACTTAAAATTGCTATATATATATATAATTTTTTCATGTTATAATTCAATCTTAATGGTAGCAGTTGGTAAAAACGGCAGCATATTTACACGTTCACCGGTCTCTCTTTTAAAGTAGAAAATATTTTTTCTGTTATAAACATTAATGATGCTGAAATCTAATGAAGCTTTGACAAAGCTAATTTCTATTGATTTTGATAAACTCAGATCCAACCTATGATAAACCGGCAGTCTTTCTATATTTCGATCACCTAATATAAGATATGGTTTAAAATTATCATCTGAATACCATGTGCTTCCAAAGTCATTAAAGTATAACTTATCATAATAACCAAGAAGCGGAGTAAACGGCAGCCCCGAATTGAATGTCCAGTTGGCACTTGCATGCCAGCCATCTCCAAGATTATACTCGAGATTTAAATTCACTGAATGTCTTGAATCATATTTAGGATAATATAAATAGTCGCCGACACTTTTATAAGCCCAGCTTAAAGTATATGATGCATTAAAGTTAAAATTTGGATTAGCCCATTTGTATTGAAATTCCCAGCCGTAGGATTCACCGTTTCCACTAATTAAATCAGGATCAAATGAATAAATTTTGTTTTGATTAACTACGGGAAGGTTATGTACAACTTTATAGTAACCTTCTATATCAATTGATTGTCCTTCTGAAAAGTCAATTTCAGTTCCAATAACATAATGAATCGCTGTAGCCGGATTTAGATAATCTGGAGTAATAATCCAAGGTTCAAAGAGAGAAATGACTTCGTTTTCATCTGAAATAGTTGAAATTTCTTGAAGATAAATTCCCCACGCTCCTTTAAGTGCAATTTCAGGAACGAATCTATACGTGAAATTTACACGAGGTTCAATTATCCCGCTGCCGTTAACAGATAAACCTGCAATATTAAATCTGCTGCCTACGTCCGCACCGAAATTCTCGAATCTTAAAAGTTTATATTTAGCATAAACAGACAAGTTACCTGAAAATTCTTCTATATTAGACTCAATACCCTGTTGGTTTGTTAATAATAAATTAGTCCGAACCGCTTTAAATTTGAAACCAACACCAAGTTCATCTTTACTCTCAAAAAAACTTGTTAAATCAAAACTTCCTGTTACATCATTTACATCGTTCTGTTTAGGTTTAATTGTGCTTTGATTTGGATTTACCTCACCATGAAATTTACTTAAGGATAAAGCTAGTCTGGAGTATAAAGGGACATCATAAACTTGAAGCCATTCAAATCCAAGCAAATTATTTCCCCATTTAAAGTCTTCTTTTCGGGGATCATCATATTTAACTTTGTCTCCGCTTAAAAAGCCAAATACAGAAAACTTTGCCCGCTTGTAAAAATCCGGATTGGAATAATTTACTTTAAATGATGCATCATAAAAATCGATAGGAACATTTTGATCATTTAAAACTTTTTTAAAATACTGTTAGAGTAACTTTTCCTCCCGGTAATAATAAAAGATCCGTTAGGAATTGGACCTTCAACCAAACCTTTACCTGTTAAATAACTTGAACTAAACTTGCCTGCAAAATTATTCTGATTTCCATTCTTTGTAACAATATCTAAAACTGAGGAAAGTCTATCATCATATTGCGCTGAAAAACCGCCTTTATAAAATTCAATTGAGTTTATCATATCGGGATCAATTACACTAAATAAACCTAATGCATGAAAAGGATTGTAAACCGTAATTCCATTTACAAGTACAAGATTTTGATCACTCGTTCCGCCTCTTACATAATACCTGGCAGAAACATCCCCGGTTGATCTTACACCGGGTAAAGTTTGTAAAGATCTGAATACATCAGTTTCAACACCTTTAGGCATTACTTCCAATTGCCTCATCGATAATCTTTGAACACTTAAATCAGTTTCATTTTTCTTTATAACTTTTTCACCAATTTTTTCTATCGTCTGCAATTGTAAATTTGTAGGGACTAGCAATATGTTTATAAAAGTGGTTTTGTTCTGTAATATTTTAACCTGCAGCTTTTTGGATTGATATCCAATAAAAGAAACAATTACGGTATATTTATGTCCGCCGGGAATAGCATTAATGATAAAATTTCCCCTGCTGTCGGTAGAAGCTCCTGTTTTTAATTCTTGTATATATACGTTAGCATAAGGTAAAACCTCTCCGCTTGTAGAATCAGCAATATTACCTCTGAGTATACCGGTATTTTGTGCAAAGCCTATATTTGATAATAAACTACATATAAATATTAAGAAAAATATAGAGGAAAGTTTGTACCCAAGATGCATTAATTCACCGAAAATAACTGTATATAATTTGAATTAAGTATTCAACTAGAATTTATAATATTTAAATTTAATCGTGTTAAATTAAAAAATTTTTAGATTAGATAGAACTTTTTTTATAATGGAAAAATTAAGGACTAAAGATTTTGCGCTCTAGTTTGCGTTTAATAATTAATAAGATACTCTAATTTTTCTTTTAATCTTTTTTCGGGAAGAAAATTTTTTTCAAGATTTGAATTAAATGGTACCGGTGTGTCCAAACCCCCAACACGAGTAATGGGACCGTCAAGATATTCAAAACAATTTTCATTAAGCCATGCCGAAATCTCTGCACCAATTCCACCGGTTATGCAATCTTCATGCAGTATTAAAATTTTTCCTGTTTTCATGGTAGAATTTTTTATACTGTCTTTATCCCACGGTAGCAACGTTTTTAAGTCGATAATTTCAACTGAAGTATTGGCAAATTCCTTTAAAACGTTTTTTGCCCACCTAACTCCCATCCCATAAGTTATGATTGAAACATCCTTACCTTCTTGAATTACACTTGCTTTACCAATTTCCAATGTAAAATAATCATCAGGAATTTCTTCTGAAATGGAACGGTAAAGAGCTTTATGTTCGAAAAATAAAATAGGATTCGGATCTTCTATTGAAGCATTTAATAAACCTTTTGCATCATGTGGATTTGAAGGGTAAACTATCTTTAGACCCGGAGTGTGAAAAAACCAGGATTCATTTGATTGAGAATGGAATGGACCGGCATTTACGCCTGCACCGGCAGGCATTCTAATTACAACATCTGCATTTTGTCCCCAGCGGTAATGAATCTTTGCAAGATTATTTACAATTTGATTAAAACCATCAGTTACAAAATCAGCAAACTGCATTTCTATAACAGATTTACCGCCATGAATAGCATAACCTAACCCGGCACCAACAATTGAAGATTCACAAATAGGTGTATTTCGTATTCTGTCTTTGCCGAATTCTTTTACAAAATCCTTTGTAACTTTAAAAACTCCTCCGTATTCGGCAATATCCTGTCCCATTATAATCAGTTCGGGAAATTTTTCTAAACTTTGTTTAAGTGAATCGGAAATAGCATCGATGAATCTTTTATTTGATACCTTGTTGGATTTAGGAAATGTAATTTTTTGTTCGAACGGGAAATAAACATCCTCAATTTCTTTTTCTGTATTAATTTCCGGTTCTGCTTCTTTTAAAGACTTGCTCCATTCGGTATCAACTTTCTTTTTAAAATCATTTTTAAGTTTTTGAATTTCCTTTTCATCTAATAATTTTTCTTTAACTAGATATTCTTCATAATTTTTTATCGGATCTCTTTTTGACCAGCCGACAACTACGCTTTTGGGAATATATTTTGTTCCGGAGGCTTCTTCGTGTCCGTGCATTCTAAAAGAAATTGCTTCAATTAAAACGGGCCTCGGTTTGTTTCTTATACTTTCTGCATACTTTTTTACAGTCGAATAAACTTCTAATATATTATTACCGTCTATTATTTTAGCTTCAATTCCATATCCGATTCCTTTGTCCGATAATTTTTCACAATTAAATTGTTCTTTTATAGGAGTTGATAAACCGTAACCGTTATTTTCGATGAAAAAAATCACCGGCAAACTCCATACTGAAGCAATATTAACAGCTTCATGAAAATCACCTTCGCTAGTTCCTCCTTCACCTGTAAAAACCAGAACCGCTTTTTTTTCTTTTTTAAGAAGATGTCCCAAAGCTATTCCGTCAGCAACTCCAAGTTGAGCAGCTAAATGAGAAATCATTCCAACTATTTTAAAATCTTTGGTACCAAAATGAAATGAACGGTCCCTTCCTTTAGTGTACCCGTTATATTTTCCTTCAAACTGAGAGAATAATTTGTTTAAAGGTAAATTGCGATAAGTAAATACACCCAAATTTCTGTGCATTGTTAAAATATATTCATCATCTTCCATAGCTGATGCTGAACCGACTGAAATTGCTTCCTGACCAATACCCGAAAACCATTTGGAAATTTTTCCCTGCCGGATCAGGTTGATCATTTTTTCTTCAATTATTCTTGGTTTTATAATCTCATTATAAAGATTCAACAATATTTCATTTGATAATTTCTTACGTTCGAATTTCATCTGCATTAAAAACCTTATTTAAAATATTTACAGAGAAGGCAAAACAAAATATCTGTTTATTTAAAAATGTTCAAGAATCAATTCTTTAAAAAGAAGTGAATTTTTAAATATTGTGATTTGAAATTTGATTTATATAATCCTCTTCCTTGCTTAACAATTTTTTTTTCTCTAAGTTACTTTTAATTAAAAGCTTACGGGGAGTTAATATGCGTTTAAATATTATCTTATTTGCATTTCTCACCGTTGTTACAAGTTTATTTGCACAACAATCCAAAGTACTTGTTTTAACCTATGATGGTGCAATTAATCCAGCCTGCGCCGATTATATTCAAAGAGGAATATCTAAAGCAGAAAATGAAAAATATATTTGTTTAATTCTTCAATTAAATACCCCCGGCGGACTTTTAAAATCGACCCGAACAATTGTTACTTCATTTTTAAAATCAGATGTACCCATTGTTGTTTATGTTTCTCCTCCGGGCGCACAAGCAGCATCGGCAGGCGTTTTTATTACAATTGCTTCTAACATTGCAGTAATGGCGCCGGGTACAAATATTGGGGCAGCGCATCCCGTTACACTTTCAGGTTCGCAGGATTCTGTTATGATGACGAAAGCTACAAACGATGCAGCCGCATTTATAAGAACTATTAGCGAAAACAGAAAAAGAAATATAACCTGGGCCGAAGATGCTGTAAGAAAATCTTTATCAATAACTGAAAAAGAAGCACTAAAATTAAATGTAATAAATTTTATCGCTGATGATATTAATTCACTTTTAATAAAAATAAACGGAGATTCCGTATTTACAAACAAAGGTAAAATTATTTTAAACACTAAAGATGCCAAAATTGATTATTTAGATTTAAATATTGCGGAAAGACTTTTAAGCTTAATTAGTGATCCGAATATTGCTTACATTCTTTTTATGCTGGGATTATATGGATTACTATTCGAAATATTTAATCCCGGTGCAATTTTCCCAGGAGTAATTGGATCAATCTGCATAATACTTGGATTTTATGCAATGAATACTTTGCCGATAAATTATGCGGGTTTAGCATTAATAATAATCGGAATAATTCTTTTCATACTGGAAATAAAAATTGTAAGTCATGGATTACTAACAATAGGCGGAATTATTTCACTAATACTTGGATCTATAATGCTAATTAATGTCGATTCCTTTATGGAAGTTATTTCAATTTCATGGGAAGTTATTGCAATTTTTGTTTTACTTACAGTAGCATTTTTTATAACTGCAATTGGGTTAGGAGTAAAAGCTCAAAAGTTGAAACCATTTTCCGGAAGTGAAGGAATTGTTAATGAAATTGGCACTGCAGTTTCGGTTTTGAATCCAACCGGAGAAATAAAAGTTCACGGCGAGATTTGGAAAGCTGAAAGTGTTGAAGGAGAAATTGCTGAAGGAAGTGTGGTTCAAGTAGTAGAAATAAATAAATTAAACCTTAAAGTAAAAAAAGTATAAAAGTTTAAGATTTAGCGGAGGAATAAAATGCAATATATTTCAACTTTTTTAATTGTATTAATTATTTTTGTAATATTTATTCTTGCAAGTTCAATTAGAATTTTAAGAGAATATGAACGTGCGGTTGTATTTAGACTTGGAAGATTAATTGGTGCAAAAGGCCCTGGTTTAATTTTACTTATTCCAATTGTAGATAGAATGGTTAGAGTAAGTCTCAGAACAATTGTAATGGACGTTCCTCCACAGGATATTATTACAAAAGATAATGTTTCATTAAAAGTAAATGCCGTTGTTTATTTCCGGGTTGTTCAAGCAGAAAAAGCAGTTGTTGATGTTGAAGATTATTTAATGGCAACTTCACAAATTTCACAAACTACTTTGAGAAGTATTCTCGGACAATCGCAGCTTGATGAACTTTTAGCAGAAAGGGATAAAATCAACAGAGAACTTCAGCATATAATTGATGAACAAACGGAACCATGGGGCATTAAAGTTTCTACGGTTGAAGTTAAGCAAGTGGATCTTCCGATTGAAATGCAGAGAGCAATTGCCAGACAGGCTGAAGCCGAAAGAACTAGAAGGGCTAAAGTAATAAATGCAGAAGGTGAATTTCAAGCAAGTCAGAAATTAGCAGATGCTGCTGCAGTAATAAGCGAATATCCTATTGCACTTCAATTAAGATTCCTGCAAACGTTGGCAGAAGTTGCATCAGAAAAAAATTCAACAACAATATTCCCTGTTCCGATAGATTTAATAAAACCTTTTATAGAAAAATTCGAAAAAGAAAATAAAGAAAAATAATAAAACCGGTCTTCAATTCTATAAATTAAAATTAAAGACCAGCTTTTAAAATTAAAATTTATTAGGACCTGCGTTTTGGATTTCCTTTGAAGTTCCTTCTTCAAATTCTTTAAAGTTTTCTATGAACATATTAGCTAATTTTTTAGCCATTTCATCATATTTATCTTTATTCTTCCAGGTGTTTCTAGGATTTAATACTTCTTTTGGAACACCATCACAGCTTACCGGAACATTCAAGTTAAAGAAAGGATCTTTTTGTGTTTCGACATTGTCAAGTTTACCGGATAAAGCAGCATTCAACATTGCCCTTGTATACTGAATTTTCATCCTGCTTCCTTCTCCGTGCGGACCGCCCGTCCAGCCAGTATTAACAAGCCAGCATTTGACATTATGTTTTTTAATTTTATCTCCCAATAATTTTGCATATACGGTTGGATGCCAAACCATAAACGGAGCACCAAAACATGTACTGAATGTTGCTTTTGGTTCTGTAACACCTTTTTCTGTTCCTGCAACTTTAGCAGTGTAACCGGATATAAAATGATACATAGCTTGATCAGGTGTTAACTTTGAAATTGGAGGAAGAACTCCGAATGCATCTGCAGTCAGCATTATTATATTTTGAGGATGTCCGCAAGTTCCTTCAGGTACAATATTATCAATATGTGTTAAAGGATAAGCAGCTCTGGTATTTTCAGTAAGATGTATCATCATCAAGATCTAATCTTCTTGTTTGAGCATCAATTGCAACATTTTCCAATATTGTTCCAAACTTGCGGGTTGTTTCATAAATTTCAGGTTCAGCTTCTTCGGATAGTTTAATTACTTTTGCATAACATCCGCCTTCATAATTAAATATACCGTTTTCACTCCATCCGTGTTCATCATCTCCGATTAATCTGCGTTTTGGATCTGCGGACAAAGTTGTTTTACCTGTTCCGGATAAACCAAAAAATATTGCAGGATCATTATTTTCACCAATATTTGCAGAACAATGCATTGACATAACTTTATGCAGCGGCATTAAATAATTGAGAATTGTAAAAACAGATTTTTTTATTTCACCCGCATAACTTGAACCGCCGATTAAAACCATTTTCTTTTCAAAATTTATAACAATAAAAACTTCGGAATTTGTTCCGTCTGTTTGCGGGTTTGCATGAAAATTAGGCATGTTAATTATTGTAAATTCAGGAGTATGTTTTTCTAATTCTTCTTTGCTCTCATATCTTCTAAACATATTTCTTGCAAATAAATTATGCCATGCAGTTTCTGTAATTACTCTGAGAGGCAAACGGTATTTTTCATCAGCAGAAGCATAACAATCTTCTACATAAAGTTCTTTACCCTGTATATAAGCCATCATTTTATTAAATAATCTGGAAAAATGCTCTTGAGAAATTTCTTTGTTTACTTTTCCCCACCAAATATTTTTTTCACTGCTTGCTTCTCTTACAAAAAATTTATCGTTAGGACTCCGACCTGTATGATTACCAGTTCTGACAACAAGCGGTCCAAGATGTGCAATTAATCCTTCTCTTCTTTTTACCGATTGTTCATAAAGTGCCGGGGTTCCATAATTGTAATAAAGTTCCCTTATATTTTTAATTCCCATTTGATCAAGTTCTTTAATAGCCCTGACTTTTGACAGCATTTATTTACTCCTTTAGTAATGTAACTTTAGCTATGCTTAAATTTAAGAAAAATTTAGTAAATGATTAAAATCTAATGACTTATATCATATAAAGACAAGCATATTAGGAAATAAAAATAAAATTATTATCCAAATGGAGGGATTTTTATAAATAATAAAAATAAACTAAAAAAATATAGCAATAGCACCCCAAAATTGAGAATTAGTTTTTCTCAAATCCTAAATTTTCCGGACCTGATTTACTTTGATAATTTTGTTTTTGAAGAATATCTGTTATAGGAACATCTGTCCCTACAGTTTCAAATTTAAAGTCATCGGCCCAAACTTGACCTTTCCCGTGTAATGAAATTCCAAATGATATTTTATCTGCATTTAAGGGAACTTCCAGAACAATGCTGTAAGGAATCCAATCCGACGTTCCGATTATAGGCCTTCCTTCCATATTATCGAAACTTAACGGTCTTTCGTTCCTATCTTCAACTCTCATCCAAAGCCCTGACCAGCCGCTTACAAATTGCGATCTTACATAAGCAGTTAATCTAACTCTTCTTCCTCTAAATTCATCCGCATTAATCTCCTGCATTAATGTACAGAATCCTTGAGGTTTAAGAGTTCTGGATTTGATATAAGCCGAAGTTTTGCCGGTTTCGCTCATAGTATTATCTACACCGACTATATAATCCTGCGAATTTACACCGGCTTTATACCATCCTGCAGGAACATAATCCTCTTGTGTAGGAGATACTTTAACCGAAGGGAAATTCTGGTCTTGAGCCAAAAGTAACCCGGAAAAACAGAGTAAAAATATTATAGGAAATATTTTTTTTACGAGCATGATTCACCTCGTTAGATATGAATATTTAACAGAAATCTACCAGATTTTTTTATTTCCATATTATGAATTAACTAAAAATGAGATAAAATTCAATAAAAATATAATTTTCTTTACAATAAAGTACTTAAATCTAATTCAATCTTTTCCTCACAAAAAAAAGCTTCTCCGTATGCTTTTCCAATCTGAAAACCAAAAAAGTGGGCTCTTGATTCAATATAATTAATAAAATCGGGTTTACTGATAAATGTTTCTGGTTCAGTACTCTTAGGGTTATAAAACTGAGAGCTGTAAGCTTTTACCGCTTCCATTTTAATATCGAAAGTTTCACTTATATCCACAATAAACGAAGGATCAAAAGGATAAGTTTGCATATAATAGAATAATTTTTTGGGTCTGTAATGTTCTTGCAGAACTTCTTTATCAAATGTTTTTAATTTGCTTAATCCAGTCGAAAACATTGCTTCTTTTACTAAAACACTCACATCAATATGGTCGGGGTGTCTATCATTAAAATATGGAGCGAAAATAATTTTAGGTTTGTATTTTCTTATCATCATTACAATTTTGATAAGATTTTCTTTACTTCTATTTATTCCGCCGTCGGGAATAGAAAGATTTTCCCGGACAGCAGTCTTTAAGACAATAGCTGATTTAAAAGCTTCTTTTTGTCTAATTTCCGCCGAACCTCTTGTGCCAAGTTCACCTCTTGTAAGGTCAATTATTCCAACTTTATAATTTTTTCTGGTTAATTTGGCTATTGTTCCCCCCATCGAAAGTTCGGCATCATCCGGATGTGCTGCAAAAATGAGTACGTCTAGATTCATAATCCCTTATTTTTAAAGAATTTCAAAAATATTAGCGTTCAAATTAAGCATTTTATAATTTGAAGTCCAAATCCGAAATAAATGCTTTATATAATAAATAAGTGATAAATAAATTCATTAACAAGCTAAATACTTAACAAAATAAATCTCAAAAAAAAAATTATTTTTTTTAAAAAAGTACTTCCAAATTACAAATTAAATTTATAATTTAACCCGCATATCAAATCTTTAATCAAACTTAATCTTAATAAACAATTCGAGGGTAAAAAATAATGAGATTTCTTTTTACTTTTCTTTCTCTTTTTTTCCTTTCGATTGCTACTGTATTTCCTCAATATACCTGGCAGTTAAAGCATTCAGGTAATAGTTTAGGAAACCCAATAGCGGTTGATAAGCATAACACAAATATAGTTTACTTCGGTTCTACAGCTACCGTATATAAAAGTACGGATCGGGGTGAAACATTTAATCAATACGGAGTCAATATTCCGACTTCCAATTATATTGATGCAATAATACCTAGTTATTATGATCCAAACACTATTTTAGTAGCTGTTCATTCTGCCGGTGATAAAATTTATAAAACAACTGATAATGGAAATACATGGACAATAAGTGCAAATGGATTATCATTTTCATTTTACGGCATTCCCATGACTGTTGATCCGTCAAATCCTGATACTGTTTATACAATGAGTAATAATCAATTTATGAAAAGTACCGATTTTGGTGATTCATGGTCGACAGTATCATTTGTTACCGGATGGTCAACACCTTGCGATATTGAAGTATTTCCGGATATGCCGAATATTATTTTAGCAGGTGATAATGGAACAGGAATTTGGAGAAGTACTGATTACGGAGTTACCTGGACTAGTTCATTTACAACCAGTGGTGAAATTCCGACAATTACAACAGACAAACATCACCCTGGAATTGCCTGGGCAACTAAATGGGCCGGCGGAGGCGGTTATCTTAAAACTACCAATTACGGTATGACCTGGACACCGGTAAATTATTTTAACGGAAATTATATGTGGGGAACTGATACAAATCCGGTCGATTCAAACCAGGTATTGGCAGGCTGTTATTCTTGCGGTCATATTTATATGACAAAAGATAATGGAAACACGTGGTTTCCAACTAATATCGGATCAAATAATTACGCAGTTTACATTGTTGATTCCGTAACTATTTTTGCGGCTCAAGGAAATGGTATTTATAAACTGAGCTCACCTACATTCCTTCCGGTTGAGTTTACTGCATTCACTTCCAATGTTGTAGATTATCAAGTAAATTTAGCCTGGACAACGGCAACCGAAACAAATAATAAAGGATTTAATGTAGAAATCAGCACTGATGGATATAATTTCCAAAAGATAGGTTTTGTTCCCGGATTCGGAACAACATCGGAATCAAAATCTTATTCTTATAAAGTACAGAATAAATTCAACGGTAAAAGATATTTTAGATTAAAACAAATTGATTTTGACGGCACCTATGCTTTATCAAAAACAATTGAAGTTGATGTTCATCAGCCTTCGGTATTTAAATTATCTCAAAATTATCCTAATCCGTTTAATCCGTCAACTACGATAAGTTTTTCCTTACCGACTAAATCATTGGTAAAAATTAATTTATATAACTTACTTGGCCAGCAAGTTGCCAACTTATTAAATTCCGAAGTATCAGACGGCCAGCATGAAATAACTTACAATGCTGTAAATCTTCCAAGCGGAACATATTTTTACACATTAGAAGCCAAGGGGTCAAACGGCAGTCTATTTAGAGACACTAAAAAAATGATATTATTGAAATAACCCTTCTTCAGTAAGCAATAGCACGGTTGATATTTATTCAGCCGTGCTATATTTTTCCTATTATTATTAATCAAGCAGGTCAGTTATGAAATATAATTTTATTATACTTTTTTTATTTATAAGTATTGTTTTATATGCATCTGTAATGCACGATGATGGAATCGTCGGAACAACATTACTGAACGGCAATGGCTGTGTATGTCATAGTCCTAATTTTGATGCAAGTGTAAGCGTTTGGGTTGAAGGTCCTTCACAATTAACAATTGGTCAAACCGGAGTATATAATATTTATTTAACCGGCGGACCAATGGTTGATGGCGGATATAATGTCGCAGCTAGATTCGGAACTTTAGGCATTGTCGATACAAATTCTCAAATAATCGACGGAGAATTGACGCACACTTACCCTCTTCCCTTTGTAGGAGATACAGTTCATTGGACGTTTAATTATACTGCCCCTGATTCTGCGGGTTACGATACAATTTATTCTGTTGCAAACAGTGTCAACGGGGATGGAATACCAACCACAGACGATAAATGGAATTTTGGTCCGAACTTCCCTGTTGAAATCACTAATATTGTTCCGGTTGAATTAACTTCATTTAATGCTCAATTAATAAATAATTCCGTTAGTTTAAATTGGAAAACCGCAACAGAAACAAATAATAAAGGGTTCGAAGTTCAAAAAATTAAAAATTCAAAAGTAAAAAGTAAAAATGAATGGGAAATTATTGGATTTATAAACGGAAACGGAACTTCCGCTGCGGAGCATGGATATTCTTTTAATGATTTCAATCTTGCTCCCGGGAATTATCAATATCGTTTAAAACAAATAGATTTTAACGGCAATTTTACATATTCAAAAGTTTTGGAAGTTTCGGTTTCTCCAAATTCATTTTCACTTTCTCAAAATTATCCGAATCCATTTAATCCTTCTACAAATATCGGATTTTCGATCTCGGATTTCGGATTTGTTACTTTAAAAGTTTATAACATTCAAGGGAAAGAAGTTGCCACGCTAATTAATAAAGAAATGCAGCCGGGAAGTTATCAAATTAAATTTGACGGAAGTAATTTAGCAAGCGGAATTTATTTTTACAAGTTGAGCTCAGGAAATTATCATCAGGTAAAAAAGATGATTTTGATGAAGTAAAAACAAACAATTAAAAAAGATAAATTATAAATTAAAAAATATATTAAAGAATGATTGAATGTTTGAGTAATTGAATAAATAAAATTAAACTGATTTAATTCAATAATAAAGTAACATTATATTTTGTAAAGGGAATGAGCAAAGCTTGTTCCCTTTTTTATTTACGAACAACTGATTAGAAAAAAATAATTGAATTTATTTTATGACATAAATTTGCTACAAATAATTGCCAACTGATTTAGTTAATATAAATTTAATTTGACAATACAAATTTCTTTACCTACGTTTAAACCAAGTATTGATGGCACAAAGGGGAGTTTAAATTGGACCTACTACATAAGACACAGCTTCAAAATTTCATCCAAGATTTTAATTTTAATAGTAGATAGATTTATAAATATAATTACTCTAGGGAAAGTATCTTCTTTAACATATCCAAATGAGACTTAAATGAAAAGACTACTATTAAATATAACAGCTTTATTTTTAATTATCATATCAATTATAGCTGTAATACAGCAGATCCACAGGTTGATAACATTCAATCCGGCAGAAGAGATTACATTTGGAGTGTGGATACATTGAAAGCACCTGCTGGAAACATTTTTTATTTATGGCAAATTTGGGGATACGATACTTCAAACATCTGGGTCGCTGGTCAAGGAGACACACCATATAATTTATGGTTCTACAATGGTAAAGCATGGAAACATTATTCTCGGGATATCGACGGTAATTTCGGAAGTATTTTTGGTTTTTCAAGATCTGATATATGGCTTTCTGGGATAAATTCAATTTATAGATATGATGGAAGTTCTTGGACAAGAATAAACAATTTCCCTTATCCAAATGTGTATTCCACTTCTCTAGAAGATTTAAGAGGGAATAATAATAATGATATTTATGTTGTTGGAGGTGCAACCAAAGATGTTACAGGGAAAAATTATTTTGGCGTAATTTTTCATTTTGACGGTTTATTATGGACTCATCTAAATATTCCTGAAGAACGTATAGGTTTTAATTTAGTAAGACAGGATAATTATAATTCTATAATTTTTTTATCGGGAACTAGGTTTGAAAATGTTGGAGACACAAACAAAATATTTGTGCTAAAAGGAGGAAATTTAAAACAAATTTGGAGCGGTATTGACATAGCAACAGTAAACGAAATAGACAAAAAAGTTTATTTAGTTATTGGAAATAAAATATATAAATACAAAAACAATTTACTAGAAGTTTGGAAAGACTTTTCCGGTACAAATTATCTTGGTAGAGTATGGGGAAGAAGTGAAAAAGATTTTTTCGGCGTAGCATCAGATGGTTTAGCACATTATAATGGTATTGATTTAATTACAATTTACTCAACTAATTTAATTATTAATGACTTATTAGTTATGGAAAAGGATATTTATATGCTATGTGAAAATAGAATAATAATACATGGTAAACTTAAAACACAATAAACAACTAAGGAGGTTAGACTATTAAAAATTTTTAATTAACAGGAAGATGATGCACGAACACCATCGTCCCTTTGTGAACAGCCTAAACTGTACCCCCTATATTAGACATTAAGATAAGCAACTTTTTGATTATTATAAATTAATATTTTTTCTTTTTTACTTTCAACTAAATTTTCCATTCTAAATTCCAAATGGCTCTTATATCCAAAAGTAGAATTAAGTGAATTAATGAAAGAAATTAATAAAATACTAAATAATTTTATTGAATAATAAGTAAACACAGTGTTTTTGCGATCTTTGTGGTTTAAAAAAGAATTAATTTTATCCCGCTCCGGCAGGATTTTTAATTTTAAACCATTATTTTTTTATATTCAAAATGATTTTCACTATATTTTAAGAAAGATAGAATTATCAAAAGGGGTTAATTATGAAATTCTATTTAGTTATTTTTATTACAGCATTCATACAATTATTCAATCATTCGGAAGCACAGAACATGAAGAAAGCTTTTATAAATGGCAAAGTTTATACGGTTAATGAAAGTCAGAAATTTGCTGAAGCTGTTGTTATAGAAAATAATAAAATCATTTTTGTTGGTTCATCCGAAGAAGCAAAAAAATATATCGATGATTCAACTGAAATTATAGATCTGGATGGTAAACTTATGCTTCCGGGATTCAATGATGCTCATGTCCATTTCATCGGAGGCGGATTTTATGAAATGGGAATCGATCTTAGAGATGTTACTTCTATAAATCAATTTAGGAAAATTTTAATCGATTATATCTCCGATCATCCCGGAAAATGGGTCAAAGGCGGAAGGTGGGATCATGAAAAATTTGATACTAAAAAGCTCCCCACAAAAAAAGATATTGATGATATTACAAATGATATTCCGGTTTTATTAAGCCGAATGGACGGTCATATGGCTTTGGCAAACAGCTATGCCTTAAAGCTTGCTAAAATAACTAAGGATACTAAAAATCCGGAAGGAGGATTAATCGAAAAAGATCCGGTTACAGGTGAACTAACCGGAATATTAAAAGATAATGCAATCGATCTTGTAAATGATATTATTCCCGATCCTGATGAAGATGAATATTACAAAGCTTGTTTAAAAGCTCTTGATGATGCAAAGAGATTCGGTGTTACAAGTATCCAGGATATTACTTTCAATTATAACCAGGATCCGGAAAAAATTATGGAAGATTTAGTAACTTATCAAAAAGTAAAAAAGAATAACAAATTAACTTGCAGAATTTATACAAGACTTCCGATAGATAATTATAAAGATTTAGTTGAAGAAGGAATTCAATATAACTTTGGAGATAATTTTTTAAGAATAGGGTCACTTAAAGCTTACGCAGATGGTTCACTTGGTTCCAGTACAGCCTGGTTCTTCGAACCGTATGAAAATGATTCCGCAAATACAGGACTCCCGAATGATATTATTCTTGACGGACGAATGGAAAAATGGTCCTTGGATGCCGATAAACATAAACTTCAAATTTCCGTTCATGCAATTGGAGATAAAGCTAATTCTTATTTGCTTGATTTAGTACAAAAATTAAAAAATGAAAATCCTGATTGGGACAGAAGATTTAGAATTGAGCATGCACAGCATGTAAAACCTGATGATATAATCAGATTTGGTAAACTTGGTGTAATTGCTTCTGTTCAGCCGACACATTGCATTGAAGACGGTTCATGGGCTGAATCCAGGATTGGAAAAGAAAGAATAAAATATACTCATCCTTATAAATCTTTTTTAGATAATAATGTAAAAGTCTGTTTCGGAACCGATTGGCCTGTTGTATCTCTTAATCCCCTTTTGGGAATTTATGCTGCAGTTACAAGAAGAACGGTTGACGGAAAAAATCCGAATGGCTGGATTCCCGAACAAAAAATTTCCGTTGAAGAGGCAATTAAATGTTATACTTTAAACAGCGCTTACGCAGAATATTCAGAAAATATTAAAGGAAGTGTTGAACCCGGTAAACTTGCAGACCTAATTGTTTTAAGTGATGATATTTTAACTATTGATCCGGTTAAAATTAAAGATGTAAAAGTTCTTTTAACGATGGTTGACGGGAAAATAATTTATAATGAATTATAATAAACCCGGATGTTTTAAAATTTTAAATAAAATTTTTTGTGTTTGAGTTTTTTTAGGAATTAATTTTTTAAAATTATCTCCTTTTTTTTACCACAGAGAAAACAGAGAAGCCGCAGAGTTAACTGAGTTAAACGTACTCTGATTCCTCTGTGTTTTCTCTGCTGACTCTGTGGTAGATAAAATTATATTAACTTTTAAATATATTTATTTATGCTGCTTTTTCTTTTAAATCCTTTTAACATCCAATTTTTTGCAAGCATTAAACTAATCGGAGTAATAATAGCAATTAATGCATAAATAAACCACATCGTTCCTGTATTCATTTCTGACGGGGGTACACCTTTCGGACAATATTTTTCCAGAAAATAACCTGAATAAAATCCGGTAAATACTTTATCAAGAAACCACGGAAACTGCCCTACTCCCATATAAAGTCCAACTTTTCCTTTCGGTGCAATTTCAGCAATCCACTGTAAAAATCTCGGCGACCACATTGCTTCGCCTATTGTCATACCAAGAACATAAATTAGGAAAAGATAAATATTTGGTCCAAATGAAAGCAAGAATGTCGGAAGCGCCATTACAAGCGTTCCGTATATCATCATTTTATAAACATTTGCTTTTGCTGTTAATCCGGCAATAATTGGAGTCAGTATAAAAATCAAAATTGGATTTAAATTTGAGAAGACTTCAAAATATTGACTAACTAAAGTTCCCTGAAAAGCTCTGTTTAAATAATACGGAAGAGTGAGCCAATTGTGTGCAAACAAAGTTTGAACAGGGATTAAGATAAACACAAAAAACGTGAATCTTGGATCTCTAAATGGATGATACGACCGCTTTCTGACATATTCAACAAAAGCAACAACTGCCATTAATATACTTAACACTAATGCAGTATCGATATGAATTGAAGAAGAAAACAATTTCAAATCAAATATCGGGTCAAATGAAGCTTTGAAAATAAGATCGGAAATCAAAAATAAAAAGACAGCAATTACGGAATAGATAATTAAAGGAATATTATTCACTTTAACTTTTGGAACAGCTTCTTCTTCTTTTTCCTCTTCCTCTTCTTTCCCTTCATCAATAGCATTTTGTTTCGATACTGATTTTAAAGCGTCTTTATCAGTTTTTCTTGTTATCAAAAGAACTGTTAACAATAAAGACAAGCCTGTTAATAAAACATAAACCCAGAAAACAGCAGTTAAGCCATTAGGAGGGAAAATATTTGTGAAAGCATGTCGTGTAAAAGAAGAAATAAAACCTGAAAGAAAAGCTCCCAAATTCATTAAACCATAAATAACCGCATAGCCCATTGCTGCAGTTTTTTTAGTAGTATATCTTTTTACTCCCGCGTAAGCAGCCGGCTGAAACAGACCATAAGCAGTTACCATAAGCAGCAACCCGAATATCATGGTAAAAAACATTGGTGACCAGAGTCCTGAACCAAGATTTATAGTACCGGATAAAGATACAAATATCCTTCCAACGAGCATCATGATAAAAGATAAAATTAAAGAATTTCTTACACCAAGCTTATCCGACCATCCGCCTAAAACAAGCATGGCAAAAGTAATGCCGCCTGTAACGAAACTATAAATTAATCCCGCTTGAGCATCGGTAACTTTTAAATTTTCCGAAGCATATTTGCCGAGAATAGTTAAGATTCCGAAATAAACTAATCCTTCAATTATATAAGGAATATTTATCCCGGTAAGAGCTTTAGGTGCCTTAAAGAAAGCGACAAAAGTATCCTTTAGCTCCTTAAATGAATCGTCAATTACTTCCCCAAACGATTTTCTTTCTTTTTTTTCTTCATCCGCCATAAAACAGCCTTTGTAGTATTAGTGATTAAGATAATTCGAATGTAATAGATATCCACTCATCTATATTATTTATCTCTATGAGTTTAAAACCTAATTTCTTGTATTGATCTAAAATTGCACTTTCATCTTCATGTAATAATCCCGATAAAATAACTTTCCCGTTTTTCTTCAATCTTTTTTTAATTTCTTCAGCAATTTCTAAAAGAATATTTTTCAAAATATTTGCAATAATTAAATCAAAATTATTTTCTTTAATATCTTTTATCTCACCAAATCTGATTTCAACTTTATCTTCGACATTATTGGTTATGATATTTTCTTTCGCGTTTTCGAAACACCATTCATCATTGTCAATTCCGATTACTTTTTTTGCTCCTAATTTTACTGATGCAATTCCCAAAATACCGGTTCCGGAACCTACATCCAAAACAGTTTCATTTTTTTTAATATATTTTTCCAGGCTCAATAATATTAATTTTGTTGTTTGATGTTCACCTGTACCAAATGCCATTTTGGGATCGATAGTTATTACAATTTGATTTGATTCCGGAGTATATTCTCTAAAGCTTGGTTTAATTATTATTTTATCCGAAATATGAATAACATTTAAATTCTTTTCCCATTCTTCATTCCAATTTTTTTCTTCAATTTCTTCAGTTAATATTTTGTAATTTTCTATTAAATTCTGTGCGCGAAGTTTTTCTAATTGGATTGAAATTTCTTTTTTAGTTACTAATGAACTTTCTTCCGAAAAAACTTTTAAGTTATTCTCCCCTTCTTCAATTCCTGAAATATTTAATTCCCAAAGAAGACTGGAAATTGCATCAGGCAAAAACGGGTTGGATTCAATTATAAATTCTGAAAATTTCTTCGGCATAAAAACATAATTTAAACATTATTAAAATGAAGAGAATATATTAAAAACGTCAAAGTATTTCCAAGCTGTTTTAAAGTTTCTTTTCCAATATTATCCATATTGTCTCTATCGGAATGCCAATAATTTCTTCTTGTAGTTTGGCTGTCGTCGCCGATTAAATCCGAATCAATTATATCAACAGTTCTAATTCCATAATTATTTAAAGGCATATGATCATCATAAACTCCGCTTACTTCTTCCGAAGAAAAAACAGATGAGTTTGTCTGCTGTGCAGCATTCCAAATTAAATTTACAATACCTCTTGCATACTTTAAAGAGTTTTCTTCTTTTGGGAAAAATGCTTCCTTGTCTCCGACCATATCCAATAAAATTGCAAATTGCGGAAGCTGTCTAACGTTTAAATGAGAAGCAAAATATTTTGAACCCAAACAAAAATTATCCAGATCATTTTCTTTTCCGTAATCTTCGCCGTCAAATAAAACCAAGTCTATTCCATAATTAATAGGATTTTCATTTAAGATTCTCGCTAATTCCAAAATAACTCCGCATCCGCTGGCGCCGTCATTAGCACCGGGAATTGGTTTATTTTTTTTATCATCATCTTTTGAATATTCTGCTCTAGGCCTTGAATCCCAATGAGCGCAAATCATAATTCTTTTACTGCTTTGAGGGTTAAACTCCGCAATTATATTGGTAAGATTTAAAACTTCATTATTATAACCTATTTGTGTAAAATGCTGCAGTTTAACTGCATCTGCATATTTAGAAAGTTCAATTTGAAAATAATTTAATGCTTGAGCATGAGCCGGTGTATTTGGACTGCGCGGACCAAAATCTACTTGAGTTTTAATTTGATTATAAGCATTGTCTGCATTAAAAACGGGAATATTTTTATTTTTGAGAAGTTCGTATGCAGGTTTAGAAACAGGTTCGGGTTTTTCACTGCAAGAATAAAAAAGAACAGAAGCAATAATTAATAAAATTCCAAATCGAAAATATTTCATGGGCTCAATATATTGAAAAATAATTGTTTAATCATTGTTTAATCTTATCATTTATATTGCGATAAATATTCACAGATTTTATCCTGATAATCTCTTGCAGTTGAAGCACTTCCTACAAAATTCTGAATTAAAATTGAAAATGAAAGCAAGTCTCCATTGGCTGCATTAGACATAACCGGATAAACAACTTACTCCGCTCAAAGTTCCGGTTTTTGCATGAACATTATTTTCCGCTGAAGTATTTTTCATTCTATCTTTTAAAGTTCCGTCAACACCGGCAATTGGAAATGAATTATAAAGTTTTAAAAATATTTCCGGATTGCTGTAATAAATATGATTTAAAATTTTCAGCATTAATTCAGAAGAAACCAAATTATAATGTGAAACTCCCGATCCATCCACAATTCTATAATTTTCAGGATCTAAATCTGCTAAAGTAATTAAGCTGTCAATTAATTTTATTCCTTTTTCGGCAGAAGCAGTTCCTTTAAAATATTTTTTTGATAAAACATAAAGAAACATTTCTGCAGAAAGATTGTCGCTGTGTTTATTCATATAATTTATAACAGAATCAATAGGAGTTATAAATGAAAATAAATATTTTGAAGTATCCGGAGCAGTTTTAATTATATCATTTCCTAATAATTTTATTCCTGCAGAGTCTAATTTTTCTTTAAATATTGTTAAGATAATATTCCGGCGGATTAAATACATTTACCGAACTTGTATCATCTTCAAAACCATAACCAACATTCCCGTTTACAATAATTTTATTGTTTCTATTTATCCAATCTCTTGTAACTTTTACAACACTTTCCGAATCAGAATAAAAAGTTAAATTGTTTTCAATTTGAAAATAAGATGAATTAGGAATCAGCTTAATATTAATACTGTTATTTTTATTTTTTTCAGTAATAACTTCAACGGAATTACTATTTATATTTAATTGAACTTAAATAAGGAGCATCAGTTGAAGGATCATCATCCCACATCCAGCCGGAACCCCAAATCAATGAATCTTTTTGTGAAATATCTGCAGCTAAATTTCCATTTATAACTTTTATATTATTCGATAAAAAATAATCTGTAAAATAATTTAAATCGGATGTTTTCAATAAAGGATCAAATCCGCCGACTGTATACAAGTTGCCGTAAAGTGTATCGTTTGAAATATATCCATCATGATAAACAGAAGTGTTAAAATTAAATGTAGTATCTAAAAACAAAAGTGCGGCCGCAGAAGTTAATATTTTTAAATTTGAAGCAGGATGAAAAAGCAGTTTAGAATTTTTTTGATATAGAAATTCACTTTTAGTTAAATCAAAAACATCAACAGCAGCTAAAGTAGATTGGAAATAATCATCATTTAAAAGTGAATCTATTTCTGACTTAAGATTAACTTTGTTTTCTTGTGCCCGTGCTAATCCAATTAACACAAATGATATTAAAACGGAATAAAATAGTTTATGCATCAATTAAGGAAGGTATTATTTTTAATTCTTAAAAATATTCTCTTATTCTAAATTCTGCTCCGATTTTTTCTTCGACAACTTTTTTTGCTTTCTCAATTTCAACTCCATCATAGGAAACTATCGACATAACAACTTTTTCTACATAATTTTTAACAGTTTTTGCAAAGGTAACCATTTCATTGAATAATCTTGTTTCCACTCTCATTATTTCTGAATATTGTCTGGGATCGACAGTGTTTATACTAATAGAAACAACATCAATTACTCCTCTAAATTCCGGAGCAATATTTCGTTTATTAATAAAATTTCCATGTCCGTTTGTATTGAGTCTTGTTCTTCCGCCGTTTTCTTTTACATATTTTGCAATTTTTTTAACAACATCCCATCTGATTGTTGGTTCGCCGAATCCGCAAAAAACAATTTCTTTATATTTTGTCGGATCACCAATTTCTTTTATATATTCTTCTGCTTCAGGTTCTTCACTTTTACTCATCTTTAAATTGAATCCGCTTAAAACCGCTTCACCTTTTCTTTTACAGAAAACACAATCGGCATTACATCTGTTTGTAATATTAACATAAAGTGAATCTTTTATCGGATAAGTAAAACTAATATCAGGTTTCTTTCCTATTCCAAATAATTTAAATACATTATAAGAAGTTATTCTTGCAACATCCTCAACAGTTTTTTGATTTAACTCAGCAAGTTTTTCCGCAACAAGTTTAACATAAGCAGGTTCATTTCTTTTTCCGCGGTTCGGAACAGGAGTCATAAAAGGCGAATCTGTTTCCAGTAAAACTTGATCAAGTCTAATGTTGGAAGCAATTTCTCTTAAATCATCTGCATTTTTAAAAGTAATATTTCCCGTAAAAGAGATAAAATAATTCATAGCTAAAAGTTCGTTTGCATTTTCCAATGTACTGTTGTAGCAATGGAATTGCGCTTTAAGTCCTGAACCGCAATATTGTCTGATAATTTCCATCATGTCGTTATCGGAATCCCTGTTGTGAACAATAATTGGAAGATCTAATTTTATTGCAAGTTCAATTTGTGCTTTAAATGCTTCGATCTGTTTTTCTTTTGGGGAAAAATCATAATAATAATCCAAACCTATTTCACCAATCGCAACAATTTTTTCATGCTTTGCAAGTTCCTCTATTACGGCAATATTATCATTTGTCCAGTCTTTTGTATCATGCGGATGAACACCAACCGCGCCGTAAACAAAATCATATTTATCAACTAAGTTTAAAACTTTTTTAGAAGTTTCTATATCGGTTGCGGGAACAATAATATAATCCACACCTGATTCTTTAGCCCGGTTCAGAACTTCATCAAGATCTTCTTGAAAATCCTCTAAAAAAATATGTGCATGTGAATCGACAAACATTTTATATTCCCTTTCCCCTGCAGAAAAATTAGAAATAAAATTCGGTACTTAAAGAAAAATTTCTTATAGGTTCTAAATTACCAATTAATTCAACATAATTGTAGTTAAAAATATTATTAGCATTAAAATATAATTTTACAGGAATATTAAACAGTGCAAAATTATATGATGCTCTAAAATCTGCAACATAAACCGGAACGCGTAAATTTCCGTCAGGAATTAAACCCAAATTGATTAACTCTTCATCAATTTGTTCGACTCTGCTCCAATATCTAAAATCTATTCCGAAATTAAAATCGGAAATAAAATAATCTAAACTTGCGTATAAGATATTTCTCGGTCTGTATTTTAATGCTTTATGTTTTTGAATATCTCTCGCCCACAAATAAGTATAATGCATTGAAAGTTTTATACTTTTGGAAAACAAATCCAAAGTTGAATTAAGTTCGAATCCTTGAATTCTTGCTCTAGTTACGTTTCCGAAAACAACTAATCCGTCTGTCGGATCAACACTTGGCTCAATAAAATTATAATATTCATTCCAGAAAATTGCAGCATCAAAAATAAAATCTGAATACGGCTGATAATCTGCACCGATTTCGGTTGTAAAGTTTTTTTCCGATTTTAAATTCGGATTTGGCTTAACCGTTATTCCGTTTGAAGTTGTTGATGTAAAAGTTTCTGCTAAAGAAGGTGCTCTAAATCCCGTTCCGAAAGATGATCTTAAACTTAATTCATTAGAGAGTTTATAATTTAAACCAACTTTTGGAGAAACTGCACTTGAACTTTTTAAAGTATCGATTTTATTATAATCAAATCTTAATCCTGCAGAAATGGTTAAAGGGATTTTTAATTTATAATCTGCTTGAGAATAAATTCCCGCTCCGTTCATAGTCGGATTTCCAAACAAATTTGAATTTACATTTGAATAAATTCCTTCAACTCCGGATACAATTATCAAATCATTATTTAAACTTAGATTTGTCTGTACTTCTGTTCTATAAAAATTACTTGTTGATTCATTAACAGGTTCGAGCATTTTCTTTCCAATTATTTCTATAATAACTTGTTTTAATATTCATGAAAAAATTTTCGCTGAAAACATTCTTATATATAAGTCCGAATAAATATCTATTTGTAGCTGTAGTTTGTCCCAGATTATCATTAGGCGGCTGAAGCGCATGATGAGAATCTTTCCAATAAATAAAATTGCCTCTTCTTTTATTTAAAGTGTTCATTAAAAAGGTTAATGAAGATGAGGAATTTAAAGTATAATCTGCTTTTAAAAATCCTATATATTTTTTTGAATAATCATTTTCCCTGTAACTTAAATCTTCAAGTCTTGTAAAAGAAGCTTCAATTCCCAAATTTCCAAATCTGTTGGAATGAGCAATTGTTTGTCCGTTATTGGTTCTTGTATTATTCCACCATTTCCATTCATTGTAAGAAGGATTAGCATATAATCCGTAAAAAGCTTTAAAGTAAGTTGCAGGTTTTTCCGGAATATCTTTAGTAATAACATTAATTACTCCGCCGATTGCAGTTGATCCGTATAAAGAACTTGCAGCACCTTTAATAATTTCAACATGATCGATAACAGCAGTCGGGATCATTTCCCAAATTGTTTCGCCGGTATCTCCGGTGTAAAACGGAATTCCATCCAATGCAAGTAAAACTCTTGATCCGGCTCCCCTGCTGTAGCCGCTTGAACCTCGAATGCTGATTTGATCGGAAGTCATATTAACTCCGGGTGCATATCGAAGAGCATCTTCAAAATTTGTAAAATTCTTTTTAGAAAATTCATCGGATGGAATTATATCAGCGCTGACCGGAAGATCGGAAATTTTCTGTTCATATTTTCCAGCTGTTACAACAACCTGCTGAGACTGCAAAACCGTTTGTGATAATTTTACATTTAATTTTATTGAAACCTATCTATTAAAGTAATGGGAATTCTTTTTGTTTTATAACCGATTGCAGAAAACTGAATTGTATAATTTCCATGTTTAAGATTTTTAATTGCATATCTTCCGTTAAAATCTGTAGCCGCACCTAAATCTGTTCCTAAAATAATAACATTAACTTCCGGTAAAGGAACAGAAGTTGAATCTTCTACAGTTCCGCTGATACTTAAATTTTGCGAATAAATATTTATTGCAGAAAATAAAAAAATTGATATTAAAAAATACTTTATCATTTTTACCTAATATAGATATTAATTTCCGCCCGGCGGCTGCGGAGGTGGATTATTAAAATCACAGGTTATATTAATTCCTCTAACAAGAGTATTATTTGGAATGATTAATTTAGCGGGCTTAGTTGAATCGCTTTGATCAGTATATAAACCAACAACAACCCAATCTTGTCTGTTTAAAGAAATTTGAGGAGTGCTGGACTGGGCAACAGCAACATAAGAATATTCTCCCGGCTGCAGATTTCCGGTTTGAGGTACTAAAGCAGAATCAAGAGAACTAAAATTAAAAACTCTTGTTCCGAATGGAATTTCCAGACTTACATATCTTAAGTTAAAAGCATTAAAATCAGCGGCACTATTTAACAGGATCTTTAAAAACCACAAGATGAGTTCGTTTAATGGAGTCCGGCCAGGTTCCTACGAAATTTATTGTTCCTGAAAATCCGGCTTGCTGAGTTTCTTCACTAACAGGAGCAATTCCTTTATCGCAGCCTGCGTTAAAATCATTAATATAAAGAAATAAATATTTTAACATTTATTCAGATAAAAATTTTGGAGGATTTAAATTTTAATTAACTTCGCCAATAACAAGCGGATGTTCGTTCATATCATTTGAAAACTGAATTGCTTTATATTCGTTCTCTTTTGAAACGACAGCAACTAAACCGATTCCCATATTAAAGACTTTTCTCATTTCATCATCACTTATTTTACCTGCAGTTTTTATCAATTTAAATATTGCAGGCATTTCCCATCTGTCCCAATTAATTTTAATTTTTAGCCCTTCAGGAATTATTCTATTTGTATTACCAATTATTCCGCCGCCTGTTATATGCGAAAATCCTTTAACAGTTAGATTATTGGAAAGATATGTAATTAATTTAAGATATGATTTATGAACTCTCAAAAGTTCATCCGATAAAGTACCTGATAATTCTTCAAGTTTATCCGTAAGTTTGTATTTATCAAGTAAAACTTTTCGAGCAAGAGAATATCCGTTTGTATGCAGTCCGTTTGAAGAAAAACCGAGAAGAATATCACCTTTTTTAATATTATTTCCATTTATTATTTTTGATTTATCAACGATTCCGACTATTGTTCCGGAGATATCATATTCATCTGCATCATATAATCCGGGCATTTCCGCAGTTTCACCGCCGATCAATGCACAGCCATTTTCTTTACACGCTATTGAAAATCCTTCAATAATTTTAGAAGCTTTTTTCAGGATCTAATTTCCCAAACGCAAGATAATCTAAAAAGTAAAGTGGTTTAGCACCGCAGACGGCAATATCATTTGTACAATGGTTAACCAGATCCTGGCCGACAGTATCATGTTTATTTGAAGCAAAGGCAATTTTTAATTTTGTACCTACTCCATCAACACTACTGACTAAAACCGGATTTTTATATCCGCTTAAATCTAGTTCGTAAAATCCGCCGAACAAACCAATTTCAGAAAGTACATTTTTATTAAATGTAGATTTTGCAAAAGATTTTATTCTTTTAACTGTTTCATCACCGGCTTCAATATCTACTCCGGCTGATTTATAAGTGTTGTCCAAAATTATTCCTCACTTCGCAACAAAATTTTTAATATATTTTTTTAAAATTTACTACTTAATAAATTACTAAACAAAAGAGAAACTCATTCTCAAAAATAAAAAAATCATTTCTTTTTATATTAAAATTGAAATTAAAATTAAAATAATTGCTAAGTGACACTAATATAAACAATTACAAAAAATCCTTTTATTTACCTCAACAATTTAGCGTTAACAACTATCTCTCTTGTGTGATATTTTGCTATAAAAATCCTTCTCTACATAAAGAATCTATATTTATAAATATTAACATTTTTGATCAAAATAATCATTATTTGTTAATTATATACAATGGAACACTATTTGACACCGTTTTGGCGTTAAATATTTAATATTTGTTATAGGGGAAGAGTTAATGGAAAAGTTCCTGATAAAAATGTTTATAAAAATTCTCAAAATCTCCAGAAGATTCTTAACTATACCTCAATAATAAATATTGTAAAATAAATAAGAATTTTTTCATAAACCTTAAAATGAAAAAATATAAACTAACAAATAAGTAGGAGTTAAAATGCGTAAAACATTACTTTTCATTTTACTGCTTCTAATCAGTGTGCCATTAAGTTATGCACAAACAATTACAGTGAACACTTATGGTGTATCACCAAGGCAGGTTGAGAATGATTCAGTAACACATTATTTTGACGAATGGTATAATGGTCTGCAAAATGTTGGTAAACATTCCAAGGTATATCTTGAAGTTACTAATGCTACAGGTCAATTAAATTCTCCTGTTTGGAATTTTATCAGTAAGCCAAATGGATCAACAGTTACATTTGGTACAGTAAATGATATTGATACCTCTAATCAGGTTATATTTTTCAAACCCGATACTGTTGGAACATATATTGTGGAAGTAACCGACGGTACTATGAGCGATACAATCATTATTAACTCATCAATCTATGCAGGAATACAAACCGGATTCTGTGGTAATTGCCACAATAGTACATACAATAGTTGGACAGGCACGCAACATTCTGTTGCAGCAAAAGATGGATTTAACGGAATTCTTAGTTCTCATTTCAATGCCAGTTGTTTACAATGTCATACTACTGGATACGATGATATGGCAAATAACCAAGGTTTTGATGATTTCCCATTCGTATTTCCCGATTCATTTTACCCCGGACAAAATGACTCTTTAACAGCAGAATTTCCTGATGCTATGGCACGAGCTAATGTTCAGTGCGAAGCTTGCCATGGTCCATGGTATGAATCACTTTGCTGATACGACAAATTTTCATATCGCTAAATCTTTATCACCTGAACTTTGCGGATATTGTCACGATGGTTACTGGAGCTCATGAATATTATTCAGAACAGTACTATGCTTCTGTACATGCTAATCCAACAACACTTGCACGCGGTTCAAGTGCATCATGCGCTCAGTGTCACAGCGGTTCCGGTTTTGTTGCATGGATTAAAGGCAATAAAGCTCCTTTAACAACTGCGCCACCTTTGGCAAAAATTGCTTGTGCAGTTTGCCACGATCCTCACGATGCAACAAATTCTTTCCAATTAAGAACAGAAACTGCTACATTACAAAATGGAGTTGCTATATCAGATATAGGTGAAGGTGCACTTTGTATGAACTGTCATCAGGCAAGAACTGAAGCCGTTTCATATACAGACGATTATTTAAATAAATTAAGTACTCACTATGGTCCTCACCACGGACCGCAAGGCGATGTTATAGCTGGAACAAATGCTATTACATTCGGACATAATATTTCGTCCTCTCCTCATATGCAAGTAGCCGATGGATGTATAGCTTGTCATATGGCATCAGCCAGCGTTAATCCTGATGGATCGAGACAATTATTCGGATCACACTCACTTAATATGGTTGACCCAAGAACTGGAAATGACAATGTCGCAGCATGCGCACCTTGCCACGGTGACATCGGCACTCATTTTTCTGACAAAAAATATTATATAAACGGAAATGCAGACCTTGATGGTAACGGTCAAGCTGACGGTCTTCAAATTGAAATGGAAGGTTTATTAAACAAATTAGCTTTATTATTACCTCCAGTTGGATCAACAGATGTTTCTATTACAGATTCTTCTGTTACTTTAACACAAGCTCAAGCTGCTTATAACTACTTTATGGTAGAAGAAGACAGAAGCTTAGGAATTCACAATCCTGCATTTACATTCGGTATTATGAAAGCTTCGATAGAAGCATTAGGCGGAGTTTTAGCAGTTGACTATGATAACGGAACTACTCCTCATGAATTCAACTTAGCTCAAAACTATCCTAATCCTTTCAATCCAACTACAAATATAAGCTTTACATTAGCAAAAGCTTCTCATGTTAAATTGGATGTATATAATATTACCGGACAATTAGTTAAAACTATTGTTGATCAAGATTTAGCTCTTGGTAATCACACGGTAACATTCGATGCTACAAACTTAGCAAGCGGAATTTATTTCTACAGAATAATTACTGATAACTTTACTGCTACTAAGAAAATGGTATTGCTACGATAATAACATTATTTGTTAGCTCCTTATAGCCGTCTCTTATGAGGCGGCTTTTTTTTTGAATTCTTAATAATAAATAGACTTTACATATCTTATATTTTTATTTATATTTTTGCACTTCTATTAACTTCTTCAATTTTAATATTAATTCGGAACTTATTTGGAAAATAACAAGTTATAGACGAAATACTATAAATATTATAAATTTCTTATATTTAAGATTAATGTTTTTGAAAATTATATTTTGCTTTTTATGATCCAAGAAGAACTGAGTGAAAGAGAAAAATCAATATTAAGATCAATTATCCAGCAATTTATTTTGACCGCTAATCCGGTTGGTTCAAGATATATTACAAAGAAATATGATGTTGGTGTTTCTCCGGCAACAGTAAGAAATATAATGGCTGATCTTGAAGAATTTGGCTTTATTGATCATCCGCATACCTCCGCCGGCAGAATTCCAACCGACAAAGGCTACAGATTTTATGTTGATTCTTTGATGAACATTGAAAGACTTAAATCTGCAGAAAAGGGATTAATTTCAAAAAGTTTGGAAGAAAAAATTTCCCAGACAGATGATCTTCTATATTTAACTTCTACCCTGTTAAGCAGTATAACAAAGCAGCTAGCTTGTGTAACTTATCCAAGACTCGATACAGGTGTCCTAGAAAAAATTCAGCTTGTGAGCTTAAGTTCAATTAAAATTTTAGTTGTAATAAGTATTAAATCAGGTTTAGTAAAAACAATTACACTGGAACTTTCAAGTGAAATTAAAGAAAAACAAATTGAATCCGTACAGCAGCTTTTAAATGAAAGATTAAACGGACTAACATTAAAAGAAATAAGGGAAACTTTTATTGAAAGATTTAAAGATGTTGGTGATGACCACAATGCTGTAATAAGGTTTTTCGTAGATTCCGTTGATAAGATTTTTAAAGACGTTAAAAGTAAAGATAATATTTTAATAACCGGTGCTAAAAATATTATCAAACAGCCCGAGTTCGAAAATCCCGAAAAATTTCAAAGTATAATTGAATTAATTGAAGATAAAGATATAATTATTCACATTATCGATAAAATTGAAGAATCAGATTTTGAACAAGTTTTTATTTCTATCGGAAGTGAAAATAATGATCAAAAATTACAGGAATATAGTTTTATAAGTAAAGAATATAAAGTTGGTGAAACTTCCGGTACATTAGGAATTATCGGACCAAAAAGGATGGCTTATTCAAAGATAGTTTCTATTGTAGATTATATGGCCAAAATGATATCTGAGTTTCTTGATAATCGATAAAAATAACAGGAGTGTATAAATATGAGTAAAGAAAAAAATAAAAATAACGACCCAGAAAAAATTTCAATAAATAAAACAGAAGAGGAAATGAAAAATAAATCTGAAAATAACAATGAAAACTTAAAAGAAGATCAAATAAATGATATCGAAAAAGATGAAAAAATAAATCAACTGGAAAATGAAATTGCAGAATTAAAAGATAAGCTGTTAAGAAGAGCAGCTGAATTTGAAAATTATAAACGAAGAACTGAAAATGATCAGTTAAATTTATTTAAATATGCAGCAGAATCCTTTATTGTAAAATTACTACCTGTTGTTGACGATTTTGAAAGATCATTGCTTCATATTGAAAACACTAAAGATATAAAAGCAATTCAAGATGGAATTAAACTTGTCTATGATAAATTAATGAAAGTTTTGAATGAACAAGGCGTTGAAAAAATCAATTCTCTTGGTGAACCTTTTAATGTCGATCTTCATGATGCTTTAATGCAGAGACCTGTTGAAAATGTTGAACCGCATACTGTTGTTGATGAAATTGAAAAAGGTTATATGTATAAAGATCGTGTAATCAGACATGCAAAAGTCATAGTCAGTGAGGCTCCGTCTGAAGAAACTACAAATTCTTCAACCGATAATGAATCCGAAGAAAACCAGAATAAATAAGGTAAATTTAAGGAATGGCAAAAAGAGATTATTATGAAATTCTTGGTGTAGAAAGAACCGTAACCAAGGAAGATTTAAGAAAAGCATACAGAAAATTAGCTATGCAGTATCATCCGGATAGAAATCCTGATGATAAAGAAGCCGAAGAAAAATTTAAAGAAGCTGCTGAAGCTTATGAAGTTTTAAATGATGATCAGAAAAGAGCTAACTACGATCGTTTTGGTCATGAAGGTGTTAGAGGAAGTTCTCAAGGATTTTCTGATATCAATGATATTTTTTCGCATTTTTCGGATATCTTCGGCGGCGGCTCTATTTTCGATGAATTTTTCGGCGGCGGACAAACAAGAAGCAGATCCAGAAGAAGAGGTGCCGGAACTCCGGGTTCTGATTTGAGAGTTACAATGAAATTAACTCTTGAAGAAATTGCCGAAGGTGTTTCAAAAAAACTAAAGATTAAAAAACAAGTTAAATGCGATAAATGCAATGGTTCAGGAGCCGAAGCCGGAACTTCTAAAAAAACTTGTCCGGTTTGCAACGGAACAGGAGAAGTAAGATCAGTTTCCAGATCTGTATTTGGTCAGTTTGTAAATATTTCCACTTGCAATAACTGCAACGGCGAAGGTACCGTAATAGATTCTCCATGTAAAAAATGTATGGGCGACGGAAGAATTCAAGAAGATACTCAAGTTAAAATTGATGTGCCTGCGGGAGTTTCCGAAGGAAATTATATGACATTAAGAAACGAAGGAAATGCCGGAAAACGCGGTGGTCTGCCTGGAGATTTAATTGTTGTATTTCAGGAAATTCCGCACGATACTTTTCACAGAGAAGGTGATGATTTAGTTTACGATCTGATTATAAATTATCCAACTGCAGTTCTCGGCGGCGAAGTAGAAGTTCCTACTTTAAATGGAAAAGCTATGCTTAAAATAGAAACCGGCACTCCTTTCGGTAAATTGTTAAAGATGCGTGACAAAGGAATTAAACATTTAAATCATTCAGGCAGAGGCGATCAAATTGTCAGGGTGATAATTTCTGTTCCGCAAAAAATAAATTCTAAAGAAAAAGAATTATTAAAAGAGTTGGCCGAATTGCCGAATGTTAAAAATTTAGATCAGAAGGAAGATAAAGGATTTTTTAGAAAATTTGGTTTATAAAGACCATAATTTTTAATAGATTGGAAGTTAGAGTTATTCTTTCAAATAAAGAATAATAAAATGTTTAAAAAATTATCGGAAAAAATAGGTTTTACTCAAACAGAAATCAAAGTAATATTATTTTTAATTATTACTTTGTCTGCAGGTTTCTTCTTAGATAAAGTAGTTTTTAGGAAACCTAAATTAAAATATAAAAATTATGATTATTCCGAACAGGATAGTATTTTTGAAAATCTTGCAAATAATGACATTTCCAGTACTGAAAAAAAAGATTTAACAAATAAAAAAGTTGATTATAAGCGGGAAGTTTTAGATTTTAAAAAGCCGGATTTTAAGGAAAATTCCCAAGAAAAGGAATTAAAACAAAAAAGTATAAATTTGAATTCCGCAGGCATTAGTCAGTTAGAATTATTGCCTGGAATTGGGAACAAAACGGCTCAAAAAATAATAAAATATAGAAAAAAAATTGGCTCTTTTACAGAATTGAAAGACCTTATTAAAGTTAAAGGTATAGGTCAATCTAAATTTAATAATATTAAAAAGTTTCTGTATATTGAGCACTAATTCAAATTTTAATTCTCCGGAGGAAAAATGAATTCAAAACCAGCAGAACCATGGTATTTGCACGCTGCTTTATATACTATAATTGCTATCTTAATTTTTGTGTTAATCAAAGTTGCTATTATAGATCCGCAAGACGCTGTGGATAGAGAGAATTATTTAAGGAACGAATCCAGACTGAGAATGAAGAATATTAAAGAAGCAGAAATTCTTTGGCAGAAAAAACATAATCAGTTCACACCTAATATGGATTCTCTTGTTAACTTTGTGAAAAATAGTCATTATGTAGATAGTATCATGCATGCTACCGATACATTAACTCATAAATCTGCTAATCCGTTCCTTGCACTTTCAAATGGTCAATTTACTCCGGACAGTTTATTCAGAACTCCAGGTTCACAAAAACCTTATATACTTCAGGTTGATACAACAGTTTCTTTAGATACAGTAGTAAACAGATACGGTAAAATTACAAGAGTTGATACTGTAAGCAAAATCGGGACAATGTATTATGTTGAAGATCCTGATGGTTTTGGAACTGTTGGAAGCACCACAAACCAAGCTCTGCTTAATACGGTTTCGTGGGAGTAATTAGTTAAAGTATGGCAGCATTTGAAAACCATGCAGGATTTACTATAACTAATTCGAAGCTGCAAGTTGTAGAAGTTAATTATAAAAATGAACAGTATATTCTCGAAAATATTGACGAAGCATATTTTAACGAACAGCTTGATTTCGAAAAAGATAAAGAAGCCAAAATTTTATCGTTACTGCAAGGGGCTTTTAATGAACTATTAATTAAAAAGCCCCTGAGCAGTTCTTCAGTTTCATTTGCCTTACCTTTGGATATCTTCAGTATTATTCAACTCCCTTACGATAACAGTTTACTGCATCAAGATCTTATTGAAGAATTTAAATGGGAACTTTCCGTTCTATTTCCCTATTTAAGTACAAAAGATATGGTTATTCAATATTTTGAAATTGATAAAAATTATTTAGTTGATTTCCACTCCGCTTTAATAATTTCTACTTATAGAAGATATTTCATGCTGCTGTATAAATTTTGTCAAAAAAATAATTTGAATCTTAAAATTTATAGATAATGCTCATTTAGCTTCCGATAGAGCAATCGCAGCAAGTTATCCAGGTAAAGTAAAAGGAACGGTTTTAAGTTTATATTTAGATAATAATAATCTTTCACTTATTGTTTCTTATAACAGCAAACCGCAATTTGTAAAATTATTTAGATTAAATTCTGCTTACGAAGTAACTACAATCTTGAAAAAAGAATTTTCGGAAAGTTCTAAGATAAATAAATACATGCTTGATTCCGCATTCATTTCCGGTGAAGAAATTTCTGATAACGGAGTAAAGCTTATTAAGTGACACTATAGGAATTGATCTTGAATATCTAAATCCTTTTACAACCATTACACCAAATCCCGACAGTTGAAAAAAATATTTACTTTTTAGAAAAATTTAATTCCTTCTCCCCTGCTGCCGGACTGGCTTACAGACTGGCCTGATAATTTGGTTCAATAATATGAAAATGAGAATAATTTCCGGCGAATTAGGCGGAAGATTAATCAATGTACCCAAATCCAAGTTTATTCGTCCTACTACCGATCGAGTAAGAGAAACTCTTTTCAATTTATTAAATAATAGAATAGATTTTAACGGTATAAAAGTTCTAGACATTTACGCAGGTTCAGGTTCTTTAGGCTTGGAATGTTTAAGCAGAGGCGCATCCGAAGTTCATTTTGTAGAACAAAATAATGTTATATATAATAATCTTAAGGAAAACATTGCTTCATTAAAAGTTGAAAGTAAATGCAAAATAACTAAAGCTGCTGCCGAAAAATTTGCCGGATTTGAAAATCATATAAAATATAATTTAATTTTAGCCGACCCTCCTTTTTTTAAATTTGATATTTACAAAGTAGTTGAAAAATTACTGAATAATAAATACCTTGCAATAGACGGATTCATCATCATTGAACGATCAATTCAGACAAAAGATAAAGATACATTAAATTTTAAATTGGAACCATTTAAAATTATAGGAGATACTTGTCTATACGAAATTTTTCAATAACTTTTCTTTTTATTTTTAATTTATTCATTTCAGTCATGTCATTCGCAAATATACAATAGAGAATTAAATCCATTTCAAGTTTCCGATTCGCAAGGAAATTTTAATAACACTTTTTCCGGCGGATTCAATAATCTGGAGCCCCAATTTGTTGATATTGATAATGACGGTGATATGGATTTATTTTATCTTGACAGCGATCGAAGTTTCGGCTGGCTGAAGAATACCGGAACTGCACAAAATGCAGAGTTCACATTTTCTATTGATACTATTCCCGGATTGGAATTTAATGATTGGTTTTATTTTGTGGATATTGATAACGATAATGACTATGATTTATTTACTGCAAGTCGAGAAAACACCATTGAATTTTTACGGAATACCGGAACTCCTTCAAGTCCTTTTTTTGTTTTGGAAGAAGATACTTTAAGAGAAAGTAATGGCAGTCCGATTTTTAGTGAATCGGGGAGCAATCCTGTTTTTGTTGATATTGATGCTGACGGCGATAAAGACTTTATCACCGGAAATTCGATCGGTACTTTAACTTATTATGAAAATATAGGCAGCAGTCAAAATTTTAATTTTGAATTCATTACAAATTCATGGCAGGACATTTTAATAATCAGCGGTGGTTCTCCGATTAATTTACATGGGGCCAGTTCTTTAGATTTTAAAGATATTGATAATGACGGTGATCTGGATATTTTCTGGGGAGATTTTTTCAGCAGAAGTTTATATTTCATTAGAAATAACGGGAATGCTCAAAATCCGGATATGGAAGTTCTTTATAACAGATATCCTCAGAATGTTGACAGTGTTTGGACAAGCGGTTTTAATATGCCACGATTTGTTGATATCGATGATGATAATGATCTGGATATGTTTGTTTCTGTTTTGTACGATCCTACTATTCCGCAGTCTTTAATGTTTTACAGAAATAATGGATCATTTAATTCTCCGGATTTAAGGAAAGTTACTGAAGATTATTTACATACACTCGATGTTGGAAATACTAGTACACCTGTTTTTGTAGATATTGATAATGACGGCGATCTGGATATGTTCTTAGGTTCGGAAAAAAATCCGGACGGAACTTTAAATTATTTTAAAAATATAGGCAGCAATAATAATCCAATTTTTTTACTGATCGATTCATTTTATTTTAATATTCATAATGAATTATCTATAGCTCCGTCTTTTGGAGATTTAGACGGAGATAATGATTACGACTTATTAATTGGAAATTTTAACGGTACAATTTCACTTTATAGAAATATAGGAAATGCAAACCAGGCAAATTTTGTTTTTCAAAATGAATTAAAAACCGGCGGCGATACTGTAATTGATGCCGGAATTTATGCTCGTCCTTTTTTAATCGATATAGATAATGACAATGACCTGGATTTAGTTGTCGGCGGATTTAATGGAAAATAAGTTTATTTAGAAACTTAGGCACTCCGTCTTCTCCGGTATTTGAATCCGATTTAAATTATTTTGGAAATATTGACATTGGCGACAATAGCGCTCCATTTTTAATTGATTTTGATAATGACGGTGATCTTGACTTATTTTCCGGAAGTCAGAATGGAAACATATTCTACTACAGAAACGACGGCACCAATGTTTCTCCTTCATGGGATTTAATTACTAATAAATTTATAGGACAAGGATTTCGGACCAATTTCAGATCCATTTTTTGTTGATATTGATTCCGATTCGGATTTAGATCTTTTTGTTGGAAATGTGAAAGGAGGTTTGTATTTTTATAGAAATTCTGAAATAAGCAGTGTTAAAGAAAATAGAGTGCAGATTATCAATAATTTTTCTTTAAATGCTTATCCAAATCCTTTTAATCCAAGTACAACAATAGAAGTTATAAATAATCATTCGGAATATTTCACAATAACTATTTATAATATTTTGGGTGAAAAAGTAATAGAATTGTTTAAAGGTAATCTTACCGCAGGTTCACATAAATTTTTATGGAACGGAATAAATAATTATGGAAATTTCGTTTCTTCAGGAAATTATATTGTAACACTTAAAAATAAGGAGAATATAAAATCAATTAAAATATCATTACTAAAATAAAGGAAACAAAATGAAGTATATTTCAGCACTTCTTCTCGCGGCTGATGCTTTTTTCAGCACCAGTTCAAGCTCAGGATAGTTTAAATGTTTCTTTACTATCACACTTGAATCAATATGCTTCAGTTGGTTATAATGATATTTGGGGATATGTAGATCCCCAAGGGAGAGAATATGCATTATTAGGAACTGACAGCGGTACGTCAATAGTCGATATTACAAATCCTACTCAGGCTGTTGAAGTTGCATTTATTCCGGGAGCCAATTCTATCTGGAGAGATATTAAAACCTCCGGGCATTATATGTATGCCGTTTCCGAAGGCGGACTCGGTTTGCAAATAGTAGATCTCTCAGATCTTCCGAACAGTGCAACATTAATTACAAATTTTACTAACTATTTTACAACTGCACATAATTTATTTATCGATAACGGCTATGCTTTTGTGGTCGGTGCAAATAACGGAAGCGGAATTCATATTTTAGATTTATCAGATCCAACTAATCCTGTTCAAACGTCAAATTACAATACACTTGGATATATTCACGATCTCTTTGTTTGGAATGATACTTTAATTGCTTGTACCGGTTACACTCAGAACTATGCTATGCTGGATATATCTGATAAATCTAACCCGGTTATAATTTCCCAAAGTGCATCGCTTCCCGGAATTTATGCACACAGCGGCTGGATGACGGAAGATAAAAGATATTTTCTAGCCTGTGAGGAATTTGATGTCAGAGATCTTACTGTTTGGGATTTGCAGGATCGTTCAACATGGGATTTAGTTGTTTCCAGCTGGCAAATGCCTGAAAGTACACCAATTCATAATGTTTTTGTTAAAGGGAATTACGCTCATATTTCTTATTACAAGGACGGCTATGTTGTTCTCGACATATCAGATCCGACAAATCCTCAACTAGCAGGTTGGTACGACACTTATCCAAGCCCATCGGGAACTTATGAAGGTGCGTGGGGTTGTTATCCATTCTTTCCTTCAGGAACTGTAATTATTTCGGATATTAATACCGGACTTTATGTATTTGATTTTCTATTGGACAATAACACGCCTGTAGAATTAAATTCATTTACATTTACAGTAAATAGTTCAAGCATAACATTAAATTGGTCTACTGCAACTGAAACAAATAACAGAGGTTTCGAATTGGAAAGATCATTAGATAATATAAAATGGAATAAAATTGCTTTTATTGAAGGTAAAGGAAACTCATCAGTTCCTGTCGATTATTCTTTCACTGACAAATTCCCGCTCCAGGGAAAATCTTATTACAAGCTAGTTCAAACTGATTTTAATGGAGATCATAAATCATATTCTTCCGTTGAAGTTAATTATTCAGGGCCTCAGCAGTATTCTTTAAAACAAAATTATCCTAATCCGTTTAATCCGTCAACAAAAATTGAATTTTCAATACCACAAAGCGGTAATGTTAATATTTCTGTATTTAACATGCTGGGTCAAAAAGTTAAAGAATTGATTAATAAAAATTTAAATGCTGGAAATCATTCGGTTACTTTTGATGCCAAAACATTATCATCAGGTATTTATATCGCCAGAATAAATTCCGGAGGTTTCACAAAAAATATAAAAATGAATCTAATCAAATAGGAAAATTCAATGAAAAAATATATTGCAATTGTTTTTATTCTTACCTTTTTTGCAGCTATAATAAACAGCTGTAAAGACAACAGCGTTCAATCCCCTAACGCTGTTAACAACAATAATGGATTTGCCAATAAACAGGTTGCAGATATTTTTGCAACCTCCTGTGCAACTTCCAATTGCCATTCAGGTACAAATGCACCGGGCGGATTATCAATTGACAATTATTCGGATTTGATGAAAGGCAGTATTAAAAGAGATAATCAATCCGGAACGAATTACGGCGGAGAAGTAGTAATTCCATTTAATTCCGATAAAAGTCTTTTGTATCAAATGCTGCTGGGAAATGTTTCCCCTCTTCCACCCCATGATGCAATTTCATTAAGTGATTCTGAAATAACTGCAATAAAAAATTGGATTGATGAAGGAGCTAAGGATAATAACGGTGATGTTCCATTTTCTAACCCTTCTTACATGGTTTATGTCTGCAACCAAGCTGGAGATGCAGTTTCTGTTATTGACGGAGATGCAAAAGTTGTCTCAAGAATTATTGATGTAGATTTTAATCAATCTATAGACGCACCACATATGGTTAAAGAAAGAGACGGATATTTGTATGTTACTTTAATAGGTGACGGCAAATTTTTGAAATACAGAACAGATACTTTTGAAAAAGTTGGCGAAGTAGGAGGAATAGAAAAAGCGGGAATGATATGGATTTCTCCGGATGGGAATAAAGCTTTTGTATCCAGAAGTTCAACTTCTTCTCCAATTTATACATCAATTTTTGCTGTAGATATAAACAATATGACAATTATAAAAGAAATACAAATGCCTGTCACAGGAGTTCCTCATGGAATTGCGTTAACACCTGATGGAACTAAATTGTATGTAGCAAATTTAACGCAGCATAGAATAAGTGTTATCGATGCAGTAAATAATGAATATGATCATGATATTGTACTTCCGCAAGACTACGAACCAATGCAGGCGAATATTTCTCCGGATGCAAAATATCTATACATATGTGAAAGACACTACGGAAAGTTTTTAATTATTGATACTCAAACAGAAAATATTATACAAGAAGTTCAACTTGATCCTATGCCGATGCATATTGCAGTAACCAGCGACGGAAATAAAATTTATATAGCTTCGATGGGAGCGAGTGTTGTGGATATTGTTACAAAAAATGATACAACTTGGACAAAAACCGGAACAATTTCTCATCCTTATTTTAATATGCTGCACGGCTGTGATCTAACCGCTGACGGAAAATATTTATATGTTTCCAGCAGAAATCAGGACGGAATGTTTAAACCTACTTATGTAGTGGGAAATGATGATAAAGTCGGAAATGTGGGAATTATTGATACTCAAACAAATCAAGTAATTAAAGTTATAGAGGTTGAAGATTTTGGTGCCGGCTTGGTAGTCGAAAAGTAAGCAATTATATTATCCTTTTATTAAGCCCGGTTTATCCGGGCTTTTTTAACATAAACTCCAATATAAATTCATCCCGTTTTATTTATTAATGATTTCAATCATAAAAATATTTTATAGATATTTTACTTTTGTAAAATAAAGACATTTTCAACTATTATTAATCCTTCAATTACTATTTATAAATTAAATCAAGAGCGAAAAATGCAAAACATATTAGTCTTTTCAACAACCGTTGCAATGGGATTTTTTGCTATAATGAATCCAATTGGAAATACACCTATTTTCATTGGCTTAGTAAAAGATTTAGATGGTAAAGAACAAAAAAAGGCAGCACTAAAATCAACTTCATTAGCTTTTTTTATAGTTGCTGCTTTTGCAATCTTCGGCAGTGTAATTTTTAAAGTTTTTGGAATTACGCTGCCTGCTTTTCAAATTGCAGGAGGAATACTCGTATTTTTAGTGGGATATGAACTGCTGCATGGAAATCAATCAGAAATACATCACCCCAAAAAAGAAGATAATGAGAACTCCGACGATGTGGCAATTTCACCTTTAGCAATTCCCATTTTGGCGGGACCCGGAACTATTTCCACAGCAATGAATTTTACAGGTTCCGATTCTTCATTACAACATACATTAATTGTTGTAGGAGTTTTTGCGATAGTTTGTCTAATAACATATTTGTTTTTTGTATCCGGTGAAAAGTTATTGAAATTAATTAAACCGGGAATTATAAAAGTAATAACAAGAATGATGGGATTAATTATCACAGTCATTTCAGTTCAAATGGTTATTTCCGGAATTAATAATGCAATTAATTTAACAAAACAATAATCAACCGGATTTTAGTTTATTTGAATTTTCGAAATTTGCAGAATTATATTGACTAATAATTTTAGAAAGTAAATCCGACAAAACCATGGAATCCTAAATAAGTATCATTAAAACCGCTGCTGTTTGAATCTATAAAAGGATGCTTATCCCAAAATCCATATCCAAGATTTAAGATGCTTTCTAAACCAACGGAAATATCTTTACTAAAATTTAGCTTTATACCGATACCTCCGTTAACAGATAATCCGATTATACTTGCAATGTTATCGTTAAAATCCGTTACACCTCCCAAAAGAATATTACCGCCAAGATAACCGTATGGCTGTGCAAATTGTTTCGGATAAAACCATTCTGCTCTTCCGCCAAGATGGATAGTGTAAAATGATAATTGTTTCTCTAAATAACCGTTTTCAGTAATTAATCTTTGATTTTCAATATTTTGGAGTGAACCATTGATATTTACACCTAATGAAAATAAATCTGAGTAATCATACAATAAAAGAACATTAAGTGTAAATAAAGGTTTGCCGGCAATTTTTTGTTCTGTATTAAAAATATTTGTGTTGAAGGAATAATAATTTCCGGCACCGATGATTAAATTGTCCCCTGCTGATAAAATCCTGTTCCCAACTTTTTACAGTATATGTGCTGTCATCTTCTATTTTTGTTTGCCCGGAAATCGGGATACAATAATAAGAAATAATACATATTAGTAATATCAATTTCTTCATAAAGATAATATAAGAAAATATATTATTTCTCTAAATACTAAATTAAATTGAATTTTTTGTTGGGTATTATAAACTGTTGTTAATTATAAAAAATACCTACTAACTGGTTTTTATTTAAACTATTTATAATTTAAGCTATATTTAATAATTATATGTCTCAAATTAAAGAAAGACCGAAATGAAAAAAGTAATTTACCCCGGAACTTTTGATCCCGTTACTTATGGACATATCGATATTATAAAACGAGCAAGAGATTTATTCGATGCAGTGGTTGTTACTGTTGCTATAAATCCCGGGAAACAGCCTTTGTTTACGGTAGAAGAACGAGTTGAAATGCTGAAAAAAAGTCTGGTAGATTATGATAACATAATGATAGATTCATTTGACGGTTTGGTAGTTGATCATGCTCATCAAGTAGGAGCAACTGGAATTATAAGAGGCTTAAGAGCTGTGAGTGATTTTGAATATGAGTTTCAAATGGCTTTGATGAACAGAAAATTGGCTGAAGATATAACAACAGTTTTTTTAATGCCGCATGAAAAATACACTTATTTAAATTCATCGATAATTAGAAATTTGGCTAGTTTAAAAAGCGATGTGAGTGATTTTGTTCCCGAAGTTGTTATGAATGCTTTAAAGAAAAAATTTAAATAGAAAATATTTTTCATATATTATTATTAAATATTCCTCCCTGATAGTAGTTTTAGTTATTTAACTTAATCCAAATAAAATCCTCTATGAAAAATTTATCCACAGAACATATTGCAAAAGTTATTCAAAACTATATTAATCAAAAAAAATTAAAAACTGATGATACTTCAATTATATTTTATGATTTATCCTTGCTTGAGAAAAGGATCAAATATATAATTTCACTCTTTCCCAAAACAGCAATTCATGCTGTAGCAGTTAAAGCAAATCCATTATTTAATTTATTAAAGTATATAAAAAATTTGAATATCGGTTTCGAAACTGCCAGCCTGCCTGAACTTTATATTGCTCAAGAAACCGGAATCTTACCTAAAAAAATATTTTTTGATTCACCGGCTAAAACTTTTAAAGAAATTGAATACGCAATTAAAAACCAAATTAATATTAATGCTGATTCTATTGATGAATTGGAAAGAATAAAAAGTATTGAAAAAGGAAAAAGTTATAAAGGAATCATAGGATTGAGAATTAATCCTCAAGTCGGCGCAGGTAAAATTGCAATTACCGGAGTTGCAGATGTTTATTCCAAGTTTGGTGTTCCTATTCAAAATAAAAAACAAATTATTGATGCGTATTTAAATTATAAATGGCTAAATGGAATCCATCTTCATATTGGTTCACAGGGAATTTCAATAGATTTACTTGTAAGAGGAATCAAAAAAGTATTAAAATTAGCGGAAGAAATAAACTTAAAATTTGGAGAGAAAAATATAACAAGAAGAATTAAATATTTTGATATCGGCGGCGGTTTTCCGGTTTCTTATTTTGAAAAGAATAGACCAATCAATATTGAAGCATTTGTAGACAAATTAAAAATTGAGTGTAAAGAATTATTTAATAAAGATTATAAAATAATTACAGAATTCGGCAGATATGTTTTTGCTAATTCAGGCTGGGCAATTTCAAGAATCGAATATGTAAAAAATGAATCTAACCATAATACGATAATAACTCATTTAGGTGCCGATATGTTTTTAAGGAAAATTTACAATCCCGGCAACTGGCACCATGATTTGTTCGTTGTTGATAAATTTGGCAATCTGAAAAAGTCAAATAAAAGAATTAAATATAATATTGCAGGACCATTGTGTTTTGCCGGAGATTTTTTAGAAAAAAATGTTTTACTCCCCAAAACAGAACCGGGAGATTATTTAATTATAAAAGATTCCGGTGCCTACACATTGAGTATGTGGTCAAGATATAACAGCCGACAAATACCTAAAGTTATAGGTTACACTGAAAAAGGAAATAAATTTAAAATATTAAAAAAACGGGAGAGTCCTGAAGACTTGTTAAACTTTTGGAGTTAAAAATGATTACAGATAAAATTATAAAAGAATTAGAATCCAACAAATATTATTTATTAAAACCCGATAAACTAAATGATTTCTTATCTGAAGTTGAAATAGTTAATGAAAGTGATACAAAGATTTATGGAATGATAAGGATTGTGAAGTTTAACAACATTATTTTAACTCAGGAACTAACAAATATTAACGAAGTATCTATAAGAAAATTTAATACTATAAAAGAAGCATCTAAATTTATTGACGATAGAATTGATATATATGACAGAATGTGGGACGGATGCGGTTGTAAGGTGGATTATTATTCTTAATTATATCTTCATGTAAATTATATATTATATAATTAAGATATAAAAATAATCTCCTGAAAGTGAGATGAATAAATGAAAAAGAAAATAAAATATTATTTTTTTGGATTAAGTTTTTTTGCGGTAATTACTTTATTAACTATCTCCGGCTGCGGATATAGCCAGATACAATCCTCTAATAACGGGAATGATTCCAGTTATTATAATAATTATAATGCTCCGAATGATGTTTACGGCGGATTAAATTATGATCAAACTTTAAATGAGTACGGTGATTGGATTATGATTGCTCCTTACGGAAATGTCTGGAAACCTTTTGTTTCTTCTAATTGGCAGCCGTTTTATTACGGACATTGGGTTTATACACAATACGGCTGGACATGGGTTTCTTATGAACCTTTCGGTTGGATAGTCTATCACTACGGGAATTGGGTTTATAACCAGTTTTACGGATGGATATGGATTCCTTCTGAAAATCAATGGTCGCCTGCAAGAGTTCAATGGGATGATTTTGGAAATTATATAGGCTGGGCTCCTCTTCCTTACAATGGTATTACTTACGGAAATCCATGGGAAGAAAATCATCATTACTGGCATGTAGTTCCGGATAATGATTTTACACAAAATGATCTTAACAATCGTTATGTAGATCCAAGTTCATTAAGGAATATGGGAGGAAGAAATTCTGTTGAACATAGAGCTCCTGAGGTAAGCAGAATAGAAAGAAGAACTTCTACTCCTGTTAATAAAGTAACTATAACTAGAGAAAAAGTTAAAAGTACAAATTTACAAGCAGAAAGAATGAGACTCCCGAATGAACAGCAAAAAATTATTAGAAATCATGCTCCTGAAATTCAAAGGAATGTTATTCAGCCGAGACATCAGAATTATAATCCAAATCGTAATGAAATAAGAAATTCCGGTGCTAGAGAAAATCAAAATTATCATCGTAGTAACCAGGATAACAGATCAAGAAACGAAAATAATAGACAAGATAATCAAAGAAGAGATACAAGCAGAACAAGAAAGGATAATTCTAGAAAGTAGAGTTAACTAAAATTATCAATGATAAATAATTGTATTAATGATTAAAGAAAAGAAAAGATTTCCCTTATATGGTTTTATTGGTTTAGTTTTAGTTATTAGTTTTTTGGTATTTAAATTGGAGTTTAAAAGGGTTAAGAACCCAGTGGGGGTTCTTCCCTCTCTGGTTTGGTTATTCATTACTAGTTGATTCTTTTGTCTTTTACAGAAAAGGCACTTCATTATACACAAGAAATTACAAAGCATTTATTTCATCTCTTTATTATTTCTGCTCCCGTGTGGTGGCTTTTCGAATTATTTAATTCATATACACACAATTGGATTTACGACGGAAGACAATATTTTACTAACCTTCAATATTTCTTTTTAGCTTCACTTAGCTTTTCAACTGTTATTCCATCTGTTTTCGGAACTGCTGAATTATTCGGAACATTTAAATGGTTAAACAAATTTAGTAATTGGAAAAAGATTGATAAGAGTATGGACATATTAATAATTTTTTTTACAATAGGATTAATTTTATTAATTCTTCTCATTGTTTTTCCGAAGATATTTTATCCTTTTGTATGGTTAATAGTTTACTTTATCGTTGAACCAATAAATGTGTTATTAAAAAATAATTCTTTACTTGATTTTACTTCTAAAAAAGATTGGAGGCCAATTGCAGCTTTGGCATTTGGAACATTAACCTGCGGTTTCTTTTGGGAATTCTGGAATTATTTTTCTTATCCTCAATGGAAATATTATCTGCCGATGGTTAATGTTCTTCATATCTTTGAAATGCCTCTTCCCGGTTATATAGGATACATTCCATTCTCATTTGAATTATTTGCTTTATACAGTTTAATAACCGGAATTTTAGCTAAAAATTATTTTAAAGACTATTTACAAATCCTGCCAAAATAGAAGATTTTCTTAAAATTAATACTAATTTTCTTGCTTATATCTTAAAGTAGAAATAATTTACATATGCAAATTTTTATACTTTTACAGCGGCTTAAAAAACCGGGGAGAAACCATGAGTCTAAGTCAAATAGCAAGATCAATCAGTGCCTCGCCAACACTTAAATTAAATGAAAAAGCAGCAATCCTTCGAGAAAAAGGAGAACCTGTAATTCATTTAGGCGGTGGAGAACCTAAAAGTAAAGCTCCGATGGATGCAATACTTTCAGCAGCTTCTTTATTAAATTCTGCTGAAGTTAGATACACGCCTGCCGACGGAATACCGGCATTAAAAAAAGCTATAATCCGTTACACCGAAGAGTTTTATGATAGAAAAGTTGCACCGGAAAATGTTATGGCTTCCGGCGGCGCAAAACAGGCAATTATGGTAGCTTTGCAGGCAATTCTAAATCCTCAGGAAGAAGTACTTTACCCTGCTCCTTATTGGGTAAGTTATCCTGAAATGGCAAAATTATGCGGAGCAATCGGAGTTCCGGTTCTGCCGGAAGACGGAACTTTTTATCCGAGAATTCAAGACATTGAACAGAAAGTTGGTTCTTATACAAAAGCAATTATTATTAACAGTCCGAACAATCCTACCGGAGCAATGTATTCGGAAGAATTTATTTCGGACATTGTTCAATTCTGTGAAAAGAAAGATATTTATCTCATTATGGATGATATTTATCATCGTTTAATATTTGACGGTAAAAAACCAATTAACTGTTACAACTATGCAAAAAAAGCTGATGAAAATTCCAAGCTGATTGTTATCAACGGAGTTTCCAAACAGTATGCAATGACTGGGTTTAGAATCGGCTGGGCAGTTGCAAATAAAAAACTTATTGAAGCAATGACAAATATTCAAAGCCACCAAACTTCCGGACCCTTCCGTTGTTTTGCAAAAAGCAGCAGCCGGAGCTTTGAATGGAATCCAATCCGGAGTAGAAAGTTTACGCGTTACTTTGGAAAATAATCGTAATGTTCTAATCGATCTTTTAAAATCATTTGATGGTGTTAAAGTAACTAAACCGGACGGAACATTTTATTGTTTTGCTGATTTTAGTGTATACAATAAAAATTCAAATAAGCTTTCGGAATTTTTAATTGATAAAGTTCAAGTACTTACTGTTCCGGGAGCCGAATTCGGTTTGGAAGGTTATTTAAGATTAAGCTACTGCGGATCAATAAAAGATATTACCGAAGGAATTGAAAGAATGAAATGGGCACTCGATCCGAATTCACCTAATGAACTTTATATTGGCGATCGTAAATTAGTGAGGGATTGGTCATGAGTAAATATCTAGAATTCAACACACCCGCAACCAAGCAGGCTAGCGGAATTAGCTTCCGATTATAAACTTGATAATCACGGATTGGTCTATCTTGATAGAGTTTTCTGGAATCTACCTGAATCTGCATTATATGAAGAAATTATTTTCAGAAATGAAGGAAAAATTGCTGCACACGGACCTATTATTGTAAATACAGGTAAACATACAGCTCGTGCAGCGGCAGATAAATTTGTAGTTAAAGAAGAAACGACTGACGATAAAATTTGGTGGGGAGTTTACAATAGGCCGGCAAGTCCTGAAAAATTTAATCAAATTCTAACAAGAGTTCAGGCTTACTGTCAGGATGAAGAATTATTTGTACAGGATTGTTATGCAGGAGCAGATCCTGATTATAAAATGCCTGTACGTATTATTACAGAAAAAGCATGGCATAGTCTTTTTGCAAGAAACATGTTTATAACTACAAATGATAGAGACACTTTAAAGAAATTTATTCCCGGATTTTACAGTTATTTGTTTACCGGGATTTAAAGTTGATCCTAAAATTGACGGAACAAGAACTGATACTGCAATAATTTTAAACTTTTCAGAAAAAACTGCAATTATTGCCAACTCTTCATACGGCGGAGAAATTAAAAAATCCGTTTTTACAGTTTTAAATTTCTTGCTGACTTTTCAAGATGTTCTTCCAATGCATTGTTCTGCAAATGTTGGAAAGGACGGCGATGTTGCATTATTCTTTGGTTTAAGCGGAACCGGGAAAACAACTCTCTCTGCTGATCCTAAAAGACAGCTGATCGGTGATGATGAGCATGGCTGGAGTTCTGATGGAGTATTTAATTTTGAAGGCGGATGCTATGCAAAAGTTATCCGATTGTCTCCGGAAAATGAACCTGAAATTTATCAAACTACAAGAAGCTACGGTACAATTTTAGAGAATGTTGTATTCGATCCGGTTTCGAGATTTATTGACCTTGATGATGATATGTTAACTGAAAATACTAGAGCTTCATATCCGACGGAATTTATTCCCAATATTGTTTCTGAAGGTTATGTAAGAACCCATCCAAAGAATATTATATTTTTAACTTGCGATGCTTCAGGAGTTATGCCTCCGATTGCAAAACTAAATCCTGAACAAGCTCAATATCATTTTATAAGCGGCTACACTTCTAAAATTGCCGGAACTGAAATAGGATTGGGAATTGAACCGCAGATTACTTTCAGTGCATGTTTTGGAGCTCCGTTTATGGTTAGACATCCTTTCGAATATGCCCAAATGCTGAAAGAAAGAATGCTTAAACATAATGCAAATGTGTGGCTTGTAAATACAGGCTGGGTCGGCGGTAGATTCGGAGTCGGAAAAAGAATCAGCATAAGACATACAAGAAACTTACTGAATGCAGCATTAGAAGGAACTCTTGAAAATGTTAAATTCAGAAAAGATGAATTATTCGGTTTTGAAGTTCCTTTATCTTGCCCTGAAGTTCCGGAAGATGTTTTGGATCCTTCCAGTTCATGGGGAAACAAAGATGAATACTGGAAAAAATACGATGCTTTAGCTGCAAGATTTATTGAAAACTTTAAGCTGTTTGAAAAAGGAACTACCGATGCAGTTAAGAATGCAGGTCCGAAAAGATTGAAAAAAGTAAAATAAATATTATGGTGTCTTGGGTTTTTTACTCAAGACACTATTAATTAAACTTATCTTCCACTTAAATAATACCTAACCCCAAACATATAATTCATTCCATCGAAAGCTTTTCTAAAAAATATTGCATTGTTATCGGCATAATTATATTGAGCTTCGCCATAAACAGAAAAATCGGAATCTTCAATATGTTTTTCCAAACTTGCTCCGCCGAAATATCCGAACGTTCCTTCGTTATTTAATTTTGAATATAATTCCCCGCTGGTTAAAAAAGCTTCTTGATTTATTAAAGAATATAAAACTCCGCTGTTAAAACCTAAAAACCAATTTTCTGCAATTGGAAAATAAAACTGCAAACCGAAATTGAATATTAATCTGCTGAAAGAAGCATTTAGCTGAGTTAATTCATTTGTTATCTGAATATTATCTCCGTATGAATTAACAAAATATGCAGTAAAATTATCTTCTTTTTGATATGATATTTTAGTGTACAATGACAAATTTTTATAAACAGGAATTCCGCCGCCTATTCCGAATAAAAGAGAAAAAGTATTTTGATCATTATTAGCAGGATTTCTGCTAAACTCCGCAGTTCCGAATCCGCCGGAAATATAAGGTTTATTAGGAAGTTTAGATTGTGCAAAAGTAGATATCGAGAATAATAAAGTTAAAACAAAAAGCAGCTTTTTTGCTTTCATAATATTTCTCTTATTTAATGTGATATTAATCTAATCAAAAATAATTAAAAGTAAAATTTTTGATGTGATCACAAGTATTAACAACAAAAAAATATTTCTAATAATTAATTATTCATTTCAATTTAAATTTTCTAATTGTATATTTAATCCAATTTGTTTGATCCTTTTCCACTTCAAATTAACTAATATTAAATTTCTACAAGAGGGAACTATGTTCGTATCGGAACGAATTAACGGCATAACTGTATCTCCCACAATGAAAGTTGCTGCCGAAGCTAAGAAAATGAAATCGGAAGGAATTGCTGTTATTGATTTAAGTGTTGGCGAACCTGACTTCCCTACTCCGCAAAACATTAAAGATGCCGCAATTAGAGCAATTAACGAAAATCATACTAAGTATACCATAAATGCAGGAACTGTTGAATTAAGAAAAGCTATTGCACATAAATTCAGACAAGATAATAATCTTGATTACTCTCTTGATGAAATAATTGCATCGAACGGAGCAAAACAAAGTTTGTTTAATGCAATTCATACTATTGTAAATAACGGCGACGAAGTTATTTTCTCTTCGCCATATTGGGTTTCTTATCCCGAAATGGTAAAATTAGCTCACGGTAAAACAGTTATAATTCCAACTCATGCACAAAATGGTTTTAAGATTACACCGGCACAATTAAAAGCTGCAGTAACAGATAAAACAAAAGTTTTAATTTTATGTAATCCTTCAAATCCAACAGGATCTGCTTATACAAAAAATGAATTGGAAGCTATTGCAGAAGTTATTGCCGATAAAGATATTTATATAATTTCCGATGAGATTTATGAAAAACTTGTTTATGATAATTTTGAGTTTGTAAGTTTTGCATCTTTAAGCAAAGAATTAAAAGAGAAAACAATTGTTGTAAACGGTGTTTCAAAAGCTTATTCTATGACTGGCTGGCGAATTGGTTTTACTGCCGGTCCGGTTGAAGTAATAAAAGGAATTAATAAAATTCAAAGTCACAGCACATCAAATGCTTCATCAATTTCTCAATATGCAGCAATGGAAGCTTTGGAAGGTCCGCAAGATGCAATAATTGAAATGAGAAATAAGTTTGAAGAAAGAAGAAATTATTTATACCAAGAATTAACTTCAATTAAAGGAATTAGCTGTTACAAACCTGAGGGTGCTTTTTATCTATTTCCTGATATTTCCCGTTATTTTGGAATGTCCACAGATGTAATGAGAATCGAAAATTCTTTTGATCTTTCCATGTATTTATTATATCAAGCAAAGGTTGCAGCAGTTCCCGGAAGTGCTTTCGGCAGCGAAGGTTACATCAGGTTTTCTTATGCAACTTCTATGGTTAATTTAAATGAAGCCGTTGATAGAATTAAGGAAGCTTTAGGCAAGTTAAAAGGTTAATAATTTAAGTTGTTATAAACAGTTGAAGCGATTTCTGAAGCTGCTCAATCGGCAATTGCTCTCCCGTCCATAATTCAAATGATTTAGAAGCTTGATAAATCAGCATTTTTAATCCATCAATTGTTTTTGCACCTCTTGAAGCGGCAATTTTTAAAAGTTTAGTTTGAGGAGGATTATAAACTAAATCAAAAACAATCTGGTTCTTACCAAAAGATTTTTCTAAACTCGTTATTGAATCATCAGTTTCGGGAAACATTCCAACCGGAGTAGCATTAACTAATTAACTTGGAACCTTTAAATACATCCACTAAGATCCGGCGGAAATAATTCATAATGTTTTGAAAGAATCAAATTTCATCTTGTCTTTAAAATATTCTTTTAAACTCTCTGCTTTCTGCTCAGTTCTATTAATAATATTTATAGTTTTTGGTTTGAAGTGCCTAATCAAAACATAAATAACAGCTCTGGCAGAACCTCCTGCTCCAACTATACTAACATCTTTCCCATTAATTTCATCTTTAAAAGGAGATAAACTTTCAAGAGCTCCCATTACATCCGTATTGTACCCTGTTATTTTCCCTAAATCATTTACAACCGTATTTATCGAACCAATTATAGAGGCTTCTTCGGAAAGATCATTCATATACTGCAGAATATTTTCTTTATGAGGAATTGTAACATTAAAACCTTTTATACCAAGTGCGTTCATTCCTCTTAAAGCATTTCTTAAATTTGAAGCTGGGACATCAAAAGGAAGATAAATATAATCCAATTTTTTAAGTTCGATTGCAACATTATGAATAAAGGGAGAATAGGAATGTTTTATCGGATGTCCAATCAATCCTAAATATTTTTGTTGCCATATGGTAAGAATTTTTCATTTTTCCCAATAAATTAAATAAACATAAAATTATAAATACTTTATAATTTATCCTAGAAATTATATAAAAATATTTTTTTTCTTTGTGACTTAGACGAGAATTAAATTTCTCCAAGGAGTTTTTTGAAAAGCTTGGAGGATTTAACCTCCGGATATTCTTTAGCAAACTCGTTTCTAATTCCTGGATCTAAAGAAAATGCTTTCTTTAAACAATCAACTGCATCCTGCGTACGGCTTAAAACGAAATTAACTTTTGCTTTACCATAGATATGAATTTGCATCACTCGGATTAAGTTCAATACATTTATCAAACGCTTTTAATGTTTCGAGCCATTCACCCATTTCAAACAATGTTTCTGCATAATTAAACCATATTTCATAATTATTTGGCTCAATTCTAATCGCTTCTTTATAACTTGCAGTTGCTTCCTTCAATTTGCCAAGCGAATATTCAAGATCTGCTTTTGCATACCATGCTTCGGCATTATCTTGTGACAAAGTAATCGCTTTATTAAAATCTCTTAAAGCATTTTGATATTTTCCGATTGAATCATAACAAAATCCTCTAGCCAAATAAGCTTCATAATATTCTTCATTTATTTTAATTGCTTCGGTATAGAATTTAACTGCATTTACAATTTCACCTAGTTCTTCGTATATATTTGCAATATTAAAACAAGTAGCTTCGTCGCTGTTATCGATTTCATAAGCAGATTTAAAACTTTCCAGAGCTTGTGAGTATCTTCCCAAATCTGCCAGTGCATTTCCTCTGTTGAAAAGTGCACTTGCAAAATCTTTTCTGATAGCAATTGCCAAATCATAACTATCAATTGCTTTTTCAAGTTTATTCATTTTAACCAAAACAATTCCGCGGTTGTACCAGCCGTTTGCGTTGTATGGTTCAATATCTAGAAATTTATCATAATAATTTAGGGATTCTTCAAAGTTTCCTAAATTTTCATAACAATAGCCGATTTCATAATAAGCATCGGAATAAGCAGGTTCATATTCGATTGATTTCATAAAATATGAAATAGCATCCGAGAATTTTTCCTGTCGCTGAAATAAAATTCCAAGTCCGAATAATACTTCATCATTATAAGGATCTACATTTAAAGCAGTAATTAAAGAATTTTGTGCTTTATCCAATAAACCTAAATTTTCTTCAGCTCCGGCTTTACTAATTAATGTTTCTGTATCACTTGGATTTAATGATAAAGCCTGTTCGTAACTGTCTATTGCTTCGCTAAATTTGAATAACCCGTTTTGTGCAATTCCTTTTTTAAGCCAATGATCAGAATTATATGGAGAAATTCTTAATAAAGTTTCAATAAAATATAAGGCATCCTCGTATCGGTCGTAATCCAAACATAATTGAGCTACTTCTTCAATAGTCTCACTCATATCATAAATGCTTCCTGATTCAATTAAATCTCTGCAGCGTTTAATCTCTTTGGAAATTTCAAATTCACTGTTCTGAAAATTATCATCGGAATTAAATTCATGATCAAAAAAGGACATTAAAAATATCTCCGCATATTTGAAAAATTTCTAAAAAATGTATTACTAATAATGAATAAATGCAAGATGATTTTCAAGTTGATTTATAAGATTAATTTTTTAAGTAAATACTTACTTGACTTTTAAATATTTTCAAATAAAAAACCGCTACAAAATTATAGCGGTTTTTACAAAATAATCAAATTTATTCTATTTGTTAATATACAGTCAGAACAGAAGTTACTTTTTCTGCAGCATCTTTTAAGCTTGAAGCAACTTCAAAATTTAAACCGGATTCATTTAATAATACACCGGCTTCTTCCGCATTTGTCCCTTCAAGTCTAACAACAATAGGAACTTTAACTTCCATTTCTTTTGCTGCATCTATAACACCTTGTGCAACTCTGTCGCATCTGACAATACCGCCGAAAATATTTATCAAAATTGCTTTAACATTCGGATCGGATAAAATTATTTTAAATCCGTTTGCAACAGTTGTTTTATTTGCTCCGCCGCCGACATCTAAAAAATTTGCAGGTTCGCCGCCGGCTAATTTAATAATATCCATTGTTGCCATTGCAAGTCCTGCGCCGTTAACCATACATCCGACGTTTCCGTCTAATTTAATATAATTCAAACTAAATTTTGAAGCTTCAATTTCCAAAGGATCTTCTTCATCAAGGTCTCTATATTCTAAAATATCTTTATGACGTTCTAATGCATTATCATCAAAATTCATTTTTGCATCCAAAGCAATAACATCGCCTTCTTTTGTAACAACCAAAGGATTTATTTCTGCAAGAGATGCATCAGTTCCTACATAAGCTTTATATAATCCCATTAAAAATTTTACTGCATTTTTATTTTGAGCACCTTCAAGTCCCAAAGCAAATGCTAATTTTCTTGCCTGATAAGCCTGCAATCCTAATTCAGGTTCAACGGTTTCTTTAACAATTTTTTCCGGAGTTTCAGCAGCAACTTTTTCAATTTCCATACCGCCTTCGGTAGAAACCATTACAACATTTTTAGATTGAGCTCTGTCTAAAGTAATTCCTACATAAAGTTCTCGATCTATATTCATACCTTGTTCAATCAATAATCTTTTTACGATTTTTCCTTCCGGTCCGGTTTGGTGAGTAACTAATCTCATTCCCAAAATTTCTCCGGCTAATTGTCTTACTTCATCTAAACTTCTTGCTAACTTAACACCGCCGCCTTTACCTCTTCCGCCGGCATGAATCTGAGCCTTTACAACCCAAACATTTCCTTCTATTTTATCTTGTGCAATTTGAACGGCTTCATCAACTGAAAATGCTACTTCGCCTTTTGGAACAGCAACATTATATTTTCTTAGGATTTCTTTAGCTTGATACTCATGTATTTTCATTGAATTTCCTCTGAATTTTTAATTTCCGCAGCAAAAAATATTAATTGCTTTGAATTTAGTTAATTTCAAATAAAACTTATGCAAAATTAAAGTATTTAGCGTAATTAAGCAATTTAAAGTGCTTATAAACAACCAGTTCAAATAATTACTGCAGTAAGAAAAAAAGATTAGATTTTAAATAATTGCCTTTGTTAATTAAATATTTGATTGTATTTTTGCCTTTGCTGAATTTAATATTGTTACATTCATAAAAGAATTAATTCTTTCAAAATGTAATATTCCAAATTAAAACAGAGGAGAATTGATGTCGGAGGCTAGTCAGAGCAAAACTGTTCCCGAGTTGTTCGTTAATCTTACCAAAAAATATGAAGATATTCCAACCAAATATATTATGCAGCAGAAAGTTGATGGCAAATATGCCGGAATAACCTATAAACAATTAAAACATTGAAACATGTGAATTTGCTTATGGATTAGCAGCGTTAAATATTCAGCCAGATGATAAAATTGCTATCATTTCCGAAAACAGGCCGGAATGGGTTTATGCTGATATGGCAATTACATGTCTTGGTGCAGTTGATGTTCCGTCTCTATCCTTCTTTAACTTCAGATTCAGTTGAATTTATTCTAAATAACTCAGAATCAAAAGGAATAATTGTCTCCAATAAATTTCAATTAAATAAAATTTTAAAGATTCGCGATAACTGCCGGTATCTTCAATTCATCATTATTCTTAAATGAAAAGGACTTAATTCAAGATGTTCCTTCGCTTCATTCTTTTAAAGAATATTCAAGAAATGGGAACGATTTTCAAACAAAATCATCCGAATCATTTAACAGACAGTATTAAGAAAGTTAAAGAAGATGATCTTTGCACTATCATTTATACTTCGGGAACTACAGGCGAACCAAAAGGAGTAATGCTTTCTCATAAAAATATTTTTTCCAATGTGCAAGCAGCATTATCTTCTTATCGAATTACAGAAACGGATGTTTTTCTTTCGTTCCTTCCTTTGTGTCATATATTTGAAAGAATGGGCGGTTACTACACAGCTTTCTCAGCCGGAAGCACAGTTTATTTTGCTGAAAGTATCGAATCGGTTGCACAGAATTTAGTTGAAGTAAAACCAACTCTTTTAACTACTGTTCCCAGATTATTTGAAAGAATTCATTCAAGAATTATAAAGAACATCGAAAGCCAAAGTGAAAAGAAACAAAAAATATTTTACTGGGCAATTGAAATGGGAAACAATATCATAAAGCAAGAAAAGAGAATAAACTATCCACTGTTTTAAAACTTAAACATAAAACAGCAGATAAATTAGTATTTAAAAAAATACGTGAAAGAACAGGTGGAAATTTAAGATTTTTTATTTCCGGTGGTGCTGCACTTTCAAAAGATTTAGGTGAATTCTTTGAAGCAGTAGGGATATTAATAATTGAAGGTTACGGATTAACTGAATCATCTCCAGTATTAGTTGGCAACAGACTTGATGATTATAAATTTGGAAGCGTCGGGAA
>CAVQMC010000019.1:0-108643 GCA_963713505.1 uncultured Ignavibacteria bacterium | reverse complement strand
AATATCCTCGGAAAAAAATTCCACCGAAGAATAACGCCTGTCCGGTTCCTTCCTTATTGCCATCAGGACAATATTATCAAGATCTCCTTTTAATTTTTTTTGAGTTTTTTCCGTAATTATCTCTCTTGTTTTACTGTCCATTTCCGGAGGAGTAAATATTTTATCGCTTGGTTTGGGAGGTTCGGATTGTTCTATTATTTTTGCAATATCCTTCTGCAGAATGCTTTTTATTTTATACGGATTATTTCCGGTTAACAGCTTGTACAAAATGATTCCTAATGCATAAACATCACTTGCCGTTGTAATAGATTTTCCAGTCACTTGTTCCGGGCTAGCATATTCCGGTGTAAAGTTCCACAAACCGTGTCTTGTTAATTCATTGTTATTAATTTCTTCAGGATCCAATATTTTTGCTATTCCAAAATCGAGAAGTTTTGGTTCACCGTTGTTGGTTACAAGGATATTGGTCGGTTTTAAATCCCTGTGAATTACAAGATTTTTATGTGCATACTGAACAGCGGAAGCTACTTTCAAAAACAAGTTTAATCTTTGTTCTATTGTAAGATTGTTTGTTTCACAGTACTTATCGATAGGAATTCCATCGATATATTCCATAATAAGAAATTGAATTCCATCATCCGTAACTCCGCCGTCGAGCAGCCTGGAAATATTCGGATGATTAAGATTCGCAAGTGTCTGTCTTTCGTTTTGAAATCTTTTTATAGTTGTTTCAGATGCAGTTCCCGGATTTATAATCTTTACCGCAGCAGATTGTTTTACTTCGTCATCTCTAACTCCCAGAAAAACCAAGCCCATTCCGCCGCGGGCAATAAATTTTTCTATTCTGTATTTGCCAAAATATTTTCCGATGAAAAGGTTATTGTTTTCATGCAGAAATTCTTTAGGAACAGATGGAGATTCAAGAAATGTTTCAGAGCCGTCGTAAGCTTTGAGTAAAGAAAATATTTCTTTTTTTAATTCTGGGTCATCACAGTTTTCATTTATATATTTTTCTCTATCTTCTTTTAATAAATCAATTGCATCATAAAAGATTGTTTTTATTTTTTCCCAACTTTCTTTATTCATTTATTCCCTTTAACTCTTTAAAAAGCCAGGCTTTTGCAAGACTCCATTCTCTTTTAATAGTTGCAGGAGAACACTCCAGTACTTTTGCAGTTTCTTCAACATTCAATCCGGAAAAGAATCTTAGCTCTACAACTTTGCATAATCTTTCATCTATATTTACTAATTTATTCAGAGCGCTGTCAAGTTCAAGAATTTTGTCATCGTATTCATCAACAACTATTAAACCGTCAACTAAAGATATTCTTGTAAGATTACCTCCTCTTTTTTCTGCTTTTCTTCTTCTTGCGAAGTCAATTAATAGCTGTCTCATCGCATTTGCAGCAATTCCGAAAAAATGAGCTCTGTTTTCAAGAGAAATATTTTCACTTCCTATAATTTTTAAATATGCTTCATGAACCAGCTCAGTTGTCTGAAGTGTTCTCTCCCCGTACTCCTCGTATAAATACCGGGAGGCAATTCTTCTTAATTCATTATAAACAATCGGGAATATTTTATTAATTACAGTTTTATTCCCTTTGCTTACTTCTGATAATAAAAGTGTTAATTCGTTTGGAGATGATTGCAAATTTATACCGACATGTTCATCAAAAAGATAAGGATTTTTTTGAAATATCAAAAACTTTTTCAGTAATTAACTTTTAAAATTTTGATGAACATGTTTAATAGATTTTATTTATTCTAAAAAATATTTCTGAACAAAATTAATGTTAGATAAAACGGTATAAAATCTTTTGCATTCTCGCAGTTTGTTCCTAAATATGTTTGCTTTATCAATTTATAATTCAATTCAAAAATGTTACTAGAATCATTTAATTAACAATAATTTTTTGATTGCTGTAAATTTGCCTGCAGTAATCCTGTAAAAATAAACCCCGCTTGCAAAATTCGATGCATTAAAATTAACTTCATAGTATCCTGCAGATTTATCTTCATTTACAAGAGTTGCAACTTCCTTTCCCAGAATATCATAAACTTTTAAAGTAACTAAACCTGATTGCGGCAAATCGAATCTGATTTTTGTAGAAGGATTAAACGGATTAGGGTAATTCTGACTTAATTCATAATTATTAGGTAATTTAATACTCTCATTTTCAACAGCTTGAACATTATTTCTAAATAAATTTAATGAAACACTGTTGGCTAAGTAAGAAGGCTGAAGTCCAATTGTATCGACATCGCTCTCTGCCGAATAAAAAGTGTCCGCTACGCCTTGCTGTGCAGTTAATATTAAAATACTATCACCAATAACCGATGAAGGTGCAAGTGCAACCGTCGCTTTACCTTTTAGTGAAGCTTGGCCTGAAATATTTAATCTTCCATAATTATTTAGAGTGTCTGCTTCAATTTTCAGAATCGAAGTAGAGTCCGGCCCGAAATTATCGTTCCAGTTTAAAGTACCTGTAATATCAATAGTACCTGAGTTTTCAAATTGAGATGAAATAACCGCCGTTTCGGATCCCATCTCTTTAAACAAGCCTTTATTTATAAAGGAGTCATTGTGGTTGCTGGAAAAAGTAAAGTTATCATACACATTCATTATTCCAGTTTCATTATTTACCAGGATGTTATCACCTATAACGGATAGGGGAGATTTAATATCCATCAATCCGTTATTTTGAAAATTTACAAAGCTGAAAGATTTTGCACCTGACCCTGTTGCATAAATTAAACCTTCATTTAGCCAATTACTGCTGCCTGAATTTAAAAATATTCCACTCCTCCATTGGAAACCTGTACCGCTAAAATTTAATACTGCCTGTGCTGAATCCGCAAAAAATTCATTTCCTTCAAAAACTATATATCCATCAGGGTTTCCGGAAAGAGTATCTTTTGCAAATATACCGCCGACGTCAACTGCAATTGTCAAAGAATCGCCAGCCCCGGCGTAGTATGTTCCTCCGAAAAAGTAGTCCGGCCCTGTGCCGTTAATTAGTAAATTGCCTGAATTCACTATGATGGAATCTTGATTTGTAAAGTATCCGGCAGAGATAACTGCAGTACCTGTTCCTGAATTTTTTAATAATAATCCTTTATTAGTAAAATTACCGAAGTATCCGCTTGAAATATTTGAGCTATCTGATATTTCGATTGTTCTGCCAGGGTTGTTTGTGAATGTCTGATAATTAACAGCTAACGATCCGTTCACCCCGATCATACCATCATTAATAAAATCTGCTGCGATTATTTTTTGTCCTTGTCCCTCAATTATAATTTTACCTATGTTTCTCCAGTTTCCGCCGCCTATTTGATTGATTACGCCATTTATCCATTTTAAACCTGTGCCGCCGAAATTGAGAACAGCTTCCGAGGAATCTGCAAAGAAATTCCCGCCCTCAAAAATAATTTCACCATCCGGATTTCCTGTCAATATTCCTTTTGCATAAGAAGCATTATTAGTAACATCTACGGCATTTATTAAAGAGTCTCCCGCTGCTGCATAATATATGCCTCCCCAAAAATTATCCTGCCCGGAGCCAGATAAAATCAAAGTTCCGGAATTTACAATAATGGAATCTTCATTTGTAAATGGTCCTTTAATATTTGCTCTTCCGTTCCCGGATGATTTTATAAGAGTTCCTTTATTAACGAGAACACCGCTATATTCAGCTTGAATTAAAGCATCATTAATAACATCGACTTTGCAATTAACTTCATTCTTAAAGGGATAGTAAAAGTCAATTGGTCCATCAATGTTTATAATGCCTAGATTATCCAAACTTGGGGTAATTATTTTCTTTCTGCTGCCTGTAAATGTTAAGGTACCTTTATTAATTATATTTCCTTCTAAATAAGTGGTTGCTCCATCAGAAATAATACTGTTGCCACCATTTAAAGTAAGCTGGAAACCTGCAAAGTTTAGTGATTGTGTGCCCCAGCCGGAATTTCCAAAAGTCAGGCTTTTAATGGTCACATCATTTTGAAGAGTAATTGAATAATTCCCTTGAAGGTTTATAACAACATCACTGTTGGTATCCGGTACTCCATTGGACCATTTACCTGCATCATTCCATGATCCTCCTGTTGTATCTGTCCACGAAGTAGTGTTCTGCGCGGCAGCATTAGAATAGAAAAATACTGCCATTGTGCTGATTAAAATGAGTAGAAAGCTTTTCATTTAACTCTCCTATAAATTATTTATTAAATAAGAGCTTTTATATTATTTGCGTAATCGTGTTTTATACTTTAAAACTAGAATAAGGCACTTTATAAATTCAAAATAATTGTCTGCAGAAGCTTGCAGATGATAATGCCTGAATAAATGGATAGCGGCATTGCCGGGATTTAAGATTCAAAGCTTTTAATTACTTTGAAATTCCAGACAATTATGTGGTTCAATTTTAATATTGATTATGGATTTTATTCTTAATGCGTATTAAAAGTTGAATTTAGTTCAAGACATTTTATTGTTTGAATATCTCAGAAATTTAAAGGTTTTTTTGAAGTTTTTATTTTGATATTTGTTAAATCAACTTATTGCCGGCGGGTATTATATGAATGTAAAATAATTTAAATGGAAACTTTTAAATCCAAATTATTTTTAAAATAAAAACGGCGCCTTATAGGCGCCTCATCAGAAAATAATATTAAAATATCTTTTATAAAGAAAACTTATTATTTAAAATTTTGGTTTAGCTTCATTAACTACGATATTTCTTCCGTCTAATTCCGAATCATTTAATGCCGAAATAGCATTTTTTGCATCTGAGGAACTCTCCATCTCAACAAATCCAAAACCTCTCGATTTTCTAGTAATACGGTCTGTAATAACTTTTGCCGAAACTACTGTTCCATGTTTTTCAAATGTTTCTCTTAATTCGTCGTCATTAACCGACCATGGGAGAGAGCCCACAAATAACTTAGTGCTCACAAAGAACCTCTAAAAATATATAAAAAAATTCCGGTCTAAATACCGGATATGTAAAACTACAAATAAAAAATTTTATAACCTAATTAATTATTGTTCCCCAGATACGTAATTTTCAAGATAATTAGGCTAATGTTGTCCGGTATTAAATGTTTTGGCTATTGATTTTTTCGCTTAACGCATTATGAAATTGAAGGTAAAATGTTTTATTATCTTTTCTATGAAATATTAATGTTGAAATCGGCGGACACCTGTCGGGATATTCTTTTGAATTAATATTTTCGCCCTGCACAATTCCAATATCTTTTAAATTAAAAGCTGTTCCTACGCCGTAACTCGTTCCGTATTTTAAATCCTCTTCAAATTCCGATTCCAAAGGTTTTCTTCCTTTAACTTTTTTACCGCTTGTAAAAAGAATAGAAAGATCCGGCAAAAAATGGTTGGTAAAACTATTTCTTACGGAAGAATCGTTCTGCATATTATGAAAGGACTCAATATAAAATTCGTTCCAATAATCCGATTCTCTTTTGATATTGTCCGGCATATCCGTTAAGTCCGAATTCCAAACTTTCTTTAATTGTTTTTTTGCTTCGTTTAATCTGCTTCTTACTGTACCAACAGGAATATTTAATATATCAGCAATATTTTCATAAGAATTGTATTCTGTAAAGTAACGAAGGAGAACTATTATGCGTAGAGTTTCGCTTAAGTAATTAATTCTTTCTCGAATAAATTCATTCAAATTATTTTTTTCATATTCTCGTTCAAATCCTTCATCTGCAACTTTGGAATCAATTAATTTAACTGAAAGCGGAATGTTTCTTTTAGTGGAATTCATTTGCTGCCAGCATGATCTTTTTACAATTGTCATTAACCAGTAAAATAAATTTTCCGGACTTTTAACTTCCTGCAAATGAATAAAAGCACTGATATAAGCTTCCTGTAATGCATCTTCTGCAACATCGCTGTACTTACAAATTTTTAATGCATAGGATAAAAGCTTTGCGTGATAATATGTTATAATATTATTAAAGCAGTTTTTATTGCCCAGCAAAGCTTCTGAATACCATTCGATTATAATATGATGTTCGTTCATTTCAACTTAAAATAATTTAAAAAATTGCGACACACAAGGAAAATCGGTAAGTATAATACCGGTTTCCCTTTATTTTTGTTTTTTGAAAGTGCCGCTTACTTTTTGTGTTACTTTTCCATTCTGCACCCCGACTAAATTTATTGTCCATTCATTTGGAGAATTAAAAATCATATTAATTTGTTCCAGATAAATTTTACCGTCTTGAACACCCTGGTATTCAACAAATAAATGTTTGTTGTTTATCCAATATCCAGCATGATCGTGTGAGGTTCCGGTATTATCCAGACTATATAGGTGAATTTGTTTTAGGTTGGGATCGTAACCGCAAATATTTATTCCGCTTATGGTACCCAAATCTTTGTTTGAAAAATGTTCATAAGCAAGTATACTTGTGTTCATGCAAACCGGACTCACTTCAAAAGTATAAATCCCGGTATAAGTTTTTCCGCCCATTTCAACTTTTACATCTGTCGATTTCCAGTTTCCAACAAACTGCATTAAGTTTTTCTGAGCCTGAGGCTGTTCCTGAGCGTAAGTAATTACACAAAACAATAACGAAAATATTAATGCTGCTTTTTTTAACATTTCTTTCTCCTTTTTGGTTTATTTAATGTTTATCTAAAAGAGAAAGAACGGAAGGAAAAAGTTCGATTAATTTTTAAAAAAAATTATTCTTTTTATAAGTCGTTATGGTATAACGGGTTACGAAGACAAAAACAAAAGGTTTAGTCCGAACCGTAAAAGATACTAAAACGGTTTATTGTCTTTTGATAACCGCTACAGTTATATCATCTGACGGGTGAATGTTTTGAAGAAATCCTTTCTGATCTTTTATTAAGTTTTGAATAATAGTATCAGCCTTATTATTTAAAGTTTTCATCAATTGGATTTGAAGCCTGTCAACACCGTATTCAATATTATTGTATGATGCTTCTGTTAATCCATCTGTGTAGAGTAAAATCAGATCATCTTTTTCAAGTTTTAGTTTTACAACATCATATTCGGAATTACAAAATAATCCGATGGGAATACCGGTTGCTTTAATTGACATTAATTCACCATTCTGAATAAACATCGGCGGATTATGTCCTGCTACGCAAATTTCAACTTCACCGTTTGGAGAAGCTTTTCCGAAAACCATTGTTGCATAATTAGAAGAAACTGCACTTTCACAAAAAAGTCTATTGGATTTTTTAACTATTTCATTTACGGGAAGATCGAAAGTGAGAAGACTGCGAAGCAATGCATGAATGTGCGACATCATTAACGAAGCCGGAATACCTTTACCGGAAACATCACCCAAAGCAAAAAGAATGGAGTTATCTTTTGCTGGAATAAAATCGCAAAAATCACCGCTGACAGATGCAGAAGGATTGTAGCTGTAACTAAATTCCCAACCGTTTAAAGATATATTATTTTGAGGCAATAAACCTCTTTGAATTTTTGCTGCAAACTGAATATCATCTTCAAGAGCACGTCTTTGTTTTTCATTTAAATGATCAATACAAAAAGTGATTAACGGATCAACAATTAATCTGTCGGTTTCAATCGGATCGCGGCAAACATTGCAGATTCCGTATATTCCTTTATCAATTCTTTTTAATGCCGAATCAACTTCGTGTAAAAGCCCTATAAGATTTTTAGATTCCGGGATAAATTTTAAAGATTCTTTTAATTTTTCTTTACGCTCTAATAATTCATTTTTAAAGTAAGAAAGATTTAGTTCATCCATTTTTCAACCTTTCTAATTATTGTTATTAAATTACTCCGAAAATTAATTTAACACAACGAATAAATAATAATGTATTTTTTCTTTGGAATTTTCAACTTTTTTAAGCAATTTCATCCGAGGGTTAAATCAAACTTAAAAAATAATTAAGGAGCAGAAAGATGGTTTCAATATTTTCTCTCTGGCTTCCCATTCTACTTTCCTCTGTTGTAGTTTTTATTATCAGTTCAATTCTACATATGATGTTTAAATATCATAATACAGATTTCAAAAAGATCAATTCGGAAGATCAAATTATGAATGATCTGAGAAAATACAATATTCCTCCAGGTGATTATGTTTTTCCTTTTGCAGCGGACAACAAAGAAAGAAATACTGCTGAGTTTAAAGAGAAATTAAACAATGGTCCCGTTGCTTTTATAACTGTGTTTCCATCTGGGCAAATGAGTATGGGTTCGAGTCTTATTATATGGTTTATATATTCAATAATAATTGGAATTTTTGCAGCTTATGTAGCTGGACGGGTTTTAAGTCCCGGAGCAGATTATCTTTCTGTTTTTAGATTTACGGGTGTTGTTGCATTTGCCGGATACAGTCTGGCGCTTTTGCAAAACAGTATTTGGTTTGGTAAAAGCTGGGGCGCAACTATTAAATCCGTAATTGACGGCTTAATCTATGCATTATTTACAGGCGGAATATTCGGATGGCTTTGGCCTATGTTTTAATTCTTAATTAATGAATATTTTAAAAGCCGCACCTTTTCTGCGGCTATTTTATTTTATTAAATCTTCTATTCTTCAATTGTAGATTATATTAAAATTGTTTTGACTATAAACAAGCGCACACGATTAATCAATATCAAACTGATTCTTGAAATATTGTTTTATTTTCTAAACGGATATAACTAACTATAATTTATAAATTCAAATCACCATATGAGTAAAAATTCAAGCGAAGATAATAAAATAGGTTACTTTTCGGCAACGGCGATAGGGATAGGCGGAATGGTCGGCGGAGGAATTTTTGCAGTTCTTGGTTTAGCGGTAAAATTGGCTCACGGCGGAACTCCGATTGCATTTCTTTTAGCAGGGATTGTTGCTCTTATTACTTCATATTCTTATACAAAATTATCAATAACATATCCAAGTCAAGGGGGAACAGTTGAGTTTTTAAACCAGGCATTCGGCGGAGATTTGTTTACGGGCGGAATGAATGTGCTGCTTTGGCTGAGTTATATAGTTATGCTTTCTTTGTATTCGTATGCATTCGGAAGCTACGGTGCAAGTTTATTTCCGGGGGCCCACGAATTCTGGAAACATATTTTGATCAGCGGCTCAATCATTTTGTTTACTGCACTAAATGTTATCGGATCAAAACTGGTTGGCGAAGCAGAGGAATATATTGTCCTGGTAAAGCTAATGATCTTAATTCTTTTTGTTGCTATCGGATTTAGTTCCATAGATGTTCAAAGAATTCAGCCTTCTCAATGGAGCAGTTCTTTAGAATTAATTGCCGGAGGAATGATAATCTTTTTAGCTTATGAAGGATTTGAATTAATTGCAAATACAGCCGGAAGTGTTAAAAACCCCAAAAAGATTTTACCCAGAGCATATTTTTCATCCGTAGGCTTTGTAATTATTTTATACATTTTAGTTGCATTGGTAACTGTTGGAAATTTATCCGTAGGAAAAATTGTTGATGCAAAGGATTATGCATTAGCAGAAGCAGCAAAACCATTTATGGGAAAGGCCGGATTTACTTTGATTGCTGTCGCAGCAATTCTTTCAACCGGCTCGGCAATAAACGCAACACTATACGGTGCCGCAAGAGTAAGTTATGTTATAGCAAAGGACGGTGAACTTCCCGAAAGATTAGAATGGAAAATTTGGAATAAACCTGTAGAAGGATTATTAATAACTTCCGTTTTAACTTTAGTTGTTGCAAATCTTTTTGATTTAAGCGGAATATCAACAATGGGCAGCGCAGGCTTTCTTTTAATATTTGCTTCTGTTAATGCTGCAAATGTTAAATTAAGCAGTAAAACAAATTCTAAAAAATGGATTTCCTTTTCGGGAATAATCCTCTGTTTAACTGCACTAGTCTTAATGATAGTTCAAACCATAGCAACTAATCCTCAAAATATTTGGGTGCTTATTGCAATGTTCGGAGCCGCATTTTTAATTGAAGGTATTTACAGAGAATTCAGAAAGAAAAGAAAACTACAGCCCTCATTAAAAAACACCAATTAAAATTTAAATAATTTTGAGATTATCTATTATTTGTTAACTTGCAAAGTATCCGTTTTCCCTTCTTTATTTTCACAAAAAAGTTTGGAGGTTTTATGGTTCGAAGATTATTCGGGATAATTGTAGGCTATATTGTAATGGCAGCGTTAGTGTTTGTAACATTTACGTTATTATATTTGGTACTTGGCGTTGAAAATACTTTTGAACCCGGTTCATACAATGTTACCATTACTTGGGTTATTTTAAGTTTATTATTGAGCATAATTGCTGCTGTAATAGGCGGATATGTTTGTACACTAATTTCCAAAGATAAAAAAACAACTTATGTTTTTGCTGCGATTGTATTTATACTCGGAATAGTTTTGGCAATTCCCCAGTTAAGTAAAACCCAAGAAACAAGTAAGATACGTGAGGGGAATGTTTCTAATATGCAGGCAATGAAAGATGCAAAACAGCCTGTATCTACTCTTTTCCTAAATCCTATTTTAGGAGCAGTCGGAATATTAGCCGGCACTAAATTATGGAAGGAAAAAAAGAAAAAAAATGATACGGAAGCTTGATTTTTTATCTAAAATCGAAGGATTAATTATTGCGAAAAGTTTATCATTATTGCAAATAATTATTATAAGAGTTAAGTTATAACATCAAAATACTTCAGAGGAGTATTTAAATGGATAAAAAGGGGTTAATGATAGATGCTGCAGCAAATTCGTTAAAATCCGTCCTCAACCTGATAACAAACGATGAAATTTTAATTGTAAGTGACACAGAAAGCAGAAATATTGCCGAAGCGTTCCGGATTGCTGGTGAAAAAAACGGTTGTAAAGTAAAGCAGTTTAATATTAATGGACTTCAGCGTCCGTTGATAAATATTCCGGAAGGTTTATTAGATTTGCTTCCAAACAGCACTGTTGTTTTAAATATAATTAAAGCTATTCCCGAAGAAGTTCCTTTCAGAATCAACTGGATATTTGCAATTGAAAAGAATAAAAAAATAAAATGCGGACATATGCCCGGGATTACGGAAGATATGATGACGGAAGGACCAATGAATATAGATTACAGCAGCATGATGTTAACCGCAACTTTTTTAATCAATCATTTAAGAAATGCTTATCGATTAAAAATTACAACAAAAGAAGGAACGGATTTCTCTCTCGGAATTTCGGAAAGAATTTTTTCCGACGATGTTTATGTAACACCCGGATGTATGTGCAACCTTCCCTGCGGCGAAATTTATTGTGCCCCTGAAGAAACAGAAGCTAATGGAATTGTAGTTGTAAATGCAAGTATTGGTGATATTGGATTATTAAAACAACCTTTAAAAATTTCAATAAGAAATGGTAAGGTTGCAGGTTTTGAAAGTGAAGATAAAAATCTAATTAAAAGGATAACAGAACTTACTGAGATTGATGAAGATGCAAAAATAATTGGTGAACTCGGGATTGGTGTGAATCCCAAAGCTCGTATAAAAGGGAATATGCTGGAGGATGAAAAAGCCATAGGTACTGCACATATTGCTTTTGGAAACAATGAAGATTTTCCGGGCGGAAAGAACAAATCAAAAATTCACAGAGATTATCTTTTTTATAAGCCAACGATAGAGGCTTTCTTTAAAGATAAAAAGAGTAAAATTATAATTAAAGATGGTGAGTTTTTGGTAGATTAAATGGGCACACATTACATGCGCCCTAATTATATCTATGCTGCTGTTGGTGTTTCAAGATTTCTTAAATCGGAATACAGTTCATCTTCGCTTAATTCATGATCAACAAGTTGTCCTGCAAAATACGCTTCATAAGCACTCATATCAAAATATCCGTGGCCGCATAAATTAAATAATATTGTTTTTGAAGTACCTTCCTCTTTAGCTTTTAATGCCTCCCTTATAACTTGAGCAATCCCATGATTAGCTTCAGGAGCGGGAATTATTCCTTCTGTTTGAGAAAATAAAACACCCGCTTTAAAACATTCTAATTGCTGAATTGCAGAAGCTTCAATTAGTTTGTCTTTTAAAAGCTGACTAATAATTGCACCTGCACCATGATATCTTAATCCGCCGGCATGTATTGGAGCGGGAATAAATGTATGCCCTAAAGTGTACATCGGGATAAGCGGGGTTAATCCAACCGTATCGCCAAAATCATATCTGAATTCACCTTTAGTAAGTTTAGGACAAGAAGCCGGTTCAACTGCGACACATTTTATTTTTTTCCCTTCTTGTAGATTATATCTTAAAAATGGAAAAGCAATTCCAGCGAAATTCGATCCGCCGCCGAACGGAGCAATTATTATATCCGGAAAATCTCCCGTCATTTCAAGCTGTTTAATTGCTTCCTGACCAATTACGGTTTGATGCATTAAAACATGGTTAAGTACGCTGCCGAGTGAATAATTTGTTCCTTCGGTACTTGCGGCTTTTTCAACTGCTTCGGAAATTGCAATCCCCAAACTTCCGGGAGAATCCGGATCCTCAGCTAAAATTTTTCTTCCCGAGCTTGTTTTGCTGCTTGGTGATGATATTACTTCGGCTCCGAATGTATTCATCATTATTTTTCTATACGGCTTTTGATCATAACTTATTTTAACCATATAAACTTCACATTCCAAACCGAATTGATTGCAAGCAAAACTTAATGCGCTTCCCCATTGTCCGGCGCCCGTTTCTGTTGTTAATTTTTTTACTCCTTCCATTTTATTATAAAAAGCTTGTGCAATTGCAGTATTTGGTTTATGAGATCCCGAAGGACTAACCCCTTCATATTTATAATAAATCTTGGCCGGGGTATCCAATTTCTTTTCTAGGTTATATGCCCTGTACAAAGGAGTTGGCCGGTACATTTTATAAACTTTTTTAACTTCATCAGGAATTTCTATGTACCTTTCCTTTGATACTTCCTGTTTTATAAGTTCCATTGGAAAAAGAGGTTTTAAATCATCAGGTCCAATCGGTTTTTTAGTCTGGGGATGAAGAGGCGGCAGTAGAGGATTAGGAAGATCCGCCTGTATGTTATAGTAATTATCCGGTAATTCGGATTCATTTAAAAGGATTTTTTTAGATTCAGTCATAACGACCTCCAATAAATTATTAAAGAATAATGAATAATTGATTTTTAAGATTTATTTAAAAATTATGGATGTAACTATTCGAAAGTATGTAGTGATATTAGCGGCGCCAGCGCCAGGAAAGAGTTGGGATAGATGTAAGGATTTGATATGTGATTTTATCGTTCAATTCATTCCGATCTAAATTTGAATTTCAAGATAAATTTTTGAAATGATACTGTCAAGTGATAAATAATTTAAATTCAGCGAATTTTAACTATCAAACCTAAATTCACAATCCAATTGAACCAAATCGGTTAACTTTTTCGCATTTACAATTAAAACGCAACTCTTTTAATGACAATTAAATAATAAAAGCCAATACGAGGAAAAAATAATGAAATATCCTAGCTTCAATTTATTTTATATCATATGGCGTAATATATTTTTGAAATTTTCGTCTGCTTTGTTTTTAACATTGCTTTTTTATGGAATGATACCGGCACAAGCCGTAGACACAGTTTGGAATAAAGCCTACGGCGGTCAAATGTATATGAATTCAAATATGGTTCAACAAACAAACAGCGGCGGCTATATTGCTACCGGATTTATCCAGCCTACTGGAGCCAATGCTTTTTATGCCTGGCTCATCAATACAGATTCCAACGGCGACACTCTTTGGACAAAATCCCTTGGTGGAGGAAGCATAAATTACTACGGCACTTCTGTGGCACTTTCCGAAGACGGTCAATATATAATGGCCGGATACACTTATGATTTTGGTGCCGATACTACAAGTGCTTTTATAACAAAAATCAGTACTAATGGAAATATCTTATGGACAAGATTATACAGCAATATTAAAGGTGGTTATGTTACTTCAATTCAAGAAACCTCCGACGGAGGTTTTATACTTACCGGTAATGCTCTTCCGCAGGGAGACAATTATTCAAAAATATGGCTGTGCAAAACTGATCAAAATGGTAATATTGTCTGGTCTAATACATACAACTATGATTTGGGTAATTCAGTCAAACAGACAAATGACGGCGGATATATTGCAGTAGGAAGAACAATTTGGGCGGCGCACGACAGTTCTTGGGATGCATGTATGATTAAAACCGATGCAAACGGAAATTTGGTATGGGAGAATGAACTTGGCGGCAACGGAATTTCATATGATGAAGCAAAAGATGTCCAGGAAACCTCAAATGGAAATTTTTTGGTTATTGGCTCTACTATGGATTTTAATTCCGCCGGCTTTTATGATTTATGGCTGTTTAAGTTAAACAGCATCGGTGATACAATTTGGACAAAAACTTTCGGCGGAGTTCATGATGATGAAGGCTATTCTATTCAGCCGACTTCCGACGGAAACTTTATTCTTCTCGGAGTAACTTATTCTTTTTCATTCGGTGTTGATCCTGATGCATGGCTTATAAAAGTTAATTCGGACGGCGATGAATATTGGAATCAGCCGATTGGCTATAACCATGATGATTTGGGATTTTCAGTTAAACAAACTTCAGATGGAGGTTATATAATTAACGGAGAAACCAGTTCGTTTAGTCAGGGAGGAATTTGGCTTTCCAAAGTTACTCCCGATGTTTCTTCTGTCGATAGAAGTTCACCTTCTTTAATAAAAGCATATCTTTTACAGCAGAATTATCCCAACCCGTTTAATCCCTCAACAACAATTAATTACTCAATTCCAAAATCTTCGAATGTTAAGATTGAGGTTTACAATTTGTTAGGGAAAAAAATATCAACATTGGTAAATGAATTTAAATCTGCCGGCAGTTATAAAGTGAAATGGAATGCCGAAAACTTTTCAAGCGGAATTTATTTTTATAGAATTCAAGCAGAAGGATTTTCAGAAACGAAAAAGATGATTCTGCTGAAATAATTTTTATAATAATTCGGAATAAAAAATTCCGGTTCTATAATTTATTCGGCTAAAAGAATATCTGCTGAAACCGGCTCTTTGCTGTAATAAGCTCTGTAAAATTTATCGCACATTCGTCTTACCCTATCACTTTCATCAAATTTTACCGCTTGTTTTATTGCAAAAATTCCTCTTGAATCACCAATTTTATAAAGAGCTAGTGCTGCTAAAATTCTTGACTCTTCAAATTTATCGTTATGTAAAATCCTTAATAAGGGAATAACTGCTTTATCACAGCAAAATTCTCCTATTAAATAGGTCGAGCAGGTCTTCAATCCTAGGTTATCCGAATTAATTCCATTTAAAAGGTTTTGTGCAATCAATTCTTTCTTTTTTATTTCTTCATTTTTTGTCTTGGAAATCTCCTTGGAGTAGCAGGAAGTGGAAAACAGCATGAGGAGAAGAACAACCGAGAAAAAGACACTTAGCTTTTTCATAGTAGCCTCCGTTCCTTTGCATTATTCATTAATATTTACATCAAATTTTAATATTATTTTAATAGGCTTCCAATTGTAATGGTATGAATGGTCGAAGAATTCGTTTAATGTATGGATTTATTGTTTGTTAGGTAAGAGGTTATTAATAAAAGCTAAAATAATTTTTGAGGTTTCTGCGGGTTTTTCTTCCTGAGGCGCATGTCCGCAATTTGAAATTATATATAGTTTTGAATTCGAAATTTCTTTGTTTAACAAATAGCCATGTTCAACAGGAATTAAAGGATCTTTTTCTCCCCAAATAATTAAAGTATTTTCTTTAATGTTTTTGATATACGGTTCAATATTATCTTTTATATAAGGATACATTTCCATTGCTGTTCTTTTATAAGAAATTTTTGAACCCGGAATTTTTAACGGATAAGCGTAATTATTTATTCTTTCTTTTGTTAATCTTTTTTTGTCAATGAACATTCTCCTCAGTGAAATTAAAGCAATTAACTTTGCCGGGATGAAATCTATTATCAGATTTTTTAAAAAGGTTCTTTCAACCTAAATAAAAGAAACGGAAGTTTTTCAATATAAATTGCAGGATCAATTAGAATAAGATTTTTAACTTTAATGTTTTTGAAATTCTTTTTAAGTAGTAATAAAGTTTCAAGTAAAATACTTCCGCCGTATGAATGTCCCATTAAAATTATTTCGGATAAGTTTTTTTCTTTAATAAATGACGCAGCAATTAAAGCGTGATCTTTCGGTGTATAGTTTTTCGAAATTGGTCTTGAGGAAAGCCCGAATCCTTTAAGATCAATCAAAAATAATTTTGCCGTTGGTGAAAGACTATCTTTTATATCCAGCCATGTTCTAAGGGATGAGCCGTAACCGTGAATGCAGAAAATATTTAAAGTTCCGTTTCCGTAAACCCTATAATTGATATTTATATTTTCCGAATAATTAAAAGTTAAATCTTTGTTGTCGTTCCCCGTTTCCATGTTAAAATTTCGAATTACTTTTTAATTGCGGATCAAATTTAATAATCTCATAAAATAATTAATAAGTTATTCAGCACAATCCGGAATTTAAACTTTTATCTCTTTCCCAGTTTCTGCAGAATAAACTTTTATATGATTATAATTTTTAATGATTGAAGAACCCATCCAGTCAATTGCCGCATGATCACCGTGAAGTAAAATTACATTTGCAGGATTAAGTATTTTAACGATCTGCAAAAGATTTTCTCTTTTGGAATGAGCCGAAAAACGAAATGTTTTTATTTTACATTTGATAATTTCTTCTTTATCAAAATCCGTAAATTTGATTTTATCGCCTTCAGATGAATTTGAAATTTTATATCCGGGCGTAGTTTCATCCATATATCCGACCGTAAAAATTGCCGAGCCTTTTTGTTTAATCCATCTTTTAGCAAGATTAAATGATGCCGTACCCGGAATCATCATTCCGCTCGATGCAAGAACAATGCATGGATTCTTAAAAAATTCATTGTAGTCCTGAACTTCATATAAATTTTTCCGGGGAATGTTTGTTATTTCAAATTCGGGATCAATCATATTAACTACATAACGGTTATAATCATATACCCTGTTTATCTTTTCAGAAATTCCGCCTGTGTAAATATCAATATTTGCAAGTTTGCCTTTTTGAATCAAATTAAAAATTATTGCAAGCATTTCCTGCATTTTTCCCAAAGAAAAAACGGGAATTAATATAGATCCTCCGCCGTTTATAATTTTATTTGCTTCTTCGGAAAACCGCAAAGTTTCATCTTCCCAGTTCAAAATTGAGGCTGATTCCGTTGCACCGTAAGTACATTCCAATAAAAGAGTATTTATTTTTGATTTTGGAAGTTCTGCACCCTTTAATAAAGTTTGATTTGTCAGATTTATATCGCCCGTGTAAAATAATTTCTGGTTATCATATTCAATTAATATTCCTGCAGAACCCAAAATATGCCCGGCATCAAAAAATTCTGCATAGATATGTTTATCTCCGAAATTTTTATAGCCGTCAATTAAAAATTTTTCATTATAAGCTTTATAATCAATTGTCTGAATTAATAAATCAATTTCCTCATGAGTATAAATATTAAGTTCGTCATTATCGCCAAGCTGTTCTTTAAGGATTGAAACGGAATTGTGAAGAACTAATTCTGTTAAAGCTCTTGTCTGCGGAGTAGTTATTATTTTTATATACGGAAATTTTTTAACTAAAAAGGGAAGTGAACTTAAATGATCTTGATGTGCATGAGAAATTAAAACAAAATCAACAGGTTTATCACCGATTAAATCAAAATCTGGAAGAGCATCCAAACCAATTTTCTGCGGGTGCATACCGCAGTCCAGAATTATACCTGTCCCTGATAAATTTAAATAATAACTGTTTGCCCCAATTTCACCGCCGCCGCCTAAAGGAAGAAATATCATTGATTATTAATATTTTTCAGTTTTCTTTTACTAAGCTTATAATTGTCTGCCCTGCTTTAGGAACTGGTTTATATTCACTTGTGAATACAACAAGGTTTTTATTTTCATTTATTAAAAATAAAGGAATACTTTTTTCTTTATTGTAAGTTACTAAAAAATCATCGTAATTAAATTCTTCCGTTATAGGTGTAGATTTTACGATCCATCCCTCAATAATTTTATTTTGTAAAAGATTATAACTTATATTATTCCCGAACAAAATTTGTCCCCTCAGTTCTTTAGAAACTTGTTTCCCCTGTTTTCTGTCATCTTCTTCAATTGTTAACTGATAAACTTTATTACTGCCGAATATTTTAATAAAATACAATGCAGAAAGCGAATTAACCTCTTTGTTAGGAGTTAGAGCAAGCAGTTTTCCAATTCCTTCCAAATCAATATTATCTAAAATATTTTGTGAAGTTATACTGCCTTGATATGCGGCAAGCCCTTCCATTCTGGCTTCTTTAATATTGTAATAATTGGTATCCACGAGTAAAACTTTAAAGCCTTTGCTTTTAATAACGTTACCGATTGCCCTTGCTAACGGATGAGCACCGATTATTAAGCATCCCTGCGGGTTGGGGTTGGATAATCCAAGCCATTTTGCTAAAGGAGAAGAACTTAAACCATAAACTGTTATCGTAACTATTATTACCAAAAACATAATTGGAACAAGTACTTCGGCTTCCGGATGGCCTGCTCTTATTAATTCAATTGAAAACAAAGATGAAACTGCAGCGGCGACAATTCCTCTCGGAGCCATCCAGGACAAAAATATTTTTTCTTTAATATTAAGATGTGAGCCTATTGTTGAAAGAAAAACCGAGAGCGGACGTACAAATATTAAAAGGATACCAACAAATAAGAAACTATAAACATTAAGCATCTGCAGATCTGTTATTTTTAATCTGGCAGCAAGAATTATAAACAGTACCGAAAGCAAAAGCAGTCTTAAGTTTTCTTTAAACTCTATAATATGGGTTATGCTAACGCTTTTTTGATTTGCGAGGAAAATCCCCATAACAGTAACGGCAAATAAACCGCTTTCTGCTTGAACCAAATTTGATGCTGTAAAAACCGCTATTACAAATGTTAAAGCTGCCGGATTTTGCAGAAAATCCGGGATAAGCTGTTTTTTAATTAAAAGCATAATAAAAAAGCCGCCAATCAATCCAAACGAAGAACTTATAAGAATTGTTTTTAGTATACCGATAACGGCTACAACTGTAGCATCCTGAAATTCTCCTGCTATAATGCTTTCAAAAACAAGAATAGCCATTAATGCTCCTATAGGATCATTAATAATTCCTTCCCATTTTAAAATTGAATTAAGCTGACCTTTTGGTTTAACATGTCTTAAGATTGGTAAAATTACAGTCGGCCCGGTAACAACAAGTATAGAACCTAAAAGAAAAGATATATAGAAAGAAAATCCTAAAATATAATAAGCACCGAGAACAGAAAGAATTAATGTTACAATTATTCCGATAGTTATTAAATTCCTGATTATTCCGCCAACTGCTTTTAATTCGGAGAATTTTAAATTTAATCCGCCTTCAAAAAGTATAATTGAAACAGAAATTGACACGAATGGAAATAACAAATCTCCGAAAAAGAGATCCGGGTCTAGAAAATTGGTAACCGGACCGGCAATAATACCAAATATCAACAAAAGCAAAATAGATGGAAATCTTAAGCGCCACGAAATCCATTGAGCAAGTATACCGAATACTATTATTGCACTGAGTCCAATTAAAAAATGTTGGTTCAAATATTCTCCGGTTTAATTGTAGATATGAGCGAGAAGCAATAATTAAATATAATAATTAGAATAAGATTATAGAAATGTTTTTCTTTGACATGTAACAACAGATTAAAAAGAATGCCGGAAATTGCTTGAAATTCCCGGCATTTCTAAGAAAAATAAACTTATATTATTTCAGCAGTGTCATCTTAATAGTTTTAGTATAAGTTCCAGCAGTTAATTTTGCAATATAAATTCCGCTGGGTAAATCTGTTGCATTAAACGTTGCAAGATGAGTTCCTGCCGATTGTCTTTCGTTTAATAATTCTTTTACCTGGCTTCCAAGTATATTATATATTTTTAGATTAACGACCGAAGCCTCGGGAATCGTATATTGAATTTTTGTACTCGGGTTAAAAGGATTTGGATAATTCTGTTCCATTTTAAAGGTTAATGGTTTGCTGGTTTCATCCTGTACACCGGTTGCATTTCCAAATGATAAGTCATCAAGATAAGCAACGGAGCCGATGGTTGGACCGGAGCTGGAATCACCCACAGCCACATAAATATAAGCTGAATCAGGAACATCGTTTGTGGCATAACTAATAGGAACCACCAATTGAGTATATGTAGATTGGGCAGATGAAATAGATACTTCTCCACTTCCTATATATGAACCGTTTTTAGCTAATAATATGCTTACGTAAAATAACTCAGAACCTGCCGCAGGTGAAAATTTATAATAACCTGTCAAAGAACCCGCTCTATAATTTATAGGCACACCTTCTATTGTATACATCCAGGCAGGAAACGGCTGACCGGCAATACTTATTACAGATAACTTAGCCGAAGAAGATCCCGAATGAGCATCTGAAGATTGAGTCACAGGTGTTCCTAAACCCAGAATATTATCAGTTACCCAGCCGTCCGGGTTCCCGTTAGTCCAGTTTTCAAAACCGCTGTTAGGTATTTGAGCTGATGCTGAGGTGATTAAAACAGCCATCGTAAAAAACAAAACAAATTGTAAGAATTTTATTTTCATATTTTCCCTTTTATTGTTGTTTAAACATTTATTTATAAATAAAACTCTATTGTATGGAGAATTTTAATTCGTCTTAAAGTTGGTGTGTACTAATAGGATATAAGATAAAAATTATTTTCATTATATGAAAATGAATCTTATTACTATTAAATTAAAAATTTTTAACGATATATAATAATCACACAATTAAATGATATACTTTCTAACCTTTTATAAAATCACTTATAATTTGATCAAATTTATCATAATCTTCAATTAATGCAGTGAATAATTAGCAGAGACAAGCTTCGGCTTTTTTTTCGAAATATGGAATAATAGAATGATAACTTTATTTAGGAAATTAAATTTTTTATAAAATATATAATTTGATGCTGGTTTAAATATATACTAGAATTTATCCGTTAATTTTATCCTTTCATTAATTCTTTATTTTTGATTATAAGATATTAAATTACATAATTCTGCTTTCGGTAAAAAGAATTATTATATCTTTATTAATATTTCTTGTTTGTTAAACAAATCTTCTCTTGCTGTACTTTCGACTATCGTTATGGTAAATCAATTGCTACATTTCTTTTTATCATATATCACAGACCCTTGAAACAACATTTCATATTTTTATTTCGTTATTCGTTTATTTAAAAAGTTCTTAATTCGGAAGTCGACTTCGATAAAATAGAACTCAATCAACTTAAAATTGAGAGGAGTTATCTATTGAATACCGAATATCCAACCACACTTTGGCCGCTTTTACTGTATGCAGTTTTAGTTGTGCTTGTTGCTGCAGGTATGCTTATCATATCTCATTTCATCGGACAAAGACATAAAGAAAATGAAACCGATGAAGCCTATGAATCAGGAATTGTTTCAACAGGAAATGCAAGGATAAGATTTTCTGCACACTTCTATATAGTTGCAATGTTCTTTGTGATTTTTGATTTGGAAGCGGTTTTTATTTTTTCATGGGCAGTTGCATTTAAAGAACTTGGGCTGGACAGGTTATATCGGTGCGGTTGTGTTTATCGGAATTTTAATAGCTGTATTTATTTATGAATGGAGAATCGGTGCGCTGAATTTCGGTCCGAGCGGAAAGAAAATATTAAAAGCACAAAAAAAGTTTAAAGAAAAAGAAAATAATTTATGAAATGGTGGTTAAGTAAAACAATAGATCCTACCGCGGTTCAAAGCGGAACCGGATCTTTTGAAGAAGTTATATCAAAAAATATAATATTAAGCCGTTTAGAAGATCTGCTTGCCTGGGGAAGAAAAAATTCCATGTGGCCGTTTAATTTCGGATTATCCTGTTGTTACGTAGAAATGGCAACAACATTAACAAGTAAATATGATTTGGCAAGATTCGGAGCAGAGGTTATTAGAGGAACTCCCAGGGAAGCAGATGTTATGATTATTGCCGGAACTGTTTTTATTAAAATGGCCCCGATTATTAAAAGATTGTATGAACAAATGATGGAACCAAGGTGGGTAATATCAATGGGTTCCTGTTCAAATTCAGGCGGAATGTATGATATATACAGTGTAGTTCAAGGTGTCGATAAGTTTATGCCCGTTGATATGTATGTTCCGGGCTGTCCGCCCAGACCGGATGCATTTCTTGAAGGACTTGTTCATTTAAGGGAATCTGTTGGAAAAGAAAAGAGACCTTTAAGCTGGGCCATCGGTCCGCAAGGCGTAGTAAAACCCGAAAAGATATCTTTAAAGGAATTGAAAAGAGAAGAAAGAATAAAAATGACTAAACTTAGACCGCCGGATGAAATTTAAATCAATATTAAATAAAGTTAAAACAAGATTGATTTACATTGAAATAATATGAACAATGAAGTAATCAATAATATAAAGAATAAATTCGGTGATTCTTTTGTGACTCCGCAGCAGACTAAGGATGAATTTCCCACGTTGTGGACTGATAAAAATAATATCGTAAAGCTTTTAAATTCTTTAAAGAATGAAATCGACAAACCATATAAAATGCTTTATGATCTTACAGGAATTGATGAACGTGCAAGAGATAAAAGAAATAATGGCTATCCTGAAAGTGAATTTACGGTTGTTTATCATCTTTTATCCTTTGAAAGAAACGATGATATAAGAATTAAAGTTGCATTAAAAGATAATGAAAACTCGCTTCCCACAGTTACCAGCCTTTGGCAGAATGCAAATTGGTATGAACGCGAAGTTTATGATATGTTCGGAATTAATTTTTCCGGCCATCCTCATTTAAAAAGAATTTTAATGCCGCCGACATGGACCGGGCATCCTTTAAGGAAAGAACATCCAGCGCGGGCAACCGAAATGGGTCCTTTTATTTTACCGGAAGATAAACAAATAAAAGAACAGGAAGCACTTCAATTTCATCCGGAAGAATGGGGATTAGAAAGAAGAAGCGATGATACGGATTTTATGTTTTTAAATGTCGGTCCGCAGCACCCGGGAACACATGGAGTTTTAAGAATAGTTCTTCAATTAGATGGCGAAGAGATTATAGATGCCGTTCCGGATATTGGTTATCATCATCGCGGCGCCGAAAAAATGGCAGAAAGACAAACCTGGCATACATTTATTCCTTATACAGATAGAATTGATTATTTAGGCGGTGTGATGAACAACTTTGTTTATTGTTTAGCTGTGGAAAAATTAGCAGGAATAAAAGTACCCGATAGAGCGCAAGTAATTAGAATTATGTTAAGTGAATTATTCCGGATTGCCAGCCATCTTGTTTGGTATGGAACTTTTGCACAGGATATCGGACAGCTTTCACCTGTATTTTACATGTTTACAGACCGCGAAAAAATATTTGAAATTATTGGAGCTATTTGCGGCGATAGAATGCATCCAAACTGGTTTAGAATCGGCGGAGTTGCACAAGACCTTCCCAAAGGCTGGGAAAAACTAGTAAAAGATTTTGTTGATTATATGCCCGCCAGATTAAATGAGTACGACAAATTAGTAATGAAAAACAAAATAATTAAAGCAAGAACAGTCGGAATTGGTGCATATACAACTAAAGAAGCAATTGAGTGGGGAGTAACAGGTCCGGGTTTAAGAGCAACTGGTATGGACTGGGATTTTAGAAAAAAACGTCCTTACTCAGGATATGATCAATTTGAATTTGATATTCCAACCGGAAATAACGGTGACGGTTTTGACAGAGCGATGGTTAGAATAGAAGAGATGAGACAGAGTTTAAGAATTATAGATCAATGTGTTAAAAATATGCCGGAAGGTCCTTATAAATCGGATGATCACTTGGCAACGCCGCCGCGAAAAGATAGAACAATGCACGACATAGAAACTTTAATAACTCATTTCCTCAGTGTAAGCTGGGGACCGGTTATTCCTCCCGGTGAAGCATTCTTCGGAATAGAAGCAACAAAAGGAAATAACGGTTATTATTTAATCAGCGATGGAAATACACATTCATACAGAACAAGAATCAGAACTCCCTCATTTCCGCATTTGCAGATGCTTCCTTATATAAGTAAAGGATACACTGTTGCGGATATGCTATCAATTTTAGGAAGTATCGATTTTGTTCTTGCAGATATTGACAGATAATTTAAATATAAAAAATATTTATGCTTACAGACGAAGAGAAGAAAGAAATATGAAGAACATATAAAAGAATATCCTCAAAAAAGAGCGGCTTGTATTGAAGCATTAAAAGTTGTTCAAAATAAAAGAAGATGGATATCCGACGAAAATATAAAAGACATTGCCGAAATACTTGAAATGACTTCTGAAGAGCTGGACAGTGTTGCAACTTTTTATAACCTTGTTTTTCGTCAGCCCGTTGGTAAGCATGTAATTTTAATTTGCGACAGCATAAGCTGTTATATAATGGGTTATCCGCAAATCCTTGATCATTTATATAAAAGACTGGGAATCAAACTCGGTGAGACAACCGAAGATAAAAGATTTACTCTTTTAACAATCCCTTGTTTAGGAACATGCGACCATTCGCCGGCATTAATGATCGATAATGATTTGCATCGTGATTTAACTCCGGAAAAACTTGATAAAATTTTAGAAAATTATAATTGAAATCGAATTAAATGGAAAAACCTTTAACAAAAAATATTAAACCTGATCAGCAGCCTTTATCGATTAAGGAATATGAAAAAGCTGGCGGATATCAATCACTGCGGAAAATATTTAAAGGAATGGCCCCTAAAGAAATTCAAAACCTTGTAAAAGATTCTAATTTAAAAGGAAGAGGCGGAGCCGGTTTTAATACTGGTTTGAAATGGAGTTTCGTGCCAATGGGCGACGACGCTCCGCAGCAAAGATATTTGGTTGCAAATGCTGATGAAATGGAACCCGGTACATTTAAAGACAGACTGCTTTTAGAAGGCGATCCACATCAATTAATTGAAGGAATGATTATAGCTGCTTATGCAATTCAGGCAACAGAGGCTTATGTCTTTTTAAGATGGGCTTATAAAGATGCAGCAAAAATAATTACAAAAGCAATTAATGAAGCTTATGATTCAGGTTATTTGGGACAAAATATTCTCGGCAGCGGTTTTAATTTAAATTTTCATCTGCATACTAGTGTCGGCAGATATATGTGCGGAGAAGAAACCGGTTTATTAAATGCTCTAGAAGGCAAGCGTGCAACCCCTAGTGCAAAACCTCCGTTCCCGCAGGTAAGCGGATTGTTTGGAAAACCGACAATTGTAAATAATGTCGAAACTCTTAGTTGTGTACCGCATATAATTAACAACGGTGCCGAATGGTTTAAGAATTTAAGTTTAACAGATGACGGCGGCACTAAAATTTATGGCGTAAGCGGAAAAGTTAATAAACCGGGAACATGGGAACTTCCGTTCAGGAACTACATTAAGAGAAATTTTAGAAGAACATGCCGGCGGTATGAAAGAAGGATTTAAATTTAAAGGAGCGTTGCCCGGCGGTGCTTCAACAGACTTTTTAGTGGAAGAACATCTTGATGTACAAATGGATTTTACAAATGTATCAAAAGCCGGAAGCAGGCTTGGAACCGGAACAGTAATAGTGCTTGATGATAAAACTTGTCCGGTTGGAGCTGTGCAGAATCTTCAGCACTTTTTTGCACAGGAATCCTGCGGATGGTGTACACCTTGCCGTGACGGTTTACCTTGGGTAGAAAAGATTTTAAAATCTATAGATGAAGGCAAAGGTAAAATGGAAGATCTTGATTTGCTTTCATTTCATACAAAATACCTTGGTCCGGGAAATACTTTTTGTGCATTAGCACCGGGTGCAATGGAGCCTTTGCAAAGCGCATTAAAATATTTTAGAGATGATTTTGAACGGCATATTAAAGAACAAAGATGTCCATGGAGGTAATTGGTGGCAAAAATATTTATTGATGATAAAGAATACGAAGTAAAAGACGGAAAGAACGTTCTGGAAACTTGTCTTTCGCTGGGACTTGATCTGCCTTACTTTTGCTGGCATCCGGCTTTGGGTTCAGTTGGAGCCTGCAGGCAGTGTGCTGTTATAAAGTATAAAGATGAAAAGGATGATAAAGGTAAGCTTGTAATGGCATGTATGGAACCGGTTTCGGATAATTTAAGAATTTCTTTAAAAGAATGAAGAGTCGGTTCAGTTCAGAGCTAATGTAATTGAATGGCTAATGACAAATCATCCGCACGACTGTCCGATTTGCGATGAAGGCGGAGAATGTCATCTGCAGGATATGACTGTAATGACCGGACATGATTATAGAAGATTCAGTTACAATAAAAGAACTTATAATAATCAGTATTTAGGGCCTTTTATAAATCATGAAATGAATAGATGTATACAATGCTACAGATGTGTAAGATTTTACAGGGATCATGCAGGCGGAAGAGATTTTAATGCTTTTGCATCCAGAAATCATGTTTACTTCGGAAGATATGAAGAAGGAACTTTAGAAAATGAATTCAGCGGCAATTTAGTTGAAGTTTGTCCGACCGGAGTTTTTACGGATAAAACTTTAAAAAAACATTATACAAGAAAATGGGATTTAACAACCGCACCATCAATTTGCACACGGATGCAGTTTAGGATGCAATATTATTGCAGGTGAAAGATACGGTTCATTGAGAAGAATATTAAGCAGATATAATGGAAAAGTAAACGGTTATTTCATTTGCGACCGCGGAAGATTTGGATATGAATTTGTTAACAGCGATAAAAGAATAAAGCAGCCGTTAAGAAAATATAATAAAGAAAGTAACCCTGAAATATCCGATAAGGAAACTGTTCTTGAATATATAAAAAGTTTAAAAGGAAAAACAATTGGAATCGGGTCACCGAGAGCATCACTTGAAGCTAATTATATGCTGCAGAAACTTTTAGGCAAAGACAATTTTTATAACGGAATAAATGATAAAGAAAATAAACTAATTACTTTAGCTCTGAATATTTTGAAAGAAGGCCCGGTTCGTACACCATCTTTAAAAGAAGTTGAAAAAGCGGACGCGGTTTTAATTTTAGGTGAAGATGTAACAAATACTGCTCCAATGCTTGCGCTGTCATTAAGACAATCGGTTCATCAAGCTCCTAAACAAATTTTAGGTAAAATGAATATTCCGGAATGGAATGATGCTGCGGTTCGTGAAGCGATTCAAGATGAAAAAGGTCCTTTTTATATTGCTTCTTCTTACAGTACCAAACTTTCCGATATTGCAGCAAAATCAATAAATATAAAACCGGAACAAATTGCCGAAATTGGTTTTTCAATATCCAGTTTGATTGATAAAAGTTCTTCGTCATCTCAAAAATTAAATGATGAATTTAAAACATTTATTGAGCAGGCTGCTAACGATCTTACCAAAGCAAAAAATCCTTTAATAGTTTCCGGAACTAGTTTAAAGAATGAAAATATTATTAAAGCCGCAGCAAATATAGCTTTGGCATTAAGTAAAACAGGCAAAAATCCGGGATTAACTTTTGTTGTTCCCGAAGTAAACAGTTTCGGTTCTGTTCTGCTTGAAGAAAAAAGTTTAAATGATGCTTTTGATTCTATAGAAAAAGAATCTTTTGAAAATGTGATTATTCTTGAAAATGATATTTATAGAAGAGAAAACAAAGATATCGTTGATAAATTTTTTAGCAAATGTAAAAATGTAATTGTGCTAGATCATTTAAAAAATTCAACAACTGAAAAAGCAGATGCTGTAATTCCGGTTGGTACCTTTGCAGAATCCGACGGGACTTTTATTAATAATGAAGGAAGAGCTCAGAGATTTTATCAAGTTTATGTTCCCGAAGGAGATATTAAAGAAAGCTGGAGATGGATTGAAGATTTCTTTATTGCCCGGGATAAAAATGATACTTCAGAATGGACATCCTTTGAAGATTATGTAAATGATCTTGTTAAGAATTTTCCGTTCTTTAACGGCATTCAGAATTTAGCTCCTCCTCCAAGTTTCAGAGAAGCCGGACAAAAAATTCCAAGAGCACAGCATAGGTTCAGCGGGAGAACCGCAATGAATGCAAATAAAAATGTAAGTGAGCCGAAACCACCGGAAGACCCCGACTCAGCTCTTACTTATACAATGGAGGGTTATCAAGGTAAACCGCCTTCTTCTATAATTCCGTTTTTCTGGTCGCCCGGCTGGAATTCAGTTCAATCTATAAATAAATATCAAATTGAAGTCGGCGGATCTTTACACGACGGCGATCCGGGATTAAGATTTAATCGAACCAAAAGAAGAAAGCGAACTAAGTTACTTTAACTTATCAGCAGAAAATTCTAGTAATAAGGATTGGCTGATTGTTCCTGTATATCATATTTACGGATCGGAAGAACTAAGTTCTTTATCTCCGGCAGTTAATGAACGTTCACCGAAACCTTATGCTGCAATAAATGAAAATGATTTAAAGAAATTAAATGCAGATAAAGACGGTAATATTGAATTCTCAAACGGAAACGAAAAAATTCTTCTTCCAATAAAAATTAAAAATGATTTGCCTGAAGGAGTAATAGGAATTCCGGCTGGATTAAATGAAATGACATATTTTGATTTTTCGAAAAGATATGAAATATCCGGAGCGAAATAATGAGTGAGGTTTTGAAATATATATTAATTGTCGTCGGTGTTTTATTTGTTATGCTGAACATCGCCGCTATATTGATTTGGTTTGAAAGAAGAATGTTAAGTTTATGGCAGGATCGTTACGGACCAAACAGAGTCGGACCTTTCGGATTATTTCAGGTTTTGGCAGATATGGTAAAAATATTTTTTAAAGAAGACTGGATCCCTTCATTTGCGGATAAACCGGTTTTTGTAATCGCACCGGCAATTGTAATGATTTCAGTTTTAATGAGTTTTGCAATTGTTCCTTATTCTCCCGGGATTTCAGTAACCGATTTTAATATTGGATTGCTTTTCTTTCTTGCGATGTCGTCGATGGGAGCATACAGTATTGTTCTTGCAGGATGGTCATCAAACAATAAATATTCCCTGCTTGGTGCTTTAAGAGGTTCCGCACAGATGATATCTTATGAAGTTTTTATGGGTTTGTCTTTAATGGGAGTTGTAATGCTGACTGGCTCATTCAGCATGACCAAAATTGTTGAAGCTCAAAAAGGAATGTGGTTTTTCATTCCGCAGTTTATAGGTTTTATAATTTTTATGATTGCCGGAATCGCAGAAACACACAGACTGCCTTTCGATATTCCCGAAGCCGAAAGTGAATTAGTTGCAGGTTATCATTCTGAATATTCGGGCATGAAATTCGGAATGTTTTTCGTCGGAGAATATCTCGGTATAACTTTAATTTCATGTTTGATTGTAACATTGTTTTTCGGCGGCTGGCTTGGACCAGGTTTTCTTCCGCCTATTGTTTGGTTCTTTATTAAAGTTTTTGTCTTTATAGCATTCTTTATTTTGCTTAGAGCGGGATTACCCCGGCCAAGGTATGATCAATTAATGGAATACGGCTGGAAAGTTTCTTTTGCCTCTTGCTCTGTTAAATATTTTGGTTACCGGGCTTAATAGTGTTGTTGTAAGTTTTTGATAAATATGAAAAAATTGATTAGAGGAATAAATGTTTAGTCAAATAAGAAGTTTATGGATAGCTTTTCTTCATGCATTTACTAAAAGAGTAACTGTTCAATATCCGGAACAAAAAAACTATCTTCCGCCTAGATGGAGAGGAAGAATTGTACTTACACGTGATCCCGACGGTGAAGAAAGATGTGTAGCTTGTTATTTGTGTGCCGTTGCTTGTCCGGTTGACTGTATTTCTCTTCAGGCTACCGAACAGGAAGAAAAAAGAAGATACCCCGAGTTTTTCAGAATAAATTTTTCACGATGTATCTTCTGCGGTTTTTGTGAAGATGCCTGCCCGACTTATGCTATTCAATTAATTCCTGATTTTGAAATGGCGGAATACAACCGTCAAAACTTAGTTTATGAAAAAGAAGATCTTTTAATAAGCGGAGAAGGAAAGTATCACGGTTATAATTTTTACAGAGTATCCGGACTTGGCTATAAGCGGAAAAGATAAAGGTGAAGCGGAAAATGAAGATCCGCCGATCGATATAAGAAATTTAATGCCGTAAGATTTTTTAGAAATTGAAAAAGAAGATTTATAAAGTATAATGACAATTATTTTTTACATAGCATCTATCATCGCAATATTTTCTACAATAATGGTAATTACCAGATTGAATGCGGTTCATGCATTGCTTTATCTTATAGTTTCGTTGTTGTCTGTTGCTGTTATATTTTTTGTAATAGGTGCGCCGTTTATTGCTGCTTTGGAAGTGATTATTTATGCCGGGGCAATAATGGTCTTATTCATTTTTGTTGTTATGATGCTGAATCTCGGCGGCGAATCGGTTGAACAGGAAAAGAAATGGCTGAATCCAGGTATGTGGATCGGACCGGGAATTCTAGCATTAGTTCTATTAATAGAATTTGTAATAATTCTAACTTCAGGACAAATAACCGCAGTAAACGGATTTGAAATTAGTCCGAAACAAGTTGGGATATCTTTATTCACAACTTATCTGCTTGGAGTAGAATTTGCAGCAATTATGCTGATGGCCGGAATTGTCGGTGCTTATCATTTGGGAAGAAAGAAAAAGAAATTAAAACACAGATTTATTGAGGAAGATTCGGAATGAATGTTATAACCACTGAAACAGGTTTATTATTAGCCGCAATTTTATTCGGTTTAGGACTTGTCGGTTTACTGGTAAGAAGAAATATAATTTTTATGCTTATGTCTGTTGAAATTATGTTAAATGCTGCCGGTCTGGCTTTTGTTGTAGCCGGAGCCAAATGGCTTCAAGCCGACGGACAGGTAATGTTTATTTTTATACTTGCGATGGCAGCAGCAGAAGTATCGATCGGCTTAGCTTTGATTTTACAGATCTATCATAGATTTAAAACTTTAGATGCTGATGCAGCTAATAAAATGAAAGGTTAATATGTTGGAATTACTTTGGTTAATACCGGCATTACCTTTTGCCGGATTTTTAATCTTAGCAATATTTGGAAAATATTTAAGTAAAAGTTTTACTGCTTTTGTTGGAGTAGGTTCTGTTGGTTTATCCGCTCTTCTTACAATAATAATTGGAATAACTTTTATTGCTTCTCCGCCTGCCGGTGAATATTTTAATCAGGTTTTATGGAATTGGATAAGCGTTAATAATTTTTCACCGCAGATAGCTTTTCATTTAGATGCTCTTTCTCTTACATTCATTTTTGTTATAACATTTGTGGGATTTTTAATTCACCTTTATTCATCCGAATTTATGATAGATGAAGAAGGTTATGCAAGATTCTTTGCTTATATGAATTTGTTTGTCGGTTCAATGCTGACTTTAGTACTTGCAGATAATCTTCTGCTTCTTTATTTAGGATGGGAAGGCGTTGGTCTTTGCAGTTATTTATTAATTGGTTTCTGGTATAAAGATCCTAATAACGGAGCTGCAGCAAGAAAAGCTTTTATTGTTACAAGAGTCGGCGATACTGCAATGGCAATCGGTTTGTTTTTGCTGGTTCTTACATTTAATACTTTAAATATTTCTGAAATACTTAGTAAAGCACCTCAAGTTTGGCAGGTTGGTTCCGGGATGGCATTTGCAGCGGCAATTTTGCTGCTTGGCGGAGCAGTTGGAAAATCTGCCCAGCTTCCTTTACAAACATGGCTTCCCGATGCAATGGCCGGTCCTTCACCTGTAAGTGCTTTAATTCATGCTGCAACAATGGTAACTGCAGGTGTTTATTTAATTGCAAGAACTCATGTTCTATTCTCTTTAGCTCCGGTTGTACAAATGATAGTTGCCATTATTGGAGCTTTAACATTACTGCTTGCCGGTTTCAGCGCTTTGACACAAAAAGATATTAAAAGAGTTTTGGCTTATTCTACAATAAGTCAAATTGGATACATGTTCCTCGCTTTGGGTGTAGGCGCATGGTCGGCTGCCGTATTTCATTTTATGATTCATGCATTCTTTAAAGCACTTTTATTCCTCGGAGCCGGTGCTATAATTTTAGCTCTTCATCATGAACATAACATGTTTAAAATGGGCGGCTTAAGGAAGTTAATGCCGGTAACTTTCTGGACATATTTAATTGCTTCGGCTTCATTGGCGGCACTTCCGCTAATCACAGCAGGATTTTACAGCAAAGATGCGATTATCTGGTATGCCTGGTCAAGTAAAATCGGCAGTCCATGGCTGTGGGCAGCCGGATGGCTGGGTGCACTATTAACTTCCGTTTATACATTCAGAATGGTATTCATTACATTTTATGGTGAAAATAAAACCAAACCTTCTCATTTGCCTGGAATTAAAATAAAAATTCCTTTAATAGTTTTAGGTGTACTTTCTGTTATCGGCGGATTTATTGAGCTCCCCGAAACTCTAGGAAATTGGCCTCTATTCTCAGACTTTCTAAATACAGCTTTACCAAAAGTTAATATTAATGAACTTGGAATCGGAACTGAACTATTATTTCAAATTATTACTGCCGTTACTGCTTTAGTCGGAGTTTATATAGCATATTATTTCTATTTGAAAAAACCGAAAGCATCGGAAAGTTTTGAGAATTCTGCAATTCATAATTATTGGTTTTCAGGCTGGGGATTTGACTGGCTTTATGATCATGTATTTGTTAAACCGGTTGTTTGGTTTGCCGAAATCGACAGAAGAGATTTTATAGATTATATTTATTCAGCAATTGCATGGATAACAGGTTTAGGCAATCATATTTTAAAATTAACACAAACCGGTAAGCTTCGCTGGTATGCAATGGGAATTGTAATCGGAGCTTTAATTACAATAACCGTAGTGGTATTTCTATGATTTTACTTTGGATAATTATAATATTAATAGCCGGCGGATTACTTGCGTGGATTGCAAGTAAAGGAAGCAAAGATTTAGCCCGGTGGATTTCACTAATTGCTCTGGCATTGGATTTTGTAATTGTGCTTTCGATTTGGATAAACAATTTAAGCCGTGTTTCAATTACTGTTCCCAGTCAATGGATAATTAAACTTTATTTAACATGGATTCCCCAATTTGGAATTAATTTTTATTTAGCACTCGATGGTCTCAGTCTCATTCTTATTTTATTAAGCCTTTTCTTGGGGATGGTCTCGGTTTTAACTTCCTGGAAAGGAATAACCAAGAATGTCGGTTTCTTTCATTTTAACTTAATGTGGATTCTCGCGGGAATAATAGGAGTATTTCTTTCTCTCGATTTATTCCTGTTTTATTTTTTCTGGGAAGTAATGCTTATACCAATGTATTTTCTTATTGGTATCTGGGGACATGAAAACAGGATTTATGCTTCATTTAAGTTTTTCATTTTTACACAGGCAAGCGGACTTTTAATGTTCCTTGCAATTTTAGGTTTGTATTTTATTCATGGGCACAACACAGGCGTTTATACTTTCGATTATACTCAGCTTATCGGTACATCAATGAGTTCATCTACGGAAATGTGGCTGATGCTTGGATTCTTAATCGCTTTTGTTGTAAAACTTCCTGTCGTTCCGTTTCACAACTGGCTGCCTGATGCACACACCGAAGCGCCTACTGCAGGCAGTGTTATTTTAGCCGGATTATTATTGAAGACCGGCGCTTACGGAATGATAAGATTTATTCTTCCGTTATTCCCGAATGCAGTCGAAAGTTTTGCTCCGATTGGAATGCTTCTTGGAGTAATTGGAATTTTATACGGAGCTAAACTTGCATTTGCTCAAATAGATTTTAAAAGATTAGTTGCTTATACAAGCGTAAGTCATATGGGATTTGTAATGCTCGGAGTTTTCGCATTGAATGTTTTAGCAATGCAGGGAGTTGTTATTCAAATGATAGCGCACGGAATAAGCACCGGTGCATTATTCATTATTGTCGGGGCTTTGCAGGATAGAATTCATACAAGGGATATGAACCAAATGGGAGGAATGTGGAGCCAGGTTCCAAGAATGGGAGCAATTGGTTTAATTTTCGCTATGGCTTCGTTAGGACTTCCGGGCTTAGGCAATTTTGTAGCCGAGTTTTTAATTCTGGCCGGTACATTTCAATCGAGTGTGTTATTTACAGTGCTTGCATCTTTAGGTTTAGTAGCTGCAACACTTTATTCATTAAGAATTATTCAGAGAGTATTTCATGGTGAAAAAGTTAAAGACTGGGGAGAAAAGCTAACTGATTTTGACGTTAGAGAAATGATTATGATGGGAGCCATGGTTGTTGTTATTGTGTGGCTGGGATTGTTTCCGCAATCGGTTTTGAATACTGTTAAATCCACTGTAAATAAGGTTATCTACAGTACCGAAGTTTCCCATGAAAAAATGAGTTTAAATAATAAAATAGATAAACAAGAATTTTCAACTGATTATAATTTTATCAAAACTAAAATATTAGAACAGGAAAATTTAAACAGAGTTAAGAACAGAAACGAAGGAGATGAATAGTGTCGGAAGTTGAATTTTATGCACTTATGCCATTAATAATTTTAGCCGCAGCACCAATAATTATTATGTTGTTTATTGCAGTTAAACGTTCGCATAATTATGTAAACTCCGTTTCGCTTTTGCTATTTGCAGCATCTTTTATTTCTTTATTTAATGTACTGAATTTAACTCCCGTAAAAATATCTTCATTATTAATTATTGATGATTATTCCGTTTTCTATATAGGATTAATAATAGCTGCTAGTTTTATAGTTACAATGATGTCCTATAAATATTTTGAACAGCATAAAGAACAAAAAGAAGAATATTATATATTATTATTTACTGCGACTTTAGGTTCTTCGGTTTTAGTTGCGAGTACAAATTTTGTTTCTTTCTTTTTAGGATTGGAAATACTAAGCGTTTCTTTGTATGTAATGATTGCTTATTTAAGAACTTTTCACAGATCGTTGGAAGCCGGAATAAAATATTTAATATTGGCCGCTTCATCTTCAGCTTTTTTATTATTCGGGATGGCTCTTGTTTATGCTGAAATCGGAAGCATGAATTTTAATATGATAGCACATAGACTTAATTCCGTAAGTGTTAATAATGCAATTTTATTAACAGGATTTGCATTAATAATTATCGGAATCGGATTTAAACTTGCTGTAGTTCCCTTCCACATGTGGACGCCGGATGTTTACGAAGGAGCACCGGCTCCAGTTACTGCATTTATTGCAACGGTTTCAAAAGGAGGAATGTTTGCTTTATTATTGAGATTCTTTAATCAAGTAAATTTATTTCAATTTGATTCTATAATATTAATATTCAGTATAATTGCCGTTGCATCGATGTTCTTTGGTAATCTTCTTGCACTGATGCAGGAAAATGTAAAAAGAATTTTAGCATATTCTTCAATTGCACATTTGGGTTACTTACTTGTTGCATTTATTGCATCCGGAAGTTTGGGAATGCAGGCAGCAACATTTTATCTGGTTGCATATATTATTACGACTTTAGGAGCCTTCGGAATCGTTTCTTTTCTTTCAACATCTGACGGAGAAGCTGAAGATATAGAAGATTATAAGGGATTATTTTGGAGCCGGCCATGGATTGCCGCTGTATTCAGTGCAATGCTTTTTTCGCTTGCGGGCATTCCGTTAACCGCAGGTTTTATTGGAAAATATTATGTTCTTGCTTCGGGAGTCGGTTCTTCAAAATGGTTTCTTGTTGTAATTTTAGTTATCAATAGCGTTATCGGACTTTATTATTATTTAAGAATAATTGCTTCAATGTATACCAAACCTGATGAAATTGTTGAGACTTCTAAAAAACCTTCCTTTTCACTCGGCGGCGGAGTCGCACTTGCCGTTCTTACAATTCTGCTTATCTGGTTCGGTGTTTATCCTGCCGGTTTAATGCAGCTAATAAGAATAGTAATTGGCGGATAAAATTTATTTATAATTGTCAATTAATGTGTCCTAAAATTCATATTAAAGAGCATCATATATGTTAAATAAATTTATTTCTATATTTTTACTGTTGATCTTTTCTTCAACAATGTTCAGTCAAAATAATCAGCAGGAAAATAAAATGGATATAAAAATTCAAACTCCCGCATTTAAAGACGGAGGAAATATTCCTTCAAAATATACTTGCGACGATGCAAACATTTCTCCCAGGCTAACCTGGAGTACAAAAGCAGAAGGTATTAAAACTTACGCAATTATTGTAAACGATCCCGATGCACCAAGCGGTGATTTTGTTCATTGGGTTTTGTATAACATTCCTTCAAATATTAAAGAGCTTGCGGAAGATATAACCCCATCGAAAAATATTCCTGAAGAAATATTAATGGGAACAAACGGTGCGGGCAAAATCGGCTATATGGGACCTTGTCCACCCAGCGGAACTCATAGATATTATTTTAGAATTTATGGTTTGAATTCCGCACTTCATCTTTCACCCGGAGCTGAAAAATGGCAGCTTGTTAAAGCTATGGAAGGACATATAGTTGCACAGGGCGAACTAATGGGCAAGTATAAAAGGAATAAATAATTTCTTTAATTGTCTTTAATGAATAAAATTAACTAAGTGTTCCTTTGTGTTCTAAGTGCCTAAGTTGTAAGATTTAAACACTAAGAATTTATAAAACAGCCGTTTCACTCTTTAAAAATTAATTATTTCGGAATGGGAGGAGCCGGTTCTTTCTCCGTATCGATTCTTTTGGAAAGTTCTTTCTTTATTGGTGGAGTTCCGGTAATGTAATGAACCAATTGATCTATCTGGAATTCTTTTTCATCTATAACTGCTTTAACAACATCCCCGATTGAAATAACGCCAACTAAAGAATTATCTTCCATAACAGGTAAATGTCTCACATGTTTATCAGTCATTAATGCCATACATTCTTCAGGTGTTCTTTCGGGATTAACAAAAAACACTTTAGATGACATAATTTCTTTAACAGCCAAATCTTTTGATGATTTTCCTTCCAAAGCTACTTTTCTTGCATAATCTCTTTCAGACATAATACCGACTAAGTTTTTATTTTCAGTTACAAGCACTGCTCCGATTCCTTTTTCAGACATTAATTTAAGAGCATCAAATATTGAAGTTTCCGGAGAAACAGAAAAAATATCCGATCTTTTATTTTTTAGAATTTCATTTACAGTTTTCATATTTTCGCCCTTTCGTTTTTACTAAAAATATTCTAGCGTCTGGCAGTTATATATTCCTGAAGATGATCTATTAAATATTCTTTATGATCTATGATAGCTTTAACAACATCGCCGATTGAAATGATTCCCGCGAGTTTTCCATTATCATATACAGGTAAATGACGAATTCTTTTATTTGTCATTACAGCAAGACTTTCTTCTGGTGTTTGAGAGGCATCAAGAAATACAACATTATCTGTCATAATTTCTTTTACTTTTGTTTCTTTTGATGATTTTCCTTTTAAAATTACTTTTCTTGCATAATCTCTTTCGGAAATTATACCGACTAAACTATCATTATCAATTACAAGCAAAGCTCCTATATTTTCTGAAGCCATCTTTTGAAGAGCTTCAAAAACAGAATTTTTAGAAGAGACAGAGAATATATTATTCCCCTTTTTATTCAAAATGTCTTTTAATGTACTCATTTTATTTCATCTTAAGATAGTTATTCGTAAAAAATAATATTTCTAAAATTTACAGCGGAATATTGCGGTGGTTAAAAATTTAACGAAATGCCGAGAATTTTTTAGCTTGACTTATATTAGTTAAAACATTTCCCGTTGTCAAGAGTAAAATTAATTTTAATTATTATTGATATTTTATATTAACATCGGTGAACCACAATTTAAATTTCCCGTTAGGTCCCTTATGCATTGTAGAAATTATAATGCCGCCGAAGTTTTTATTGTCAGTCCAGGTTGCCGGACTTTTATCTTTTTCACTTCCGCCGTGTCTATAAATCCATTCCTTGATCATATTATCCTTTCCCAGGTACAATTCAAAAATATCGCCAGGAGTATAACCGACATTATTTGCATATTTTACGATAAGGCAATCGCCTTTTCCCTTACCTATAGGATAATTCTTTTGACCGACATCTTTTATATCAACATTAGTATCCCAAACCAGGTGGAAAGGGAAAAGCAGCCAATATTCATCATTAATAAATCTGGCATCTACATATTTTGTTTTTTCATCTTTAACATCTTTAATTGCTTTTCTAGTATAAGTGTATTCAATATTTTTACCGTTTTTATCAGGTCCCCAATAAGTTACTTTTTTAGATTTAGGTTCCCATTTCCATTTACGTTTAAATTTTTTGCCTTTAAATTCTACGTTAAAAGTAAAGTCTATTGATTTAACTTTTGAGAAATTTTTTAATCCGTAGTTTTCTGCAACTTTTTCTTTTAAAGTTTGATTTTTATTCCCCATTGTTCCTATCAATCCTATTATTAAAGTAAAATAAGCAGCTTTAACAAAAAAGTTTTTCCTTATAAAAAAAGCAGCTATTATTAGGACTGACGCAATTAAAAAGAAGTATAACGGATTTTGAAAAGTAATACCTCTTATTATCAAGTTTCCTAAATTAAACATCAACATAAATTTTATTTTTGTAAATTATTAAATAATAGAAATTTAACCCGATTCAATTAAAGTAGAATTATAATAACTATTTTATTTTGAACCGTCAAATGAATTTCGGAAGTGAAGTCCTCTAAATCACATGTATGAAATTTGGGATATACGTTTATTATTTTTTTCGTTGCTTTATCTTAGTATTTTCAAATTGTTTCTTCAGCACATCGATTTTATCAGGATCCGCAAAAATTAATAATTGATCTTCTGCTTCGAGTTTTGTGTTTGGATGAGGTAAAATTAATTGTTCGCCTCTTATTATTGCTACAATTTCCCATTCATCATTATTTTCAATTAAACAATTGTCTTTAATTTTTGTGTTTACACAAGGACTTTTCTTTTTAAGATCACCAAGGAATAAATGTTTACCATCCGGAAGTTCTAAAGGAATATTTGATTGAAGTAATTTTACAAAATCAAGATTACCGATTTGTTCAGGCTTAAATGATTTTTTTTCACTTAATAGTTTAACTGCAGTTTTAATATGATCCAATCTATGTGCAGGTGAATCCGATCTTCTTTTAACCTGAGCTTCGTACAAGCTTTTGTATTTTAATCTTGTTGTTAATCTTTCCTGCAGCAAATAACCTATCATAACAGCCAAAGCCGCCGGAACCAATAACTGGTAGCCACCGGTCATTTCGGTTACCATTAATAAAGTAGCAATTGGAACACGAGCCGCACTTCCGAAAACGGCGGCCATACCTACAACAACAAATGCTGCGGAAGGTTGTTTAAATACAATTGCTAAAATTCCGCCGAGCATTGCACCGACAAATAAAGTTGGAGCAAATACACCGCCGGATCCGCCGGAGGAAACCGTTAATGCAAAAGCGATCATTTTAAGAAACAATAAGGCCATAAGAACTATTAATTGCAAGCTGACCATTTATTGCCATCTGCATCCAACCGTATCCACCGCCAAGAACCTGCGGATAAGCATAAGCTATTAATCCAACAATTAATCCGCCGATTGCAGGTTTAAAATGCGGAGGTATGGGAATCTTGTGAAAGAAATCTCTGACCGAATAAAATATATTTGGAACAAGGGCGCCAACTACACCGCTTGCTAATCCTAGAACTGCATATAGTAAATAATCAGAGGCATTGCTTATTCCTATATTGCCAGTAATTTGGAAAAGAGGCTGCCAGCCTACAAAGATACCGTTGATAGTATATGCTATTATTGATCCCAGCATTGTGTATATCAAAGCATTTCCTTCAAATTCCATATCTCTGTAAAGAACCTCAATTGCAAATATTGCGGTGCCAATAGGAGAACGGAAAATAGCGGATAAACCGGCAGCCATTCCGATTAGAACGAGTAAACGCCGCTCGCTGTCAGTTCTATTTGTTAATGAGGCATAAATTGATCCGAAGCCGGCACTGAATAAAGCTGTCGGACCTTCACGGCCAGCACTTCCGCCGGAACCAATTGTAATCGCCGATGCTAAAATTTTAATGGGAGTAACCCGCGGTCTTATTTTTCCATCTGTATTATGAAATGCATTTACGGCTGTATCGGTTCCATGTCCTTCGGCTTCCGGAGCCCATGTGTAGACCAGAACCCCGCTTATAATGCCGCCGATTACAATTGCGAGAGGTATGAGCCATAAGCCATGTGCACCAATAACCTGCTGAAGAGTGCCGCCTTCATTCGGAAGTCCGGGAGCTTTATAACCGGCTAGTAATTCTAAAAAGAGATGCTGCGCAGTATCTAAAAGAAAACTAAATAATCTTGCCCCTAATGCTCCTACTATTCCTAAAACAATAGTATCAATAAATAAATAGGTTTGTCTGCGCATAGTTTTTAATTGTCTTCTTCTAAAAAGAAAATAATAGTTCTAAATATTTTTCAATTCTGATGAAGCGTTTTTATCCAAGTACCAATACAAATTTCCTTTTTCAGGTTTAATTAACTGAGCCGGTAAAGTATCTGGTTGATATTCGCCTTCGATTACTTCGGAAACAGTTTTTGATTTATCATTACCGAATACCAAAAATAAAATATTTGCGGCTTTATTTATTATAGTAGAAGTCATAGTAATTCTATACATATCTTGTTCTTCAACAAAAACTTCTTTGACCCAATCCTTTTTATTATTTAAAACTGAAGTATGCGGAAACAAAGAAGCTGTATGTCCGTTTTCACCCAATCCTAAAAATATTAAATCGAAAGACGGATTTTCATTATTGAAGAAATCAACCAGAACATTTTGATATTGAATAGCAGAAGCTTCCGGAGAAACCGAATATAATATAGGATTAATTTGTTCATTAGGAATTTGAACTTTACTTAAAAAAGTATCGAATGCCATTTTAGAATTGCTTCTGGAATCATCTTTGGGAACATATCTTTCGTCTCCCCAGAAAACATGAACCTTGCTCCATTCAACTTTATTTATATAATCTTTGCTCGCAAGAAGTTCATAAGTTTGTTTAGGAGAACTTCCTCCTGAAAGAACCACTGAAAATTTTCCTTTTTCATTGATGGATTTTTTTGCACAATCAACAAAAAAGTCTGCGGCAGCTCTGCTTAATTCTTTTTCATTTTCAAAAATTTTTATCATTTTTATTCGTCTGAATTTTCTTCAGGTTCATTTAAAGGAAGCATAATCCAATTATGACCGTCTTTAGCAATTAAAGCTTCAGCTCTTTCCGGTCCCCAGGTACCGGAATCATAATCCGGAAAATCCAATGGTTCGGTTGAATCCCATACATCCAGAATAGGAGTTAAGATATCCCAGGCAGCTTCAACCTGGTCTGCACGCATGAATAAAGTTGCATCACCAATAATAACATCGAGCAGTAAAGTTTCATAAGCATCGGGCGATTGAACTTTATATGCATCCTGGTAATTAAACAGCATATCAACAGGATTTAAAATCATTTTTAATCCCGGCTGTTTAGCCTGAAATCTTAGACGAATTCCTTTTTGCGGCTGAATACTTAAAACCAGTCTGTTTGCATGCCAATTTTCAGATGCTTCGATAGGAAATGATTGATGAGGCACAGGTCTGAATTGGATTGTTATAACGGTGCTTTTATCCGGAAGTCTTTTTCCTGTTCTCAAATAAAAAGGAACATCCTGCCAGCGCCAGTTATCAATAAAAAATTTAACTGCCGCAAAAGTTTCGGTTTGTGAATCCTTCGCAACACCCTGTTCATCCCTGTAGCCTTTAACTTTTTTACCTTGAATCCAGCCTTCTGAATATTGTCCTCTTACTGCATTGTTATGAACTTCATCTTTTTTTATTCTTCTTATTGCATGAAGAACATCTACTTTTTTATTTCTTAATTCATTAGCATCAAAAGAAACCGGTGCTTCCATTGCAATTAAACATAAAAGCTGCATAAGATGATTCTGAATCATATCGCGCATAGCACCGGCATGATCGTAATAATCACCGCGATGCTCAACGCCGATTTGTTCTGCAACGGTAATTTGAACATGATCTATATAGCTTCTATTCCAGATTGGTTCGAACAACGCATTTGCAAATCTAAATGCTAATATATTTTGAACATTTTCTTTTCCAAGGAAATGGTCAATTCTATAAATCTGTTTTTCATCAAAATTTTTGGTTAGCATTTTATTTAAGTTTTTTAGCGCTTTCCAGATTATGGCCGAAAGGTTTTTCTATTACCATTCTGGATCTGTCAACATCTCTGGCTAATTTAGATTTTCCGATTTGGTTTGAGATAGTTTCAATAAAGCTTGGAGGAACAGCAAAATAAAATACTGTGTGTGCTTTTGAATCCCATTTTTTTTCAAGTTTACTAAAGTCTTCCGCTAATTCTTTATAAGTTTTAGAATCGGAAAAATCGGCTTTTTTATAAACAATATTTTCCGAAAATTTCTTCCATTCACTGGTTTTTGCTTTTCCTCTTCTGGAGAATTTATTGATTCCGTCTAAAAGTCTTTTTTTAAATTTTTCATCGGAAAAAGTTTTTGCATCAACACCGACAATTCTAAAATTGCTATCCAAAGATTTATCTAAATAGAGATTATACAAAGCCGGCATTAATTTCCGCCAGGTTAAATCTCCGCCCGCACCAAATATTACAATTATTTTTGCTTCATCATTTATTGTTGTAATCATTTAAACTCCTTAATATTCATTCCATTGTGTATGGAATGTTCCATCTTCATCGATTCTTTCGTAAGTATGAGAACCGAAGTTGTCTCTTTGTGCCTGTATTAAATTAGCTGGCATCCATTCGCTTCTGTAAGAATCATAATAAGCAAGAGAAGAACTTAATGCACTTACAGGTACTCCCCACTCAATTCCTTTTGTAATAACACTTCTCAAATCCGTCTGCATGTTTATTAATCTTTTAGAAATTTCTTTATCAACCATCAGATTAGCAAGTTTTGGATTTTCTTTAAATGCAGATCTTATATCTTCAAGGAATTTAGATCTGATTATACAGCCCCCTCTCCAAATTTTTGCGACATCCTGCAGATTTAAATTATAATCATACTTGTCCGAAGCCAATCTTAATAATGCCATTCCTTCGGAATATGCGACAATCATTCCAAAGTATAATGCATTATGAATTTGCTTTATAAATTTATCTTTGTCGCCTTTAAATTCAGGTTTTGGTCCGGAAAGAATTTGAGAAGCTTTTTTTCTTTCATTTTTAAATGAAGACATATCTCTCATCTCTACAGCGCTGTCAATTGTGGGAAGAGGAATCTGCAATTCCATTGCGTCCTGAGATGTCCATTTACCTGTACCTTTTTGCTTAGCCGCATCTAAAATCATATCGATTAATCTTTTATCAGATTTATCATCGGGCTGTTTAAATATATTCGCCGTTATTTCTACAAGGAAGGATTGGAGTTCACCTTCGTTCCATCCTTTATAAACTTTATGCAATTCATCGTTACTTAAATTTAAACCGTTTTTCATAAGATTATATGTTTCGGCAATTAACTCCATCAAAGCATATTCAATTCCGTTATGAACCATTTTAACATAATGTCCAGCCGAACCAGGGCCGAGATAAGTTACGCAAGGTTCTTTATCAACTTTAGCGGATGCTTTTTCAAGAATATCATTTATTCTACTGTAAGCTTCTTTAGAGCCGCCGGGCATAATGCTCGGGCCAAACCTTGCACCTTTTTCACCACCCGAAACACCGACGCCGAAAAAGTTGATTCCTTTTTTAGTCAACTCTTCAAAGTGTCTGTTTGTATCTGTAAAATGAGAATTACCGCCGTCAATTATAATATCGTCTTTATCCAAATGAGGCAACAAATCGTTTATAACAGAATCCACTGCTTTACCGGCCGGAACCAGCATCATAATAGCACGGGGTTTTCTCAACAATTTTAATAAATTCATCAATCGATTTAACACCAATTACTTTTTTATCTTTTCCTTCATCTTTAAGAGCGTTTACTTTTTTTTCATCTTTATCATAACCTGCTACAGCAAATCCATTATCTGCCATATTTAATAGTAAATTTCTTCCCATTACTCCGAGACCAACCATACCAAGATCATAAGAATTGTTATCCATTATCTGTCTCCTTTTCTCTATATATATATTATCATAACTATTGTTAAACTAATAACTTATGAGGCTTTTTAATGTGATGTAACTGTACGAATTGACCTTACTCACCAGTAATATTTCAAATATTGTTTGTAATAATGAAATCAAATTGATATTCTCTAGTTTATTTTTCCATAAAAAAGTTTCGTTTCATATTTCATTATTACTTTATTGTTTGATTGAAATTCATCGAAAATCATTTGTAACTTTTCAACCATTGGGTTAAAATTTGGATGATCTTCTTTAGGAACATATGAAGATGAAAGAAGCCTGCCTTTTAATCCGGTAAAATCAAATTCCTGTTTATTGGGAAAAATTTTTAATTTGTAAGACGAGAAAAACTTTTTTAAAATTTCATCATTAACATTTCTATGATCAACTTTTGCATAATCAATTGAATAATCCTGCAGAAGTTTTTCATATTGCACGGAAAAGTCATCAACTTCAGTTAGTCTTTCATTCCAAATTAAAATGACCCAGCCCTCGGGTTTTAGGATTCTTTTAAATTCCTTTTTAGTTTTTTCGACATCGAACCAGTGAAAAGCTTGTCCTGCGGTTACAAGGTCAATTGAATTATTTTCAACGGGAATTGATTCCGCAGTTCCGTTAATGCTTATAAATTTCATATAAGATTTTAAGAGATTTTCACCAGCCGCTCTCATTTCCAAATTCGGTTCTATACAAAATACTTTGTTGCCGTTTTTAAGAAATAGTTCGGATAAAATTCCGGTACCCGATCCGACATCTGCAATATTCCAGTTTTCATTAAATCTTATTTCTTCCTTTAAGAAAGAAATAATTTCAGGCGGATATCCCGGCCTGAATTTAATATAATCCTGAACTCTGTCTGAAAATCTTTTTGCAGGATCGAAACTTTCCATAAGTTTATTCCCTTTGAAAACAGTTAAATGATTTTTAAAGAGTTAATCCGAATTCTTCAAACATTTTTTTTGTCCTATCAAGGTTTTCATGATGAATTCCTTTTATTCCCATGCTTTTTGCAATTTCCACAAACATATCTCTGTCATCGAGATAAACTATATTTTCAGGTGGTATTTGGGAAATATCCAGGGCAACTTTGAAAATATCTTCATCCGGTTTTCTAAAGTGCACAAAAGATGAAGAAATAAATCCGTCGAAGACTTCATATAACTTAAATGTTTTTATCCTGTAATCATTTAATTCCCTGCCTTCGTTGCTTACTGCAAATATTCTTAGGTTATATTTCTTCTTTAAATCTTTTATATAGTTTATCATATCGGGGAATGGTTTTGAATTTGAAAACATGAAATCCCTGAAGTCATCTTTTGAAAAATTCCTTTCTTTAAAGAAAACAACTCTGTCTAAATATTGATCCAGACTAAGTTTTCCGCTTTCATAAGTATCAAATGTAAGGTGATGTCTTTCCTGAACTTCTTCTTCATCCAGATTAAATTTTTTTATTGCGGATGATCTTGCATGGCGGTCCCACCCGTTAGTTAAAAGAACACCGCCGATATCTAAAAAAAGTGCATATATTTTATCAGCCATTTTATATCCTGTTTTTATTAAAAATTATTCATTACTCCATTTCCAATTTCGAACTTCCGGCATATCTTCATCATGTTTTTTGATGTACTCCGAATGTTCAATTAATTTTTTCTGAAACTTGTCTATTATTCCGCCTGCTAATGATCTTAGTCTTGATGCTCTGTTTAAAGCAGAAATTGCCAAATGATACCTGCTTATTTTATTAAGAACGCGCATATCAAAAGGTGTAGTAGTTGTGCCTTCTTCAATATAACCGTGTATATGGAATCTCTGCGGATTAGGGCGGTGATGAAGTAATTCGTGAACAACCCGCGGATATCCATGAAAAGCAAAAATAACCGGTTTGTCTTCTGTAAATAATTCAGCAAATGAATCTTCATCTAAACCATGCGGATGATCTCGGTGTGACATGATTGAAAAAAGATCCACTACATTAACTAGTCTTATTTTTAAATCGGGAAGTTCTTTTCTTAACAGCCAGGTTGCTGCTACAGATTCTTCTGTCGGAACGTCTCCGGCAGAGGCCATAATCAAATCGGGATTACCGTCATCATTGCTTCCCCATTTCCAAACCGAAGCACCTTTTTCACAGTGTTTTTTTGCATCTTCAATATTCAGCCACTGCGGAATGGGCTGTTTAGATGCTACAATAAGATTTACATAATCCTTACTTCTCAAACAATGATCAGCAACCGATAAAAGACAATTTGCATCAGGAGGAAGATAGATTCGCGCAACAGAGCTTTTTTTATTAGCAACATTATTTATAAAACTGGGGACTTGATGTGTATAGCCATTATGATCCTGTCTCCAAACATGTGAAGTTAATAAATAATTTAAAGACGAAAGAGGTTTTCTCCAGGGAATTTCTCTGGATACTTTCAGCCATTTTGCATATTGATTAAGCATGGAATCGATTATTGGAATAAAAGCTTCGTAACATGCAAACAATCCATGTCTCCCGGTAAGCAAATAGCCTTCCAGCCAGCCTTCGCATGTATGTTCACTTAAAATTTCCATTACTCTTCCTTCCGGGTCAAGGAATTCATCTTTCTTGATCAATGGCCACTCAAATGCCCGTCCGGTTTCTTCGAATATATGATCCATCCTGTTTGATGTTGTTTCGTCAGGGCAGAAAAATCTAAAATTATTATCTTTTTTGTTTTCCTTAAAAATATCCCTGACAAGTTTACTTAATTCTTTTGTTCCCTGTGCGTTAACCGCACTCGGACCGGGAACATCAATTGCGTAATCCGTATAGTCCGGAATGTTAAGCGGCTTATAAAAATTGCCGCCGTTTGCGTGCGGGTTCATTCCGATTCTTTTATCAGCTTTAGGACATAACGATAGAACATCTTCAACAGGGGTTCCATCTTCATTAAATAATTTATCAGGCTTATAACTTTTCAGCCAATTCTTTAATACTTCCAGATGATCCGGGTTTGTTTTAGGATTGGTGACTGGAATTTGATGTGCATGAAATGTATCTTCCAATGGTTTTCCGTCCAAAGTTTTAGGACATGTCCAGCCTTTAGGAGTCTGTAAAACTATCATCGGCCAGGAAGGTCTTTCAATTTTTTTATTTTTTCTTGCTTCTGTTTGAATTTTATTTATTTCATTATAAGCCCAATCCAATGTATTCCACATTTCTTCGTGAACTTTTAACGGATCATCGCCCGAAACAAATTTTACTTGATAACCATATCCTGTAAAAAGATTTTTTAATTCTGTGTTTGTCATCCTGCCGAATAGCGAAGGACCCGATAATTTATATCCATTTAAATGCAGTATAGGAAGAACCGCTCCTGAAGTAATGGGATTTAAATATTTATTGGAATGCCACGCCGCCGCAAGCGGTCCGGTTTCTGCTTCTCCGTCTCCGACTACACAAACAGAAATTAAATCGGGATTATCTAAAACAGCTCCAAATGCATGAGTTAAACTATAGCCAAGTTCGCCTCCTTCGTGTATCATTCCAGGTGTTCCGGGAAATAAGTGGCTGGGAACTCCGTAAGGAGTCGAGAACTGTCTTACAAAATTTTTCAATCCGTCATGACTAAAAGTCAGTTCCGGATAATATTCTTTTAAAGTTCCTTCCAGATATAAATTTGCTAAAATTCCCGGAGCGCCGTGCCCGGGTCCAACAATTAATAAAATCGATAAATCATTATCCTGGATTAATCTATTTAAATGTGCATAAATTAAATTCAATCCCGGTTGTGTTCCCCAATGTCCCAGAAGTCTTGGTTTAATTTGTTCCGGTTTTAATTCTTCCTTTAAAATAGGATTTTCATTTAAATAAAGTTGAGCTGCACCTAAATAATTAGCTGCGTTCCAATATAAGTTAATTCTATCTAATCTAGCTTTTGAAATTTTTGCCATTTCTAACTCCAAATTTTCTTATTTTTTTATTAATCGAGCCGTATGTCTGGCTAACATAAGTTCTTCATTAGTCTTAATTACACGGACTTTTACTTTGCTTGATTTTGCTGAAATTATTTTTTCGTTTTTATCATTCAGTTTTTGATCTAATTTTAGTTCTAAAAAATTTAATTGGCTGCAAATATGTTTTCTTATGTATGATGAATTTTCTCCAATTCCACCTGTGAATATCAGAGTATCAAGGCCTCCGAGAATTGATATCAATGAGCCTAAATATTTTTTAGCTGTATAGCAGAATAAATCAATTGCATCGGCTGCCTTTTCATTTTCTTTTCTTTTTTCAATTAAGTCCTTCATGTTTGAAGTTATTCCGGAAACTCCCAACAATCCTGACTCATTATTTACAAGATCCTTTACCGTTGATGGTTTAAGTTTTTTTTCTTCTATTAGATAAAGTATAACACTCCGGGATCGAGATCTCCGCTTCTTGTTCCCATTATCATTCCACCGCTTGGTGTAAAACTCATTGTAGTATCGATGCATTTTTGTTTATTAACTGCAGCCATACTTGCACCGTTGCCGAGATGGGCTATAATGATTTTTCCATTATATTCTTTTTTATTGGTCTCTTTTTTCAGCTCACCCATTATATATTCATAGGAAAGTCCGTGAAAACCATAACGCATTATTCCCTGATTATAATATGAGTTCGGCAAGCCGAATAATTGAGCAGTCTTTGGAATATCTTTGTGAAAAGAAGTATCAAAACAAGCTGTCTGTTTTAGTTTCGGAAACCTTTTTGAAATTGATTTGATTGCTTTTAATTCATGAGGAAGATGATCTGGAGCTAATGGAATTAGTTTACCAAGTTGTTCTATAATTTTTTTGTTTATTACTAAAGGTTCTCTTAATTGTGAACCTCCATGGACAATGCGATGTGCAACAGCATCAAGAGATTTGTCAGGGGAATCATCTTTCAGCCAATTAAAAAGTTCATTTAATGCTGAGTCATGATCGGGAAGATCAAGACTTTTGTCCAATATGGTTTTATCATTTTTATCTTTGACAAAAAAATGTCCGGAGCTGATTCCGATTCTTTCTAATTCCCCGGCTCTCTGTAATTCTTCTTTTTTATTTATATGATAAAGTGAAAATTTTAAACTGGAAGAACCGCTGTTAATTGTTAAAATTCTTAATGTTTTACTTTTTTTCTTTTTCATAAAATCTTATTTATCATTTACACCGAAACCTTAGCCGCAGCAGTTTCCGGCATATATTTATAAACTACCCAGGCACCTGCCATAGTTAAAATACCTATTACTAAAAACGGAAGTTCGAAAAAGAAACCTGCTAAAAGTCCTGCGATCAAAGGACCGAAAGAAATTCCTAATCCAAAACCCATTGTAACTATACTCATTTGTCTGCCTTCACCGCCGGATTTGGAAAGATCAGCCGCCACCGCAAATGCAGGAGCTGCTATACCGGCTGTTGCAATTCCCTTGAATAAGTCTTACAATAATTAATTCCGATAAGGAATAAGTTTCACCTAAAAAAATAGTTGCGATTCCCATTGCGACAAGGCCGATAATAATTAAAGGTCTTCTGCCGATTTTATCAGAATAATGACCAATTGGAACTTGAAAAATTAATCTTCCGATCATTAAGGTACTGAATGCAATTCCGAAACCGATTGCGGTAATATCTAATCTGGAATTGAATTCATTTTCCAAGGTTGTAACCATTGAAAAAGCACTTGCCATTAAAAAAGTTGCTGTTGCAGTACTTAAAATTCCGGGATTTAAAAGACTAAAATCTAAAATTTTAAAATCTCTTTTCTTATTTTCCGGGACTTCACCTCTAACTTCTTTTACCCAAATTTGTATAAAAATAATTGCGGCAAAAATAAATCCTGCACCTGCATAAAAGGCAGCATTAAAACCGAATTTAGTTTGAAGAAATCCTCCCAGTATCGGACCGATACTAAAACCGACAACTCTGAATGTGCTGAAAACTCCCATAGAACCGCCGCGAGTTTCTCTTTTTGTAATAACTGCCATTAATGACATTGATGCGGTAATTGTAAGTGCAACAGCAAGACCTTGAATAGTTCTTAGAACCAAAAGCAATATATAATCTTGTGCAAAGATGAAGGCGATTGTACATGCACCGAGCACAGCTAAACCAATTTGAATTAATGGTTTTCTTCTTCCAAGCCGATCCGATAAAGCACCTGTAATCGGCTGAATTAATGAATTCACAAATCCGTAAATTGAAATAAGTACACCGACAAGTACGGGAACTGAAAAGTTAAAAGTTAAATCGGGAATTTTTGCAACGTAAAGCGGAATTATTATAAACAAAATGCTGTTGCCGATTGCATCGGCCAGCCTTGCAAAAGACAAAGCTAAAACAGCCTTATTAGCTCCAATGGATTCAAATAATTTTTTATTTATCTTCACTATAATTTCAGTTCTAAAGATTTGTTAAATGAATGTTGCAAAGATTAATTAAAGTACGGGCAATATCATTTAGTTAATAAAAGTATAGTTCGGCTAAAACACTTTAGTATATAAAGATAAGTCTGTTTGATATGTTAAAATGTGATTTGCTGTTAAAATTGATAATACTCACCCATTATGGGCGAATATAAATAATTAATTTCAGTTAGTTGAAAACTATTAATATCTAAATACTGCAGCAGCAGATTTATTGCAAGGCATTGAATCTTTATCAACTGCGTATATAGTCCCGTTATTTTCAAGAGTTAATTTTGCAGCTACATCAAGCAAATCTTCTTTTTTACTTTCGTTTTCAAGATGAACTTCATTTTGATCAGGATTAAACGAACCCCATTCGTGTTCGTTAACGTTTACAAAAAGAGTATCAATTCTGTTTGCAAAAGCTGCTTTAATTATTTCTTCTAAATTACTGGAAGCTCTGTCAAATCCGGAAAACTGCTCATATTTTTCTTTTGCTTCTGTTAAGTCTTTATAAAAGATAGGCTGAATAACCGTCCAGGTTTTATTATGCAACTCTTTTTTTTGCAGATCTTCCGGATTGCAGTCGACATAATTATCTTTTAATAAATTAGGATAAGAATTTGCTTCTGTGTAAAGCGGAATTAAATATTCAACTCCTGCTAGAATTAATGGAGCTGATTCATTTTTTAAATAATTGTAAATGTTTTTATTCACTACATGAAAGAATTCAAGAATTTTCTTTTTGCGAATTTTATCATCCATGCTTCCATGTCCGTGACCATGAAATACAGCCGCTCTTCCGCCTGCACCTTGCGAAGTTCCCGTATGAAACTGTAATGATTTTTCAGGGTCGTCAAATTTTAAAGTTTCTTCTATGGTTTTAGGTAATTCTTTTAAATGGACTTCTTCCAAATTAAATCTTGTGCCTTCAAATAATTTTATATTTTTTAAATCTAAAGCAAGCAGATAAAACCTTCCGGCTCCATTTAACATAGGCAGTAATTGTTTGATATAAAATCTATCGGAAACCGCAAAAAATTCTTCTACATCAATCGGCAGAAGATAAGTCTCAAATTTATCTTTTGCTGAATAAATAGCTAAACCCTCATCTAAATTTTCCCAGAAATCTCTATCTTCAAAAAGTTCTCTGGCCGGATTAAGCAGTTTATTTATTTCGGCCTGTTTTAATCCGTTATCTAATAACTGTTTTTCTATTTTATTTAAATTGTTTTTAAGGCGTGTTTTATCCTGGTCGATTTTATTCCACTCTTTATGAGTAGGAATAAATATAGAAATACTCGGATAACTTTTTTGAGATAAGAGTTTTTTGAAGTCGTCTCTGTTTAATACTTTCATTTTTTCGTCTCCCTTCTAAAAATCCATATCAATTCAGAGTTCATATAATACAAGAACAGAGAATAATTATTTAATTAAAAGAACAAATATATTTTACACAATAAATTCTGTTACGTGCAATGATAAATAACACTTATTTTCAGGAACTATTTTATTTTGAATTTCCTGATTTTTTAGATAATCTGTTTAATGCATCCTGAAGTTTTTCCATTTCTTTTGCCGCTGCATCAAATTTTTTCTGGCTTTGATATTTTAAATAATTTTCAAAAGCATCATTTGCAGTTTTTATATCCTGATCTAAAGTTGATATTTTCCGGACTGTTTGTGTTTCTTTGCCGGCCGCAGTTTCAACAGCAGTTGTTTGATTAAATAATTTTGCTAATGCTTTGCTGAATGATTCTCCGTAACTTAAATCATCTCCGTGCATTACAACCACAAGTCTAAGTTCGGGATAAGCTGCAGTTTCCGCCTGCAGGTAAATCGGTTCAACATAAAAAAGTGTCTTGTTAATAGGAATAGCCAGTACATTTCCTCTAATTACATTTGATCCTCTTTGATCCCACAATGTTAACTGACCGGATAAAAATCTATCCTGATCAATTTTAGTTTCAACCTGCTGGGGACCAAGAACTGTTTTATCTTTTGGAAATTGATAAGCAAGGAATTTTCCATAGTCCGATGGATCGCACATTACAGCAACCCAGCCGATTAATACCTGTCTGTTTTTAGGAGTAAACGGTAAAATTAAAACAAACTGCTGCTTATCGGAGCCGGGAAGCTGCCACATAATATAATAGGGTTCAACCGGCTGTACATGATTGTAATATTTTTCGGTTGCTCTAACCCAAAGATCTTCCTGGTTATAAAATACATTCGGATCTGTCATATGATATTTTTCGTAAACCAATCCCTGCACCAAAAGCATGTCGACAGGATATCTTATATGAGCCAAAAGATCTTTCGGCATTTGGTCTTTTGTTTTAAATAAGTTCAGGAAATATTTTGTTCCACACTTGAATTACCGGATCATTTGGATCGAAAATATAAAAATTCACATCCCCGGTATAAGCATTTACAACTGCTTTAACTGAATTTCGGATGTAATTTATTCCGTCTAAATTATTACCAACGCGGCTTGTAATTACTCTTTTGGAATTTCCCTCCTGGTATTCAATTTTTTCAATTGAATTAAAATGTTCGCTGTATGGAAAATAATCGGAAGTTGTATAAGCATCCATTATCCAATAAAGTTTACCGTCTGCCAGAACTATGTAAGCATCTTTATCAAAATGTAAAAACGGAGCTAGGTTGCTTACGCGCTCTCTTATTTGACGATGAAACATAATTCTGCTGGAATCCGTCGGATAATCGGAAACGAAAAATTGTGTCCCGTCAAACTTCCATCCGAATAAAAACTTTCTCCATAAATTGCTTATCTGCACTCCACCGTTGCCTGCATATTTTGTATACACATTTTTTTCACCGCTCGGATAATCAAATTCCTTTTCTTTTGTATTAACAACAACGTATGAATTTGTTTCTTCTCCATAATAAATTTGTGGAACTTTCACATCGAGTGAAGGATATTCACTGACAGGGGGAATATCCTTAATCAACAAATGCGGCAAACCCTGTTCTGTAAATTCATTTACAGTTGCCATTGTAATTCCGTAACCGTGAGTGTACTGGAATCTTTCATTAACAAAAGTTTTACTTTTGTCGGGCAGATTAGTAATATTCATTTCTCTGCCGGAAACCATCACCTGACGATATTGATCATCAAAATGATAACGGTCTACATCAACATCAGAAAATTGATAATAAAGTCTGAATTCCTGGAACTGACGATAAACCGCATCAAGTGCACGCCAATCCCAAAGACGAACATTTGAAAACAAATTTTTATTGCTATCTACCGTTGCTTGATTAAATGCGCCGGAAAACGGATACTGCTTTTCTTGAATTTTGTTAAGACCAAAACCGAATTGAGTGAACTTTATATTATTTGCGATGTACGGCCGCTCATAAGTTATTTCATTCGGCTGAACTACCAAAAATTGAAATGAACCAGGTATAACGGATAAAGCTAAAAACCAGATAACAATAATGAAGATCGCCGAAGAAATTAACAAGGAAAGGTGAGGAGTTTGATAGAAAACTCTAAATCTTCCCAGTATTTTGTGAAGTCTTTTTCTTAAAAAAGGAATAACAAGAAACAGAGCTAAAGCAAAAGTAATTATTGTAACAATATTATATGCAGGTAAAAGAATATTTGTATCTGTCCAGCCCGGACCGGAAACAACTCCGGCCTGTGAATACATTAAATGGAATTGGCTAACATATTTCCACAATGCAAGAATTATTAAAAGGATACCGGCATTTAAATAAAGAGCATTGTAATTTTTGTTTGGAATAATTTCCGTTTCGAAAGGGACATAAAAATTAATTCCTTGTTCTGTTATTTTTATATAAATCGAAATAAAAATAGTAGCAAACGAAATAATTGAGAGCATTAATATCAACGAAATTAATTTATCGAAGAACGGAAGTGAAAACATATAAAAACCGGTGCTAACTCCCAAAATAGGATCAAATAATTCAGTCGAGACTTTATTAAAGAAAATAAGAATCATTAACCAGTTTGAAAGTCCCCATGTTAATCCGATAAATGCACCGAATAATCTCGGAACATATTTTAGCAGCTTTCTGTTTTTAGGAATTGAAAAAGTTAAAACATTAACAAAAAAATAACCAACTATTAAACCGGCAGCTGCAAATCCGACTTTAGATAAAATTTCAGTCCAGAATCTTCCGTTATACCCCAGATTATCAAACCAGAGATACTCTCCCCAGAAATCCATAAAGCCAAAAATGGCTAAAGTAAAAGCGGCGATAACAACACCGAGTATTACATTACCTTTTTTCTTTTTTTGAAGTCCGTTTATAAAAGTGAGAATAGCAATTGCAAGTAGGATTAAAAGAATTGCAGTATACATGATTTGCCTTTAAATAGGTTTAACATATTTCCTTAATTTTGCTTCGGAAATATTCTGATCAATTTTCCAGGTGAATTATTTATTCAATAAATCAAATAGATTTATCTTCCCGCTTTTAATTTCGGAAGCAGAGGGCATTTTATCTTTTTGCATTAAAGCTTCAATTGCTGCCAATTCTTTGTCTTTATTAACTCCGGCAGCAGCATAAACTTTATCGTTTTTTAAAAAATAACAAATAAAATTTTGAGAATCGATATTTCCATCAATAAAAGTTTCATCCCATTCTTTAGCATGACCGACATAATTTAAAGTAATTCCCGCTTGGACAGTCCAGAAAAAAGGAACGCCTTTAAATGGAATACTTTTGCCGGCAATATTAAATCCGGCATTTCTGCCATGCTGTTCCGCAGTACGCCAGTGTTCAATTCTTATTAATTCTTTAGTCCGCCAGTCTTTATATCCTGCAATATCACCGGAAGCATAAATATTATTTTTTACTTTGAAATGTTCATCGACTTTTAAACTTCCGTCTTTTTGCATAGGCAAATCTTTAATAAAATCGGTAACAGGCTGAACGCCAATCCCGACTACAACCAAATCAGTTTCGACTTTTTCATCATTATCCAGCACAACATTTTTAATACTACCGCTGCCTTCAAAGCTTTTAATATTTCTACCAAGTTTAAATTCAACACCTTTTGTTTCATGCTGTCTTTTAAATAAGCTGCCGATTTCTTTTCCGAAAACTCTTTCAAAAGGAATTTCTTCGGGAGCAACTACAGTAACATTTAATCCTCTTTCCGTTAAGCTGTGCGCCGATTCCATTGCAATGAAACTTGCTCCTATCACAACGGCTTTTTTAGAATTTTTAGCTGCATTTATTATAGCATCTGAATCTGCAAAACTTCTTAAATAAAAAATATTTTTAAGATCGGAGCCGGGAATATTTAATTTTCTGGGAGTTCCGCCGGTTGCAATTAATAATTTATCATATTTTAAATTTTCACCGTTTTCAAAAGTAATGCTGCTTTCTGAACTATTTACAGATTTTACTTTTTTGTTAAATAAAATTTCAATTCCATATTCTTTATAAAAATCATCAGATCTCAAAGGCATCCATTCAGCTTCAGCAGTTCCCTGGAGATAATCTTTACTTAAATTCGGCCTGTCGTATGGAACTTTATCTTCCTGGGTGATCATTTTTATACCGCCTTTAAAACCTGCTTCTCTCATTGCCTGTGCGGCTGCATTCCCGGAAGCACCCCCGCCGATTATAACATAAGTGTTTTTATCGCTTTCATCTTTTCTAGACATTAATGGAATTCTTGAAGCTTCAAGTTCCTCTGGAACTTTAACAAATACATCTTTATCTTTTAATATTACTTCATACTTGGGAAGAGAGTCTCTTGCAGGCGGTTCTAATAAATCGCCTGACTTTGCATTAAAACAGGCATGATGCCACGGACAAACAATTGTATCTCCGCTTAAGGCGCCCTCTTCAAGCGGTGCCCCATAGTGAGTACAGTAAGCTGCTAAAGCACTGAATTCATTATCAGTTTTACAAAGTAGGATTTTATTTCCGTCACCGATGGAGAAAGCTTTCATCTCACCATTCTTTAATTCATTTACTTCAGCTACTTTTATTTCTTTAAATTTCATTTGCTCTCCTTCGGATTTTTAGAAAACTTTATTCTTTTCTGGGAGGCGGAGCCATAAATTCCGGACCGACCGGATCGGAAACAGTTGTATTGATAATATTATTAGCAACTATTCTTTCATGTTCATGTAAAGACCAGCCGAAAATTTCTTCAATTGAATCCAATTGATCAGGTTTTCTTGCACCCCATAAAACCATATCTGCACCTTGATCCAAAGCCCATCTTACAGCAAAATGAATGAGTTTTTTATTGTAATTTTCGTTTGCCATTTTTTTAAGTTTTTCAACTGCTTTTAAATATTGATCGAATCTCGGCTCTTTAAATTTCGGATCATCATTTCTTAAATCGTCTCCTTCAAAATTTCTTTCTTTGGACATCTTGCCGGATAAAAGTCCGCGGCACAAAACTCCGTATGCCATAATTTTAATATCGTTTTCTTGGCAGTAAGGCATTATCTCGGGTTCAATATCTCTTTCGAACATATTATAAGGAGGCTGGTAAACTTGTATAGGGGCGGCCTTCCTAAATTCTTCCATTTGTTTGACTGAGTAATTACTAACTGCAATTGCTTTGATTTTCTTTTTCTCAATTAAATTATTTAATGTTTCCGCTGTTTCCTGAAATGGAACGAGAGGGTCCGGCCAATGGACATGATAAATATCTATATAATCAGTTTGTAATCTTTTTAAAGAATCATCAATTTCTTTTTCGATTCTTTCTTTGGATGAATTCCTAAAAACTTTTCCGTCATTCCATTCAATTCCAACTTTGGAAGAGATAACAATTTCTTCTCTGCTTCCATATTCTTTTATTGCTTTTCCAACTATTTCTTCAGAAAGTCCGAAACCATAAGCAGGAGCAGTATCTATTAAATTAATTCCTTTATCTAAAGCAGAATGAATTGTTTTTATTGATTCGGCTTCGTCGGTTCCTCCCCACATCCAGCCGCCAATCGCCCATGTACCAAGACCTATGCGGGAAACTTTTTGATCTATATTTTTAATTTCTATTTTTTCCATAATTTCAACGGGTATTTAAATTTAAAATGTAAAATAAAGAGTAATCATATTTTATCAATTAATAAACTTTTAAGCCAATCAAGTGATTAATATCAATTAATAATTATCAAAAAAATTTATTTCAACATTGCTTGTAATTCCATTGCATTTTTAACTGCATAACCTCCGGCATCATTATCAAAATAGCAGTAAATCTCGGAAACATTTTTGCCCCATTGAGCAAAAGCACCTGACCAGCCGCTTAAAATTTCTTTGCTGTAATTGCCGGAATATTTTTCTTTTGGTCCGTGTAATCTTATATAAATAAAATCCGCAGTAATTTCTTTTGGTGATTTTTGATTTCCCAGCTCATAAATGCAGAAAGCGGCATTATTATTTTTTAAAATTTCATAAGTATCTTCATTCCACCATGTATCATCCCGGAATTCAAAAGTATATTTATATTTTTTCGGTAGCACTTTAATAAAATTTATTAAACGTTCTTTATTAAAATGCCAATGCGGAGGAAGCTGAAATAAAACCGGGCCAAGAGAATTTTTCAAAACTTTTATATTATTAAAAATTTTTTTAATTGATTCTTCCGGGTCTTTTAATTTTTTCATGTGAGTTATATACCGGCTGGCTTTTACGGAGAAAATAAAATTTCCCGGAACAGCGGCTTTCCATTTTTTAAATGTTTCCATTTTGGGAAGATGATAAAAGGAATTATTTATTTCCACTGTTTGAAACTTTTCAGAATAAAATTTAAGCCAGTTATCCTGGTTTAAATCTTCCGGATAAAAAACATTTTTCCAATGATCATAATTCCATCCGCTTGTGCCAATATGGAAATTGCAATCATGTTTCATTTTAAAAAGTCCTAAACAGCGAACTGAAAAAAAGACAGTTGTTCGCTATTTTTTTTCAAAAATACATTTTAAATATTTTACAAGAAGAAGCTGGAGAAAAGCTATTATTTATTCACTCAATGAATTAATTACAGCATTACAAAAAGCAGGAAGATCATCGGGATTTCGGGAAGTAATTATATTTCCATCGATTACTACTTCTTGATCAGTCCATTTCCCTCCGGCGTTTATCATATCATCCTTTATTGAGAAAAAACTTGTGACATTTTTATTTTTTATTATCCCGGCAGATACAAGCATCCAACCCGCGTGACAAATTGCAGCAATTGGTTTTGAATGATCATTCATATCTTGAACAAATTGTATCATCTCTCTCGACCGCCGCATTCTATCCGGTGAATATCCGCCGGGAATAATTAGTGCATTAAATTCTTCGTGTTTAACTTCATTTATAGATTTATCCGGTTTAACTTTTAATCCGTTCTTGCCTGTATATTCTTTTACTTTGGGAGCGATTTTAACAATCTGTGCTCCTTCTTCCTTCATTCTGATAAATGGATACCAGAATTCCAAGTCTTCATAATAATCTTCTAAAAATATTGCGATATTTTTATTCTTTAATTTATTCATGCGAATCTATTCTTGTCCAATCAATCTTATTATTTTAATAAAGAAGCAAATTCTTTTAAACCTGCATCGATATCTTTTCCCAGATGAACTCTAATTACTCTTCTTTCCTTATCTACTAATGATCGTAAATCGCCGAGCACCTGTGCTCTTTGCAGAGTTGCAAAACCATATTCATTTTCCGGGATTGGCAGATCATTCTCGTAATCTGCAGTAAAAATTATAAATACACCTCTGTTTGGACCGCCTTTATGAAGCTGTCCTGTCGAATGCATATAACGAGGTCCGTAACCTAAAGTTGTAGCAACTTTTAAATTATTTCTTAATTTTATTCTAATCGACTGCAGCTGTTTTTGTCTTGCCGGAGTTTTTAAGAAGTAAGCCAGCAGAGCAAAATAATCAGGAGAAGCAGCAAGTTTTAAATAAGAATTTATAAATCCTTTTATAGATTTTTTATGTTCTTTAAAAAACCATTTGCCGGAAGGATCGCCGTAAATAGATAAATTACCGGATTTCAAAATCGGTTCACCCTCATTAAACGAGCCGTTTTCTTTCCATTGATTTAGAAGTTCTTTACTGTTCTTTTTGCTTTCTGCAACATTCGGTTCATCAAAAGGATTAACATCTATAATTTTTCCTGCTGTTGCAGTTGCAAGCTCCCATCTGAAAAATTCTGCGCCAATTGAATATTTATTTTTTAATTCAATTTTAACAACCGGATGACCTTTTTTCTCAAGTGCATTTAATTTTCTTTCATCCGCCTGTCTTTCATCTCCGCCCGCATGAAGGTAAACAAAAATTCTATCATCGCTGTAAACTTCCGGTTTACCTAAATCTTCACCTTCAATAGGAACCAATCCTTTTCCTTCTTTTCCTGTGCTTTCCGCAATTAATTGTTCTACCCAATAACCGTAAGCGCTTATTGAATTTGATAGAACAAAAGTAACTTTATCTCTTCCGTTCCTTCTGTACATTCCAAGTAAAGCGCCTAGACTGATTCCGGGATTTGCTTCAGACGGAACAAACTCACCGCAGCTTATTTTAATTTGATGAGCGTTATCTAAAATTTTTGAAATGTCGATTCCAACTAAAGCCATCGGAACTAAACCGAAATAAGATAAAGCAGAATATCTTCCGCCGTAATCTTCGGGATTTTTGAATATATATCTGAAACTATTTCTTGTCGCTTCATCTTCAAGCGGAGTTCCAGGATCTGTAGTTGCAATAAAATGTTTGCCGGGATTATCAATTCCGGCTTCGTTTACTTTATTCCAGAAATATTTATAAAAACTTAAAGTTTCGGTAGTAGTACCGGATTTACTTGCAACAACAAATAATGTTTTATTTAAGTCGATTTGATTTTCTACATCTTTAACTGCTTCGGGAGCGGTATTATCCAGCATAATTAATTTTGGAAATCCGGGTGCGGGATTAAAAGTTTCTCTCATAACTTCAGGACACAAACTGCTTCCGCCCATTCCAAGTAAAACAACATGTTTATATTTTTCGTTTTTAATTTCTTTTGCAAAATTTTTAATTTCATCTACTCTTCCGATAAAATCTTCAATATTCAGCCAGCCCAAACGATTGCGGATTTTTTCGGCAACAACAGGATCATCTTTCCATAAAAAAGGATCTTTGCTGTGAAGTCTTCTTGAAAATTGTTTTTCATCAAGAGCTTCCAAAGCAGAATTAATTTTAGATTTTAAACTGCCAAATTCAATTTCCTGTTCGCCGGTTTTTCCTGATAAATATTCTCTTCTTTTATTTGCCAGATTTTCCATTAATTCATCAAACGGATCTATAAACTTCTGAACACCTTCATTAACTAATTGTGTAGTTACAAAATCTATATCGATTCCTAATTTTTTAAGATCATCAAATACTTTTACGGCTTCGTTAACATCTTTTTCAATTGAGTTTTCAACAATAACCCCGTGATCATAAAAAGCATCTATTGTATGATCGGGAAGAGTATTAACTGTGTGCGGACCAATCAAAGGTTCCACATATTTAACATCGCTGTATAACGGATCTTTGGTGCTTGTACTTGCCCAAAGCGGTCTTTGAACTCTTGCACCTTTTTCTTCAAGCTGATGCCATTCGTCCCCGCTGAAAATTCTTTTGAAACTTTGATAAGCAAGTTTTGCGCTGGCAATTGCCGTTTTACCCAAAAGTAATTCAGGTCTTATTTCGTTTCCCGTATTATTTTCAGGAATAATTAAATGATTTAAAAGCTGATCCGTTAAAACATCAATTCTGCTTAAAAAGAAACTTGCAACGGAAGCAACATTATTAACAGATTTTCCCTCAGCGGCTCTTCTCTGCAAAGCTTTAATATAAGCTTTTGCAACAGCTTCATAAGCATCAATAGAAAAAAGGAGAGTAATATTAATATTAATGCCTTCGTAAAGCATTTGTTCAATTGCAGGAACTCCTTCTTTTGTTCCCGGAATTTTTATAAAACAATTTGGCCTTTCAACGAGCTTAAATAATTTTCTTGCTTCCGCAATTGTCGCTTCAGTGTTGTGAGCTAGATATGGAGAGACTTCCAGGCTGACAAATCCATCAACACCGTGGGATTCATCATAAACTGATTTTAAAACATCGCATGCATCCTGAACATCTTTTACAGTTAAAGCTTCATAAATTTCATGAACCGATTTTTTTTGACCTACAAGGTTTTTAATCTGTGGATCGTAATCGCTGCTTTTTGTAATTGCTTTATTAAAAATAGATGGGTTTGAAGTTATTCCTCTTAAACCAAATTTTGTTACTCTCTTTTTTAATTCGCCGCCTTTTATTTTTTTTCTAGTAAGATTATCAAGCCAGTAACTTTGACCGTAATTTATTAACTCGACAAGTGTATTCATTCTGCACTCTCCTTTTATTTAAGCTCTTTTTAATTTTATTTGTTTAATAATTTTTTTGTTCTATTAACTACATTTTCAACTGTGAATCCATAATGTTTCATATTATCGGAACCTTCGGCACTTGCACCGAATTTATCAACACCGATTACATCACCATCATCGCCGACCCATTCACACCAGCCGAACGGCGAAGCTGCTTCGACAGCTAAACGTTTTTTAATATTTGGTGGAAGTACATCTTCAATATATTTTTTATCCTGTTCTTTAAAAATTTCCCAGCTCGGCATACTTACAACTCTGGCGTTTATATTGTCTTTTTTTAACTGTTCTGCTGCCGAAAGAATTAATTGAACCTCCGAACCGCTTGCAATTAAAATAACGTCCGGTTTATCTGAATTTTCTTTTTGAATTATATAAGCACCTTTTAGAACGCCTTCAGGAGAGGAAACTTTTCGATGATCAAATATAGGAAGTTTTTGTCTTGTAAGTACAAGCATTGTAGGACCGTTTTTTCTATTTATTGCAGCTCTCCATGCAAAAGCAGTTTCGTTGGCATCTGCAGGTCTGATTACATGTATATTAGGCATTGCACGAAATGAAGCTAAATGTTCAACCGGCTGATGAGTTGGTCCGTCGCCGCCCAAACCAATTGAATCATGAGTTAAAACATAAATAGTCGGTAAACCCATTAATGCAGCTAATCTAATTGAAGGACGTGCGTAATCTGAGAAAATAAAAAATGTACTTGCAAAAGGTTTTACACCTCCATGCAGAGCCATTCCGTTAGTTGCGCCGCACATATTATGCTCTCTAATTCCCCACGCAACATTTCTATTTTGATAATTATCTTTTTCAAAATAATCAGAACTTTTTATTAAAGTTTTTGTCGATGGAGCTAAATCTCCGCTTCCTCCCATTAACCATGGAATATTTGCAGCAAATCCATTTATAATTTCTCTTGATGCGCCTCTTGTTGCCATCGGACCATCGGAAGGTTCAAATTTTGGAATATCTTTATCCCAATCTTTAGGAATATTATTATTTAATGCATCTTCAAATTGTTTTGCTAATTCCGGAAATTGTTTTTTATAATTATCAAATTTTTCATTCCATTCGGTTTCAACCGATTTACCTTTTGCAATAGCTTCATGCATATAATCAAGAACATCTTGAGGAACATAAAACTTTTTATCTTCAGGCCAGCCGTAAAATTTTTTGGTCTTTTTAATTTCTTCTTCACCTAAAGGAGAACCGTGAACCTTAGGGTCATCCTGTAAATCCGGAGCTCCGTAACCAATGTGAGATCTCATAATAATTAAAGACGGTTTGTTTTTTTCTTCTTTTGCAGATTGAATTGCTTCCATTAAAACATCGATGTCATTTATATTTTCACCGATATTTTGAACATGCCAGTTGTATCCTTTAAATCTTTCTTCAACATTATCCGAATAAGTAATTCCCGTCGGACCTTCAATACTGATATGATTATCATCGTAAAAAGCAATTAATTTTCCCAAACCGAAATGTCCGGCTATTGAAGCCGCTTCGTGTGAAGCTCCTTCCATAAAATCGCCGTCGCCGCAGGAAACGTAAGTGTAATGATCTACTATATTAAAATTTTCTTTATTAAAAATTGATCCAAGATGTGCTTCCGCCATTGCCATTCCAACACTATTTAAAAATCCTTGACCGAGCGGACCTGTTGTGGTTTCTGCTCCTGGAGTTAAGCCGTATTCCGGATGTCCGGGAGTTTTACTTCCCCATTGCCTGTAATTTTTTATGTCATCCAAAGAAATATCATATCCTGTTAAATACAAAGCCGAATAAAGAAGCATTGAAGCATGTCCGTTGGAAAGTAAAAATCTGTCGCGGTTAAACCATTTGGGATTTTTAGGATTATGCTTCATTACATTTTTAAATAAAACAAAAGCTAACGGAGCCAAAGCCATCGGTGTTCCGGGATGTCCCGAACCGGCTTTTTGAACAGCATCCATTGCAAGAGTTCTTATTGTATCTATAGATAATTCTTCAATTGATAAATCTTCTATTGTCTTCATCTTCGACTTCCTTTCGGTTCATTAGCATTTCATAATCAATAAAAAAAATTAACAAAACATAGAAGAAAATGTATTGAGCCAAGTCAATTAATGGTTAATGATTTTCCAAGGCACAAAAATAACCCGAATTATTAATAAAAATCTTAACTTTTTTTTATATTTCACGTGCACCTCTCCCCCCTCCCCCTTTCAATATCAATCTCCACAAATATACTTATTCTTTACTAAACAAAATTCAACCCCCAAAACCACCATATCAATAAATTGAAATGAAAGAAGAGAAGGTTTTAATTTATAAATATTATTTAAACCTTATATCATCAACAGATTTAACCACGCTTCCTGCATATAAAGTAGAGATTTGTCTTAATGTCATCGCTTGATCGAATTCCGTATTTGCAGAAATACAATCGGCGGGAGTTATAATATTATACCAGCGCAAACCCGCGGAAGCTGCTGTCTGTGCAACGCATATATTTGATACTGTTCCCATAATTACAAGATCTTTAATATTCCAGACATGGTTTAAATAATGATCCAGAGTTGTTCCGTAAAATCCGTCGTACCTATTCTTTTCAAAAACCATATCATCTTTTCCGGGTTTTATCTCATCAATTATATGCCATCCCCATGAATTTTTTTCACAATGCTTCGGCCAGATTTCCCACTCTTTATCATCTTTATAGTGTGTGTCCTGGGTATAAACTACCTTAACGTTTTTTTGTCTTGCTTTATCAATTAATGATTTGATATTATCAACCGTATCTATTGCTGCTTCAACCAGCAGATTACCGCCTTCTTTTACAAAATCATTCTGCATATCAACAATAATTAATGCACTTCTGTTCGGTTCAAGTTCAATTTTACTTTTATAGTTTATATCAGGCAGTTCAACTGTTTTGCCGGGTATAAAATTAAAAGACATAATTCCTTTTCTTAAATGATGAAAGAAAATATTTAATTATCTTGATTTACCAAGAAGCTGAACGGAAGAAGCCTGCGGACCGTTTTGTCCCATCTCTTCAAAAAACCTTACTCCGGTTCCCGGTTTTATATTTTCAAATTCATCTTTATGATTCAATATAGAATTTTTATGAAAATAAATTTCTCTTCCGTTAACTGTTTTTAAAAATCCGTAATTTTCATCCGGAAAAATTTTTTCAACAACCGCAGTTACTTCTTGTTCAGGATGTTTTTTTACTTCGAACCTTTGTCTTTCAACAAGTTCCTTTAAAGTTTTTCTTGCAGCGCTAAATGCTTCCCTTATTACAAAGTTTAAAGTATCATTCATTTCTCCTTCGCCCGGTTCTCTTTTAATAACAATTTCCGGACTGTGGGGAACATGAATATTAATTCTTACCCTGTAAGGATTTCCCGTTTTTATATTTCTATGGGGTTTTTCAACTGCTACTCTGCAGCTAGTTATATAATCACAGATTTTTTCGAGTTTTTCTGTTTTATCTCTTATTAAAGAATCTATTTCTTCCGTTTTATTAATATCTCTATACGAAATTTCCACCGGAGTTGTCATAATAATTTACTCCTTCAACAATTTTATTTTATAATAAAAACTTAATTCTCAACTTCGGATTCTTCTTCAATTTCCACATCAGAATGATTGGAGCCGTTTGAAGAAATCTTGTCGAGTATCCAGTTTATTTGATTAGCTTCCAAAGTTTCATTTTCTAAAAGACCTTCTGCCAGAGCATCTAGTTTGGTCTTATTCTTTTTAAGAACATCAATTGCTTTATTCTGCATATCGGTTATTATTTTTTGAATTTCTTCATCAATAATCTGCTGGGTATGTTCACTAAAATCTTTCTGCTGAGCAATTTCTCTTCCCAGGAACATATGTTCTTCACCTTGTTTGAACATAACCGGTCCGAGTTTATCACTCATTCCCCACAAACAAACCATTTTTCTTGCCATTGATGTTGCAACTTTTAAATCAGATGATGCGCCAGTAGTTACATCACCAAAAATTATTTGTTCCGCGGCTCTTCCGCCTAAACTAACTGCGATTCTATCCAGCAAATAACTTTTTTTTAGATTATGCCTTTCAATTTCCGGAGTCTGTTCCGTTACTCCCAAAGATCTTCCTCTCGGAATAATGGTTACTTTTTCCAGCGGATCGGCATTAGGTAAAATTTTTGCTACCAAAGCATGTCCTGCTTCATGATATGCAATAACTTTTTTCTCATCTTCATTTATCATTTCTTCTCTTTCGGCACCGAGAAGAATTTTATCCCTTGCTTCATTAAAATCGTCTTTATCGACTTTTGTTTTCTTTTTTCTTCCGGCTAATAAAGCAGCTTCATTAACAAGATTTTTTAAATCCGCTCCGGAAAATGTAACGGTTCTTGCAGCCATATTTTCAAGATCAACATTTTCGTTTAACGGAACATGCCGGGTATGTATTTCTAAAATTTTCTTTCTTGCCATTTTATGAGGCAGTTCAAGAGTAATACTTCTGTCGAATCTTCCAGGCCTTGTAAGCGCAGGATCAAGAACATCCGGACGGTTAGTAGCAGCCATTACAACAACAGATTCATTTTTTTCAAAGCCGTCCATTTCACTTAATATTTGATTAAGAGTTTGTTCTCTTTCATCATGACCGCCGCCTAAACCGGTTCCTCTTGCTCTGCCAACAGAATCGATTTCATCAATAAAAATTACGCTCGGCGATTCTTTTTTTGCAGTTTCAAACATATCTCTAACTCTTGAAGCACCGACACCAACGAACATTTCTATAAATTCCGAACCGCTGATACTGAAGAAAGTTACATCAGCTTCACCGGCTGTTGCTCTAGCTAATAAAGTTTTGCCTGTTCCCGGAGGTCCCATTAAAAGTACGCCTTTGGGAATATCGGCACCTAAGGAAGCAAACTTTCCGGGTTCTTTTAAGTAATCAATAATTTCCATCAAGTCTTTTTTAGCATTTTCAAGTCCGGCAACATCCGCAAAAGTTGTTCTTTCTTTCTGCTTTTTAAATCTTTTGGCTTTTGATTTACCTACTCCGAAAATTCCACCGCTTCCTCCCATCATATTGCCCATTTGTCCCTGCATTTTCTTTCTCATATAAATGAAGTAGCCGATTATTAAAATCCAGGGTAAAAACATAATTAATAAATAAGTAAGCCAGTTGTTGCTTTCTTCTTCACCTTTTATTGTAACATTATTGTTTTGAAGAAGTGTCATTAATTGACTGTCTTGAATGTCAGGTTTTATAGTTGAAAAATATTTATAATCAACTGTGTCTTTGTCGGCTACGCTTCTATATTTATGAATAAATTTTCCGTTTATTTCCTGACCTTTAATTGTAATGCTTGCTATGTTTTTTGCATTAACTTCCGATTTAAATTTTGAATAAGGAATACTAACACTTTCATTTCCTCCAAATGATTGGAAAAAATAAGTTATAACAATCCATATTAAAAAGAATGCAATTAAGTATTTCCAAATTCCGCCTGAGCGGTAAGGACTTGGAGTTAACTTATTCTGCGGTTTTTTATTTTTATTCTCTTCCATGATTTCCTGCTTTCGCTTTTCCTGTATACTAAAGCGTAAATATTTAGTTTTACAAAATCAAATTATAAAGTAATCTATGCTAATGTTATCACACTATTTACTTCTCAAATATTGAGCATCTTTTTCCGGTAATGAAGGATTTATGCTTATTCCGGAACCTATTTCAAATCCTGCTCTTGTAATTAATCTTGGTCTTATTTGTAAATACCAATGCAAGTGAGGTTCATCGGCCTCAAATCTTGCAGATGTATTTATTATATAATTATAATCCGGATCATTTAATTTTTCGTATAGTTTTGACAATACTGTTTTTAATATTGTTGTTAAATCATCTTTTTCTTTATCGGAAATTTTTCCAAAATCCGCCTGGTGTTTTTTAGGCATTATCCAAACTTCATAAGGAACTTCCGCAGCAAAAGGAACAAATGCCGCCATAGTTTCTTTTTCAACAAGGACTCTTTTATTTTCTTTTAATTCATTATTTAAAATATCACAAAAAACACATTTACCCCATTGATCAAAATATCTTTGAGATTCCAATTCCCGCCATCTAATATCCCTTGGAACAAAACCGGTAACGATTAATTGAGAATGAGGATGAAGTAAAGAAGTGCCGGCTCTTTTGCCGTGATTTCTGAAAATAATCGGGATCATATTCTTATGCTCATTCATTACATCAATATATCTTTTATGATAAGTTTCGATTACAATCCGCGCTTCTTCCAAACTCATTCTTGCAATTCCGCAATTATGTTTATCATTTTCAATAATAACTTCATGCCTGCCGTACGACTGCATAGTTACATAGATCCCTTGTTTCATTCGTTCGGTTTTTCCTTTTGGGATTAGGGCAGGGAATTTATTGGGAACTACTCTTGTCTGCCATCCTTTTTGATCGGGTTTGGGAAGTTCCATAATAATCTCGGTTAGTTTGTCTTCGCTGCCTTTACAAAAAGGACAATCGGGATCATGCTCGGGAAGATCTTCTATTTTATTTTGAGCTTTGAAATCCTTCGGCCTTTTACTTCTTCCAGGTGCATAAATTACCCACTCTTTAGTTGCTTTATTTTGTCTGATTTCATTATCATTCATTATATTTTATTTGTTTATTCAACTTAAATATTTTACCATCCTGGTGATATTACAAATCCGAACTGCCAGCCATCGCCGGGTCTTTGGAAAGGATAAGCATAATAAATTTGAGCAACTATATATCCCAGAATATTAAATCTTGCCGCAACTCCAGAACTGAATACCGGAATTCTTTGGTTTGAATGTTCCGTAATTTTAAATACAGGTTTACTTGAATTTGTCCACGCAACTCCGCCGTCCAGGAATAAAGATAATTCGGTTGGAACATAAGGGAAATTAATTAATCCAAATTGTTCCGAACCCAACAACGGAATTCTAAATTCCATATTGAATACTCCAATTTTCGAACCTATCAAACGATCGAAAGTCGGATAATTATTCTGGCTTGTCGGAGTAAGCTGTGAAAAATTAAATGAATTTATACTATATCCTCTTATAAAAGTTTGGTCAGCCAAAATAAAGCGGTGAAAGTCTTTAATTATCCGCATCGCCAAAATATCTTCCGTATTCCATTACTCTAAAAGCTAAAGTAAAAGGATCCATGAAAAAATATTTTCTGTAATCTGCTAAGAAAGTTAAATACTGCAGATCGCCGACAGTCGGATCGAATTCAAACCTGAACCTGCTTCCTTGAATCGGAGATGTATATCCGAAAAATGAATAATCGCCGACGTAAGCAGTACTTGCCTGGAATAAATTTAAACCGGAAGGAGAAGGAACACTTTGAGTTGAATCCGCAACTACAAGTCCGCCGAGAGTTACTATATGTTCAATTTCCTGATTGTAGCTGACCCTCGTGTAGTTTGTTCCTAATTCAAATCTTCTATTTGTAGATAAGGGATAGGCACCAATAAGTCCAAGTTCATCTAAAAAAACTCTCTGTTTATAAATCATTTGATCTATACCTTGATATTGTTGTCCGCCTTGATTTACAGTAACGGGAGCAAACCCAACTTGTGCAGTTAAATAAGGAATATGTCCTATTACAGCTCCCCAATTAAATCTGTTTTTTCTGTTCATATAAAATGCTTGTCCGCCAAGATCTTTTATTCCGCCGTTAATTTGTGCATCAACACTTAAAAGATGATTTCCGAGCATATCGCTGAACAACATGCTCACGCCTCCTCCGACACCGGCACCAAATCTATCCGCAACTAATCCAAGCTGCGGCTGACCAAGATAAATTAAAGAAAGAGATGAATTATAATTTGTTTTTGTAAAATCTTGTTTAGTTACCAATCCCATTGACGGAATTATTCAAATAATCAAATACAAGTCCCTGATCCATAGCATAGAGAGGAGGCAGTGAAGCATTAGTATCGTATTTTGTTAAATCAAGTATATATGGTTTACCCTGGGTTTGATCTTCATCCAATTCGTAAATATCATAGCTGTTATTTGCAAAAACCGTAAAAACCATTTTACCGGTTCCTGATGAAACCGACATTGCAGGTGAAAGTTCAGTTAAACCGCTTATTCCAGTTGCAACTTTGGTAACCCTGTAATAACCTTTATCTTTAAATGAATATCTATATACGTCTGTTATTCCATCTGCATCGGCAAGAAAATATAAATCTTTTCCATCTTTTGAAAACTGGGGATTGAAATGATTTACATCATTGGACATCGAAATATAATTTGTTTTTTTTGTTTTGACATTATACAAAGCAATTTTCATCGGATTAAAAGTTAAGCTGTCGAAATTTGTTTTTGGTCCGTAATCTGTTGTATAAGCAATTATTTTACCGTCAGGAGACCAGGCAGGCTGAATTTCAGAATATTTATCATTAGTAATTTTCTCAATGTCTTCAGTATTTAAATTGTATAGATAGAGATCGCTAATTCCTCCTTCAGAACCCGTAATTGCCAAATTGTTGCCGTCCGGTGACCATGCAAGATTAGAAATAGCATTAAGTCCTTTAATCCTGATATTTGATAATAGTTCACCCGTTTCAACATTTACTCTTGCAATTTCATTATGCCCGTCCTTGTAAACGACAAAATAAAATATTTTATTATCAGGTGACCAAGTGCCCGATGAATTTGTAAAGTTTATTGCATCGAAATGTGAATCCGTGTTAGAACTTGCAAGCTTTCTAATAACTTTTCCGGTTTCGGCATCAAATAAATATAAATCCAAAGTAAATAAAGATTGTCTGGAGATTGCTGCAATATATTTTCCGTTTGGACTAATGACAGGTGCTAAGTTCATTGCTTCTTTTGATGCAACTATTTTCTGTCCAATATCAGAAGGTTTTGTTCTTCCATTAATTTCGTTTTGATAAGTATCGATTAAAGATTGTCTCCATTCTTTTGATAAAGTATCAACAGGCATTCCAAGCAGAGAAGTCAATTGCAGCGTGCAAGTCCAAATGAAAGAGATGCATCAAAAATATTTGCAACCATTTTATCGCCATACTTACCGCCTATATAAGCCCAAAAGCCTGTCCGTATCTGTATGGAAAATATTTTGAGTTTGTTTCAATATCATCTATTGTTGGTACATCATTACTTAAAACAGCATCTCTCATCCACATTGAAGTTAAAGGGTCTCTTCTGCCTAAAGAAAGATATTCCGCCATTCCTTCAATTGCCCATAACGGCAGATGACTTCCTGCTTCCATTCCATGTTCACTGTTTTCGCATTATGCTGTATTGAAAAGCGTGAACGAGTTCGTGTCCTAATACATGGTTGTTATCTTTATTAATCCCTGTAAAAGGAATTATAATTCTATTTCTTAATCCTTCTGTTACTCCTCCGGTCGCTTGACTAATTAATCCTTCCACAACATTCGACTGCTGGAAATCTGCTTCGTTTGCATATAAAATAACAGGCTGTTTTTTAAGCGGGTTTATTCCAAAAACTTCGGTGTATCTTTTATCCCATCTTTCTAACATTCTTGCAGCATCTAATACTGCTTCTTTTTCAATTGGATAATAGTAAATATCAAAATGTTTGGTATGAAGTATCTTAAAATTAAAGGTGTTGTACTGAACTTTATTTCTTCCGAAATATTGAGAATAAGATATGCTTGTGAATATTAAAAATAAAATAAGACTTAAAGTAATAGCTTTTAAAAATGCATGGGTAATTTTCTATTGTTCATCTATGTTCTCCAAACAAAATCATTTTGTCTTCAGAAGTTTATGATCTATTTGTGAAGAAATCATTAAGATTTATTTATCTAAATTATTACAAGTGTTGTAATGAATAGCGAAAGAACTGAGATATTAAATAGATCACAAAATAAAGTTATTAGCCGCAGAATTATTTTTGTTATTATAATAAAGCTTTCAAAAAGCAATCACAGTTTTTTGTATCACATGGGAGAGAAATAAACCGCGGAAGTAAATAAATATAAATAGATTATGATAAAGGATACGATTATTATTGGTTAAGAGAAATTTTTGATTGCAGTTTCTGCAATCTTATTTCCTATACTGATTGATGCAGTTGCGGCAGGTGATGGAGCATTTAAAACATGAATCATATTTTCTGCTTCAAGGATCCGGAAATCATCAACTAATTTGCCGTTGTTATCTAAAGCCTGTGCTCTTACTCCCGACCCGCCCGGATAAATATCTTCTTCATTTATATCAGGAATTAATTTTCTTAGTGATTCAACAAATTTTTGTTTACTGAAAGATCTTTGCATTTCATTGAATCCCATTTTATAATATTTAGATGCCATCAGCCAAAAACCTTTATAAGTCAGCATATCGAAAATATCATTTACGAGAAATATCTGATCTTTTATAACCTTCTCGTTTAAAAGCTAAAACAGCATTCGGTCCGGCTTCAACTCCGCCGTTTATCATTCTTGTAAAATGAACGCCGAGAAAAGGAAATTTTGGATCGGGAACAGGATAAATTAAATTTTTAACTAAATTCTCTTTTGATTTAATCAGCTGATAATATTCACCTCTGAAAGGAATAATTTTCACATTTGGAATTACACCGCATGCTTTTGCAATTCTATCTGAATAAAGTCCGCCGCAGTTAACTAGATATTTAGTATGTAAAACGCCTGAAGAAGTTTCTATAATTAATTCTTTATTTTCTTTTTTTAATTCGAAAAATTGAGTGTTGATTTTTATTTCACCGCCGTTTTCCCTTATAATTTCTGCATAAGTTTCCGATACTTGAATGTAGTCGACAATGCCTGTCTGAGGAACAAAAAGTCCTTCAATTCCATTTACAAAAGGTTCATATTCTTTTAGTTCTTCTTTTTTTAATCTTTTTATTCCCGTTAAACCGTTTGCGATTCCTCTCTTTTCTAATTCATTCAAAGCTGGAATTTCATTTTCATCTAGCCGCGACGACTAACTTTCCGCATCGTTCATGCCGAATATTATATTCTTCACAAAATTTGTACATCAACTCTCTTCCTTCGGTGCAATTTTGAGCTTTTAATGAACCGGGTTTGTAATAAAGTCCGGAATGAATAACTCCGCTGTTGTTGCCGGTTTGATGTGCAGGCAATTTTATCTTCAGCTTCAATAACAATTATTTTATGATTGGAATTTTTAGATAATGACATTGCAGTTGCCAGACCAACAATGCCTCCCCCAATTATAACGATATCATATTTATTTGAAATCAATATTTTGTTGAATAATCTGTAAAAGAATATTTAAAAATTAATATTACTTTTATTAAGAATACAGTAATTAATATATTTTTATTTGTTGATAATCATTAATTATTGTGATTTAAACTTTTTCTGAATGAATTTTAATCTTAAATATTTTATTTAATCGAATAAATTAATTTATATTAAAATAGTTCTTATCAAAAAATTTCAGGATTACAAATGAATTATAAAAAGTTTAATAATAGCGATGAATCATTATCAATTTTAGGATTTCGGCTGCTGGGGAATCGGACAGTCGGAATGGGTTGGTGCGGATGATCATGAATCAAAAAAAATATTATTGAAAGCAATTGATGAAGGAATTAATTTCTTCGATACTGCTTTAGCTTATGGAAACGGACACAGCGAAAAACTTGTCGGTGAAGCTGAAAAAGAATCCGGAAAAGATATTTTTATTGCAAGTAAAATTCCTTCTAAAAAAAAGAGAATGGCCGGCAGGAGATAATTCGACTCTTGAAGATTCATTCCCTAAAAATTATATAATTGAAAAAACTGAAAGAAGCTTAAAAAACTTAAACCGGGATCATATCGATTTAATGCAGTTTCATGTATGGAATGATAAGTGGGCCGACAATGATGAATGGAAAGAAGCAATTGAGAAATTAAAAAAAGATGGCAAAGTCCGCTACTGGGGAATTTCAATAAATGATCATCAGCCGGAAAACGGAATTGAAGCTGCAAAAAGCGGATTGATTAACAGCTTCCAGGTAATATTTAATATTTTTGAACAGAACCCGACAGTCAAACTTTTTCCTTTTTGCAAAAAGAATAATATTTCTATTATTGCAAGAGTTCCGTTTGATGAAGGAGCTTTAACCGGAAATGTAAGACATGATACTGAATTTCCTGTCGGAGATTTTCGAAATGATTACTTTAGAGGAAAAAGAAAAATTGATGTACAGGAACGAGCGGATAAAATTTGGGAAGACGTAAAAGATGACACGGATTCACTTGCGGAAGCAGCTTTAAGATATATTATAAGTTTTAATGAAGTTACATCCGTAATTCCGGGAATGCGGAAAGAAAAAAATTTAAAGGCAAATATCAGAAGTATAAATAATGGTCCGTTATCCAGACAACTACTTGAAACATTAAAAATCCATAAATGGAATAAAAACTTTTACGAATAAAAATGAAAAAAACTATAACCGTATTCGGAAGTGCTTTTCCTAAAGAAGGCGAAAAAGAATTTGAAATTGCAGAACAGCTCGGCAAAATTTTAGCAGAAAATAATTTTAATGTCTGCACCGGCGGATACAACGGAATTATGAAAGCTGTTTCCAAAGGAGCTTCCGAAAACGGTGCAGAAGCAATTGGTGTTACAGTTGAAAGCTGGAATAGAAATCCAAACGAATTTGTAACTAAAGAAGTTAAAAGCAGTGATCTTATTACAAGAATTACAAAGCTTGTAGAAATAGGTGATGCTTATTTTGTCCTTCACGGCGGAACCGGAACATTATTAGAATTTGCTTATGTGTGGGAATTTATGAATAAAAATTTATTAAGTGTAAAACCAATTGTCTGCTATTCAACAATGTGGAAGAAAATTTCAGATGTTATAAATGAACAATTAAAAAGAGAAAACAGAAGTGTAGATTTAGTTAAGTATTATGATAATTTTGAAGAAGCAGTAAATTACTTAAAGAAAGAATTGCAATAATTAATTATTAAAAAGCTGATTTAATTTTTCCACACGGAAATTGAAAATCTTTTCCAGTTTTTTCTCTTATAAAAAGAAAATGAACAAGCCTTCCTAAAATTCCAAACGGGATTGAATAAGTTACGTTATCCAGAATTTTTACTTTCTCACCCAGATCAATAAATTCATGTTTATGGAACCAGAATTTATAAGGACCAAACCTTTGTTCGTCCACAAAAGATTTTTTCTGTTCAACATGTTTTATTTCTGTAATCCATGTTTGTTTAACGAAAGGTAAAATTTTTATTTTATATTCTATTATCTGTCCGCAGTACATTTTAGGTGAAGAATCAGAAACAATCTTAAAATCCAAATCAGGCGGAGTAATTTCATTTAGATTCTCCGGAGCAGAAAAAAATTCCCACGCTTTATCTATTGAGATATTAAGTGTCTGTTCTTTTTTTAATTGATAGAATTTCATTGGTAATCTAATTAAATAAATTTATTTACAGCATCATATACCATATCTACATTAAGTTCTTTAATGCATTTAAAAAGTACATCATTTCTAAAACAAATTAAGGGACGCGGTGAATAAATAAAACATGGTGCACAGTCTAAATTTAAAGTGACTATTTGATGATCTGTTTTCCATGGATGAATGTAATTTGGATTTGTAGGACCAATAATAGCAATAACCTTTAACTTCATTGCAGAAGCAATGTGCATTAAACTGGAATCATTTGTTACAAATGCATTACATCTTTTCATTATTGCAGCAGATTGTGGCAGATTATCCGTTTCGACTACAAAAACATTTTGACTATTTATCTGAGCTGCAATGTTGTCTTTTAATTCTTTTTCTTCAGGTCCGCCTAAAATTAATATTTTAGCATTTTTATCTTTAATTAATTTATTTCCTAAATAGGCAAATTTTTCAGGTTCCCATCTTCTTTTAATATGATTTTTTAATGTCGCACACCCGGGATGAAATCCTATTACTAAATCATCTTCATTAATTTTTATATTGGATAAATATTCTGAAGCATATTTTAAATCTTTTTCATCTAAAGGAAAATCAAGACCGGGTTCATCAGCCAAACTTTTATTTATAATTTTTTCAACTTGTTTTATATTTTCCTGAACATTATGAAGTGAATCATTTTCAGTAATTCTGACATTGTTCAGAAAGCCGAAATTTTCTTTATCTTTTCTAAGATATTTTACTCCGGCCTTTTTTTTTGCACCGATTAAAAAGTTTATAATGTTATATTCTCTTCTATTGGAAGGATAGACATTTATCGATGCATCATATTTTCCTCTTAAACTCAAAACATATTTTAGTGAAGCAGCCGCGCCTTTTTTTAAAAAATCAAAATGATAAACATTATCAAAATTCGGATTTCTGTCATACATGTCCTTTACACCTTTAAACATAACCAAAGCATCAATTTGAGCTTCCGGCATTGACTTCTTTAATAAACTTAATGCAGGTGTAAACATTAACGCATCGCCAATTCCGGATAAAGCTAAAATTAAAATTTTCATTAACTGTTAAAATTATGTTTTGTTAGTTTCTAATTTATCTTTTTTCTTAAACTTCTTCCAATTTAAGTTTGTTTCTAAAAAAATAAGCGGCCATTGGACCGCTTATTAAGAAGATATTAAATTTTATTTTTTATTTCTTATTATTTAAAGTATCCTGCTGCTGAACAATTCTCTTATACTTTTCAACGTTAGCTTTTACTTGGGGATCATTCGGATACATTGTCTGAATCTTCAGCCATAAATCATAAAGCTTGCCGTATGCTTTTAAGTTCCCGTAAGTATCCAGCAATATTCTGTAAGGATTATAATAAGACTGAACATCGCCTGGGTTTTCTTCTATTTGTTTCAATGCTTTCTTTTCTACGTCTGCAGCAATTTCTTTGTACTGCTGAATTCCGCCGGCGCTATAATAAATATTTCCAACTTCATAAAGGAGAGGCAGTTCCATACCAATTACGTTTCGCGGCATTTTTACCTGCATAGCGTCCATTATTTTCAAAGCTTTATCGTTTTGATTTACATTTAAATAATGAACTGCAAGTCTGATAAATGCATTTCTATAATTCTGCAGCATTCTTTGATGATTTTCATCGAAGAAAATAGTTGAATCGTTTAATCCTCTGAATTTAAATCCGGGTTTATATGTCTTGCTGTAGCCGGGATTTTCGACTAACTCTTTGGACAGCTTATCAACATTTACAAACTCAATTCCCTGTTTGCGTTTTTCAGGGACAAGCTTTCAAAGCCATTCCTTCCATTCTTAAATAATCATCCAGACCAATCTTGCTATCGCGAGAACAAGTAACGGCAAAATAAATTGGGCGCTGCCACTTATTTGCTTCAATAATTTCTTTCACCATAATATCCTGTACGCGTATTGCAGTAACTTTTCCGAAGGTTAAAGTATTATCCATTTTAAATTTAATATAACCTTGTTTCAAAACGGAGGAATCCTGAATGTCATATCTTTCTTTTAGATCTTTGGAAATATTTCCAGTTTGATAACCCGGTAAAGGAACGGTTATATCCTGCGGTGTCCATCTTATAGGCTGAAGCTGTTCAATCTGTGCATCTGTAAGATTCATATTGACTTTACCAACATGATATGGATCGTTATTCTTCAATTGTTTTATATACCAAGAAGTATTTAATAACGAAAGATTAGCTACTTTTACATCTCTTCTTACACCTTCAACATCCTGCAGATACCAAAGCGGGAAAGTGTCGTTATCTCCGTTAGTAAATAAAACTGCATTTGGATCGCAGCTTTGGAGAAGGTTATATGAATAATCCCATGGAACCCAGTTTCTTGATCGATCATGCGTAAAGTAATTTGCCCAAACCATTCTAACCGGGACAAAGAATACTCCCAAAATTAATATTGCAACAACAACAGATTTTTTAAATGATTCATCTTTTATCTTTGCCCTTACAAGATCAATTAAACCCTGCACGGCTATCGAAATCCAAAGAGCAAAAACAAAAAATGCACCTACATAAAAATAATCTCTTTCCCTTGGCTGGGGCTGCTGCTGGTTTTGATAAAAAGCAGTTAAGTATCCCATCAAGATAAACATAACCATAAAGACGGAAGCCATTTTCCAATCTTTGCGGAAATGAAAATAAATTCCGAGTAATCCGAGGAAGAAATGGAATTCCAAACAAAGAATCTTTGACATCCCCGGCGAAATGAACATTTATTATTTTACCAAAAATATTACCGATATCATTAAATGGAGCAATATTAGCGCCGTCATCCTGTGCCCAGCCTTCTCTTCCTGCAAAATTCCAAAGCCAGTAGCGTGTCATCATATGGTTCATTTGATAGGACCAGAAAAAGTCCAAATCACTGGAATAATTATTATATGTAACCATTTGATGAGGCTCGGTTGCAAACCTTCTTTTAAATGTCGGGAAGTCACCATATTGTTCACGATTCAAATAAGAAACCAATTCAGTAAATTGATCCGGTTCGTTTTCATTCATAGGAGGATTTTGGTTTGCACGAATAATAACCATTGCAAAAGTTGTAAATGCCATTAATACAAAAATGAACGACATAAAAATTAAATGCAGAGTTGGTTTCTTTTCTTTGGTTGCATAATAAACTCCATAACCCAAGGCACCAAAGATTACTAATAGAATAATTATCTCAATTATAATATTATTTTCACCGAGAGCTGTCATAATTTCGGGCAGAAATTTTACAACACCGGGATAAACTAAAAATAATGCAATTCCTCCAATGATAAGCGGAGTATAAAAAGAATTTCTGGTAAAAATTTTCTTCCAGTATACACCCATTATGATACCGCTCAAACCAAGAATCATCAATTTGAATTTATTATCATAGTCAATATATTGTTCTTGTGTAGGAGGTGTTGTCGATGTTTGTGCAGCCCACATAGCAAATGCTATTACAAGGATCAATCCGATATGAGCCAGAAAAATATATCCTGTTTTTTTACAAGCTTCTTCATCTTCAAGATATTTTCTAAATACTATGACCATTACAACCGGCACAATTGCCAATACGCTCATCAAGTGAACACCTGTGGCAATACCGATTAAAAACGCAATCATTAAAATATACTTTTCGCTGTCCTTTGAATCCGCTCTTTCGTTCCATCTCATCATTAACCAGGTAACACCTGCAAATAAAAATGTACTTGTTGCGTATACTTCCGCTTCAACACCATTAAACCAGAACGTATCACTGAAAGAAAAAGCCAAAGCACCAATTGCAGCTGGAATGTAAACAGATAATGCATCTAAAAGACCTTCGCGTTTTTTCCCTTTATAATTTTCAATCAGCATAACGGCAATTAAATAAAGGAATAAAACCGAAAAACCGCTCGCTAAGGACGAAATTGTATTTACTCTAAAACCGATATTTGCCGCAAAAGGAATCATTGCAAATAATCTTCCAAGTATCAAGAAGAAAGGAGTTCCCGGAGGATGAGGAACCTGAAGATAATAGCTGGCCGAAATAAACTCGCCGCAATCCCAAAAAGAAACCGAAGGCTGGGCAGTTGAGAAAACAACTAAAAATGAAATTAAAAAGACAATTAAACCAATAATTTTATGAAGCGGTTTATAATTCATTATCTCCTCAAAATGAAAAGGATTCAAAAATTTCTAATGTACTCTGAATTGATCAGTTAGGTTTTTATTCTTCTTTTTTCTTGAAAAATGCATCGTATTTGCTTTTATCTACAGGTACGTTGTATTTATCATAAAGTTCTTTTAATCTGCGCATAGAAACCGAATCAAAATCTTCATCGTCTTTCTGCATTTTTACAAACATTTTATATTCTTCCAGTTCTTTACGGTCGAATTTTCTTTCGTATTTTTTTAAAGTTTCCAGATACTTTTGCTGATCTCTAAAAGACATAATACCTCCTCTGTTTAATTATAAACAGCAGAAAATTTATCCCATCAAAATAAAGAATATAAAGGTAAGAAAAAAAGGAAATAAATTGATAAAATTAGAAATTATGAAATGTAAATTGTTAATAATAAAAAATAATCAGCCCCATCTCATTTCATCTTTTCTTCTTTGCTCGCTCTCTCTTTTTTCCTCTTCAAGATATTCATGCGCATCATATTCTTTCAGCCAGTTATCAACTGAGTATTTTAAGAGAAAATAATATAAATAAAGAAGCGGAATCGGCAGGAGCAGCCACGCAGGTAATAAAATAAAGTTATAATATATCAGCAGGACAATTATATACGGCAATACAAAAATGAAAAAGAAAAAGCCAATCCATCCATAGTGTTTTTCTTTAAACAAAACGTAAAGCATATAAGGAGTAAACAAAAGTGCTGCAACTATTACTATTGTTAATGTAAGTGCCCAAAAAAAATTTAATATTACAAGCGCTGCCGTTGAGAGCTCAAACCATAATATTGCTCTTAATCTTCTAACAGCAACAATATCCGTAACGTATTTGTTGGATTTATATTCCATTTTTTTCTGACAGATTTAAAATACAATTAATTACAAATGCCAATAAATATGCCATTAAAAAAATGGAATAATAGCTTAAAAATGAAAAATGCAGACTTTTACCTTGTAGTTTTTACTTAATAAGTACTTGTTTCTTCTGAACGGATTAGCAAATGGATATAATTTCTAATAAAGATAACATTTGATTTCATTCCAGGTTTATAAGAATTCTACCTGTAATTTGTCCTTTTAGAATTAATTCAATTTTATCATTTATTTCATCAAGTGAAATCTCTTCATGAATATCATCGAGATTTTCCGGTTTCCATTCATTTGCAAGCTTGTTCCAAATTTCCAATCTCAAATGCATCGGAGTTTTTTCGGTGTTTATTCCAAGTAAATTTACTGACCGAAGAATAAAAGGATAAACAGTTAAACTAAGATCACCGGAAGCTGCATTTCCGCATGAAGCAACAGAACTTCCGTACTTTGAGGCCTTGATTGAGTTTGCTAAAATTTCACCTCCGACAGTATCGATAACACCTCCCCATCTTTGATTTAATAATGCTCGTTTATCTTTTGTTAATAACTCTTCTCGTCCAATAATATTTTTTGCACCAAGTGAAATTAAATACGGCTCTTTATCTTGTTTACCGGTTTCCGCTGTAACATTATAATTTTGTTTGCTCAATAAAATTACTGCAAATGTTCCGACGCCGCCGGTTGCACCTGTGACTAATATTTCATTTTTAGAAGGTGACATTCCGGATTGTTCTAATTCGTATAAAGCAAGTGCGGCGGTAAATCCTGCGGTTCCGAAAATCATACTTTCTTTTAAACTTAAATTATCCGGTTTTTTGACAACCCATGAAGCAGGAACTCTTATGTATTTTCCGAATCCGCCCGAAGTATTCATGCCTAAATCATAACCTGTTACAATAACTTCCTGACCTTTTGTGAACATTGAACTTTCTGAAGCTTCCACAATCCCGGCAGCATCAATTCCGGGAGTATGCGGATAAACTCTTGTAACGCCTTTATTGCCGGAAGCAGAAAGAGCATCTTTATAATTTAAAGATGAATATTTTACTTTTATTAAAACGTCGCCTTCCGGCAGATCGGTTAAATCTCTCTTTGCAATTTCTCTAATAAATTTACCATCTTGTTCTTTTACTATTAAATGCAGAAAATTGAGTTGAATTCATTTTTTACTCTGAGTTTTTATTATTCTTTTCTTTAATAACTTTTGGATTTAAAAGATCGTATTCGTTAAACACAAATTTGTTGGAAATATAAATTGTAAGCAATACTGTTATTACCGAAGTTGTTAGAATTGTAATCATCAGCATAATTTGATATTTGATTGCAACCATCGGAGAACTGCCGCCCAAAATTTGTCCGGTCATCATTCCGGGCAAAGAAACCAAACCAATAACCGCCATTGTTGCAATTGTAGGATTGAAAGCAAGTTTAATCGAATCTCTCATAAAAGGCATTAAAGCTTCGGTTCTTGTAGCGCCGCTTGCAAGCGCATATCTGTATAAAGTCTGATCTTTTCTTAAACTGTTGTAAAATGAATTTAATCCGATAACATTGCTTCTTATACAATTCCCCAAAAGCATTCCGGTAATTGGAATTAAATAAACTGCACTGAAAACATTATCCAGTTTTATAACAAGAGTGAAGAAAAACAAATCGACAAAAACTATACTAACTGCCAAGGCAAAAAATATAGGAACTAAAAATATTTTATAATTAAGTTCGCTTCTACTTGTTGTCGTAAATCCCGCGGCAATTATCATTATTAAAACCCAAAGCAGATTTATCCACATGCTATCCAATTGAAAAATAAATCCAAGATAAAATCCTACTAACAGAAGTTGGACAGTCATTCTTAATGCTGCGATAAGAGTTTCTTTTACTAATCCGGTTTGAAAAAACCAGAAAGCTCCAAGAGGAATAAGTAAAAGTAAATATCCAATTGCCAGATTAAACCAGCTTATGTCCAATGCAGAATTCATTATTTATTTTTGTGCAGTTCTATAATATTATTTGATCTTTTAATTAATTCATCATCATGAGTTATTGCCAGAATTGTAAGATCATTTTGTTTGAAGAAATAATCCGTAACTTTTTGTTTAGAATTTTTATCCAGAGCAGAAGTTGCTTCATCCAAAAACATTATTTCTCTTTTTAATAGAATACTTGTTATCAAAACTATTCTTTGTTTTTCTCCTCCGGAAAGTTTGTTTATATTTTTATCAAGAAGATTTTCGCTTAAACCAAAGTCGTTCATCAATTCTATTATTTCATTTAATTTTGGTTTGATACTACGATTGTGCTTAAATGTAAAAGGTAAAAAGATAAATTCCTTAGCATTATTTACTGAAAAATTAACTTCCTGGGGAACCCATGAAATTTTGGAGCGAATATTCGAAACATTTTTTTCATTTAAAATTTTGTTGAATATTTTTATTTCTCCCGAATCCGGAATTACAAAACCGAGCAGAGCATTCATTAAAGATGTTTTTCCTGCACCGGATTCCCCGACAATAGAAACTTTTTCTCCCTTATTAATTTTGAAGTTTAAATTTTTTATAATTGTTTGAGAATCAAATTTAATTGAAACATTATGTGCGGTTATCATTAAGTAAATTTATAATTTTGAATATTCATTTAAAAATAAAAAAGTTAAAGTTAAATAAAGAAAATAAAATCCTTTAAATTGAAAAAAGAAGCTTTTAAATATTATTTAATTAACAAACCTTACGGGGTTTTATCTCAATTTACAGATAAAGAAGGAAGAAAAACTCTAGCTGATTTATATAATTTTCCTAAAAATGTTTATCCTGTTGGAAGATTAGATATTGACAGTGAAGGATTATTAATATTAACTAATGATAAAACTTTAACTGATTATTTATTAAATCCGAAGAACAAACATGAAAAGGAATATTTTGTTCAGGTTGAAAGAATTCCGGATGAAGAATCATTAAATAAATTAAGAGAAGGAGTTTTGGTTAAAGGCAAAGAAACTTTACCTGCTAAAGTAAAAATAATTAATGAACCAAATATTTCTAAAAGAAACCCTCCGATCAGAGAAAGAAAAACCGTTCCAACTTGCTGGCTTAGTATTGTAATAACGGAAGGAAAAAATCGTCAAGTCAGAAGAATGACAGCAAGTGTTGATCATCCGACATTGAGATTAGTAAGAGTAAGAATAAAAAATATCAAAATAAATAATTTAAAGATCGGCGAAGTTAGAAAGTTAACTCCGGAAGACGTTAAAGAACTGTTTAAATAAAAAATGCCGGAATGAATCCGGCAAAAAAAATATTTTTATTTATTAAACATTAACTTCAATTTGAGACGTACAATAGGGACATCTTGAAGCTTTTATAGAAATTTTTTCCAAACAGTAAGGACAATTTTTTGTTGTCGGTGCCGGAGGCGGGATATCCTCTTCGAGTTTTTTCATTTTGTTAATGCTTTTAACAACAAGAAAAATTGCAAATGCAATTATTATAAAACTTATGATGGTATTTAAAAATGCTCCGTAGCTCATAATAACTGCTCCGGCCGCAGTTGCGTCTTTAATTGTTGCGTAAGGACCGGGAGTTGTTCCTTCTTTTAAAAGAATATACAGCTGCGAGAAATCTACTTTGCCTAGAAGAAGTCCGATGGGCGGCATAATTATATTATCAACAAGAGACTTTGCAATTAAACCGAATGCTGCACCGACAGTAATACCGACTGCCATATCTACAACATTTCCGCGCATTGCGAATTCTTTAAACTCTTTCCACATAGCACCTCCAATATTTTATAATTATTTTATATTAAAGAAAAAATAGATTCACGGGGAGTGAAGAAAGGAAAGCCGCTCCCTTTTATAAATAACAACTTTTAATATAAATTAAATTTTCCAAATTACATAAAGCTGTTTTGTTAATTTTTTAATAAAAATTATGATAGAAGTTAAAAAAATTACTCTTAGATTTTATGAAGAATTAAACGATTTTCTGCCGGAAAATAAAAGAAAACTAAGATTTGAACATGAATTTATCGACAGAACTTCTGTAAAAGATATGATAGAATCCATTGGAGTTCCACATACCGAAATCGACTTAATTTTGGTAAACGGGAAATCTGTCGGTTTTGATTATTTGATAAATGATAAAGACGATATAAGTGTTTACCCGGTTTTTGAATCGTTGGATATTTCTGAGCTTCAGCATTTAAGACCAAAACCATTGAGAGAAAAGAAGTTTGTGCTTGATGTTCATCTGGGAACACTTGCAAGATATTTAAGAATGCTTGGTTTCGATACCGAATATAAAAATGATTTTGATGATGAAGAAATTGTAAAAATTTCTTTAAAGGAAAACAGAACAATCCTAACAAAAGATAAGGGAATTTTAAAAAGATCCGAAGTTACACATGGATATTTTATTCATAATGATAATTCTGAAAAACAAATAATTGAAGTCGTAAAAAGATTTGATTTAAAAAATCAAATAGAAGAATTGAGCAGATGTTTGGATTGTAATTCCAAATTAGAAAAAATTGAAAAAGATAAAGTCATAGATCAAATTCCTCCCAAAGTAAAGGAATGGCAAAACGAATTTTGGATTTGTCCGAATTGTAAAAAAATATATTGGAAAGGAACACATTACGATAATATGATGGATTTGATACAAAGGATTAAAGAAGAATAAATTAAATTGTAATTGAAATAATTTAAAATAGTTTTTATTCATAAAAATTTTAACTGATGTTTATAGGCCGGATTTTAATTGCTGTTGTAATACTATTTATAATTGAGTTTTATTTTTATAAAAAGATAAAAGAAGCCTCTCAAATTGTTTTTCCAAATTTATCCAATGTAAAAAAGAAACTAATTTCCTGGACTTTTTTCATCCTTCTAAATTATTATCCGGTATTTCTTATTGTAAATTGGACATATTCCGATCTAACAAACTCAAAAATCCTTGTTCCGCAAAATTCTTTTTTCGATTGGCTGGTTCTTTACCCTTTCTGGTTTTTGCTTTTGCTTGTTGTTCAAACAGATTTACTTTTCTTATTAATTGATATTATAAAATTTCTCTTGTTTCCTCTTCGTAAAAAATATTATAAAAAGTTTAAAAGTTATGAAGCTAAGTTAGTTGTTATTCTTACGGCATTTTTTATAATATATATCCCATTTAGAATTATTTATGATTACAACAAAGTTTCCATTAGAATAGTTGAATACAAAAAAGAAAATCTGCCGGAACAATTACAGAATTTTAAAATTACTTTTATCTCGGATGTTCAAGCTGATAGATATACCGATGCGGACAGACTGCAGAATTATATAAGAAAAGTTAATTCAACAAATCCGGATCTGGTTTTAATGGGAGGCGATGTAATTACTTCAACCCCGGATTATATAAATGAAAGCGCCGAATTTTTAGGAAAAATAAAATCTAAATACGGAGTATACAGTTGTGTAGGAGATCATGATAACTGGGCTTACAGAAATAATTATGAAAGAAGTTTAAATGAAGTTGAAAGTGCATTAAAAAAACATAATGTTGAAATGATTGATAATGGTTTTAGAACAATAAATGTTAACGGAGCTAAAATCGGAATTACATTTATTACTTATACTTATGCAAATAAAATTTCAATGAATGAACTTGATAGTTTAACAAGAAATGGAAATAAAGATGATCTGAATATTTTTCTTACACATCAGCCGAGAGAATTTTTAGTAAATGAGGCACATAGATTTAATTATGATTTAATGCTTGCCGGTCATACGCACGGCGGACAGATTACATTTCTTTTTCCGTTTTTTAATCTAACTCCAACATTAATAGAAACTCCTTATGTTAAAGGTGATTTCCATTTTGGTAAAATGCTGTTGGTTGTAACAAGAGGATTGGGAATGTCTCTGGCTCCTGTTAGATATAACTCAACCCCGGAAATAACAGTAATAGTTTTAGAGAAAAAATAATAACTATTTTATCAGAAGCATTTTTTTACTTGTTATAAAATCATTTACTTTCATTCTGTAAATGTAAACACCGCTTGCAAGACCATTTCCGTTAAACTCAACTTCATACCTGTCAGCTTTTTTAAATTCATTTAATATTGTTCTAACTTTTTGACCGAGAATATTAAAAACTATCGATTGTAACAATACCATCTTGAGGAAGTTCATACCTGATAGTTGTTGTCGGATTAAACGGATTAGGGTAATTATGATATAATTTATAACTGACAACAGGATAGACAGGATTACCCGGCTGATAAGTTAAAGAAGAATAATTGTTTTTATATTCCTGAATAACTTCCTCGAGTAATTCTTCTTGCTTCAGTAATTGAATTGAAATTATCTGTTCCCCTGCCAACTACAAAAGCCGCAGTAATTTCCTGCGGTTTATTTTTCTCTAATTTAAAAGGGCCGGTACTTAGCAAACTTCTAACATCAGTTTCAATATTAAATAACCAGCCATACTGGATTACAGGATCCCCGGAAAACCAAAATAAAGGATCAATTTTAGAACAATCTATATCACCTTTTACAATACCATACGGAAAAGTACACGGATCAGGAATTTCTCCTGTTCGAATATGACCTTTTAAATAATTCCTAGCTTCATCCACATTACTTGGATCAGTTATACCAGGGTCTCCGCTTATAAAGTTGACAAAAGCATTTATTCCCAGGTTTTTTGCCGAAGATGTTTTGATTTCGCCAATTCGTTCACCATTTTTTATGAAAGCAGTGTCTAAATTGTTATTTGTTCTAACAATTGGTCCCTGCAGCAAGGCGGTGAAAAAAGCCGGAGGATTCTTACCGTAATTACCAGCAAAAGTTTCATTAGTTGTGTCGCTATAAGTAAATCCGGAATTCAACAAAGTGTCACATCCTACCAAATCATTAAGTGCATCTCCTATATCGGCATCAGCATAAAATCCAAAATAAACAGAGTCAATGGAGTTTGAAATTAATCCTGTATTATCAATAGAATAGTTAATAAAAATTACATTCTGAAAATCATTTAAGTTTGATATAAACATTGTTTGCCTAATTTCGATTCCTTGAGGAGGACAATTAAATTTCCTGGCAGCTGATTGTAGCCCGTCATTGTATACACAAAAGATTGTTTCATCTCCAAGTATAAAAGGCATATCTTCATTAGGGTCCCAAATTCCGTTAAAATTTTTATCAATTGGATTATAAATACCGTCACCGTTACCATCATAAAATTTAGCTCCCTGAGAAACAGCATCTTTCCATTCCATCCAGGCAGTACCAAACGGCTGATCATTTTTCTTAACTATATATAATTTATTCTTCGGATTATTTTTATCTGAATTAACTAATCCGGGTATATAATCGTTTATTAATGAAGAAGAAGCTACTCCGTTTGCCCATGCTTCCCATTTGTCAAGCCTGAAAGGAAAAAACCGGCTGAATATAAAAAAGATCCATCTTCAAATTTCCCAACTGAATTCGAATAAACAACATTTTGTGTATCGACTTTTACGGATTTGTTATTTTGAATATCTTCTGCTTGTGTTTTAAATATAATCTGCTGATTTAATCTTGCATCAGCTATAACTCCATTATTTTTTATCGGCAGCTTGAATTTAGAAGTGTTTATTTCATAAACATCCTTAACTGTATATGGTGGAAATGGGAAAGCATTTCCGAAAATATTATCTCCTGCCTCTCCATCAGAGTGCATTCCGTCATCATATAATTCTCCGGATAAGGTTGAATCAGCATATTCAAGAGATACAACCGCAACACTATCATCATCAATAATAACAGCTTCATAATTAAAAGTTTGATTTAATGTGTCATGATTATAAACATTACTTATGTTTGTTTGGTAAATAAAAGGCGGTGTAAATTTTTCAATAGTTTCACCTATAATTCCGAAAGCAAGTTGATAAATATTATCAAACCTTTGAGTTGAAAATGAAATAAAAGTCTTATTATTGAAGGATGATAAATAAGGGGAAATATCATTCCCGATATATTTTGTAAATCTTACTTCATTATTCCATGATGTACCTTGATCCATACTGGTTATATAAATTATATCATTCTGATAGAAATTATTAATTTTAGTATGATATTCCCTTTGAAAAGTTAAAAACAAATTACCATTGTCGAGTGCAATTAATTTAGGATTGGTTTCATTTAAAGTTGTATTAACAATCGCAGAAGTATCAGACCAACTGTTACCGCCATCGGAGCTTTTCATCATGAAAATGCCTGAGTTACCCGAACTTTCAATTTGTAAAGCAGCTATCATATTTTGGTTATCAAATGAATAGATACACAAATTAGCCCCGTTTTGCGGAAAGGTATTAATATTTTCACTCCATGTTGTACCATTGTCAGAACTTGTTTTTAGATAATTGGTACTATTAATGAAACTGGAGAAACGATACTGATTAAAACTTATAGCTATTTTCCCATCCGGATAATTACTGAAATTTAAATATGTGCAGTTAAATTTATCGTCTCCTAAACCAACGATTACTTGAGGTTGAGACCAGGATACACCATTATCATCTGAGTATATGATATTTATTCCAATCCATTTAACCGACCAAGCGACCAGAATTCTACCTGTAGAAGATTTATTTGCAATAAGATCAAAATATCTTTGATTATCAGGGTGATCGATTGTTTTTAGAATCTCAGATTCACTCCAATTTAATCCGCCGTCATTTGATTGAGTAACAAAAATGGTATCAAACTTTTCATTGGCAAAAAAAACCATAATATCATTTTCGGAAAGCATGACAGATGCAGATCTTGTAATGGATTGATGTGGATCTTGTCCCGGAAGCCTTGTTATATCATTAATCTGTGAGAATGTTATTCTTGAAGAGAATAAAACTAAAATTATTAAAGCTATTTCTTTGAAAAATTTCCCCATAGCCTTTTCCTCATTTATATTTAAATTTCCCACTTTTATTCATAATATAATTAACATAATCTTCATTTTCCACAAATTATTAGACTTTATTTATAAAGATTTATTTATAGAAGTTTCATTTCATTGCCTAATTTTTATATTTGTAATTCCGAAAATCAATAATCAAAAACGGGGTTCAATTTGGCAGAGAAATCAAAAGAAAAAAATAAACAAAAAGCTTCGTGGAATTTTCCAAAGGCTTTTTGGACTGCAAATACTGTTGAGCTTTTTGAAAGAGCAGCTTATTATGCTGTATTTATTGCTATTACTTTGTACTTATCCAGAGTGGTTGGTTTTAATGATATAAATGCAGCCTGGATAGGCGGAGTTTTTGCTGCCGGTCTTTATTTTCTTCCTCCTTTTACAGGCGCTTTTGCAGATACTATAGGTTTTAGAAAAGCTGTTATTCTTGCTTTTACATTGTTAACAATAGGTTATTTTACTTTAGGAGCTTTGCCTTATAAGTTAGTGGTTCTTCCAGCATTGTTAGTTTTAATGGTCGGTGGTTCTTTTATAAAATCAATTATAACCGGAACAGTTGCTAAAACAACAAACGAAGAAACCAGGGCGAGAGGTTATTCAATATTTTACGGAATTGTAAATGTGGGTGCTTTTCTCGGAAAAACTTTTGCTTATCCTTTAAGACTTTCCTGGGGATTGGAATCAATAAATTTTTATGCTGCCGCAATGACTTTCATTGCTCTTGTTTCCGTGATCCTTTTTTATAAAAGCGTAAATGTTGATGGTGAAGGAAAAACTTTTAAAGCTGCATGGGAAGGATTTGTAAGGGTTGTAACAAATGTAAGATTAATAGTTCTAATTTTTATTGTAACAGGCTTTTGGATTATACAGCATCAGCTTTATGCAACAATGCCAAAATATGTTTTAAGAACTGTCGGCGAGCATGCTTCCCCGGAATGGATTGCAAATGTTAATCCTTTTGTTGTCATGATTTCTGTTGTTTTTATTACCAACATGATGAAAAAAGTTAAAGCAGTTTCTTCTATGACGGTTGGTATGTTTTTAATGCCGATTAGCTGCTTTGTTAATGGCTTCAAGTCCGATTTTAAAATCTATAACCGGTGAGTCAGTTTCTTTCTTCGGAATAATTTCTGCTCATCCTGTTACAGTTATGATGATAGCCGGAATTATTGTACAGGGTTTAGCCGAATGTTTTATTTCACCAAGATTTCTTGAATACTTTTCTCTTCAAGCACCAAAAGGAGAAGAAGGATTATATTTAGGATTCAGTCATCTTCATTCATTTTTGTCGAGTATTTTGGGATTTGGAATTTCCGGATATCTTTTAACTGCTTACGCACCTGATCCTTTAACTCTAACACCGGAACAATTGGTCCATGCTTACGATCATGCACATTACATTTGGTATTATTTTGCAGGAATTGGATTTACTGCTGCAGTTGCTTTGTTGATTTATAGTAAAGTTGTCGGCAGAAAAGATAATATAAAACCGGCATTTGAAAATTAACATTTAAAATAAAAAAAGGCGGCCAAATTTAAACCGCCTTTTTTGATGATGGGGGACTAAAAATTTATTTCTTTACTTCCTTTTTTACTTCTTTTTTCATCTCTTTCCGGGACTTTTTAACCGGTTCACTTTTTTTCATTTCCTTCTTCATCGTTTTTGCTGTTTTTGTATGCATTTTGTGAATGGTTTTGGTTTCTTTATTAGCCTTTTTTGTAGATTTCATAGCAGCGTTAGTTTTTTTAACTTTCATGTTTTTTACATGAGCCACTGTTGTTTTGGTTTCCTTTTTAGTTTCTTTCTGCTGAGCATATGAGATGCTAATTCCAGCCGTAAACATAAACACAATTGCTAAAGCCAATGTTAAAAATCGTGTTTTCATTCTTTAATTCCTCCTCATTCGGAATTTAAGTTATTAACTAGAAATTATTTAAAACTTTCAAGGAAAAGTTAGAAAGTGTTTATGAAGAAATATTAAAAGAAAGATTAAAAATTAATAATGTTCTTAAATCTAAAAGAAATTTACTTACTTAAAGAATTTTTAATAAAAGTGAATCTTATGAATAAAATCATAATTAAATAAAAAATATTTTTATATGTTCTAATAAATTCAATATAAATCATTAACACTGTTAATAATTTATATGATTTTGAATAATGTGCTTAAAAAATCTTAAATTTGTATAAATAAAATTATTTGGGGTTTTTGTGTCATTAAATCTTAAAGTATAAATTAGAAAAATTATTACTTCCTTTTTGATGCTAGTTAAAACTAAAATTCTATAAGTAAATTTTAATTGAAAATTATGCCCAGATCATTAAATCAGATCAATAATCCTTTAATAAATGAATTTAATACTCTTTTCAATGTACCGCCGTTTGATAAAATTGAAGCGAAACATTTTCTTCCAGCTTTTGAGGAGGGCATAAAAAAACATTTAAAGGAAATAGAAGAAATTACGAATAATTCAGAAGAGCCTACTTTTCAAAACACTGTAGAAGATTTAGATAAAAGCGGAGAATTACTTCACAATGTTTCAGACATTTTTAACAATATTAATTCAGCCGATACGAACGATGAAATTCAAAAAATTGCCAGAGAAGTTTCTCCCCTTTTATCGAAGCATGAAGATGATATTTTATTAAACGAAAAATTGTTTTTAAGAATTAAAAGTCTTTATGAAAATCAGGATGATCTAAATCTTAATTCTGAACAAAGAGCTGTTTTAAAAAAATTTTATAAAGAATTTGTCCGTAACGGCGCAAATCTTACAGAAGAAAATAAAAAAAAGTTAAGGAAAATAAATGAAGAATTATCAATCCTTACTTTAAAATTTTACGAAAACGTTCTTGCGGAAAATAACAATTTCTCTTTGATAATTGATAACAAAGATGATCTTGAGGGCTTACCGGAAAGTACTGTGAATGCAGCAGCGGAAACAGCAAATGAAAAAGGATTAAAAGATAAATGGGTTTTTACACTTGATAAACCAAGTTTACTTCCCTTTCTGCAGTATTCTAAAAAAAGACATTTAAGAGAAAAACTTTATAAAGGATATTTAAATCGATGCAATAACAATAATGAATTTGATAATAAAAAGATTACTTCTAAAATGATCTCTTTAAGAGTGAAAAAAGCAAATCTTTTAGGTCACAAAACTTATGCTGACTTTGCTTTGGAAGATCAGACCGCTAAAAATTCCCAAAATGTTTATGATCTACTAAATAAATTGTGGAAACCTGCATTATCTAAAGCAAAAAAGGATGCGGAATTATTCCAGGAAATGATATACAAAGAAGGTGAAAAATTTAAATTAGAATCGTGGGACTGGTGGTATTACGCTGAAAAATTAAAGAAAGAAAAGTATTTTTTAGATGATGAAATGTTGCGTCCTTACTTCAAACTTGAAAATGTAAGAGAAGGATTATTTACAGTTGCTAATAAATTATACGGAATTACATTTGAAGAAAGAAAAGATATTCCGGTATATAATAAAGATTTAATTGTTTATGAAATAAAAGAAGCGGACGGAAATCATATTGCAATTTTATATATCGATTATTTTCCAGCGCTCAGGAAAAGGTGTCGGCGCATGGATGGATACGTTCAGAAAACAATGGAAGAAAGATGGTGAAATGATAACACCTGTTATTGTTAATGTTTTTAATTTTACCAAACCGACTTCCAATTCACCTTCATTACTGACATTTGATGAAGTTGAAACAATGTTTCACGAATTCGGACATACTCTCCACAGTTTATTATCTAATTGTACTTATAGAAAAATATCCGGCACTTCAGTTCCAAGAGATTTTGTCGAATTCCCTTCTCAAATTATGGAAAATTGGGCTGCCGAGCCTGAGGTTCTTAAAATGTATGCAAAAAATTATAAAACAGGAGAAACAATTCCCGATGAACTAATTGAAAAGATAAAAAATGCTTCTCATTTCAATCAAGGGTTTGCTGCTGTAGAATATTTAGCCGCTTCCTATTTAGATATGGACTTACATTCTCTCAAAGATTCAACAGAAATAAACATTGAAAAATTTGAAAATGATTCCTTAAATAGAATAGGTTTGATACGCGAAATCGCACCTAGATATAGAACAACATATTTTAATCATATTTTTTATCATGGATATTCTGCCGGTTATTACAGTTATATCTGGGCAGAGGTTTTAGATGCTGATGCGTATGAAGCTTTTAAAGAATCAGGAATATTTAATAAAGATACAGCCGAATCATTTAGAAAAAATATTCTCTCAACCGGCAACTCAGAAGAACCAATGATTTTATATAAAAGATTCAGAGGCCGCGAACCTAAAATTGAACCGCTGCTTGAAAAACGAGGATTAAATAACAACAATTAAATTTTATAATAAAAGGATTTCAATGCCTTTACATATTAAATCTCCAACTGTAATAAAAGCAGAGGGAAACAAACCTAAAAAAATTGAAGAATTTTTTGGAAGAGTAAATTCGAATAATTCTGAAGTCAGTATTGCAAAAATGACAAGTCCTTCAGGATGGATTGAATCCGGACAAAAACCAGAGTTTGATGAATTTACAGTTGTGTTAAAAGGCAGCCTAACTGTAAGAACAGAAAATGCAACTTTTCAAATAAATGCAGGCGAAGCAATATTAGTAAAAAAAGGAGAATGGATTCAATACAGCACTCCGGATCCTGAAGGTGCAGAATATATTGCTGTTTGCCTGCCGGCATTTTCTCCTGATTCTGTTCATCGCGATAAATAATAAAGAAATAATTTTCTTTTCATTTTGTTTAATTATATATTATCGATAATCAATAATTAAATTCTTAAAATGAGCAAAATTCAAAGACATTCGTTAAAAGACCAAATAAAAGATATTTTGATAAGTCAAATTATTTCTGGTGAGTTAAAATCTGGAGACAAGTTACTAGAACTTTCTATCGCAAAAGAATTCGGAACTAGTCAGGCACCGGTAAGAGAAGCAATCCGCTGCCTGGAATCTTTGGGTTATGTTGAACATAAACCAAATGCCGGAACTACAGTTAAAACTTATTCTACCGAAGAGATCAAAGAAGCATTTCAAATTCGCGAGGCTTTGGAAGTATATTCCCTTTCGTCTGCTTTTAGTAAGCTGCAGCAAATATCGGATGAATTAAAAAGTAAAAGTCAGAATATAAATAAAACAGTTAAAGATCCGAGTTCTTTTTGGGAATTAATTGAAAAATTCCATCTCCTTATTATTGAAGCAAACAATAACTTATTGATGCTGAATATTTGGAAATTGCTTGAATTGCATGGTAAAATAGGCTCCGGATTTATAAATAAAAAAGAAGATTTAAATAATATATCTGATCTACATTCGGAATTAGTTAAATCAATAAATAAAAATGATATAACAGAATCTTCTATAAAAATTATTAATTATTATGATCTGTTGAGAAATCTAATAGAAAATAAATAATTTTATCGATAATCGATTATCTATATATAATGTTGTTTATTTTGAAAATGACCAATTCCTTTTATTATTTCAGATTTACTTTTCTTCATTAAGCAGATAAAAATTACCTATAATAATAAAAAAATCTAAAACTATTATTTAAAAAAAAAGCTTTTTAATAACCAGTAAATTATTTTGCCATTGGAATAGATTTTGTTTACTGTTTAAGAAAATAGATCAAATATATTGGAGTTAAAATTGAAAAATTCATTACTTGGTTTTTTCGTCTTATTTGTATTAATATCATTTACAAACAATATTAATGCTCAGCAGCCTGTTAGTCCTCACCATCGGGATCATGATTATAATAATTATTCAAAAGATAAAGATAACGATTATGACAGAACCAAAGATTTAATCAATGAAGTTAAAGAGAATCTGGATGCTTTGGAATCAGGTTATCTAACTCGGCTTAGTCAAAGGGATTATGTAAAAGCAAAAAGAAAATTAAACAGAATTTATGAACTTCTGGAAAAAATTCCTGTTCAGCGCAAACCGGTTCCTCCTGTAATTTATCCAATGCCTGAAAAAGATTTTAGAGATTTAGTTACAAGCATAAGTAATGAAGGTTTTGATGAAAATAAAGTTGTGGTTCTTCAATCGGCGGCAAAGTATAATAATTTTGATGTCGATCAGGTAGTAACATTAATGGATCAATCTACATTTTCTGCATGGAAAATTAAAGTTGTGGAAATTACTTATCCTTATGTTATTGATAAATATAATTCTTTCAAAATAATTAATGCTTTATCGTTTTCCGAAGACAAAGAAAAAGTGAGACAAATACTAAGTAAATATTAATTAAAAAATATAAAAAGAGATCGGCATATTAATTTTGATAATAAAAAAGCGAATATATTTTTTAGAATAGCCGGAGCTATATTTTTATTTTCAGCGGTTTCAAATTTAACGGCAGGTTTTTATCTAACCGACAATCATGAAATATTCTCTATTGGAATAATATTTTTTGTAAACGGGGTTTGTTGTTTGTCATTTATTATCAGGTGTATAAATCGCAAAAGAAAAATATCTGACTTAGACTTTTCAATTTGATTTTTCTTTGAACTACGTTTAGATTGTGCAGAAATTTTGTGTAAATTTTACAATATTTATATATTCATTAAAACAAATAAATGAAATCCGAATTGGACTCAGTCCTTTATGAAAAACTTGAAATTCTGGAAAATAAAAGAAAAAATCTTTACAAATCCTTAGAAAATCTTTCAATAGAACAATTAAATTACAATCCGAAACCTGAAAAATGGTCAATTCTACAAATTATATTTCATTTAGTTAAAACCGAGCAAGTGGTATTAATTTCTTTCCAAAATGGATTAAAAAAAGGTAGCAATGCAAAAATTGCCGGTTTAAATTCAAAGTTTAGGTCATTGTTACTTAATTTAGCACTTAAATCAACTATTCGCTTTAAGGCACCAAAATTGCTGCAAAAAGTACCGGAAACATACGATTTTGATGAATTATCGAATAAATGGATTAAAATTAGAAAAAATTTGGACAACTGTTTTAGGAATATTTGATAAAGCTGATTTTATTAAATATGTATTTAAACATCCATATGCAGGCAATATGAATATTATTCAATCAATGGATTTTCTGCTTGAACACTTTTAGTCATCATTTAAAGCAGATTGAAAAAATAAAGAGTGGAGTAATTGAGCAAGAATAAAAAGAAGAAAGGGCTTGGGCTCTTTCCAAAATTCCTGATGTTTTTATTACTGCTTGGTGCAGCCGGATATTTTCTATATACAGTTAAAGGATATAGAATTTATAAAATACCTGAGAAAGGCTATGTCTCTATGGAACCGACCTTATCTCCCGGTGATTTTATTCTTGTTGAAACCAAAGGATTCGGTTTAGATTATAAAAAAGGCGACATAGTTCTTATAAATCGTGAACTATCTGATTCATCACTACCTTTGATTAAAAGAATAATTGCAAAATCAAATGATTTGGTAGAGTACAAAAATTCAACTACTTTTGTTAACAGCAGAATACTTCAAGAGAATTATGTTAGCTATGCTTCCAACATTGAAGCTGCCGTTTTTAATGCTGTGCATAAAGAATATAATTTTGGTCCAGCCACTGTCCCGCCTGACAAATATTTTGTAATGGGCGATAATAGAAATCTAAGTGTCGACAGCCGTGATCCTCAATTCGGCTATGTTTCTAAAGATGAAATAATCGGTAAACCATTGCTTATTTTATGGTCCGACAGCAACAGTAAAATATTCAAGGTTCCAAAATAGTTTTTGTTTTCCTATCTTTAATCTTTCCTTGAAAAACTTCTTTCATTATTTAAATGAACAATGTTTCAATCTATATAATTGTTTTTGTAGGCATATTCCTAATATCATTTTTATTAGAAAAGCTCATTGAAGGCTATTTTTTAATTAGATTTCGTAATCCGGGATACTTTGTAAAAGTTAATAAAAGAAAACTTCATTTTGTAAGAAAAGGCGAAGGGGAGTCGGCAATAATTTTAATTTCAGGAATTGGCGGAACTTCATTGGAATGGAATGAAGTTCAGAATAAACTTTCCAAAATTTCAGATGTTATTTCTTTCGATCGTCCAGGATACGGCTGGAGCGAATCCACATACAAGAACAGATCAATAGAAAATTTATCCCAGGAATTAAGAGAATTGATTGTAAAATTAAAAATATTTCCGCCGTACATTTTAATCGGTCATTCTTTAGGGGGTTTGATAGCAAGATATTATACAAACAATTTTTCAAGTGAAGTAGGCGGATTAATTCTGCTTGATCCGATGCACGAAGATGAACTAACAGATAGATTTCCAAAAGAAAATAAATTCTTATGGAATAAAAGTCTGAATTCAAACAGAATTATTTCACTTTTGTCTTTTTTCGGAATTCCTGGATTTTTAAACAAATCAAAATTTCTGCCCGTAGAATTTCGAAAATCCTTAACAAAACTTCCGGATAAAATAAGAAAAAACATTACCGCTTTTTATTTAAATTCAATCAGTATGAAGACTTTAGTTAGAGAAATGAAAGCTATGAAGAAAAGTTATGATCAAATTAGAAATACCGGATCTTTGGGGAAAATACCGTTGGTAGTTATTAAACACGGAATTAATGACAGCCGGTTCAATAATCTAACAAAGGAAAAAAAAGAAAGAATTGAAAGTTTATTTAATGAAGTTCAACTTGAAACATCAAAACTTTCCGATAACGGAAAATTAATTACTGCAGATAAGAGCGGGCATTATATTCATATTGATCAGCCTGATCTTGTTGTTGAAACTGCAAAAAATATAATTGAGGAAATAAAATAAATATGAGTCTTGAATCATTTAGAAAGGAATTAAACAGCAAAGCAAAAAAAGATCACGCAAAAATTCTTCAAAGATTTTTTAAAACCGGTCCAGGAGAATACGGTGAAGGTGATATTTTTATTGGTTTAAAAGTTCCGGTTATAAGATCAATTGTAAAAACAAATTTGGATTTAACCTTAAAAGAAATTCAGGAACTTTTGAAATCTCCAATTCATGAAGAAAGACTTTCAGCTTTATTAATCCTTGTAAAAAAGTTTGAAAAAGCAAATGAGACTGAAAAAGAAAAAATTTTCAATTTCTATTTGAAAAATATAAGGTTTATAAACAACTGGGATTTAGTCGATTTATCCGCACCGAATATTGTTGGAAATTATTTATTAAACAGGGATAAAAAACTCCTTTATAATTTGGCAAAATCAGAAAAACTCTGGGAAAAAAGAATTGCAATACTTTCTACCTTTTCATTTATAAAAGATAATAGGTTTGATGATTCGCTAAAAATAAGTGATATATTATTAAATGATAAACATGATTTAATTCATAAAGGTGTCGGCTGGATGTTAAGGGAAATCGGAAAAAGAAGTTTAGCAACAGAAGAAGAATTTTTAAAAAATCGTTATAAAAATATGCCGCGCACAATGCTTAGATATTCAATTGAAAAATTCCCGGAAAAGAAAAGACAAGCTTATTTAAAAGGTAAAATCTAGATTTATTTTTTTTATCTATAAGAAAATTAATAGGTTATAAAAATGAACAAAAGAATTAATATTGCCTCCGGTGCTAAATGGGAAAATATTGTAGGATATTCCCGTGCAGTAAGAATAGGCAATTTAATTGAAGTTTCCGGAACGGCTCCTGTGAACGTAGAAAATGAAATTGTTGGAAGGAACAATTCTTACGAACAAACTAAATTTATTTTACAAAAAATATCCAAAGCTTTAATTGAAGCCGGAGGAAAATTAGAGGATGTTATTAGAACCAGAATTTACGTAACCGATATTTCGAATTGGGAAGAAATCGGGAAGGCACACGGAGAAGTATTTAAAGATATAAAACCGGCAACTTCTATGATTGAAGTAAAATCATTAATAAATCCCGAGTTTCTGGTTGAAATTGAAGCAACTGCGATTGTTAATGGTTAGTAAATTAAAAAATATTTCTTTAGTTATTTCGCGATTAATTATATTTAAAATATGTCAGGGGAATTTTAAGGAAATAATATGAATAAAAAAAATAAATCAATTTTCTTTACCGATAAAGAAAGATCCAGCAGTTATTCTTTATCCAATCAATTTGCCGAGCATTTGGAATTTACGCTTGTTAAAGATAAATATACGGCAACCGGGGACGATGCATATTATGCTTTATCCTTAGCTGTAAGAGATAAAATGGTAAGGCAATGGCTGCGCACACAGCATAAATATATTCAAAATGATGTAAAACGTGTTTACTATCTTTCCATGGAATTTTTGATGGGAAGACTTTTAGGAAATGTCTTAATCAACTTAAATTATTACGATGAATGTTATAACTTGTTAAAACAAGATGGCTATAGTCTGGAAGAAATCCGGGATTATGAACGTGATATGGGTTTGGGAAACGGAGGTTTAGGAAGATTAGCTGCATGTTATCTTGATTCAATGGCTACTTTGCAATTGCCTGCTTTCGGTTACGGGATTAGATATGAATACGGAATTTTCGCACAAGAAATTGAAAAAGGATATCAAGTTGAGAAAGCAGATAAATGGCTCAGCAACGGAAATCCATGGGATATTTTTAGAAGAAGGCTTGTCAACAAAGTAAAATTTCATGGAAAAGTTGTAGTTAATAAGAATGAAAAAGGCGATTTAAAATTTGATTGGGTTGATACCGATAATGTGCTTGCTGTTGCTTATGATATTCCTGTTCCGGGATATGGAAATAATACTGTAAACAATTTAAGATTATGGCAGGCAAAAGCTACAGAAGATTTCAGCTTTAAGGATTTTAACAAAGGCAATTATCTTGCTGCTGTTGAAAGTAAAAGCATGTCGGAAAATATTTCCAAAGTTCTATATCCGAACGATACAATTGTTGAAGGAAAATTTTTAAGATTAAGACAGCAGTACTTTTTTGTTTCCGCAACACTTGCAGGATATAATTAGGAAATATAAAATAAATCATAAATCAATAGATAAATTTGCGGAAAAAACTGCCATCCAGCTAAATGATACACATCCGGTTATTGCAATACCGGATTTGATGAGAATTTTATTGGATGAAGAAAACCTTTCCTGGGAAAAAGCATGGGATATAACAACAAAAACTTTTGCATATACAAATCATACGGTTGTTCCGGAAGCTTTAGAGGAATGGCCGGTTTCCATTTTTGAAGAATTGCTTCCGAGACATATGCAAATCATTTACGAAATAAACCAAAGATTTCTTGACTATGTAAGAGAAAATTATTCAACAGATGAATCAATAATTAGGAAACTTTCCATAATAGAAGAGGGAAATGACAAAAAAGTAAAAATGGCAAACCTTGCAATTGTCGGTTCGCATAAAGTTAACGGTGTAGCGGAACTTCATACAAAAATTTTGAAGACAAGAATTTTCCCTCACTTTAATAAAATATTTCCGAAGAAATTTATAAACATTACAAACGGAATTACACAAAGACGATGGCTGAAAACCGCAAACCCGCTTTTAGCAAGTATGATATCGGATAAAATAGGAGACGGCTGGCTTACAAATTTGGTAGAAATTAAAAAGATTGAAAAATTAAATAATGACGAAAGCTTTATTGAAAACTGGCAAACAGCAAAATGGTTATCTAAAAAAATATTGATTGAATACATTCAAAAAGAACATAACATTAAAGTAAATCATGAATCAATGTTTGATGTGCATGTAAAAAGATTTCATGAATATAAAAGGCAGCTTCTTAATGTATTCCACATAATTACACTTTATAATAGAATAAAGGATAATCCTAAAATTGATATTGTTCCGCGTACATTTGTATTTGCCGGAAAAGCAGCTCCTGCTTATACGCAAGCTAAATTAATTATAAAGTTAATAAATTCGGTTGCTGATGTTGTTAATAATGATAAAGATATTGGAGACAAACTTAAAGTATTTTTCCTTAAAGATTACGGTGTAACCTTAGCAGAAAAAATTATTCCCGCTGCAGATTTATCAGAACAAATTTCAACAGCAGGTTTTGAAGCTTCCGGAACAGGGAATATGAAATTATCATTGAACGGAGCTTTAACAATCGGAACTCTTGACGGCGCAAATGTGGAAATAATGAATGAAGTAGGGAAGGATAATATTTTTATTTTTGGTATGACCGAAGATGAAATTGTAAAATTAAAAGAAGGCGGATATAATCCTAAAAAATATTATGATGAAATCCCCGAATTGAAAAGAATAATCGATATGATTGCGAACGATTATTTTTCTCAAAAGGAAAAAGGAATATTTCAGCCGATTATAAATGAATTAATTAATAATGATTATTACTGTTTGTTTGCAGATTACAAAGCTTACATAGAAACACAGGATAAAGTAAGCGAATTGTATAAAGATCAAACTGAATGGACAAAAAAAACTATTATTAATGTTGCAAGAATGGGAAAATTCTCAAGCGATATTTCTGTTAAAAATTATGCAGAAAAAATTTGGGATGTAAAACCTTTGGAAATGGATTTTTCTTAAAAAATAATAAATAAGTTGAAATTAAAATTATACTTAGTTTAATTTGAAGTCCAAAAATAGAAAGAAAAGCAGTGGAATTTAGAGTAAATCCCGATGTAAGAATCGGTCACATTCATTTAACGGTTTCTGATCTTAATAAATCTTTAAAATTTTACAGGGAAGTTTTAGGTTTTGAAATTACAACATGGTACGGCGACTCTGCAGTTTTCCTATCCGCCGGAGGCTATCATCATCATATAGCTTTGAATACATGGCACGGAAAAGGCGCAACTCCTCCGCCGAACGGACATACAGGTTTATATCACTTTGCAATTTTATATCCCTCCAGAAAAGAGCTTGCCAGAATAGTAAAAAGATTATATGAATTAAATTTTCCAATTGCCGGAGCTTCCGATCACGGAGTTTCAGAATCAATTTATTTAACGGATCCCGATGGTAACGGTGTTGAACTTTATGCAGACAGAGAATTGGAAGACTGGCCGATCGACAGTGAAGGTCATTTGGAAATGACTACAAAGCATTTGGATCTTTTAGGACTGCTTGCCGAACTTGATGAGGAAGAAGAATAATTATTTTATTGGTTTGAATTCCTGATTTACTACAGGTTCTTTATCCGGAATTTTAATTACATTAAACCCAAAGTGATTAATTTTATGACAATCGTTGCAGGTTGTTGTCATAGTTTTAAAATTCTTTTAAAAGCATTCATATTTTTTGTTTAACTGAATTACCCAAGCTGTCTAAAATTGGAAGAATCATTGGAATATCCTTTACTTCCGGACGATCGGTTTCAATTGTTTGAGCGCTGTTAAAAGCTTCTTTTAATTCTCCGATTTCAAAATCTGCCAAAGCCCAGTTTTTATTTATTCCTGCAAACCAAAGTTTTGCATGATGAAGCTGAATAGTGCTCATTAATTCTCCCAAACCCGGTTTATAAAAGTTTTTTATTGAATCAATTTGGGCCTGCAGGCTGTCAATTTGTTTTTGATATTTATTAGGATTTTGACTGCAGCTTTGGAATACAAATAACAAAATTATTGAAGATAAAATTAATTTTGAACGAATTAAAAATTTTGTTTTCATATTAAACCTTATTTAATAAAATAACATTAATTTATTATCTGTTTAGTGAAGTTAAACAAGCGCTGGATAATAAGAGTATAAAAATAATTGAGATAAACTAAATGAGAAATAAAAAATACTGGATAATAGCAGCTTCTAAAGATCATGTTATGCGCGGAGTAAAAGGAGGTTTCTGCCAGGCGAATCACGGCAAAGCTGTTTCTTTAAAACGTTTGCAGAAGGATGATATGATTTTATTCTATTCTTCCAAAGAAAAGCTTGAAGAAAAAACTAAACTGCAAAGGTTTACTGCGATAGGAAGAGTCAAAGATGAAGAGCTTTATCAATTCGATATGGGAAATGGCTTTGTTCCGTTTAGAAGAAATATTGAATTTAAAAAGTGCAAAGAAGTATCTATTCTTCCGTTAATTGATAAATTGGAAATTATTAAAGATAAAAAACATTGGGGATATCCTTTCCGGTTCGGTTTTTTAGAAATAAGTGAAAAAGATTTTAAAGTAATTTCTGAATTAATGATTAAATGATTTTAGATTTAAGGTTATTATGTCGAAAGTAAAACACTAAGGCACTAAGTAAAAATCAGTAATCAAACTTTCTAAGTGTTTCTTAGTGCTCTAAGTGTCTAAGTGGTAAAGTAAAGTTTTGAATTGTTAATTGGAACTAAGGTAACCAAATATCTTGCTTCTGGTTGAATTTTTAAGCATATTATTTAGAGCAATTCTATATTTCGGGGAATTAAATGAATACAATAAGATACAAATCTTTAAGAATTCCATTCTATTCGGTTTTTATATTTTTAAGCCTCATTCTTTTATCGGGTTTAAATAAAGCACAGGAATTAAATTGGACATCTACAAAAGGTCCTATGGGCGGAGTAGTGGGGGATATTGCAATAAATTCTAAAGGTGAAATATTCGCCGGAATGTACCCACTATTACAAAACGGACTATATAAATCTACCAATAACGGAGACAGTTGGACTAAAATTAATAGCCAGTTTGATGACTTCGCTGTTTATTCAATTTATATTACTAAAGAAGATTATATATGGATTGGAACAGATCAACAAGGGATATTTCTATCAACCGACAATGGCGAAACCTGGCAAAGCAAATCCAATGGTTACAATACAGCGGAATGCTGGGCTATTGGGGAAAGCCATGAAGGAATTTTATTTGCAGGCAATGGAGATGCAGGACCAACCTACAGAACAACAAACAATGGGGCCAACTGGATTTATTCAAGCAATATCGCTCCATTAGCATTTGCAACCGATTCAGATAATACGGTTTATGCCGGTACATTCGAGTCAGGATTATACTCAACTACAGATAACGGAATATCCTGGCAGCATATTAATTCATTACCAAGTTTTCCCGTATCTTCCATAATAATTGATAAAGACAGCAATATTTACTGCGGTACAGGTTATTACAATGGCGGTGATGGAGTTTATCTTTCTACCAATGCGGGTGTAGATTGGACACAATTAGGTTTAACAGGTAAAGTAGTACTATCGCTGGCTTTCGATGCCGGTAAAAATCTTTATGCTGGTACTCTTAATGATGGTTTATTTATTACATCAGACTCAGGACAAAATTGGAGACAGTATCAAAAAGGTCTTTATAGAAAAGATGTTTACCGCTTAAAGATAAATAAACAAGATGATATATTTATTGGATCAGAAGGAAATGGAGTAACCGGATATGGTGACGGAGGTGTATTCCGCTCAACAGACGGCGGTTATACATTTGATCAGATTGGGCTGCCTGTATCATTAGTAAAAAATATAGTATTTAGTGGAGACAGTTTGATAATAGCGGCAACACCTTCCGGTGTACAAAAATATAACCGGAATACAATGAAATGGAATAATACGGGATTATATAAAGTAGAGGCTGTAACAATTACACCATCTAATTATTTGTATGCAGCTACGGAAGATGAAGGTTTATATAAATCAACTAATTTAGGTAAATCATGGACATTGACTAACCTTACGGCCGATACACTAATGCCTGTTTACAATGTACTGGCTGTTAATGATGATACACTGTTTGCTTCGACATTTTATAATTTAAGACGATCAATAGATGGCGGTGAAAATTGGGATGTTTTACCTATAATAATCAGGTGATTACTCCAGAGGTCTATTTTATTTTAAACAAAAATTTTTTTGGTTGACCGGATATCACTAATAATGTACGAACTTTATTTAGATCTTCAAATGCTTTGGAAACACGTTTGACTCGGTATATTCGGGCTTCCGTACTTGGGATATTAATAGTCCAATTGTAGCAATAAATAATGGTTATGTTTTTCTAGCAAGTCGTGACAATAATTTGAATGGAGTAATTCGTTCAACTGATCAGGGTTTTAGCTGGGAGCAAGTGTTATTTTTAACTAACGGTAAATCAGTTATCTTCGCTAATAATTCCGGAATAGTAATGACTAGCACAATAATAACAAGCATTTATGATACAAATAAAGTTTATATTTCTACCGATTTTGGTGACAATTGGAAGAGTATGGCCCAACCTACCGGTTTTGGAATTTCAATTACAGATATTAAACAAGACAATGAAGATCAATACTTTATTGGAACAGATGGAGAAGGTTTATATAAAGTGGATTTAGTAACTGGTATAAAAGAAATATCACAAAAAATAGAAAATTTTGCTTTATATCAAAACTACCCTAACCCATTTAATCCAACGACAACAATAAGATATTCAATCCATGTTTCGGGCTTAGTCAAAATAGAGGTTTATAATATACTTGGACAGGAAATAAGAACATTGGTAAATCAATATGAAAAAAAAGGAGAACATGTTATAGAATTTAATGCTAATAATTTACCGAGCGGAGTTTATATATATAGGTTAACCACAGAGAATTTCACTTCATCAAAGAAACTTATTCTTTTGAAATAATGAAAAGCATAAACAATTTTTTTTATCCGCTTGCAACGGGATAAAATAATTAACACTAAGGCACTAAGTTCACTTAGTTGCACTAAGTAAAAAACAATAATCAAATTTTCTAAGTGTTTCTTAGTGCTCTAAGTGTCTAAGTGGTAAAGTAAAGTTTTGAATTGTTAATTGGAACTAAGGTAACCAAATATCTTGCTTCTGGTTGAATTTTTAAGCATATTATTTAGAGCAATTCTATATTTCGGGGAATTAAATGAATACAATAAGATACAAATCTTTAAGAATTCCATTCTATTCGGTTTTTATATTTTTAAGCCTCATTCTTTTATCGGGTTTAAATAAAGCACAGGAATTAAATTGGACATCTACAAAAGGTCCTATGGGCGGAGTAGTGGGGGATATTGCAATAAATTCTAAAGGTGAAATATTCGCCGGAATGTACCCACTATTACAAAACGGACTATATAAATCTACCAATAACGGAGACAGTTGGACTAAAATTAATAGCCAGTTTGATGACTTCGCTGTTTATTCAATTTATATTACTAAAGAAGATTATATATGGATTGGAACAGATCAACAAGGGATATTTCTATCAACCGACAATGGCGAAACCTGGCAAAGCAAATCCAATGGTTACAATACAGCGGAATGCTGGGCTATTGGGGAAAGCCATGAAGGAATTTTATTTGCAGGCAATGGAGATGCAGGACCAACCTACAGAACAACAAACAATGGGGCCAACTGGATTTATTCAAGCAATATCGCTCCATTAGCATTTGCAACCGATTCAGATAATACGGTTTATGCCGGTACATTCGAGTCAGGATTATACTCAACTACAGATAACGGAATATCCTGGCAGCATATTAATTCATTACCAAGTTTTCCCGTATCTTCCATAATAATTGATAAAGACAGCAATATTTACTGCGGTACAGGTTATTACAATGGCGGTGATGGAGTTTATCTTTCTACCAATGCGGGTGTAGATTGGACACAATTAGGTTTAACAGGTAAAGTAGTACTATCGCTGGCTTTCGATGCCGGTAAAAATCTTTATGCTGGTACTCTTAATGATGGTTTATTTATTACATCAGACTCAGGACAAAATTGGAGACAGTATCAAAAAGGTCTTTATAGAAAAGATGTTTACCGCTTAAAGATAAATAAACAAGATGATATATTTATTGGATCAGAAGGAAATGGAGTAACCGGATATGGTGACGGAGGTGTATTCCGCTCAACAGACGGCGGTTATACATTTGATCAGATTGGGCTGCCTGTATCATTAGTAAAAAATATAGTATTTAGTGGAGACAGTTTGATAATAGCGGCAACACCTTCCGGTGTACAAAAATATAACCGGAATACAATGAAATGGAATAATACGGGATTATATAAAGTAGAGGCTGTAACAATTACACCATCTAATTATTTGTATGCAGCTACGGAAGATGAAGGTTTATATAAATCAACTAATTTAGGTAAATCATGGACATTGACTAACCTTACGGCCGATACACTAATGCCTGTTTACAATGTACTGGCTGTTAATGATGATACACTGTTTGCTTCGACATTTTATAATTTAAGACGATCAATAGATGGCGGTGAAAATTGGGATGTTTTACCTATAAATTCAGGAACAGGTATGTACATAAATAATAATGTTTTATGGGTAATAGGTTTTCAGTCTCATCAAGAAGTTCTTTATAAAACAAGTGACTTAGGAAATTCATTTGTCTCAGTCTTGTCAGGCTTTGATACTTTTGATCTAAATAATCCAATTGCAGCAATTGATAATGGTTATATTTATTTAGCGAGTCGTTATGAAAATTTGAATGGAATAATTCTTTCAGAAGATGAGGGCACTTCATGGCAGCAAATATTTTATAACAATAATATTATACCAGTTGTATTTGCTAATAACAATGGTACAGTAATAACTGCCACAACAGTATTTTCATCTTCAGATACGAACAAAATATATATTTCTACAAATTATGGAGATACTTGGAATGTTACTTTACAACCGACACCTTTTGGTGCGGGAGTAATTAATATCTTTCAGGATAAAACAAAAGGATTTTATTTTTGTACATCTAAAAACGGACTTTATAATGTGGATTTAGTAACTGGTATAAAAGAAATATCACAAAAAATAGAAAATTTTGCTTTATATCAAAACTACCCTAACCCATTTAATCCAACGACAACAATAAGTTATTCAATCCCTGTTTCAGGCATAGTCAAAGTAGAAGTTTATAATATACTTGGACAGGAAATAAGAACTCTTGTTAATAAATATCAGAAATCGGGTGATTATAAAATAAAATTTGATGGAAACCAATTACCATCGGGAGTTTATTTTTACAGACTAACGACAGAGAATTTCAGTTCATCGAAGAAACTTATTCTTTTGAAATAATGAAAAGCATAAACAATTTTTTTTATCCGCATGCAACGGGATAAAATAATTAACACTAAGGCACTAAGTTCACTTAGTTGCACTAAGTAAATATCAGTAATCAAACTTTCTAAATGTTTCTTAGTACAACTAAGTGCCTAA
>CAVQMC010000018.1:0-39075 GCA_963713505.1 uncultured Ignavibacteria bacterium | reverse complement strand
TCAATCCTTCTGAAATAAATTCTTTTTTACATGATTACAATCTTGAAATTATCGAAGATGTAGGAGTAGAATTTTATCAAGAGAAATATTTAAAACCCATTAATAGAGATATTAAAGTTTTAGAAGCTGAGCGAACAAACTTTTCAAGAATTACAAAATGAGAAAAACAGCAATTGTCTGTTTAACTATTTCGCTTATCCGATTACTTACGGGCAAACTTAGATTATCGAGAAAGTATTTGAATACTTCAATTAAAATGGATAACGGAAAAACATTTGTAATTTTCAGGCATATAACAACGTACCTTCCTATAATCAAGTTGATGGTGAATGTGTTTTTATTGTCAATTTTAAATTTGCTCATCTTTCTCATAAAGCAAATAAACTAGCATCAATTATTCCCATGCTGATGATTGCCGGTTTCCCAGGCTTTGTTGCAAAGATTTATGCAGTAAATCCTGAAGATGGATATTGGCAGGGAATGTATCAATGGAAATCTATTAAACATCTTGAGGAATACAAAAAATCTTTTGTGTTTAGGATGATGAATAAGAGAGCAATCCATGAAACTATTAAATCAGTTGAAATGACTAACCAAAATTTAATTGACATTATCGAAGATAAAAGAGTTAATATACCATTAACCTAAAAATTCAAGCAATACAATGAAAAATATTAACAATATCAATCTGCGCAAGGCGGCAATTATCTCTGGTGCCGCAATTCTAATTATGACTATAGCAGCAGTACTTGCAACTGACTTAACAATTGGTAGCCTTGTTGTAACCGATAATGCAGCAACAACAACCAATAATATCATAGCTTCCGAGATGCTATTCCGTATCGGTGTTTTCAGTTGGCTTATAATTCTTATTTGTGATGTTTTGGCAGCATGGGGACTTTATGTTTTTCTCAAACCGGTAAACAAAGACCTCTCATTGCTCATGGCGTGGCTAAGATTGGTTTATGTAGCTATTCTTGGGATTGCTTTGCTTAATTATATTAAGGTGCTATTGCTGATAAGTAGTGATAATTTCATATCAGCATTAGGAACAGAACAATTTCAATCACAGGTAATGTTATTAGTCGAGGCATTTGATAATATGTGGTCTTTTGGATTAATTGTTTTCGGACTCCATATTTTTCTGCTCGGTTATCTGGCTTTAAAGTCCGGTTACATTCCAAAAATATTTGGCATTTTATTAATTATTGCATTCGTGGGATATGTAATAACAAACCTGGGAAATTTATTTATTCATGCATATAGTGATTACAAAATAATAGTGGGATATATATTTATTATTCCTATGCTTTCAGAAGTTGCACTTGGATTATGGCTTTTAATAAAAGGCGGAAAAGTGACATAATCAAATATAAACTTTAACCTTGTATGAGATTACAAAGTAAAAATATAGTGGAATCTATAATATTCAAAAAATGGAATCGTTAGAATTGCCGGATTAATGTATTTACTGATAATTGTGCTTGGCGTTCTTAATACTATTTATATCAATTCCAGACTTATCAATATTGAAGATATTAGACTAACTGCTGATAATATTGCGGCAAATGAATTCCTATTTCGTTTAAGTATTTTTGGCGAATTAATTCTTTATACGATGGTTATCATACTTTCTGTGCTGCTTTATATAATTCTTAAAAAAGTAAATAGGAATCTCGCTCTGCTTGCAATGGTTTTCAGAACAAGTGAAGCTCTCTTGGGGATCATAACTGTACTGATTAGCTTTATCATTTTGAGTTTATTGAATAGCAGTGCTTATACTGCATCTGTTGATAATACACAACTGAACAATGTGCTTAGTGCTTTATTGAATGCACGTGTAAACGGACTATATATAATACTTTTTCTGGTTGGACTCGGCGGGACTCTGTTTTTATTCCTTTTTTATAAATCTTTTTTCATCCCTAGAACACTTTCCATTTGGGGCATGTTTACTTATGTATCAATGTTAATTCTGTCATTATTAACCATCCTTTTTCCCGAAAGTCCCGATTCAATTAAATTTGTTTTGTACGGCATGGGAACTTTGTTTGAAATTACGATTGGATGCTGGCTTTTATTTAAAGGCATATCCTTTCGAGAGATGGAAGAGATTGAAAGCGCGAGCTATAAAATTTAAAATAGCTATAAGGTAGTAAATGAATTCATATAGAAATAATACAGTAATTGCCGGAGTTCTTTTTCTAACTGCGATGGCGGCAAGTCTTTTGGGCGGAGGTATAATAGAATCAATATTAGTTACTCCGGATTTAATTGCCCAAATTTCTGCAAATTCAAATACAGTATATTTCGGTTTTTTTCTTGAATTCATAAATGCAATATCTGTAATTGGAATCGCTGTCTTTCTATATCCAATCTTAAAAAAACAGAATGAAAGTATTGCGCTTAGTTATGTCGGCTTTAGAATTATTGAAGCAATATTTTGTACAGCTGCTGCGACAATTCCATTAATTATTATAAAATTAAGTGAAGAATATTTAAAAAGCGGAAATTCTGAACAATCATTTTATACTTATTTTAGCAGTTTTTTAATTCTGATTCGCACGAATATAATGATGTACTTAATTCCTGTATTTTTTGGATTGGGTGCTGTGTTGTTTTATTATCTTTTATATAAATCAAAATTTCTTCCGCGATTTATATCAGTTTGGGGATTTACAGGTGCCATATTGATTTTAATATTAATAACCTTCAAAGCCGGTTTAATTATCAATATTATATTTGTCTTACCAATAATTATAAATGAAATCTTTTTAGGTATTTGGCTTATTGTTAAAGGGTTTAATAAAAATGTTTTTTCTTAAGTTGATATTAGTTCATTATAAATAAAATCAGATCGAATAAATAAAATAGGAGCAATATAAATGAAAGCTGTAGTTTACAAAAATTACGGATCACCCGATGTTCTTAAAATAGTTGAACTAGAAAAACCAATTCCAAAAGACAATGAATTATTGATTAGAGTTTATGCAACAACTGTAACAGCAACAGATTGCACATTTAGAAGAGGGGAACCATATTTTTCGAGACTATTTACCGGGTTAACAAAACCTAAAAACCAAATTCTCGGTAGTGAATTCGCAGGAGAAATTGAAGCTGCCGGAAAAGACGTGAAAAACTTTAAAAAAGGCGACCAGGTTTACGGTACACTCCCCGGCGCGGGTGCGTATGCTGAGTATATATGTCTTGCAGATGAAAAATCAACAATTGCTAAAATGCCTTCCAATGCATCTTACGAAGAATCACTTTCTTGCTGTGACGGATTTTTAACTGCTCTTCCTTTTTTAAGAGATAAAGGAAAGATGAAAGCCGGTCAAAAAGTTTTGATAAATGGAGCATCGGGAAGTGTCGGTTCTGCAGCCATGCAGCTTGCAAAATATTTTGGTGCTGAAGTAACGGGTGCCTGCAGTAGTGCAAGTATAGAATTCGTTAAAGCTCTCGGTGCTGATAAAGTTATCGACTATACAAAAGAAGATTTTACGAAGTCAGGTGAAAAATATGATATTATTCTTGATGCAGTCGCAAAATCTTCTTTCCCCAAATCTAAAAATTCATTAAATAAAAACGGAATTTTCCTTGAAGTTGGAATTACTCTTTCCGTTTTTCCGCATGTATTATTATCTTCATTGATTGGTGATAGGAAAGCTAAAATAATGGCAACCGGGTTACGACCGCCTGCTGAAAGGACAAAAGATCTAAACTTTATTAAAGAATTAACGGAAAATGATAAAATCAAACCTGCAATAGATAAAATTTATTCATTTGAACAAATCACAGAAGCACATAGTTATGTAGATAAAGGTCATAAAAGAGGAAATGTAATTATAACTTTTAGTAAATAAATGATAAGAGTATGCTTTGTTATTTATCATTTGCCCCAATCTTCTGTGTTAGTTGCAAATCTGTAAAAAATGTAATTGTGAATTTTCTATTATGATTAAATATTTCTTTGATTTAATTTTAAAAATAATTTAACCTATCCTAATATATGCAGGCTCTATAAGATCAAGTTGAGTGTTGAGAATCGAAGATGTTCAATTTTTGTAACAATTGAAAAGAATAAAGCAGGCTGATCCTCGTAGAGGATCAATTTTCAAAAACTAACTCAAATTTGAACTTTAACTCATCATATTCCCAAATATTTCTTCAGCTAAACAATGGATAATATTTTATAATTGTCAAAGATTCACTATTTTAAAACTTGTTCTTTAAAAAATATTGCATAGTTATAGAAAAAAAAGTGGGAAAAAAATGGAAACAAAAATCATATGGACAAAGATTGATGAGGCTCCGGCTTTAGCATCTTACAGTTTACTGCCAATCGTAAAATCCTTTACAAATAATTCCGGAATTGAAATTGAGACGAAAGATATTTCTCTTGCAGGAAGAATAATTGCAAATTTTCCGGAAAACTTAACAGAAGATCAAAAGATTCCAGATTACTTAACAGAATTAGGTGAAATGACTCAAGATCCTAATGCAAATATTATTAAGCTTCCTAACATAAGTGCTTCGATTCCGCAGCTTCATGCAGCTATTAAAGAATTACAGGAAAAAGGTTATAATATTCCTGATTATCCCGACGAACCTAAAAACGATGAAGAAAAAACATTGAAAGAAAGATTTTCAAAAGTACTTGGCTCAGCTGTTAATCCTGTTTTAAGGGAAGGGAACTCGGACAGACGCGCTGCAGCTTCCGTTAAAAAATTTGCAAAAAAACATCCTCATAAAATGATGAAACCCTGGCCGGAATCAGGATCTAAAACCCGTGTAGCTCATATGGATCAAAAAGATTTTTACGGTACCGAAAAATCTCTGACTATGGATAAAGGTGATGTTGTTAAAATAGAATATGTTGATACAAACGGCAAAACTACAACTCTTAAAGAAAACCTTAAACTACTTGACGGTGAAGTAATTGACGCGGCTGTAATGAATGTAAAAGAATTGAGAAAATTTTATGCTGAACAAATTGAAGAAGCAAAAAAGGAAAATGTTCTGCTGGCACTTCATTTAAAAGCTACAATGATGAAAATTTCCGATCCTATAATGTTCGGACATGCTGTATCTGTTTATTACAAAGATGCGCTTGAAAAACATGCTGATACTTTAAAAGAAATCGGGGCAAATGTTAATTACGGTTTAATGGATATTCTAAATAAATTAGAAAAACTTCCTGAAGATAAAAGAAAAGAAATAGAATCAGATATTAATAAAGTATATGAAACGAGACCTCAGCTTGCAATGGTTGATTCCAGAATGGGAAAAACAAATCTACATGTTCCTAATGATATTATTGTTGATGCTTCTATGCCGAATGTTGTACGTGACGGCGGAAAAATGTGGAATGAAAAAGATGAACTTCAGGATTGCATTGCAATGATACCGGACCGCTGTTATGCAACTATTTATCAGACAATAATTGAAGATGCAAAATTAAAAGGTCAGTTTGATCCTACAACTATGGGAGCAGTTTCCAACGTTGGTTTAATGGCAAAGAAAGCTGAAGAATACGGTTCACATGATAAAACTTTTGAAGCAACAGGCAACGGAGTTATCCGTGTTGTTAATTCTGATGGTAAAACTTTACTTGAACAAAATGTTGAAACCGGGGATATTTTCAGAATGTGCCAGGCAAAAGATGAACCAATAAGAGATTGGGTAAAACTTGCAGTAAACAGAGCAAGATCATCAAACACTCCGGCAATTTTCTGGCTTGATGAAAACAGGGGACATGATAAAGAAATTATAGAAAAAGTTAAAAAATATTTACCTGAACATAATACAGAAGGATTGGAAATAAAAGTCTTAAAACCTGTAGAGGCAATGAAATACACACTGGAAAGAACAAGAAAGGGATTGGATACAATTTCGGTTACGGGAAATGTACTTCGTGATTACTTAACAGATTTATTCCCGATTCTAGAATTAGGTACAAGTGCAAGAATGCTTTCCATTGTTCCTTTGTTAAAAGGGGGCGGATTATTTGAAACCGGTGCCGGCGGTTCTGCTCCAAAACATGTTCAGCAATTAATGAAAGAAAACCATTTAAGATGGGATTCGCTCGGAGAATACTGTGCATTGGTTCCGTCTTTGGAGATGATTGCAGATAAAACCAAAAATGAAAAAGCAAAAATATTAGCTGAAACTCTTGATACTGCGATCGGAAAATATCTTGAAAACGGAAAAATGCCTTCAAGAAAAGCAGGAGAAATAGATAACCGCGGAAGTTCATTTTATTTAGCTATGTACTGGGCACAGGCGTTATCAGAACAGGATAAAGATGCCGGAATGAAATCTCGATTTGCTAAAATTTATGAAGAACTGAAAGCGAATGAAGAAAAAATTATGAACGATTTAATTTCTGTTCAAGGTAAACCTGCAGATGTAGGCGGTTATTATTTACCTAATGATAAAAAAGCGTTGGAAGTTATGCGTCCAAGCGAAACACTGAATAATATAATTGATAATATGTAAAAATATTTTTCTAAAATATTATTTTAATTAAAAACGGACACAGATTTTTCTATGTCCGTTTTTTATTTGCTGAAAACCACTTAAGCTTTTTGACTGCTTAAAACATCATACCAGTCAATTTTTCTTGTTGAAATCATTATTCCAGCCAAAACTAAAAACAAAGCAATTGTTCCAAGCAGAAGTGAATAATCCTGAAGCTGCAAAATAGTATACATAAAACCATAAAATAAAATTAAAATTCCACCTATCAACGAACCCAACTTTACTTTTGAATAAACATTTGAAGTGTAAAAACTTATTAATGCAATTACAAGAAGAGCAGAAATTATATACGAATATAGAAACAGCATATATTCAGAAAGAGCGAGCAGAATAGCATAAAATATTATTAATGATAACCCGATTAAAAGATATTGAATAGGATGTAAAGCTTTTTTATTAAATACTTCAATCATGAAAAAAATTACGAAGGTCAGTAGAATAATCATAATTCCGTATTTGGATGTACGCATGGTTTTCTGATATTCATTTACGGGAATTAAAAGATTGACACCGAATGCATTTGAGGCTAATTCATAAGAATCATTCTTCCAATATTGAGGGAAATTTCTGTTGAATTGATTTACTTTCCATTCTGCTTTTAAAGCCATTATCCGTTAATTGCCTGGACGAGGGAAGAAATTCTCCGACAAAACTCGGATTGTTCCAGCCGGATTTCATATTTACAATTGTAGTTTTTCCAAGAGGAAGAAACATAAGCTGCTGACTTCCTTTTAGTCGAACATGAAATTCAAAATTATATTTTTTCTCATTATTATTAAGTTCTACATCCGAGGAAAATCCGTTTTTAAATAGATTCGAATTTCTTAAACCGGGACTCACATTTTCGTTTAAATTATTCCATTTGAAATTAACATTATCTTCAATGCCTTTTAAATCTGAAATATTAAAAGATACATATTTATCTTCCGCATTATCAAAAATCTCTTCGTATTTTGATTTATCAATTCCGGTAAAATCAAAATCACCAATAATTTTAATATCGGTTTTATATAAAGTAACCTGGTAAATTCCTCTATATCTTGTTTCCGGGTAAACAGTAGATTCTATAATCAGATTTTCAGGCAGCAGGTTATAATTCACTTTACTAAAAATTCTTTTGCCTTCTGAGTTCGCAATTAAATTTGTTTTGTTTATTGTAAGTACCGGACCTGCAACGGTTTGAGAGGAAGCCCAGCTTTTACTAATTTCATTTACTGCATCATTTCTGTATGATTGTCTTTCATTAATTAAAGATTGAATCATCATTAAAGGAATAACTAATAAAATAATTATTCCTGCAATAATGACTAAGCGTAAAAAGATAGATTCTCTTTTCATTTATTTACCTTCTTCATATGGATGAGTGCAAATTAAAATTTGATGAATAAATATTATTTATTAAATCTTTTTTTAATAATATTAAGATGAAAATGGAGGAGGGTATCAGCGCTCAACAATAAGATTAGTACAATATAAGAAAAAACCTGCGGTGCGGTTCCTTGGAATCCTTCATTAATACCGTTGTTTAAAATCCATAGGACAAAAATAATGTTGCCGGCTATTGCTGAATTTCTTAAAAATTGAAAAAACATTTTTATCCTTTCTATTTTATTTATGATTTATAACTTCAAACGATTCTTTGAAATATCAATTATCAAATAAAGCTGAAATAGAAACACATTCAGTTTTATATTCCGGTTTACATTAATTAATAGTTCAATTATATTTTCCAGCAAAGTCTTTAACTTTCCCATTTCTATTGTGCCTGTTTTATTAGTTTTTCAAGTGCGTCAAGGTGAATGCCGAATTCTTTCTTACCTTTTTCAGTTGATGAATAAGTAGTAAGCGGTTTTTTATTCACAAATTTCTTTTTGACTTTTACATAGCCGTTCTTTTCAAGTACATTCATATGCGATGCAAGATTGCCGTCGGTTAGTTCAAGCATTTTTTTCAACGAATTAAAATCAATTATATCATTGACCATAAGAGCCGACATAATTGCCAATCTTATTCGATTCTCAAAGACTTTATTTAAATTTTCAATTATAGATTTCACTTTTCGTACTTCACATACATGTAAATACCGTAAATTATATGCATCACCCCAAAACCAATTGCCCAAATAATTAAGCCGTATGTAATTCCGGCAATAAGTCCTAGAATTATCTCTATGAAAGCCAGGTAACGGATTTCATTCATTACATATTTGCTTGCATTTAAAAGTGCAAGTCCGTAAAAAATTAATGTCGCTGAAAATATTAAAACCGGGCTGCCTCTATACCAGAGAATTAAAGAAAACAAACCTCCGGCTATTAAGGGCAGAAACAAGACTTGTAAGAAGATATTTTGTAACCGGTGTCCAAACGGGAAGATTTTTTTTCTTTGCATTCCTGGTTGTAAAAAATATTGCCGTTCCAAGTGCAAGAATCAGGATAATTAAAGCGAGAATAATAAAAAAGAAAGGGAGGTTTTCCGATACGCCAAATTGTTTTAGTTCTCTTATTTTAAGTAGAATAACATAAGAACCTGCAAGTGCAACAATTCCTGCGCTGATTCCCGATAATCCGCTAAGTGATAGAAACTTTGAAGACTTTTCCATCATAGAACGAATTTCAGAAAGATCTTTTAGAGGATCGTTTATCTTATCCATTTGAATAAGCTCATGATTTTTATTAAAAAGTACTTTGTAGTACAAAGTTAATTTAAAACAATATTATTGTCAAGATATTTTTGCTCCTTATTGTTTCATCTTTAAATATTTATATGACTAAAAAAGTATGAGATACTCTTTTAATTTTTTATCTTGATATTTATTATTCAATTTTCAAACACACTTATAAAATATTATGAATAACTGGAAAACAGAAAAACTTGCTAAGACTTATCTGGAAGGAGTCAGGGGAGCGATTCCTTTTGCAAGTGAACAGATAGAAATTTTGCTAAGAATAATTAAGAAATTTCAACCGAATTTGAATTCATTTTTAGATCTAGGCTGCGGAGACGGAATTTTAGGAAGAACTCTTTATAATTACTGGCCGGATACAAAAGGAATATTTACAGATTTTTCTAAACCAATGATTGAAGCAGCAAAATTAAAAAGCGGAGAATACAAAAATCAATCAGTATTTATAGTTGAAGATTTCGGCGATGAAAAATGGATTAAAACCATAGTAGAATATCTTCCGTTAGATCTGGTTATATCAGGATTTTCAATTCATCACCAAAGTAATGAAAACAAAAAAAGATTATTTAAAGAGATATATAGTAAAATATTAAAACCCGGAGGTTTGTTTTTAAATCTTGATCAGGTTGCATCGCCTTCGGAAGAAAACGAAAAATTATTTGATGAATTTTTTCTTGAATCAATTAAGAATTCTGTACAGAATGATATTTTGATAGAAAACATAACTAATGAATATTATAAAGATAAAAAAATAAATAAACTTGCACCCGTTGAAGCGCAGTGTAATTGGTTAAGAGAAATTGGTTTTGTTAATGTTGACTGCTTCTTCAAAGTTTTTGAATTAGCAATATTTGGCGGAGTAAGAAAGTGATCACTTTGTAAGTTTATTTAGATTCTTAAAAATGAAGTTTTGTAAATATATTTTAAACTTTTGCAGCTACTTTACATTCTTGAAATGCTTTTTTTAAGATTTGAGTTAATTCCCCAATGCTGAATGGTTTGCTGATATAATCATCCATTCCGCTTTCAAAACATTTATCTCGATCTTCTTTTGTTGCTGCTGCAGTCATGGCAACAATTCTCGGAGATTTTTCTCCGTATATATTGTGAATATTTTCGGTTGTTTCCATTCCATCCATTTCGGGCATTTGTATATCCATAAAGATCAAATTATAAGTTTTGGTTTTTAATGCATCAATTACTTCAAAACCATTAACAGCAGTATCCGGTTTGTATCCAAGTTTTTCAAGTATTAACATTGCAACTTTTTGATTAACAATGTTATCTTCTGCAAGTAAAATATTCAAAGGGAATTCTTCAGATAAATTAGTAATAATTTTATTACTTGGTTTGGATGTTAAAGTAGGTTCATATTCTTGTGAAAATATATGCGTAATAATGGAAAATAATTGAGCCGGTTTTATTGGTTTGCTCAGTATATTTGAAAAAATATTTTTCTTATCCGAAGTGCTGATATTGCATACCGAACTTAATAAAATCAACGGCATACGCGAAATATTTTTTATCTCAATGCCTAAATTAATTCCGTCCATTTCAGGCATTTGTAAATCCAGAACTGCAAGATCAAAACCTCCGACTGCATTTAATATTTTTAATGCTTCTTTACCGGATTCAGCTGAATATGGTATAAGTCCCCACGAATTTAATTGAGTTGATAATATTTTTCTGTTGGTTTCATTATCATCGACAATTAAAACTTTTTTACCGTATAATTTTTCTTTAAATCCGTTTAAAGAAATTGAGGGTTTACATTCTGAATAATCGGCAACAATGTAAAAAGAAAATGTTGAACCTTTTCCGGGTACACTTTCTACCCAAATTTCTCCATTCATTAGATTAACTAACTTTTTAGAAATAGCAAGACCTAATCCGGTTCCGCCGTAATTTCTTGTTGTAGATGAATCTACTTGACTGAACGATTGAAACAATCTGTTCATTTTTTCTTTGGGAATTCCTATTCCGGTATCTTTAACAGTAAAGAGTAATTTAAACTTGTCTTCCGTAATTTTCTCTGAATTAACCGAAAGTACAACTTCACCTTGATTTGTAAACTTTACTGCGTTGCTTAATAAATTAACCAAAATTTGTTTTAACCTTGTTACATCGCCAATAATACAATTTGGTGTATTGCTGTCAATTGAATAAACAAGTTCAATGCTTTTTTCAGCAGCTTTTTCCTGAAGAAGATCGAGAGCTTCTTCAATGCAATAGTGAACATAAAAAGGTTGATTTTCCAATTCGAGCATATCCGATTCTATTTTTGAAAAATCGAGTATATCATTAATTATAGATAATAAAGTATCACCGCTCGTCCGTATTGTTTCAATATAATCTTTTTGTTCTTTGTCAAGGTGAGTATCATATAATATACTTGTCATACCAATAACTGCATTCATCGGTGTCCTGATTTCATGACTCATATTTGCAAGGAATTCGCTTTTTGCAATGTTGGCTGCTTCCGCAGCTTCTTTTGCTTTTACCATTTCTTGTTCGACTTTTTTTCTTTCAGTAATGTTCAATATTAATGAAAGAATATGCGGTTTGCTTTTTATTTTTATTATAGAAGCAGAAATTAAACAATTTAAAATGCTTTTAGATTTTGTTTGAAATGTCATCTCCAGTCCATAAACACCGCCTTTATTTATTACAAGATTACGAAATTTTTGTCTTTCTTCTTCCGAAGTGAACAATTTTAATTCTTCCACTTTGCAACCAAGTAATTCATATCTTTCAAACCCAGTGTCTTTTAAGAAAGTATCATTAACATCAACAATTATTCCTTCGGGAAGTGAGGTAATGATCATTGCCTGCGGACTGAATTTAAATGCGGAATTAAATTTATATTCTGACTCTCTCAGTATTTCTTCTGTATTTTTCCTGGAAGTCATATCATAAAGAAATGCTATTAAATAAGTTTTACCATTTAAAATAATTGGCGATAAGGTAATATCAGCAAAAATTATATCATCATTCTTTTTGTGAAGCCATTCAAATCTGGTAATTTTTCCTTCTATTGCAGAAGTAATTAGTTCTTTTGCTTTTTCTATTGATTTTTTATTATCCGCTTGATATTCTGGAGAAAGATCTGCCGGATGTTTTCCAATTAATTCTTTTCTAGAAAGTCCGAAAAATGCTTCTGCTTTTGGATTGCAATCAGCGATTATTTCATTTTCCAGAATTAATATTGCATTATGCGATTCTTGAAATATTACTTTGAACTTATCATCGTTTTCATTCAATAGTTTTAATTTATTTTTTAATGATCTGATGTAAAAGGCGAGGAAAAAAGAAAAACCTAACAAGAAAAATAAAAATGTCATTAAAATTAAATTTACAAATCCATACTGCAGATGATTATAAGTGAGTATAACGCTATTAAAAATCATTAATTTAAATATTATTTTATTACAATAGTTTGTCTAGATAATATTCTTTACCAAATTATTAAATAGAATATTTCTATTTAGAGATATTCCAATTAAATATACTTCTCCCATAAAACGAAGTATGCTTTATAATTATTATCGATATAAAAAGTGAATTATTTATAGAAAAAATTAAAAATAAAGTAAGAAATTCCCCGTTTTTATGAATTTATTATGAAATTAGTTTAAAAGCGTATTTATTTACAAACCTCTGTAAATTCTATTTTTGTATTGCTATAAAATTACTAAATAGTTAATTTCCAATTAGTAATTTAATATGGGAGACTAATGAAGGCGCATAAAATTTAAGGGGGTTTAATGGGAGAGAAAATGTCCATCAGATATCTAAAGTATTATTTACCATTTTTAATTTTATCTTTTATATTTCTCAGCTGCAGTAAAGAAAATAGCATTGCTCCAACTTCAACTCCTTCTCCAAATGAAGATTTATTTACATTTCAAGGTACCGTAACAGACAGCGTTTCATCCCAGCCAATAACATCAGCAGAAGTAACCTTAAATAATTTAATGATAGCAACTGATTCATTGGGAAAATTTAGTTTTGATAGTCTTAAAGCAGGAACATATCAAATTAATGTTGAACAAACGGACTATCATAACTCAACATTTCAAATTGATTTGCAAAAAGATTCTGTAATTAATGTTAAACTAAAAAAGATTCAAATTGACTATTTCCCTTTGAGTGTAGGTAATAAATGGAGTTACAATAAAATATATATCACTATTTTTGAAGCTGATTCCGGAAAAGCAGATTGGGAAGTTATTAATAAAATTGAAACAGATACTTTAACAACTTACCAGATTCAAGAAACTTTTAATGGTATTAGCATAGATTTATCTCATGATACTACTTACATAAACAATGCTCATAAAATTATCAATGTTAATGAGACCGTTGATCAAAAAATTAGTTTGCAGAATATACTATTCCCCAAGTAACAATTCGACACCTATTATTTGATAGATATTATTCTCCATCGACTAATGATACTGTTAATGCTGTTTATAATCAGTCTGAAGAATTAATAATAAAATTAAAAAAAGAAACCGGTCTTGTATATTTTAAAGACTATTATGGAAGCGGCAATTCTTCTAATCATACAATAGTTTATAATTTAATTCAATGAATTTGATACTGATTTGAAGTAATAGATAAGGATCAAAAATTAAATAAGTAAAAATAAGTTTGAAGTTTTGAATTTATTCAGCAAACGAATATTTTTACACAAAAATTAGTTTCTAAAAAAGAATTTATAAAAACATATTTGGTTTAAAACAAAATGAAATTAATTTATAAATATTTCTTACCTCTGTTAGTTTTATTATTTTTTAATTCTTGTTCTTCATCAAAAAAATATTTAACCGATCATACAAAGACACATTTTAATTCCGTTAAGTTAATTGATTTAACTTATTCTTATAATCAGGATACAAAAACATAAAAGCTGACAGGCAAAGTGGTTGATGATTCAAATAATAATCTCTTAATAGGTGCAATAATTACACTTTTCCCATGTAAAAAATGACTAATACAAATGCTGAAGGAAATTTTAATATTGAATACAACTTTTCCGAATGTGATTCAATAAAAGCAGAATATGTTGGATATCATAGCCTAAGAAAGAATATAAAAGATTTGGTAATAAACTCAAAACAAAACTGATGGTTCATATAAAATTAAACCCTGCTTATTTACTATTTGTCTATTTATTTATAAAAAAGTAACCCGATAAAATTAGTATGATTGATAAAATTTTATTTAGTTCTTTTCATTAAAATGGTTAATCTTATTACCATCTAAAAATAAGGGTATTGTATCAATTAAAATGAAAACATTAGGACTAATAGGCGGAACAACCTGGGTTTCCACATTAGATTATTATAAGCTGATTAATCAGCAGGTAAATAAAAAATTAGGAGGAAACAGTTCAGCTAAAATACTTCTTTATTCAGTTAACTTTGCGGAATTTAATCCGCCTGTTGATCCGAATGATTGGGGAGAGTTAACAAAGAAGTTTTCGGTTATTGCAATAAATCTTGAAAAAGCCGGAGCAGACTGCGTTGTGTTCTGCGCAAACACACCACATGTTATTGCGGATAAAATCCAAAAGTTATTAAAGGTACCAATTATTAATATTGCGGAAGAAACTGCTAAAACTGTTGCAAAACAAAATCTAAAAAAAGTAGGATTGCTTGGGACAAGAATAACAATGGAGCAGTCATTTTATAAAGATAAGTTAAGCCAATATGGAATAGAAACTATAATCCCGGAAACAGAAGAACGTAAATTTATTCATTCTTCAATTTTAGATGAAATGGCTAAAGAAATTTTTAAGGAAGAGACTAAACAAAGATATTTAACAATAATAAATAAACTTATTAATGATGGTGCGGAAGGAATTATTTTAGGCTGTACTGAAATTCCAATAATTATAAAACAAAAAGATTCTACCGTTCAGCTTTTCGATACGACTTTAATACATTCATCTGCAATTGTAGATTTTGCACTCGGTGAAGAAATATAAATTTATATTAACTATTGAATATTTTATTAATTCTATAAGTAATTTTCCATATGATTTTCTAATCATCATCATTAATAAACTTTTGAACAACATTAACAAATGCACTTCTTACCGGCGGCGGCATTTTAGAATCTTTTCCTTTGATAGATTTCCAGATTATTTCATTTAGTTTTACATCGGGAATATCATCTTCAACGGCAAAATCCATTTTTTCACTTTGTTCTGAGCCATAAGCGCTAACAAGATTTTTAGCTTCAATATTAATTAATGGTTTAACTACATTATAAGATTCCAGATCTGGATTATCAGTAACAGAATTTAAAATGGGTTCAGCTGAAAGATCAAATTGTGTCATCGGTTTTAAACCAAGTATAAGTTCAATTGTTTTTAATATACTTGAAGTTGAGTACATTGTATGATCAACAAAATGTCTTTTTATATACGGGCTAATAACAAGCAAAGTTGATCTATGTGCATCTACATGATCGGATCCGTTTTGTGCATCATCTTCAAGAATAAAAATTATGCTTTCATTCCAGAATTTACTTTTAGAAATTTTTTGTATCATCAAGCCTAATGCATAATCATTTTGTGCAACAAAAGCTTGAGGAGTTAACTGATTTTTTGCAGTTCCCATTGTGTGATCATTCGGCAGACGAATCAAATTAAAAGCAGGCAGTGAATCTTTTTTTACAAATTCATCAAATTCTTTTTCCCAAACATTATATCTGTCTACATCCGAAATTTTTAAATTAAATCCTGGATATTCCGGATTAGTATATTTTCTCATATCTTCATCATTTGCCCGGTAAGTAATTTTATCACCTTTAACAGCACTAACAAACTCGCCGTAATTTCTAAAAGATAAATTTTTATCCATTACCTGGTTCCAAATATAACCTGAAGAAGGAGCAGCAACTTTATATCCGCCTTCATATTCATATTGACCGCCTCTGCCGCCGTACATAACGGGCCATGTTTTTTCGGTGAAATCGGTGGCGTAAGCAGCAGTTGACCAATTATGCCCGTCGGCGCTTACTTCGGCATCGCAGTAAAAATTATCATATAAAGTAAAATCTTTAACCAGCTTATGTTCGTTCGGAGTTACCAGTTTTCCAAATATACAGATCGAAGAATCGCCGTTTCCCTCTGCAATGTCTCCTAAAACCTGATCGTAAGTTCTATTTTCTTTAATGATATAAAAAACATGTTTAATTTTTTTACTGCCTATATTGTCATAGTCTTTTGGTATAATTTTTTGATTGAAAGAAACATTTTTTTCTTGAATATAAGGAGTATTTGAGTAAACTTGTTTTGTGTATGTCTGTAAAGTATCTGCATCCGGAAAATTAATTGTTGATAATGTTCCCATAAACAAAGAGCCGATGTACTGTTCATTAGGATTACGAGTAGTATCTGTCGGAACGGGACCGTTTGGATTGGGTTTTGATGAAAGTCCTTTTGCATTTGCCACAATTATTTTATTTGAACTTGTTGTCTTAACGGAAGTCGGATACCATCCGACCGGAATAAATCCAATGCTTTTTGATTTATCTTTCTGACTAATATCAAATAAAGCTAAATAGTTATTATCAGCATTTGCAACAATTAAAACAGTTTCGTCATTATTGAAGCACACTGCATTTGGAGTGCTTCCATATGGTGCATCAGGATTAACTGAAGAAGTTATTTTTTCAGTTTCCTTTTTTGTTTGTAAATCAACGACAGAAACGGTATTATTGTTTGCGTTAGGTGTAAAAAGTCTTTCATCATTTTTTGTTATTAATATTTCCGTAGGATGATCGCCAACTTCTATTGTTTTTGTTATTCGGAACGAATTTAAATCCACTTCTGCTATTTCTGCATTCGCCCATAATGAAATATAAGCAAATGTTCCTGCATGATTTATTTTTACATCATAACATTCGCTGTCAAATTTTATTGTTTTAATTACTTTTTTCTTTTCAATATTACAGATATAAAATGAGTTGCTCATTCTTGAAACAACTAATAATAAATTTTTACTGCTTAAGTAATCAATCCCTGAAATAGATATTTTTTCTTTTGGATAAGGTTTCCCGATTACAATTGAATCGCTTAAAGTTAAGTGACCTGAATTAAAATTATAAATATAAATTAGATTATTATTGGCGCCGGAAACAAAAAGTTTTGAATCATCATTATTAAATACAATTCCGCGCCAGGTTTTATCAATAATTATTCTTTGAATTTCTTGTTCATTCTGCAGATCGATTACAGAAATAGAATTAGTTTTTGTACCGCTGTTTGAAGTTAAAGCATATTTATCATTTTTAGTAATTATCAAATTCAAAGGCAGTTCACCAATTCCAACTTGATGACCAGCCGGAGTTAATCTCCAGCCGTTTGAAAGTAAAGTGTAATTATCAAATTTACCGGGCATTTTTATATTATCACTTGAAGAATTATTTGAAGATCCAGAACAACCGTAAAAGAATAAAAATAAAAGTAAAACCGGAATTAATTTTTTGAGGGACATTGAACATATTTCCTTATTTTAATCTATAAGGAAAATTAATAAAAAAGGTTTATCTTCTCCAAAAGATCAGACTATTTAATGTAAAAATAATATTCAAACATTCATCAAAAAAAGAATATTAAATTGTAAAAAACTAAAATTTTTTAAATAAAACTAAATGTACATGGTTTAGATAAAAACTTAAAAACAGATAAAGCTTATTTTCTGAATCTTATTATAAATAAATATGAAATCTATTAGATCTTTTAAGAAATGAGTAAAATGGTAGATTAGGAAATCTGAGAAATATTTTAAAAAATTTAGGATAGAGTAATATTAAGTTTGAAAAATTTTCAAATTTTCGAAAAGTAATTATAAAACCGAAATCTTTAAAGCCGGATCAAAATATACAAGAACCGATTTTGTGCTATTTGCAGATAGATTGGGAATAAGAGACACCCGCAGAAATAAAATAATAGATAACCTAACTTCGAAAGAAAATGATGTGGAAAATCTTCTATCCAAATCATTTTTAAGCGATGAATTAAAGTTTAAATACTTAAAAAGTTATAAGCTGAAATTGGAAAGACTTAAGATTTAATCTTAAAAAATTTATTCAAGCATAATCAAAAATTATTTCTTACATTACGCCTGAAAAAGTATAGTAAAACTTCCTGAACGCTTTAAGAAGAAAAAGTCATAACTTATAATTAAGGAATAATGATGAGTAAAGTAATTAAATTCATCGCTGTTATATTAATAATCTGGGGAATATCTTTACCTGAAATTTATGCTCAAAATGTTGTCCCAAGTGAAAGAGTACAGGATAAAGTAAATGTACGGGCCGAGCCAAATACTCAAAGTGATATCATAGGTACACTTAAAATAGGGGAAAGTGCTAGGTTTATTGATTCCGTACCTTATTGGTATAAAATTGAATTAAGTGAAAATAGAGACGGTTATGTAAGTAAGGTATGGACAAAACTGGAGGATCAAACCGCTGCTTGTGATTCACTAAGAAAAACAGATCTAATTATAGGTTCCTGGAATATAAAGTGGCTGGGAAAGGGTGATGTCGGAGAACATGATTACAATGAAATGGCTAAGATAATAAGTAAAATGGATGTAATTGCAATTCAGGAATTGTCCGAACCAAATTACAGCAAGGAACTTGATTCCATAAAAGCACATCTTGCAACAGCAGGATATAAATATGACTATGCAGCAAGTGATTTAACAGGTTATGAAAATAATCCCGATACTACAAAAAACAATTATCTGGAACGGTACGGTTTTATGTGGGATAAAGACAGAATAATTTTACTGCATTCTACAAATCCTTTAACCTTTGCAGATACACCGGCAATAAATAATCCTAACTGCAGGCAAGTACCGGTTTACGCAGACTTTAAAGTAAAAGACGGGAACGGATTTGATTTTAGAATAATGACAATACACACAGTCTATAATAAAAAGATTAGTGAAGTAAGAAAATCTGAAATGGAGTTTGTAAATAACTGGCTCATAGATCAGTCAGACAATCCAAATAATACGGAGAAGAATATAATTGTAGAAGGAGATTTTAATGCAAATCCCACCGGGCAGCATCATTACTTTAAAGATATTATTGAAGGCACAACAGCATACAGGATTTTATTTGAAGAATCTTTATCCATTGGTGAAAAATCAATAAGAACTACTGTGCAGCAAAAGGATAATCCCGGACCTGATTATTTTCTTTTACCGGTTTACGATCAAGTGCTGGTAAGTAACCAGACAAGCTATGCACTGCCTCATAATCCTATGACAAAAGCCGGTGAAGATTTGGGAGTCATTGAGTTTGATCAAGAACCAAAATGGAAGAATCTGCATGACTGGCATGAGGTTATAAATGAAGTGTCGGACCACAGGCCGGTTTGGTTTAGGTTAGATTATGATGCGGAGGATAAGGATTGAGGTAGGAAGGAGATTTACAAGATTACAAAATTGAAGGATTGCAAAACTTAAATGTTAAATGATAGCTTAAGGAAAAAAACGCTATTAAAAATTAAAAAAAATTTCAGAAATATAGATTTTTATTGTTATATGAATTTAATAGAATTATATTAACATTTACCTAATTCCAAAATGGCGGAATTGATAATTACGGATTTAGCGGTAATTTCCATCCAAGAAATTAATAAATGAAAATTACAATCATACTCCTTTTTGCATTTCTTTCTGTAAATTGTCAGACTTTAAAGACAAAGAAAATCAAATATCCAGAGGGGGATAAAATACTTTATTCGGAATTTACAGGCTTGCAGACACAAAGACTCGTTTTATACTCTCTTAAGAATAATAAAGAATATGAAATACCATATAAAATGGCTAAAAGTATTTATCAACAAGCCGTCTTCTCTCCAGATGGAAATAACATCCTAATCAAAGATTTACGCAGCACGGATGGATTCTATATTTATAATCTTGTTACATCCGAAGTGCAAACAAAGATTTTGCCTTCTTTAAATATTCCAGATGAAGAGTACATTTATGAATATTATGATGATAATACTGTAGTTTTTCAGGGTATATATAACTTGTATCTAATTTCTTTAAGAACTGAACAATTAGAAGTTAATATTGCGTACACGGATACATTCAAGGTTTTAGGATTTGATACAAATTTCTCAAAAAAACTATTACTATTTAATTATGGATCAGATGATGCACCATTTAATAATGAAAGTGCAAAGACGATAATATATAACTTACATGATAAAAAGTGCGTTGGTTATTTTGAAAACACTCATTATTCAACCAGATGGATTCCGGGTACTGAAGAATTATATTATATAGAAGATAAAACTCCTGTCGTTTTCAACATTAAAACTAAAGAGAAAAAGTCAATAAAATTCGAAAATGTAAGTTATGATACAATCAATTATTCTGGTTCACAATTCATAGATAAAAACAGATTTTTAATAATGATGAAAGGGAAAAACCAATATGAGAATGATTTTTATATCTATAATTTTATGGATAAATCTTTGAAGCAAATAACAGACACAAAAACATGGAAAAGTCTTATGGGTATATATTTTAAATGAGATTGATTAATAAAAAGTAGACATTATTATATTATATATCTTTTTTTTATACGGCATTTAGGGGTATAATTGTATCGGTTTAAAACAAAAAACCCTCAAAAGTGTCTTATTCTAACACAATGAGGGTAAATTTTTTGCTAGCGGAGAGGGAGGGATTCGAACCCTCGATACCCCTTTACAGAGTATGACGGTTTAGCAAACCGTTGGTTTCAGCCACTCACCCACCTCTCCGGCTGAAATATTCACATTTTTTAATGGTACAAAGATAATATAATCAAACAAATATAAAAATATATTCATCAATTAAATACTTTCCTTTTTCATATTTTTCATCTATCATTTTTCAGCATGTCTTCACAATAAAATGTGACACATATATTGTGATTATTGCTTGTAATATCAGTATACTTTAATTTTGTTACATTGTTACCATTAATAGAGGAGTTTATGCAGAAATTTAAAGGAGTAGATTATTTTAATATTGATTCTTTGTTAAGCGATGATGAAAAATTAATTAGAGAAACTGTTCGTGAATTTGTTACAAATGAAGTTATTCCAATAATCGAAAAATTCAATCGTGATGGAAAATTTCCGATGGAATTAATTCCTAAAATGGCGGAACTTGGATTATTTGGTTCAAATCTGCCGCAAAAATATGGCTGCGCGGATATGAATAATGTTGCTTACGGATTGGTAATGCAGGAACTTGAAAGAGGCGACAGCGGAATTAGAAGTTTTGTTTCGGTTCAAAGTGCACTTGTTATGTATCCTATTTTTGCGTTCGGAAGTGAAGAACAAAAAGATTATTGGCTTCCTCTTTTAGCTAAAGGAGAAAAAATTGGATGTTTTGGATTAACAGAACCTGATTTTGGATCAAATCCCGGCGGAATGGTAACTAAAGCTGAGAAAACAAAAGGCGGCTATATTTTAAATGGTGCAAAAATGTGGATTACCAACGGAACCATTGCTGATGTTGCTGTGGTTTGGGCGAAACTGGATGGGGTTGTTAAAGGATTCTTAGTTGAAAAAGATTTTAAAGGTTTTACTGCTCCCGAAATGAAAGGTAAACATTCTCTTCGTGCATCGGTTACTTCAGAACTTATTTTTGATAATGTATTTGTACCTGAGAAGAATTTATTACCAAAAACAGAAGGCTTAAAAAATGCATCTAATGTGTTTGAACCAGGCAAGATACGGAATTGCATGGGGAGTTGTCGGTTCAATGATGGCTTGTTATGATGCTGCCTTAAATTATGCAAAATCCCGTGTGCAATTTAGTAAACCAATTGCAGCTTACCAAATGACTCAAGAAAAACTAGTCGTAATGTTAACTGAAATTACTAAAGCTCAATTGATGAATGTACAATTAGGTAGAATGAAGGATAATAAAACTCTTAAACATACCCATGTTTCAATGGCAAAAAGAAATAATTGTGAAAAAGCTTTGGAAATGGCAAGAGTGGCTCGAGAAATCTTTGGAGCTAACGGAATACTTGACGAATATCCTGTTATGAGACATTCCGCTAATCTGGAAGCTGTAAAAACTTATGAAGGAACTCACGAAATGCACACTTTAATTATTGGTGAAGATATTACCGGGTTCCCTGCGTTTGATTAAAATTTATAATTTTGAATAGAGAATTATATGAAAGATAAAATCATAAAAGAAGAAGGTTTAACCTTTGATGATATTTTGCTTGTGCCTGGAAAATCATCAGTTCTGCCAAGAGAAGTTGATATTTCAACTTATTTGACTCCGGATATTAAACTGAATTTGCCTGTAATTTCTGCTGCAATGGATACTGTGACAGAATCTGCATTAGCAATTGCTTTAGCCAGAGAAGGCGGAATGGGAATTCTTCATAAAAATATGAAAATAGAAGCACAGTGTGAAGAAGTAGATAAAGTAAAAAGATCTGAAAGCGGAATGATTAGAAATCCGGTTACATTAAATCCGGAAAAAACAATTGCAGATGCATTGGAACTAATGAAAAAATATAGAATATCTGGTATTCCGATTGTTGAGGACGGCGGAAAGTTGGTTGGTATTTTAACAAACAGGGATTTGCGGTTCGAACCGAATAAAAAACTTAAAGTTAAAGAATTAATGACTAAAGAGAATTTAATTATTGCTCCTTTAAATACCGATCTTGAAAAAGCGGAAAAAATACTTCAGAAATATAAAATTGAAAAACTTCCGGTTGTGGATAAAAATGGAATTTTAAAAGGATTAATTACATTTAAAGATATTCAAAAGAAGAAGAAACATCCATATGCATGCAAAGATGAACACGGCAGATTAAGAGTGGGAGCAGCAGTCGGGATCACGTTCGATACAATTGATAGAGTTGAAGCATTATCAAAAGCCGGTGCTGATGTTATTGTTATTGATACTGCACATGGTCATTCAATGGGTGTAATGAAAACAATAAAAGAAATAAGAAAAAAATTTAAATATGAACAGTTAATTGCTGGCAATATTGGCACTTATGAAGCAGCAATTGATTTAATAGATTGTGGTGTTGATGCAATAAAAGTAGGAATTGGTCCTGGTTCCATTTGTACCACCCGTGTTATTGCAGGAGTTGGCGTCCCGCAAATTACTGCAATTATGGAAGCTCACAAGAGCAGCCAAGGAAAAAAAGATTCCTGTAATTGCTGATGGCGGGATTAAACAAACCGGTGATGTAGCAAAAGCAATTGCAGCCGGAGCAGATTCTGTAATGATTGGTGGTCTATTTGCCGGTGTTGAAGAAAGTCCTGGTGAAAAAATTCTTTATGAAGGAAGAAGCTTTAAAGTTTATAGAGGAATGGGTTCAATTACTGCAATGAAAAAAGGCAGTAAGGATAGATATTTTCAGGATACGGAAGATGACATTGCAAAATTAGTTCCGGAAGGAGTTGAAGGAAGAGTTCCCTTTAAAGGATCCGTTAGCTGATACTGTTTTGCAGTTGATTGGTGGATTAAGAGCAGCAATGGGTTACTGCGGTGCTAAAAAATATTCATCAATTAAAAACAAAAACCAAATTTGTTAAAATTACTTTAGCAGGATTAAAAGAAAGTCATCCGCATGATGTAATTATAACGCAAGAAGCACCGAACTATCATACATGATAATTTAATTCGGGGAAATTAATCATTTAAATTTTCAGAGAGAGGGCAGTTATTCCGTTATATTTAAATTATATTGTTGTTGATCTTCAGGGAAATTTATGTTTAAAGTTTTAGTAATTGCATATTATTTTCCTCCTATGGGACTCAGCGGTGTTCAGCGGACTTTAAAGTTCGTTAAATATATGAAAGAATATAATTGGGAACCAACAGTTTTAACTGCGGGAGATATTGGTTATTATGCTCACGATTATTCACTACTAAAAGAGATCGAAAATTCAAATATTAGAATTTTAAGAACTCAAGGTAAAGAACCAAATGCCGTATTAAAAAAATACGGAACTATCAAACTTCCAAAAGAAAAAATAAGGAAACTGTTTAATAGAATTAGTCAAACTCTTTTTATTCCGGATAATAAAATTTCCTGGTCTAAAAAAGCCGTTAAATATGCAAGTGAGTTATTAAGTAAAGAAAACTTCGATGTCATTTTTGTAACTTGTCCGCCTTTCTCTTCATTTATATGCAGCAAATACACTGAAGAAAAAATTTGATATTCCTGTTTTAGTAGATTACAGAGATCTTTGGTTCGGAAGTTATTTTGCTTTTTATCCAACTCCGCTCCATAAATTTTTACACAAAAAACAAGAATATAATGCGCTTAAAGAGGTTGATAGAATCATTGTAACTAACAGAAAGATAAAAGAAAAACTCTTAAAATTTTATAAATTCTTAACTTTTGAGGATGTTGTAATTATATCTCACGGATTTGATCCCAAGGATTTTGAAAATGTTAAGCCGTTCAAAAAAGCAATGATAGAATGATTCTAACTTACTCCGGAATATTTATGGAATACAATACTCCTAAATATTTATTTAAAGCATTTAAACAGATCACTATTGAAAGACCGGATATTGCATCAAAAATTGAACTTCATTTTATTGGATTTTTAAGAAAAGAAAATCATAAATTAATTAGAAAATTAAATATTCAGGAGTTTGTAAAAGATTTTGGATATATGAATCATAATGAGGCCGTACAAAAAATAATTTCTAGTGATGTTTTATGGTTTATGGTCGGCAAAAAAAGAAATATCGATGCAATTTTACCGGGCAAAGTATATGAATATATTGGTTCAAGAAAACCAATTTTAGGATGTGTCCCTGAAGGGACTGCAAAAATGGCGCTTGAAGAATACGGAGCTTCTTTTATTACAGAACCGGATAATCTGGAACAGATTAAAAATACAATCTATAAAATTTATGAATTGTATAAAAACAATAATTTACCTGTCCCGGATGAAAATATTGTAATGAAATACAGAAGAGATTTTTTAACTGAACAATTAACAAAACAATTACAATTTTTAGTTAAAACGGAAGTCTAATGAACGTATTAATTATTGGATCGGGTGGACGCGAACATGCACTTGCTTTAAAAATTAGTGAGAGCAAATCATTAAGTAAACTTTATATTTGTCCCGGCAATCCGGGAACTAAAAATTTAGGCGAGAATATTAACTTAGATCTTTCAGACAAAGGAGAAGTAACAACATTTTGTTCATTTAATAAAATTGAATTGGTTGTAATTGGTCCAGAACAGACGATTGTGGATGGTTTAGGTGAACATCTTCGATCAAGAGGAATGTTAGTCTTTGGGCCTGATGTAAATGCTGCGGAAATTGAATCCCACAAATCTTATGCAAAACAATTAATGAACAAAAATGGAATTCCTACTGCAAAAAGTATTGAATTTAACTCTTCAATGTTTGGCGTTGCTAAAGAATTTTTATTAAAAAAGAAATATCCTTGTGTAATTAAAGCAGATGGTCTTGCAGCCGGGAAAGGAGTTATGATTTGTAAAAATCCTAAAGAAGCTCTAGCAGTTTTAGATGATTGTTTTGTTAAAAAAATATTTGGTGAAGCGGGAGAAAAAATACTTGTTGAAGAATATTTAACAGGGCAGGAAGCTTCAATTTTTGCAATTACCGACGGAGAAAAATTTGTCTGCTTACCTGCTGCTCAAGATCATAAAAGAATAGGAAATAATGACACGGGTAAAAACACAGGCGGAATGGGTGCATATTCTCCTGCGCCTGTTGTTACACCCCAAATACAAAGAGAAGTAGAAGAAACAATTATTAAACCGACTTTAAAAGCTTTAAAAGAATCCGGAAGAACATATACCGGATGTTTGTATGTGGGATTGATGATTACTAGAGGCGGACCCAAAGTAATTGAATTTAACTGCCGTTTCGGTGATCCGGAAACTCAAGTAGTTTTACCATTGTTAAAAGGTGATTTTTTGAAACTTCTCTATTCGGCAGCTAAAGGTAAACTGGATAAGGGAGCAGTCAAGTACAAAGGCGGATGCTCAGTTTGTGTTGTGGCAGCTTCTAATGGGTATCCTGATAATTATATTAAAGGATATGAAATTACAGGCCTTGATATAAATGATCCGGAAATAATTGTTTATCATGCAGGAACTGCAGAAAAAGATGGAAAAATAATTACGGATGGCGGAAGAGTTTTAGGCGTAACATCATTTATTAAGAGAAATGACTTAAAGCAAGCTAAACAAAAGGCTTACAGTGCTTTAAGTAAAATAAGATTTCACGATATTTATTACAGAAAAGATATAGCTGACAAAGCACTAATCTAATTTTAACTGGAATTCCTTTCATTTATTCCTTCCTAATCTTATTTTAAATCCTAAAAACAAACAAACTTATAATGACACCGTTAAATGTACATTCTAACTATTCCATGCTCCGGGGAGCATTTACTCTGGACGAATTATTAGATGAAGCAATTGCAAATAATCTTTCTTCAATTTCATTAACGGATACAAACGGAATGTACGGATTAATTCAATTTGCAAAAAAAGCTAATGAAAAAAATATAAAGCCTGTTTTAGGAACTTATATTGATGATCCTAAAAACAATGAAGTAAATACTATTCTTCTTGCGAAAAATAATGAAGGCTATTCAAATATTTGTAAGATTGTTACTTCAAGAAAATTAAGAGAAGATTTTTCACTAATAGAACTTTTAAAAAATAATTTTCCTAATCTTTTCATTATTACTTCATCTTTAGAACTTCTAAAAAATTTGGAAAATTATGAAAATATATATGCGGAATTAATATCAACAAAAAAACAAAAACGGAATACAAGGAAATTATTTGAATTTGCTAAAGAGAAAAATATTAAATATGCTGCTTCCAATCCTGTTTACTTTTTGAAAAAAGAAGATTTTAAAATCCATAAAATATTAACTGCTATAAATCTTAATAAAGTATATGATGATTTAACTGAAGATGAATTGGTTGAGGAAGAGTTTTATTTTAAACCAGTTGCGGAAGTTAAAAAAGTGTGGAGCAAATTCCCTGAAGCAATAAATAATGTTGGTAAAATAGTTGATGATTGTAAAGTTGATCTAAAGTTTAATCAATATAAATATCCTTCTTACAATAATAATAGTTCCAATGAAGCCGATTCGATTTTAAGAGAAATTACTGCTAAAGCGTTATATAAGATTTATAAAAATCCTAATCAAAAAATATTTGATAGATTAAATTATGAATTATCTGTTATAAGCGAGTTGAATTTTTCCAATTATTTTTTAATTGTTGATGACATAGTTAGAGAAGCAAAAAGAAGGGGAATGATGTTAATTGGAAGAGGTTCCGCTGCAAACAGTCTTGTCGCGTACTGTTTGGGTTTAACTCAAGTAGATCCGATAAAATATAACTTATACTTTGAAAGATTTTTAAATAAGGGAAGAAGCAATCCTCCTGATGTTGATATTGATTTTTCTTGGAAAGAAAGAGATGAAATTGTAAAATATGTTTTCGATAAATACGGTTATGAAAATGTTGCAATGATTTCTACTCATGTTACATTCAGAGCAAGATCGGCTTTTAGAGAAGTTGCTAAAGCATTCGGTTTTTCAAATGAAGAAATATCTAAATACAGTAAATTTATTCCCTGGACAAACGCGCAAAATCTTTCCAATTTATCTAAAATGTTTCCTGAATCCAGAAAATTAAATTTCAAAGTTGAACCTTGGAAATCTATTGTACTGCTCGCAGAAAGATTAGCTAATTTTCCAAGACATTTAAGCATTCATCCAAGCGGAATAGTTATAACTCCAAAACCTATAAATAATTACGTGGCGTTGGAATATGCAAAAAATAAAGGATTAGGATTAATCATTACACAACCTGATATGTATTCTATCGAAGACTTAGGATTAATAAAAATTGATCTGTTAAGTCAAAGATCACTTGGAGTTTTAAGAGACACAATGGAAATGATAAATAGAAATGATAAAATTGATTTATAATCAGGTTTTCTTCAGGTTTATAATTTATTTTATTTATTATGAAATTATTATTAGTCGAAGATGAAAAAGATCTGTCGCAGTCAATTTTAAGTTATATTACAAATGAAGGATTCAGCTGCGATTCTTCTTATAACTTTGATGATGCCGTATACAAAATAAACATGCACGATTATGATTGTGCATTAGTTGATATTATGCTTCCGGGCGGATCAGGTTTGGAAATTATTAAACAATTGAAAAAAATAAATCCAAAGACCGGAATAATAGTTATTTCTGCTAAAGATTCACTCGATGATAAAATTGAAGGTTTGGAATTAGGAGCAGATGATTACTTGACAAAACCATTTCACTTAGCAGAATTAAATGCAAGGTTGAAATCTGTTTTAAGAAGAAGGAACTTTGAAGGGAAAAACAAGCTTAATATAAATGAAATTGAAGTTTTACCTGAAAACAAAGAAGTATTTGTAAATAAAGAAATAGTTGATTTAACCAAAAAAGAATTTGAAATATTATTTTATTTAATTAATAACCAAGATAGAGTTCTTACAAAGGAATCTATTGCAGAATATGTTTGGGGAGAAGATTCGAATAATTTTGATAACCTGGATTTTGTTTATACTCATGTAAAAAATTTAAGGAAGAAATTAAGCGAAAAAAAATGTAGGGATTATATTAAATCGATTTATGGAATAGGATATAAGTTTACTACTGTATGAAGTTAAATACCAAAATAGCTAAAACCTATCTTATTAATTCTGCTGTTGTTTTTATCCTTGTTGTCATAACAATTTTTTTGGTTACAAATTATTTAATAAAAACAGAAATTGATGAACAACTGGAAAGTTCTAAAAATATTATTATATCAAACCTTAAAGAGGGAATTGATGTAAACTTCCCGCCTCTTATCCGGATAACAGAAACAAATGAAAAAGCGGATAATAAATCTATAATAAAAGATACAACCATTTATTCTTCTTCGGAAGAAGAGAACGAACCATACAGGGAATTATCTTCAATTGAAAATGTTAACGGAAAAAATTATAAGATCATTATCAGAACATCCTTAGTAGAAAAAGAAGACTTGTTTGCATCCATTGCTATAATACTAAGCTTTTTATTGGGCGCACTGATATTGATTCTAATAATATTAAATCAAAAAACTACAAGAGACATATTAAAACCATTTTATTATAATTTAAATCAACTAAACAAATTTTCACTAAGAAATTCTGAAAATCTCAATTTACAAAAAAGTAAAATTGATGAATTCACTGAACTAAATAATGCTTTAATCGATTTAACAAAAAAAGCAAGAACAGAATATAATCTTTTAAAGGAATTTACTGAAGATGTTAATCATGAATTACAAACTCCTATTGCAGTAATAAAATCTAAATTGGAATTATTGCTGCAGAATGAAAAATTAGACGAACCGACATTAAATACTATTCAGATAATTCACAAAAATATTGACCGCTTAACCAAGACAAATAAATCGATTGTATTGTTATCAAAACTTGAGAATAAAAACTTTTTTGATTCAAAAAAAGTAAATGTAAAAAATGAATTACTTAAAGTATTGGATAATTATAATGATTTTGCTTCTTCTAAAAATATTTTAATAGAATGTGATTTGAATTCGGAAATAGAAATTAATACGAACGAACAATTATTAAATATTCTATTGAGCAATTTAATTTCGAATTCAATTAAACATAATTTTGAAAACGGCGAAGTAGTAATCACCTTAATAAATAACGAACTTATAATTCGAAATACCGGAAAAGAAATAATTCAGAATAACGAACAAATATTCGATAGGTTTTTTAAACATTCAAAAAGCATGGATTCATTAGGACTTGGATTAGCTATTGTAAAGAAAATTTGTGAATTATATTCTTTCCAAGTTAGATATTCCTTCCTTGATGAAATGCACAATTTCAAGATTATCTTTTCTTAATATTTATTATTAATATTTCTTCAAAAAGTCTTCAGAATTCAAATTTATTTTAGAAATATGAATAAAATATTAATAAGTTTATGTTGAAAAAGATTGTTTTCCTTTTGCTGGTTATTTCGAAAATTGTATTCTGTCAGAATAATTTAAACTATTTCATTGATCAGGCATTTAAAAACTCACCTGTATTAAAAAATTATAATAACTTAATTTCAATTAACGATCTTCAGAAAGATTTAGATCAAGCGCAGAACTCAGCATTTCAAGTTTATTTAACTGGCGATTATTTATTTGCACCTTATTTTAATAACAACGGACAATTATTATCGACAAATCCTGCTCCTAAAGCAATTGGTTACGATCCTTCAGTTACAAACGGCGGATTATATTCTGCACAAATAAATGTCGATAAAAATATTTTTAACGGAAGTACACTTGATGCATTATAAAAATCATAGAATGGTTTTGAATAAAACATATCAAAATAATATTGTGGAAGAAAAACACAATTTAAAAAATCAAGTAACTTTTCAATATATAAATGCTTTGCAGTTTTTACTTCAATATAGACTTTCCAATGAAATTGTAAATAATTTAACTAAGCAAATGGAAGTAACCGGAGATTTGGTTTCGAAAGGTTTTGCAAAAGCACAAGATTATCTGCTGTTAAAAATTCAGCATAAAACAGAACAAATAAACAGCAGCCAAAATTTTCAAAATTATAAAAGCGAACTGCTTCAGCTTTATGCATTATGCGGAATTAAAGATACACAAATAGTTATGATCAATACCGTCAGCTTAGAAGTTTCTTCGAAAGTTTCCGGATCAAATTTCTTAAAGCAATATTATTTGGATAGTTTAAATATTGCATCTCAACAGAAAATTTTTGAAACAAAATATGACCCCCAGTTAAAATTATTTTTTAATGCAGGACTAAATGCTGTTGAAATTGATAATATTCAAAGAAAAATTGGTTTTAGTGCAGGATTCAATTTTTCATTACCCATTTTAGACGGAAATCAAAAAGATATTACCAGGCAGCAGAGTTTAATTACAGAAAAAACTATTTTCTGATGAAAGAAATTATTTCGAGAAAAATGTTATGCTGCAAAGAGAAAAATCAAAATATAAAATAAGTTCATTAAAGAAAAATTTATCTGATCTTGAAGATCAAATATCGGATTATCAAAATCTTTTAAAAGTATCAGGAAAACAATTACGGCAGGGCAACTTATCTGTTATAGAATATTTGACTTTACTGAAGAATTATATTGATCTTCAAAAGAATAAAATTAATACTGAAATAGATTATCAAACTGAAATAAGCAATTACAATTATTGGAATTGGTAGAATGAATTCAAAAAATAAATTCATAAGTAGACTAAAAATAATTATAATCCCATTCTGTTTTTTACTATTGTTATCCTCATGCAGTTCGAATAACGGTAGTACAAATGAAAGCACAAAGGGAACGCCGGTTACCATAACTTATCCGATGAAAACGAACATGTATGCTTTTATAAATTTAAATGGGAATACTGTTTTTTTAAAAAAGGAAATTATTCGTTCTACTTTTAATGGATTTATTAAAAAGGTATTTAAAAATATTGGAGATAATGTAAACCCGGGTGATACTTTATTTCAAATAAATACTCAAGAATCATCTGCAATTGACACATTAAAACTAAAGATGGATAATCAGCTTTTTCAAGGTTCGGTTTTCGTAAAAGCAAATTCAAAAGGAATCTTAACTGAGTTAGATTATCATGAAGGAGATTTTGTTTCAACTGGTGAACAAATTGCAATAGTTTCTAATCCTTCATCATTAAGAATAAAATTGAATGTTCCTTATGAGGACGTTTCAAAAATTAAAATCGGAAATAAATGTAAAATTACGTTGCCTGATAATTCTGAAATTAACGGAATAATAGTAAAATCCGTTCCTGTTGTCGATCCGGTTACACAAACTCAAACATATTATCTAAAACTGAATGAAGAATAAAATCTTCCTGAAAATTTAAATTTAATGGTGAAGATTCCTTTTAAAGTATTTAAGAATACAACAGCTTTACCAAAATCTTCTTTGGTAACAAATGTAACTGAAGATTCATTTTGGGTAATGAAACTTGTTAACGATACAACTGCAGTTAAAGTAAATATTAAAAAGGGAATTGAAAACGACAGCCTGGCCCAAATTCTAAAGCCTAAACTTGATACAACTTCAAGAATTATTTTAAGCGGAGCATACGGCTTACCTGATACAGCAATAGTTGAGATTGTGAAATGAATAACTTCTATGTAAAGTACAAAAGTCCGATAGCAGTAATATTAATTATTATTTTATTAGGCGGAGTTTATTCATTTATTCACATTCAGTCGGCATTATTTCCAAATATTACTTTCCCTAAAATTAAAATAATAGCTGATAATGGTGAACAGCCTGTTGATAAAATGACGGTCACGGTGACTGTGCCATTGGAAAATGCAATAAAAAGAGTTACCTGGACCTAATTTAGTTAGAAGTGCAACAAGCAGAGGAAGCTGCGAGATTTCAGCTTTCTTTGATTGGAATTCGGATATTAATTTGAACCAACAGAGAATAGAAGCCCGCATAAATGAGATAAAACAAGATCTTCCTCAAGGAATTAGTATTTCAATAGAAAGAATGAATCCTTCTATTTTTCCAATAATGGGATTTTCGATTTCGGGTAACGGTTACAGCCAGATTGATTTGAGAAATATTGCCGAATATACCGTAAAACCTTTTTTGTCTAGAATAGCAGGAATTTCTGAGGTTGGAGTCGGCGGCGGTAAAGTTGAGGAATACCACGTTATTTTAAATCCGGCAAAGCTGAGCAACTTAAAAATTACTCCGCAAACAGTTGCAGATAAAATTTCTCAATCAAATTTTATTTCTTCTACAGGATTTATAAATAATTACGACAGGTTATATTTAACACTTACGGAGGCGACTCAAAATAGTAAAGTAGATTTGCAGAATCTTGTAATAATTAATACTCCTCAGCGAGTAATTAAGTTAAAGGATATTGCTAAGGTAGAGATCGGATCTGAAAGAAGTTATGTAAAAATAAAAGCTAATGGTAAAATTGTTCCTACAATTCATATTTTAAAGCAGCCGAACGCTAATTTATTACAAGTTGTAAATTCGATTCAAAAAGAACTTCCAAAGCTTCAAAAAATTCTTCCGAAGGGTGTGGAACTGCGTCCTTATTATAATCAGGGTGAATTTGTGTCGGAAGCAATTGGGAGTGTAAGAGATGTTGTTTGGGTTGGTTTATTATTAGCCATTTTTATAACAATTATCTTTCTAAAATCATTTAAAGCTAGCTCTGTTATTCTAGCAACAATTCCTATTACTCTATGTTTGACTTTTATTGTCCTTTACGCAATCGGGTATACAATTAATATTATGACAATTGGATCTATCGCCGCGGCAATAGGTTTAATTATAGATGATGCAATTGTAATCGTTGAACAAATTCATCGTACTCATGAAGAGAATCCTGAAGAAAACAGTCCTGCTTTAGTATCTAAAGCAATAAAATATTTACTTCCTGCGATGATCGGATCTTCATTAAGTACAATAGTAATTTTTCTGCCGTTTTTCTTAATGGGCGGTGTTGCCGGTGCGTATTTCAAAGTATTAACAAATGCAATGATAATTACCCTTGTTTGTTCCTATTTTGTCACCTGGATTGGTTTGCCGGTAATTTATATTCTATTCACAAGAGAAGGATCTTCTCATGGTAAACACAAGGAAATAAAACAAAGGAACTGGGTATATTTTTTCATTCACAAAGCCTGGATATCGATTGTTTTTATAATCTTTTTAATTGCATTTTCATATTATATAATTCCTAAACTGCCCTCTGGATTTTTACCCCAAATGGATGAAGGTTCTATTATTTTAGATTTTGTAAGCCCGCCCGGTACTTCTTTAGATGCTACTGATAGAATGCTAAATGTGGTTGACAATATTTTAAAAACCACACCGGAAGTTCAATCATTTTCCCGTCAAATTGGGACACAAAATGGTTTTTTTATAACAGAACCTAACACGGGCGATTATACAATTGCTCTAAAGAAAAATAGAAATTTAACAACTGAAGAAGTAGCAAATAAAATTAGAAAAAGGGTTGAAGCAAAACTGCCAGCTCTTCAAGTTGACTTTGGACAAATTATTGAAGATATGCTTGGTGATTTAATAAGTACAAAGCAGCCGATTTCAATTAAAGTCTTTGGAAACGATCAAGATAAACTTCAAGAAATAGCTGAAAAGATTTCCGGAATAGTTGAGGATACTAGAGGAACTGCCGATGTATTTGATGGAATCACAATTGCAGGTCCCAATATAATCTTCCAGCCTAAAAATGCAGTGCTTGCTCAGTACGGGTTAACACCAAGTGAACTTCAATATCAAATAAATACTAAGGTTAAAGGTGCCATAGTCGGCAATGTATTAGGTCAGAATCAGCTTTTCAATATCCGAATGTTCGATGGAAAGCTGTTAAATTCTTTGGACGATATAAAGAGCAGTTTTATATCTCTTAATAATGGAGAAGTTAAGCCCATAAAAGAATTTACCAAAATAAAATTTGTCAAAGGTGTAGCCGAAGTTGATAGGGAGAATCTTAAACAAGAATATGATATAGTAGCCAGGTTAAACAATCGTGATTTAGGAAGTACTATTGCTGAACTTCAAAACAAAATAGAAAAAGAAATTAAATTGCCGACTGGTTATGAAATAGTTTACGGCGGCGCATATGAACAGCAGCAGAAAGCCTTCAGTGATTTATTAAATATATTAATTTTAGCAATACTATTAGTATTTACTGTCTCTTTGTTTCTTTTCAGAAAAATTAAAGTCTCCATCTCAATTATATTTATAGCAATTTTAGGAATTGCAGGCAGCTTTCTTGCTTTGTTTATTACCGGTACACCTCTAAATGTCGGAAGTTATACTGGCATTATAATGATTGTAGGAATTATCGGTGAAAATTCTATTTTTATTTATCTGCAATATTTAGATTCAAAAAGAAAAATTACTAACAAAGAAGCTTCCATTGTGAATTCTATTTCACTTAGACTGCGTCCGACATTAATGACGGCATTTGGGGCTATTATTGCTTTATTTCCTTTAGCACTTGGAATAGGTACAGGAGCACAAATGCATCAGCCCTTAGCTATTGCGATTATCGGCGGATTTATAATTGCATTACCTTTACTGTTAATTGTACTTCCTACAATATTAAGAATGATAGAAAAGTAAAACTTTTATCAAACGGAATTTCGATGTGCTTTTTCTTGTTCCAACCTACAAATTTTCTTCAGGTTTGTTTGTTATATTTTAATATTCACAAAATTGGAGGTTAAAATGAAATTTAAATCATTATTCATTGTACTTTTAATATTACCGGTTATAGTATTTGCTCAAGAAAATAAAGTACCGCAAAGTGTAAAAGATAATTTTGCAAAAAAATTTACCAACGTTTCAAATGTAAAATGGGATGTTGAAGGAAATACTTTTGAAGCTAATTTTAAAGAAGGAAATATTAAATAAATCAGCAACTTATAATAAAAGTGGCAAATTGATGGAAACGGAAACCGAAATCTCTGTTACTGAATTACCTGCAAAAATTAATAATTATGTTAAGAAAAATTATAAAGGCTATAAAATAACTGGTGCTGCAAAAATTGTTAGTTCCAACGGAACTATGAAATACGAAGCAGAAGTTAAAGATAATAAAATACAAAAAGACTTGATGTTCGATAAAAGCGGAAATTCATTAAATAAAATGAAAAAAGAAAATTACGAAAAGGAAGATGAAGATCAAGATTAATTTAAACCTTTTTTAAGCAGACTTAAATACTTTTCTTATAAGAGGAAGCTTCGGCTTCCTTTTTTTTATTTTATAAATATTAATAACCGGAACAAACAATCAGATTGAACTGTCTAAATTAATGTTTATTAGAGTTTGTTACTTCTGTATTAATAAACTCTTGTAAAATTAAAATTATAGGAGTTATATATTATGAAGTCTTTATTTACTTTACTTTTCCTTATAATATTTTTAAATCCGGTTTTAGCTCAAACTAATTTGAGTTTTGACAATAAAGAAGAAAAAAAAGAAGGTCAAAATACTTTTGGAATTTCTTCTTCAACTTTAACACAAAAGTTATTATTAGAAAAATTAGTGCATTTTCTAAAAATTCCAAATAAAAAACCGCCTTCAATAAATTTCATCCCTATCCCATTTGCAACTCAAAAGAACAGCAAAGTTGAACAGTTGCCTCTCTTCAGAAAAAATGGCTTTTTGTTTAAGCTTATAAAGAATAGTTGCATAAAATAGTATCGTGGATATGTTAGACCGTTTATCCATTTCACCTTCATGTTAAAAAATTAAATCAACACTTTTAACACATTTTAATTGAATTCCGGATGTAATTAATTTATTTTATAAAGAAGTTAAATATTGGAAATCCTGTATATAATCTATTTATGAATTAAATGATATTCGTTTAAAATTGACAAAATAGTTCATGGTTAAAATTTATTTTATAATATGGGTCTTAACATGCAATATAATATTTGCTCAATACTCAGGTAATGTTGAAGGCAAAATTGCATCGCGTTCTACAGGTGAACCTCTCCAAAATGTAAATGTTTATATCTCCGGAACAACGATTGGTACAACTACTGATCAAAATGGTTTTTATAAAATCAAAAACATTCCAGCCGGTAAACAGACAGTAGTTGCATCAATTATCGGTTATGAAACAAATTCAGTTGATATATTCATAAACGACAAACAGACAATTAATCTTTCATTCAATCTAAAAGAAGCTAGTTACGAACTTAACCAGGTTAATGTTGTTTCCGAAGCTCCAAAAGAATGGAAAGAAAATTTATCAGTTTTTAAAGAATATTTTTTGGGTGATAGTCCATTTGCATCAGGGTGCAGAATAATGAATCCTGAAATAATTAATTTAAATTTTGATGAATCAGGCGACTTACGGGCAGAAGCAAATAGACCAATAATAATAGTAAATGATGATTTAGGTTATAAAATAAATTGCGACTTAATTTATTTTCATTGGAATGAAGACTTACGCAAACTGAGATATGTTGTGAATACATTCTTTACAAAGTTAACAGATTCGACGGGAGCTATGGAAGAAATCTGGAAGAAAAATAGGAAAAAAGCATACTACGGCTCTTTAATAAATTTTATAAGATCTTTTATTTCAGATACAACCTCAAGGGACAATTTTTACTGCAGCATTGTAAAGTTTCCATCTGTAAAAGGAGATATTTGGCCAATGAATGAAAAATATTCTATAAGAGTTATTGATAATAATATAGTTCAAATGAACTTTGACTATTATCTAAAAGTAATGTATAAAGGACCAATGCATCTATCGCCGATAATTTCATATTTGAAATTAAATCATAACAATGTAAAATTTGATAGATTTGGTTATCCTTTAGAATCTTTTTCTTTCGAAGTTTACGGATATTGGTCATTTAAAGGAGTTTCATACATGCTTCCAAAATATTATTATCCGGACAAGCCTGAAAATTAATACTAATTATTTTAGGCAAATTTTGAAAATATTAATATTTTAGTGTTGAATCTTAATAGATCTAATTGTTAAAGGGGAAATTCATTTCTAAATAAAAAAATAAATCTACTCCGTAAAATTGGGTGAATTATGAGGACTTCCAAAATAGCTCTTATTTTTATTCTTCTTTTGCCATTTATTTTTATATACAGTCAAAATTCTAATGATGGAAAAATCTCTTATAATAATTTAATTAGTCAGCTTAAAAAATTAAAATTCCGACCTTAATTTTATTTAGTTTTAATTATTTTTTAATTCCAAATAAAATACTTCACAAAGTTACAACAAAAGAACTTGCTGAAAGATCAGCTTTGCTTATCGAAAAGAGTTAATAAATTTTATTAGATGAATGCGGACACTTCCTTCAGTATGAAAAACCAAATGAATTTAACTCTATGGTTCGGATTTCGTTCTGAATAATTAAATATTATTAAATTAAATAATTTATTCAAAATAGCCTTCATTACATAATATTACAGGGGAAAATGTAATTGGGATTATTTCAAATTGTTTCAAGAATGTTGGGCGGAGCCAATCCTGAAATTAAAATTCAGAAATTCTATTTTTGCTTATGAAGATTCTATGTCTGGCATTTTTAATTTCAACCTTAAGTATTACAATTAATGCACAAAATTTTAATTGTAAAATATACTATTCCAATGGTACAAGTTATTCATTATCTATCAAAACAGTAGATGAACTGGGAATGACAGACAGTGCAGATAATCATATCTCCTATAAAATGATAGATTCCCTAGTTACTTCTTCAGAAATTTTATTAAATAAGATAAAATCAATACATATAATAAATATTAATCGTAATAATAATAAGCAATACAATATTGTATTCGATAAATCAAAATATAACAGAGAAGAATCCAGGCCTAATTTTTTAGATATTCACACAATGATTGCATTTAATAGCATTACATTTAATTATATGTCGCTTCAATTTGAATATAGATTATCGGTAATATCATTTTTGTATCAAAAAATACTGATAAGCGGCGGCAATACATTTACCTCTCCCAATTATCATTCATTAAACTTCGGATATGGCGCCGGTGTTAAAATTCCTATTGAAAAAATTGATTTACAGTTTTGGTTGACTTTAACAACTAGTTCACTTTATACCGAAACTGATACAGAGAACTATTCTATTCAAGATAAAATGCAGGTGATTGTTGGATTAATAAATTATTTTAGCCTGGTCATA
>CAVQMC010000017.1:0-66155 GCA_963713505.1 uncultured Ignavibacteria bacterium | reverse complement strand
TCCTCGTCGCCCGTGATCCGTTGAGCGAAGCGCGTAAGTCGGGCCTCGAACTGTTCGACGAGTCCCAGCACCCACTGCCGCCGGTCGCTTGCTTCGATCGCTGTCATCCGCTCGTCCGTCGGCGGCCCACGCTTACCTGTACAACGCTCCAGCCTACGGTTTGTTACAGAAAAAAACCACTCGCCTCCGGACGCACGCACCCGCCCCCCGTGAGGCCATAGCCAGAACGCCACCCATGGGGGATTCACCGACTCGATCTGCGATGCCCGCCAAGCTACATTTCAGCCATCCGACGGCGAGCTTCGGTCGTGCGTGGGCGTCCTTCGCGAAACAGTCTGTTGACAACGATGAGCACGACAAGGGCGACACTGCAGCCGAACCAGCCGTCCGGATCGTGTGGGTAATCGGCCAGGAGCATCAGAACGCCGACCAATGCCAGCCAACCCGACCAAACGCAGCAGCGGGAGTCGAGAAAACGTGAGCAGGAACACGGCGAGCATAACGAGACCGAAGCCGATGTTCGACGTGTTCGGCTGCCAGAAAGCGATTATGAACATTGCCAGTCTCCGCAAAGCCGACGAATCGGTCAGTCGAACTCCGCCTTCCAGACGTGCCCAAGGGCCGCCCACGAGCAGAGCAGTCCCGGGGCCTCAATCCAGTCTCACATCCCGCAGGCGGGCGACGTCCGACGGGTCCAGCGGCCGTAGCAGCCCTTGCTCCAGGGCCCAGTCGAAGCGTCGCTGGCTGCGTTTCCTGTGCTCCACCAGTGCCGCCTCGGGCGTCATCTGGTAGAACGTCCGGCCCTGGATCCGTGCCAGGTGGCGATCGTAGACTTCCTTGAGTCGCAGGTGATTGGGCAAGAGCAGCGAATCGACGAAGTCCAACGTCAGCATCCCGGCCAGCGCAGGTCTTCCCGCGGAACGAACCCGGTCATGATCTCCGGGTCGCGGTCGGCGTAGGAGTTGAACTCCAAGGGCGTCTTCTCGGCAACGCCTTCGCCGCCCCGCATGCGGATCCATTCCAGCGTGGCGATCGTGCTGCCGGGCTCGTCCAACAGCACGATGCTCGCCTGCTCCTTGGCCCCGATCACGTCGCCCAGCGAGCACTTCAGCGGCGAGAAGCCGAGGTCGCGGAGCTGTTCGATGATCGGCGCCCAGCGGGAGACCGCCCGGGGCGGCAGGCCGTCGGCTTCGACCACCAGCTCGCTGCCCACCCCGCCGACGGCATGCGTCGGCTTCAGCGGCCAGCCCAGCAGGCCCCGCATGCGGAAAAAGGCGGCCAGTGCAAAAGCCACGGGCTCGGGCACGGCGGTCGCAAGGCTTCGCCTCATCGTGCCGAAGGGGACCGCCGTGAGCTCTTCCACGTAGTAGCGTTCTGCCATGATGCCTGCCGGCCTTTAGGGGACCGTTCAATCGAGAAGGTCGAGATCGTCGTCTTGGGAGAACAGGGGCTCCACCTTGGCAAGCGAGGGCAGCCCGGCCGCGGCGAGCAACTCGTCGACCCGGCGGCGACGCATCGACTCGTCCAGCGGACCGGCCGCAGGCGGAGCCTTGACGCCGACTCCGGAGCCGGGCAACTTGCTCTGGAACGACTTCTTGAAACGGTGCTCGATCGTTTTGAATACCACGATCACTTCGCCGCAGGTGATGGCGATGGATATCAGAACCGCCTTCCAATCGCCGGACACCAGACCGAAGATCAGCAGCGGCAGGCAGATCACCGCCAGCAGACAGCCGGTCGCTTTCATGGCCGTCTTCCTGAGGCCGCCCCCCAGGACGCCAAGCACGACGGACATATCGAAACGCTTGGTCGAGAGGATCGCGGGCAGGATCTTCGCCAGGGCCTCGGCGTCATCCAACGGCACACCGGCCGGCCCGGCGATCTCGCACTGCTGCCGGTAGCCACGCTCGGCCCACTCGACCGTCCAGCCTTGCCACGCCTGGCGGACGTCGGGCAGCCTGTCGCGCAACTCTTGGGAGCCCCATAGTCCCACGGACTTCTTTGCCTCGTCGATCCACATTCCCTCCGCCACGATGCGCTCGGGCGGGACTTCGGCAGGCGGAAGCTCCGCAAGCGCCGCCCGGGCTTCATCGACGGCATGCAGCAACTGCGTCGGGAGACATTCGAGGTGGCGATGGCGAATCGTGCCGTCGGCCGAGACGATCGTCACCCAGGCCCGGATCTCCCCTTCGTCGAAAGCCGTCCCGTCGTCGTCGGATTCTTCTTCCTCCTCGTCGTCGTCCTCCCACTCTTCTTCGCTCGTCGTCCTCCGACTCTTCGTCGTCGTAGCCAAGCCGGGCGGCCTGGCGAAGCGTGTTCGGAGCGGTCGTGAGGTTCCCATTCGCCCGGCTCGTCAGCCCCCACCGCCTCGCCCAGGGTTTTCATGCCCCGGTGGGCGAAAGTGATCTCGAACCCCGGCCATGCGGCTTGCAGCAGGCGATCGTAGAGGTCGGCCACGCGAGGGATCCGCAACGCCGCAACCTCGGCGCACCAGAGGAGCCTCTTGCGATCGTAATCCGCAACGACTCCGCCGCAGCACTCGTCCGACCACTCGTCCACTTCTTCGAGCTGGGTAACCCAGGCCTCGAAGTCATCCGGTCCGAAGAGGATCTCCCGGTGCAGAAAGACAATCGCCCAACGATCGGCGTAGAACCGGGATTTCCCGTCGCGAATCAGACCAAAAATCGCCGGCTCGCTCATCGCTTGTTCCCCCAAACTGACGGCCGACGGGGATTTTGCCGGATAGCCGCCTTCGCCGCAAGCACATCACCCCCCGTTGAATGGGATCACCCAGCGGTTTCCGTCCGATGATGTGAGGAAGTGAGGACGAACAGGCAATTCTACATCGGGTTTGCCGATAATGTGGATTTTAACGAAAGAACCGGTTAGCGAATTCCCGATGTAGACGGTGCTGTGGTTGACGCCGCGCCGGGATCGGCTCGCGCGAAGATCGCTCTTTCGAGGGGTACATCATGAAGCCTGCGGGAATCTCTCTTCGCTTCGCAGTCGCCGCGTGTTGTTGGCTTGCCGTCGGGGGGCAGCTCTGCTGGGCACAGATCCAATTGGGCGGGGCCAGGGTAAACCAGCCCTCGCTCCGCAGCAGTTGGCAGCAGCGGGTGCTCGGCGGCAACCGGGCGCCGGCCGGCGCCTGGCAGGCGCAAGGGCAAGCACAGGGCCCCATCCAGATGGTCTCGGCCACCAGCGCCATCGGCCCGGTCATGGAAGACTCCGCCGACCCGGTCGTCGAGGAAATGGGATTGCTGCCCGAAGGCGAACCGATCGGCCCCGACGGGTACGACGTCGGACCCGACGATTGCGCGACGTGCGGCCCCGGTGGAGGGTGCGGCGTCGGCTGCGGTTCGTGCGGCGGCTGCGATCCGTGCGGCGGCTGCTCCGTGTGGCTGTGGGCGGATGCCTGGGAGGACCCTGGTACCAGAACCTGACGCTGTTCGCCGGCGTGCAGGGCTTCAAGGGCCCGGTCGACCAGGGCATCAACGGCAATTTCGGCTTCCACGAGGGCGTCAACTGGTCGGGCCCGGTCGGCCAGTGCAGCACGATTGCCTACCAGGTGGGATTTCGGGCCGTGCAGAGCGACATCGAAGGCGACCAGGTGGCGATTCCGCGAACCGAGGACCGCAACCAGTGGTTTCTGACCGCCGGCCTCTTCCGCCGGGCGACGCCCTGCGGCGGGTGGCAATGGGGCCTCGTCTACGACTATCTCAACGACCGCTACTACTACGGGAACGTCAATCTGGGCCAACTCCGCTCGCAGGTTTCCTGGGCGTATCCCGACCTGTCGGAGATCGGCTTCTGGGGAGCCTTCGGCATGAAGGACGGCCTGGGCTCCGTTGCCGACCAGGCCGACATCACTCTCGATCCCACCGACCTGTTCGCCTTCTACTACCGCCGGCCCGTCGGCTGTGGCGGCAGCGCGAGGCTCTGGGCGGGATTCAGCGGCCAGAGCGACGGGGTGGTCGGCGCCGACCTGGTCGTGCCGCTGTCGTGCTCCTGGACCGTGGAGACCGACTTCAACTACCTGATCCCCAACCAGAACAGCACGCTGGGCGGCCAGACGGAAGAATCCTGGGGCCTGGGCATCAGCCTGGTCTGGTATCCGGGCCGCGACGCCTCCTGCGAGCTGCAGAGCCCCTACCACTCGCTGTTCCGCGTCGCCGACAACTCGGTGTTCATGGTCGACGCGCGATAGCGAAGCGGCTCTCCGCAACTCTTTCACACGCAGGTTGCGGAACAACATCTTCTCGCCATCGCCATGGGCCACGAGACCGATGTGGCCCGTGGCATTGTTGAGCCCCGGATGGTCTCGGTGGTCCATCGTCGGCAGCCTGACCTTGTCCAGGTCGGCGTCGACGATCACGGTGCCGTTGAGGCCCGCCACCTTCACGTGGCGGCCCCCGGCACAGGATCTCTTCCTCATTCCACTCACCGGGCGGCTCGGCCTCCCCGGCCAACAGCAGCCCTGAGCCGAGTATCAACGCCGCGGCAACGCAAGGTAACTCACATTTGCAATGTAAAGAGACAAAAAAGCATGATTTTTTGAAAGTATTTTTAACTATTCGGTCTTAGTATTGTTATAATTACGGATTGTACCGCCCATATTTCTGCAGTAATTTTGCTCATATTTGCTTTGCTGCTTTTCCCGCATTATTTGTTATTTAAATTAAAATTATTCCTATTTTGTTGCAATAGAATTCGTAAAAAAAAGCAATTTTTTTTATTATTTTTGCCTGTAAAATATTTGATGATTGTTTAGTAAATACACCAGCAGTTCAGTCGAAAAAAGAATAAGTTTTCGGTTCTGACTGTTGAGGTTTTTCCCAAAGGGAATCATAAGTTTTTTAGGAAATTTGAGAAAATACTTTCAAGCGAACAGAATTTTGGATTAATCTCATTCATATTTTTAAAATAAAATTTATACATGCTTTTTAACGAAGATCAGTACAAGTTTATGTATTCGGCACTTCAAGAAGCCGAAAAAGCTTTTGAGGAAGAAGAAGTTCCTGTAGGTGCCGTGGTTGTTCATAACAATAAAGTAATTGGCAGAGGTTATAATCAAACAGAAAAATTGAAAGATCCTACTGCGCATGCGGAAATGATTGCAATAACTGCTGCTTCTAATCATATCGGCAACTGGCGTTTAAATGAATGCGATTTGTACGTTACTTTGGAACCGTGTATAATGTGCACCGGTGCTATGCTGAATGCCAGAATAAATAACTTATATTTTGCTGCTTTTGATTCTAAATTTGGTGCATGCGGATCAATTTATAATTTGCCTGCCGAGGGAAAATATAATCATAAGTTAAATGTTTATTCAGGAATTTATTCGGCAGAAAGTGAACAGCTGTTAAAAACTTTCTTTAATAAATTGAGAAATTTTAATTAGTTTTTTCAATTTAAAGCAGTTATTATAAATTATTTATTGTCTCTATTTCAAGTTGTGCCGATATTGTCTTTTCGTTTTTAAAATGCAATTAGAATCTGAAACTATTTCAAGTTGAATAATTTAAGTTATAAGACAGTTTCTTAATATTAATTCATCAGTTTATATTTAAATCGATTATAAGTTTCCGCTCTTTAATTCAGAAAAAACATTGTATAAAAATTCTATTTATTTCAGCTCGATAAATAATTGCAATTTAAATTTGCTAAAATATTTTATTAATAATAATTTGAATTAAAAAAATAAGGGAATCTTTCAATGCGACTAGTACTCTTCGGTGCCCCCGGGGTTGGGAAAGGAACACAAGCCAAGATTCTTTCCGAAAAATTTAATATACCTCATATTTCAACCGGCGATATTTTAAGAGCCGCGGTCAAAGAAAAAACTCCGCTTGGTGTAAAAGCCAAAGAAATTATGGATAAAGGTGAATTGGTCTCCGATGAAATTATGATTGGAATTATTAGAGATGCTTTAATTCATGATAGATGCCGGAACGGATTTATTTTGGACGGCTTTCCTAGAACTATTGCTCAGGCTCAGGCTTTTGATGCACTTTTAAACGAAATAAATATGAAAGATGTTTATTTAGTTGTGCTCCAAGCTAACGAAGATGAAATTGTAAAAAGGCTTACTAACAGACGCGCATGTAAATCATGCCAGACAATATTTAATTATGATGAAATTAAAGATAAAGCCAAGTGTCCGAAGTGCGGCGCGGAAAATAGTTTTTACCAGAGAAGCGACGACAAAGAAGATGTAATTAGAAATAGACTTAAAGTTTATAATTCAACAACCAAACCCGTTTTAACACATTACGAAAAACAAGGTTCGGTAATTTATATTAATGGTTTTGGTCAGGTTGATGAAATAAATAAAAATATTGTTAAAGAATTGGAAGCAAAAAAGTAATTTTAATTTTTCGATTTTATTACTGCTTTTAAAGCTTTGCCGTTTTCTATTTTATAGATTTTACCGGAATTCCTTTTTACGATATCATAATTATGTGTGGCAAATAAAACTGCAGTTCCCCTTGCATTAATTTTTTTTAGTATATCAACAATCTCATCCGCAGTTTCCGGATCTAAATTGCCTGTTGGTTCGTCGGCTAAAATAAGCATAGGTTCATTTACAACTGCACGCGCAATTGAAACTCTTTGTTTTTCTCCGCCGGAAAGTTCTTTGGGCATGCTGTTTCTTCTATGGATTAATCCTACATCCGTTAATGCATTATTTACTTTTCTTTTTATTTCCCGTCTTGGTGTGTTTGTAACTTCTAAAACAAATGCAAGATTATCGTAAATGTTTCTATCGTTTAATAATTTAAAATCCTGAAAGACGATCCCGATCTTTCTTCTTAAATAAGGCAGCTGTCTCGGTTTTATTGTTTTGGAATCAAAATCTGCAACCTGAACATTACCGGAATTCGGGAAAATATTCATATAAATTAATTGCAGCAGAGTGGTTTTCCCGGAACCGCTCTTCCCTATTATAAAAGCCAGTTCGCCGGGATCTAAAACCAGGTTTAAATTATTAAATACATTTTGACTGGAATAAAAAAAGTCTACATTATCTATTTGAAGCATTTACTTTACTTTCTTTACTAAAAATTGAACTCTGTCCGATTCCGGTTTGCCTTGAAGAAATGTGAAAGTTTCAAGACAGTCAACTACATATAAATTTGATTTTTCCAAAAGATCAAAATAAACTTCGAACGGATAAACTTTTTGTTTGTGTACCTCGAAATATACACTTTTATCAGGTAAAATTAATTGAAAAATATTTTTATGTACTTTAGTTTTTTCGTTGTACTCGCTTTTATGTTTGTAATGAATATCATTATACTTCCCTTTTCTCCACGGCTGTTTAATATGTTTTAAACTGTTTTTTTCCAAACTGGCATCAAAAGTAAACAGTCCGTCTTCCGATAAAATATTATGAACATCTTTAAAGCATTTTTTTAATTTTTCTTTTGATAAAAGATAATTCACACTGTCGAATGTTGAATAAATAAAATCAAAATTTGTTTTTAAAGGAATGTCAGTCATACTGCAGCAGACTTTTGGGAATGAATTAAATTTGGAATTGTTAAGCATTTCAAAAGATAAATCGGTTGCAATTAAATTGGGAAAATATTTTATCATGTTTCCGGCTATACTGCAGTTGCCGGCCGCAAGTTCTAAAGTTTTAGGATCTTTTATCAATATACTTTTTAGAGATATCTCTTAAATAAAGTGCCCATTTTTTATAATTAACACTGCGCATAATATGACTGTAAACAAAAGAAAGTTTTTCATAGTTCTTAATTTTATTTTTATTCTGCATTTTTCTTTCTGTTGTTTACAATTATGTTTGCAAATCGGAAAGCTTCAATCAAACTTGATTCATCGGCTTTATTTTTTCCGGCAATGTCAAAAGCTGTTCCGTGATCGGGAGATGTTCTTACAAATGGTAAACCGGCTGTGTAGTTTACTCCTTTTCCAAAATTTAACAATTTAAATGGAATTAAAACCTGATCATGATACATTCCGAATGTAAAATCATATTTTTTATAAATTTGATTTCCCCAATATGCGTCCGGTGAAAATGGACCGTAAAATATTTTTTTATCTAATTTATTTAATAATGGTTTAATGATTTCTTCTTCTTCTTTGCCTATATAACCATCTTCTCCTGCGTGCGGATTAAATCCTAACACCGCAATTTTTGGTTTGCTGATTCTAAAATCTTTTTTAAAACTTAAATAAATAATTTCTAAATGATCTTTAATATTTTTTGATGTAATAAAATTTGGAGTTTTCTTTATAGGTTCATGAATTGAAAGAAGTCCCGCTTTCATTTTATTTGATAAAAACATCATCAAAAACTTTTTTGTGTTGGACCATTCTGCAAACATTTCTGTATGTCCGGGAAAGTTGATGCCTGCTAAGTGAACTGCAGTTTTGGAAATTGGAGCGGTTATAATTGCGTCAGCTTTTTTATCTTTAATTAATTTATAAGCTGTTTCAATGGATTTATAAGCTGTAAGCCCTGATGTTTTTGTTGGAACTCCGATTTTGATTTTAACATCCGGTAATGTTAAGATAGAAACTTTATCCGGAGTTTCATCTTTAAGTGATTTTATAAATTCAAATTTAAAGGAAGGTTTTATCGATTTGAAAGTGTGTTCCGCAATATTTTTTGGACATATAAAATAGAATTTGCTTTTGGATTTGACGGCAATTCTATTGAGAGATTTTATTACAATCTCAGGACCGATTCCGTTTATATCTCCGCATGTAAAAACAAATTTATTCATTAACCATTAACTAATTTAAATTCTCCTCTTCCGTCTTTATCAACAAAAATAAATTTTTTATTAGACTTTTCATAGACCCATGTTTCAACTACTTTACCGTTATCTGTTGAAGATCGTTCAATTTTCTGCGGCATTCCGTAACGTATAAAAATTTTGCCTCTATCGGAATTTGCTCCGTTCTTGCCTGTTAAAGTTGTAAAATTTTTAATTGCATAATCTATCCTAGAATAATATTCAGCCATTAAAGGATTGTAAGCTGTTGAAGGATCCGGATCGTATTTTTTCCAGTATGCAAATAATGCTTTTTTGTATTCGGAACTTTTGTAATCCAGCAAAGTATCTATTACATTTTCATTTTCCATATACTTAAGCATTTTGATAGCGTATTCATCATCTTTTAAAGAGAATGGTTTATTAAACCAGGTGACATTTTTTCCGTATGTTTTTTTGAATTTTGAAGTATCGCTTTTTGAAACAGTAATTTGGACTGTACCTTCTAATAAATTTTGACTTACATTATCCAGAATAAAATTTGTTGTTTTATCAGATTTCTTATTTTCATAAATATTAATTTCGTTACCGCATTGAATTAAATTCAAATTAGAATTGAATTTTTTATCAACCCAATTTTTATAAACCGTATCGGCATTATTAACTACAACAACATATAGTTTATTTAATGTTTTATCGCTTGTAGGAATTATAAAGCTGTAATTGTTGTCATAAAAGGAACACTGTTCCCAAAATTTGTTAATGCATAACCGCTGTCGTTTTCGCAATTAATCTGTTTTGAGTTTATTACAATTGGTTTGATAAATCCATGATCATCTTTTGATTCTGTTTTAATAACTTCTATTGGAAGTTTCATTTCCTGTTCGGAATTCATATCATTTATAACAGGATGAAGCTGATATTCGCCGGGAGATAATTTGATCTGAATTAAATCAATTAGAAATTCATTTTTATCGTTTGTCTTTTCAAAATCATCAACCTTTATTTTATCATCTTTAATTTGTCTTGCAATAAAATTTGAATTTTCATCATATACTTCTAAAAAGACTCTAAAGTTTGCGGCATAACTGTTTCCGCTTTTAACAAAAACCAAATTATTATATGCAATTTTATAAGGAAAATATAAGTTGTAGCCGCTGTCGGAAGGAACAACAATATTTTCCGAATGGAAGAATTGATTTACAGGCTGACTGTAAAGAAGTGAACTAATTAAAAGGAATGAGGATAATATTATCTTTTTCACGTTTTTTTAGCTACAAAGTTATTGGATATATTTAATTTATCAAGGTTAAAAATATCTCTCATGAATAAGATATAATTATCCTTCCGCGAATTTAATTTAAATTTTTTACAGAAAAATAACTTGGAAAAAGTTAATTAAAATAAAACTTCCCTATTAACTCTTTTTGGAAATATAATATTAAGAATAAAGAATCTGCTTTTAGCTATTCATATTTTGAAGAAATTCTTTATTATTCTTTGTTCCCCTCATTTTATCCAATAAGAATTCCATTGCTTCAACTGGACTAAAATCGCTTAGAATTTTTCTAAGTATCCATATTTTGGCAATTTCATCTTCTTTCATCAACAAATCTTCTCTTCTGGTTCCGGATCTATTAACATCAATTGCAGGGAAAATTCTTCTATCGCTTAAGTCTCTGTTAAGCACAAGTTCCATGTTGCCGGTTCCTTTGAACTCTTCAAATATAACGTCATCCATTCTGCTGCCGGTATCTATAAGAGCAGTTGCAATAATTGTTAAACTGCCGCCGTCTTCGGTATTTCTTGCAGCACCAAAAAATCTTTTTGGTTTATGAAGAGCATTTGAATCAACACCGCCGGAAAGTATTCTTCCGCTGTGAGGAACTACAATATTATGAGCTCTTGCAAGTCTGGTAATACTGTCTAATAATATAACAACATCTTCTTTTGCTTCAACCATTCTTTTTGCTTTTTCTATAACCATATCTGCAACCTGAACGTGTCTTTCAGCCGGTTCATCAAAAGTTGAACTAATTACTTCACCTTTAACAGACCTTTCCATATCGGTTACTTCTTCAGGTCTTTCATCAATTAAAAGTATAAGTAATTTAATTTCCGGATGATTTCTTGTTATTGAGTTGGCAAGTTTTTGAAGCAGAACAGTTTTACCGCTTTTGGGAGGAGAAACAATCAAACCTCTTTGTCCTTTTCCGATCGGAGAAAGCATATCCATAACACGCATCGAATATTCGCCGGGAGCGGATTCAAGCTGCATTCTTTTGGTTGGATAAACCGGAACTAGGTTGTCAAAAAGTGTTCTTTCTCTTACCGATTCAGGATCCAATCCGTTTACGGCTTCAACTCTTAATAACGCAAAAAATCTTTCGCTTTCTTTCGGGGGTCTTACTTGACCGCTTACGAAATCACCGGTTCTTAAACTGAATTTTTTAATTTGAGAAGGTGATACGTAAATATCATCGGGAGACGGCAGATAGTTATAGTCTGCTGAACGCAGAAAACCATAACCGTCAGGCAATACTTCAAGAACTCCTTTTGAAAATGACAAACCGTCTTTTGAAGTTTGTTCTTCCAATATTTTGAAGATGAGTTCTTGCTTTCTCAAATCACTGTAACCGGTGATGTTTAAATCTTTTGCAATTTGATTTAATTCAACGATTTTTTTTGACTTGAGTTCAGAAATGTCCATTGGCATAATTCTATCCTACTTAATAATTATTTAATTTATCTTTATGAATTTAATATGATGCATTTATCTAAGGTTTTTCATTCCGGATATGCAATAGAGGCTAATTTATAATTTAATTTTATCTCTTTTTGTTTAGCTGTTGAAAGGAACACGAGGTTTATATGAAACATACATTTATTTAAAAATAATGTCAAGCATTTTGTTTCAATATATTTGATTTTATTTCTCCAAGCACATACATGCTTCCTAAAACAACTAAACAGTTATCCTTTTTCTCGTTATAATAATTGTTAATAAATCCTGAGTAATCAGGTTCTTTTTTAAAATTGATTTGCAATTGTTCGGCAATTTTTACCAGTTCTTCAATTGGACAGCTTCTTTCATAATTTATTTCGGTTAAATGAATTTCATCGAAATCTTCTTTTAACATATTCAGCATTTCGGCAATAGATTTATCTTTCATTACACCGAATAAGAGAACTTTCTTTCCGTATTTATCTTTGTGTTTTTTGAACTCAGACAGGAAACTTTCTATTCCCGCAGAGTTATGTGCAGAGTCTAATATTATATCCGGATTTGTATTTATTAATTCGTAACGTCCCTGCAACCTGGTATTTTTAATTACATTTTTAATTCCGTGACTTATTTTATTTGTATCATCTGTATTTAAAGTTTTTGCAACAGTTAATGCCGCAAGCGCTGCGTTGTATTTTTGATATTCACCTTTAAGCGGCATTGTCCAATCATCTAATTCAATTTCTTCCGTATAAAGTTCCAGCAAATTATTATGCATGTTTATATATTCTTCAAGCATAAATAATTCGCTTTTGGTTTCACTGCATTTTTCAGATACAACATCATTTGCGGCTTCGGGTAATTTTCCTGTAAATACATTAATATTATTTTTTATAATGGCAGCTTTTTCTGAGGCTATTTGTTTAATTGTGCTGCCTAGTATATTTGTATGTTCCAAACTAATTGATGTAATTACAACTGCTAATGGATGAAGAACATTGGTTGCATCCAACCTGCCGCCGAGTCCTGTTTCTATTACAGCATAATCTACTTCTTCATCTTTAAAGTATTGAAAAGCCAAAGCAGTTGTAACCTCAAAAAAAGTCAATTTATTTTCAGTTATATAATCCCAGTATTTTGTAATAAAATTCGCAATATAAATATCGGGTATTTCAATTCCGTTAATAATTACCCTTTCATTGAATCTAACAAAATGCGGTGAAGTGTATAAACCTACTTTGTAACCGAATTCCATTAAAATACTTGCAATGAAAGAAGCCGTACTTCCCTTTCCGTTTGATCCTGCTAAATGAATAGATTTTAAATTTAGTTGAGGATCGCCGATAAATTTTAAAAAGTTCCGGATGTTATCTAATCCCAGTTTAACACCGAAAGTATGAAGGGAAAATAGTTTTTTTAATGATTCTTCTAAGTCCATAAATTATATTTCAAATGAACCCGTTAAATCCGATATTTTATTTATTCCCATATTTATGCAATATTCTTCAATTTCTTCTAGAATTTTAATTGATGCAACAGGATTTATAAAATTAAGAGTTCCTAACTGAACGGCATTTGCTCCGACAATCATAAATTCAATAACATCTTTCCAATTCATTATTCCCCCAATTCCTATTATCGGAATATTTACGTTTCTCTTTATCTCTAAAACTTTAGCTAATGCAACCGGTTTAATTGCCGGACCGGAAAGTCCGCCGTTTATGTTTTTAATTTTTGGTTTTTTGGTAAAAATGTTAAATGCCGTTCCAACTAAAGTATTTATTGCAGAAACCGCATCTCCGCCTTCTTCTTTTACTACTTTTGCAAATTCAGATATATATGAAACATTGGGCGATAATTTAATTATAACCGGTTTATTTGTAACTGCTTTAACTTTTTCAGTAATTTTTCCAACTGCCTTTACGTCGTTTCCAAATTGAAGCCCGCCTTCTTTAACATTCGGACAAGAAACATTTATTTCAAATGCTTTTACAGTTTCTTCTCCGGTTAAAATTTTTGTGCATTCAACATATTCTTCAATTGAACTAGCAGCAATATTGCAAATAAGCGGAACATCATACTTTTTAATGAAAGGTATTTTTTCTTTTAAATATTCTTCAACTCCAACATTTGCAAGTCCAATTGCATTTAGCATTCCGGCAGGAGTTTCAACAATTCTTTGCGGCGGATTTCCCTTACGTGGTTTTAAACTAAGTGATTTTGTAACTATTCCGCCTAAAATATTAAGATCTAAAAACTCTGCAATTTCGTTTCCATATCCAACTGTACCTGAAGCAAGCATAATTGGATTTTTTAATTTTAATTTCCCGATATTTACAGACAGATCTACTTTACTCATATTATCACATCCCTAACGTTAAAAACAGGTCCGTCTTTACAAACTAATTTATATTTTTCCGGTGAATTTGCAGATTCGATCGGGCAGCCCTGGCAAATACCAAATCCGCATGCCATTGCACATTCTGTCGAAGCTTCGCATTCAATATCATTTTTAATAACAAACTCTTTTAATGCCCTTAACATAGAATTGGGTCCGCAGGCAAACATTTTAATATTATTTTCTTTTAACATGGAAACATTTTTTTCAAGGAGATCAACAACAGTTCCTTTAGTTCCCAATGAACCGTCATCGGTTGCAATTTTAATATTTGTCATTCCATGTATTATAACATCTTTGGAAGTTCTTCCGCCGATAAAAGAATGGATATCTTTTTTATCTTTTAATAATCTCGTAACAAAAGGAAATGGTGCAACTCCCAATCCGCCTGCCACAATTACAGCGGTTTCATAATCTCCATTTAAATTAAAACCATGACCTAGAGGACCAAGGACATCAATTTTATCCCCTTTAGTTTTTGAAGCTAAAATTTTTGTTCCTTCACCGTAAACGTTAAACATTAGATAAAAAAAATCTCCTTCAACATCACAGACACTAAAAGGTCTTCTTAACAAAGGATAGAAACTCTCCGATACTCTAACATTTAAAAATTCTCCGGGATTTATTTGAGAAGTTATTTCGGGAGAGTATACTTTAAGCAGAAAAATCTGGTTTTCAAGTTCTATAGTTTTTTCGATTGGTGCTTCAACAACGAGCAAGTTAAACCTTCTTCATTAAAAACTTTTTGTGAACAATAGTAATAAAAGATAGATTAAGAGGCAGGTTATGCCGTTCAAATATTTAAATCTTTCATATTTTGTTATACTAAAATAATCAAAGTTTTATTTATTATCGAGTCTCGCCCTATTCTTAACCTTGGAAATGAACTTTGATTAATGTTAATCACAAATGTTCAGTGAATTTATTTATTTTCAAATGATCAACTACTTTTTTAACTTCCTGCGCTTGATCTCTTCGGCAGATAAGCAAAGCATCGTCTGTATTAATAATAATTAAATTATCAACTCCAATAACCGCTGTAAATTTATTCGGTGAATATATAAATGTGTCAACAGTCATTTCCGTAAATACTTTACCGTGAGAAGCTACACCGTTTTCATTTTTCGGAGAAAGCTGATAAACCTCTTCCCAGCTTCCCACATCACTCCATGAAAATTTTCCTTTTGTTAAAAAAACTTTCTTGGATTTTTCCATTACTCCGTAATCGATAGAAATATTTCTAAGCTGTCCGTAAACATTTACTAATGTTTTATCATAATTCGGTGTATTTAAATCCTTCTTTAAATTTTCCAAACCTTCATATAATTCCGGAATGTACATTTTAATTTCTTCAAGTATAGTATCAACTCTCCAAATAAACATTCCGCTGTTCCAAAAGAAGTCGCCGCTTTCTAAAAATCTAACCGCAGTTGCATAATTTGGTTTTTCTGCAAAAGTTAAAACTTTAAATATTTCATTCGAAAATTCTTTTTCATCAATCTGAATATAACCATAACCGGTTTCGGGCCTGGTCGGAACAATTCCGATTGTCACCAAACCTTTTTTATCGTAAGCAAATTTTGCAGCAGTTAAAAGTGTATTATGAAATTCATCTTTTTCACGAATCATATGATCTGCAGGCAGAACAATTGTAACTGCATCTTTATATTTACTGCTTATTATTGTTGAAGCTAATCCAATTGCTGCGGCGGTATTTCTTCCGAACGGTTCTTCAATAATGTTTTCTGCAGGGAGTTCGGGCAGCTGATTTTGAATTTCCAGTTTTTGTACTTTGTTGGTAATTATATATATATCATTTTTTTCAACAAGTCCTTCCAATCTGCTTACGGTTTCCTGAATCATGGTTTTATCGCCGAAAATCTTGAGCAATTGTTTAGGAGTTTTCTCTTTACTTCTCGGCCAAAATCTTGAACCTATTCCTCCAGCCATAATAACAGCAAAAATTTTCATTAATATTTAATCCTTTACTTTTATTAGTTTTAATTTACGCCCGAATTCTTCAGCTTTATTTAGATATCCTGTTATATCTACTTCTTTACCTTTAACAACAGCGACGATAACAATTAAACATGCTCTAACAGATTCAACAACTTCTTTACCGGGCATCAATTCTCTTGTTTTAATTAATTGAAGTGCCTTTGCAATTATTCTATGCATGTTGGCAATTATTTCGAATCCGATTTTTTCCGATATTGCACCGTTCTTTTCCATTAAATCAGCAAATTTATTTAAGTCTTCGGCTTCAACTTCATTTTTAATCAGTTCTTTTAATAATGCATCAATAGGTTTTATCGGTTTAAGAATTTCCGATTCATAATTTTGAAACGGAATATCTTCTTCAACTTTGTCTTCATCTAATATTAAATGCTCTTTTATTTTTGAACTTTCGTTTGTAATTATTTTTTTATTTTCATTTTCTTCATTTGCTACTTTTTCCAAGTTCAAAAGTTAATTCATCTTCTTTTTCTTTACTTCTAATTTGAATATAGTTTTTATTTTTTACTTCATAAAGTTTTCTAACTGCTATTCTGTAGGTTTCCGGACTTACCATTTCCAGAGTTCGATTTAAATCCTTAATTAGATATTGGCTGTGTTCTCTGAATTTGTCTGAGAGTTTATATAGATCTACTTGACGCTGGGTTAGATAAGCATATATTTCATTTAATCTTATTGCAAGCGTGGATAATTCAGTAATTTTTTTCATATTCCTAAGATCTTCACGAATATCATCTGAATTCTGAATAGTCTCTTTCAGCATTGCAACAACTTCAATTTGCTGATTATTTAATCTTAAATTGTTGGAAGCAGCAGTTATACTTTGGGAAATATATTGTTTAATTAAATCCATTAATTTGGATGAATTGAAAAATTATTATGGTTCTCATATTTTTATAAATCAATAAAAAATTTAATAAAGTTAACTTTTAATTTGCAACTATATATATTGATTATAAAATTTAAAAATAAAAATTAGTTTCTATCAAATATCAAATTCTAACTTGCCTTAAATATAGATTTAATATAGTTGAGGATTTTAATATCATTTAAAAATAAAGAAAATCCCATCGAATTTGATATGTTTTTCATAAAGCAAGCAAAATATACTTTTAATTGAATTTAGAATCAATTTAAACATCCAAAATAAATGGAGAGTTGATCCAATAAAAAAAATAAATTTTTGATCGTGTCATCTATTTTACTACAATGTCTTTAACTTTAAATTTCATAAATATCATTCATTTCTCTTTTTCAAGAAGAAAAAAATATAAGAACTCTTTAAATCTTGAATTTGAGAAATTAAAATAGATTTAATTCAGCATTTCATTAAAAAAATCAAATTAGTGATATTTGGCATATATATTGAGAAAGTAGGCCGAATTTAAATATTTGCAATTGTGTTTAATTGCGTAATAAAAAAAATTGATAAGATTAATATTCTTGACATTAAAAGTACCTAATGTTAATTTTAATTAAATAAACGAGAGAGAGAATGTTAACTGAATTTGGTAAAATATTCGTTTTTATGCTAGTTGCAGTTCTCTTCGTCATTATTGCTATAATAGCTGCTAAAATAATCAGACCTTCCAGACCAACTCGCGAAAAGCTTTTGACTTATGAATGCGGTGAAAATCCAGAGGGCTCTCCGTGGATTAAATTCAACATCCGTTTTTATGTAGTTGCTTTAATATTTTTAATTTTTGATGTAGAAGTTGTGCTTCTGTTACCCTGGGCTCTTGTTTACAAAAGTTTTGGTTTTGGCGGATTTTTAGTTGGTGCTATCTTCCTGATACTTTTAGGTATGGGAATGGCTTATGAATGGCGTAAGGGTGATTTAGAATGGGTTCGCCCTAAAGTTGTTCCTCCTGTTATTAAAAAACAGAAGGAAAAATCCAAAGAAGAAGAAGCAGTATTAACTTGAAATTAAAAATATAAAGATATGGGACTACTAGACAAACAATTTACAGATGAAAATATAGTTATTACTAAAGTTGAAGATTTGCTCAACTGGGCAAGACTATCTTCATTGTGGCAAATGGGTTTTGGACTTGCCTGCTGCGCAATAGAAATGATGGCTACTTCAGCTTCACATTATGATTTTGACAGGTTCGGAGTTATTCCCCGCCCCTCTCCCAGACAATCCGACGTTATTATTATTTCAGGAACAGTTACTTTAAAAATGGCTCTTCGTATTAAACGATTATACGAACAAATGCCTGATCCGAAATATGTTATTTCCATGGGAAGCTGTTCAAACTGCGGCGGCCCTTATTGGGAACACGGATATCATGTATTAAAAGGTGTGGATAGAGTAATTCCGGTTGACGTTTATGTGCCTGGCTGTCCGCCTAGACCGGAAGCATTACTCGAAGGTCTTTTAAAATTGCAAGAAAAAATCAGAAAAGAATCACTAGTTAAAAAATCAGCATGAAAACCACAGAAGAAATTTATAATATACTTAAAGAAAAATTCGGCGAATCTATTTATGATTTTGTAAAAGATCAGCCTGTTGAACAATTCATCGTTTGTGATGCTGCAAAGATTGATGAAATTAGTCTTTTCTTAAGAGATACTGCTGAATTAGAATTTGATAATCTAATTTGTCTTTCCGGAGTTGATGATGCAAACGGCGAAAATGTTAAAGATGAATCTGATGCATTATCTATTGTCGGCGGAACTTTAAGTGTTTATTATCATTTGGAATCTACAAATATTAAACATAAAGTAGTTTTAAAAGTTTCTGTTCCCAGAGATAATCCCGAAGTTAATTCTGTCGCGGAAGTTTGGAAACATGCTGACTGGGAAGAAAGAGAAGCTTACGATTTAATAGGTTTTAATTTTAAGAATCATCCTGATTTAAGAAGAATTTTAATGCCTTATGATTGGGATGCCGGTTATCCTTTAAGAAAAGATTATAAAAACCCGGAATTTTATCAGGGGATGAAAGTTCCTTATTAAAAAAACGATTAAGTAAAAGTTGATAAGAAAATAAATATGGCCCTAAAAACAGAAGAAATGGTCCTAAATATGGGTCCGCAGCACCCATCAACACACGGAGTTTTAAGATTAGAACTCGAGCTTGATGGTGAAATAATTAATAAAGTAACTCCCCATATTGGTTATCTTCATAGATGTTTTGAAAAACATGCTGAAGCAATGTCTTATCCTCAAGTAATTCCTTATACGGATAGAATGGATTACCTCGCTTCAATGTATAACGAGTTCGGTTATGCAGTTGCTGTTGAAAGACTTTTAGGAATCGAAGTTCCTGAAAGAGTTGATTATATTAGAGTTATTATGGGAGAGTTTCAGAGAATTGCTTCACACTTGGTGGCTCTTGGAACTTACGGTGCGGATATCGGCGCTGTTACTCCATTTCTTGTTCTGCTTTAGAGACCGCGAAAAAATATTAAGTTTATTCGAAATGACATGCGGCGCCAGACTTTTATACAATTATATTTGGGTCGGCGGAGTTTCTCATGATCTGCATCCTGATTTTATAAGATTAGCAAAAGAATTTATTACTTACTTCAAACCAAAATTAAAAGAACTAAACGATCTTTTAACATTTAATAAAATATTTATCGAAAGAACGGCAAACGTTGGAGTACTTCCGCTTGAAATTGCTATAAATTACGGAATATCTGGACCAAACTTAAGAGCAAGCGGATTAAAATGGGATATCAGAAAAGATGATCCTTATTCGGTTTATAACAAACTCGATTTTGATATCCCGGTTGGGGAAGGTTTACACGGAACTGTCGGAGATTCATGGGATAGATATTATATAAGAATCCTGGAAATGGAACAAAGCCTTAAAATTTTGGAACAGGCTCTTAATCAAATTCCCGAAGGTGATGTTGCTTCTGCAATTCCCAAAAGAATTAAACCGCCGGTCGGTCAGATTTATTCCCGAGTTGAAAATCCGAGAGGTGAACTTGGTTATTTTATAATCAGCAACGGAACTGTAAATCCTTTTAGAGTTAAAGTAAGAGCACCTTCTTTTATTCATCTTGGAGTTTTAAACGAACTTTGCAAGGGTCATATGGTCGCGGATGTAATCGCAATCCTTGGAAGTATTGATATTGTTTTAGGGGAGGTTGACAGATGATATACGATTTCTTTTTAAAATTAACAGGAAGCGGAGTTGCAGCTTCATTTATTCAAGGTTTGCTTCCGCTGTTTGTTTTTATACTTCCCTTTGCTTTAATAGCAGTTCTTCTGGAAAGAAAAGTTTCCGGTCATATGCAGGATAGACTCGGGCCGATGAGAGTCGGTTATCATGGAATTCTTCAAACTGTTGCAGATATTTTAAAGCTTATTCAAAAAGAAGATATTGTTGCCACAGATAACGACAAAGCATTATTTAATATAGCACCGGTATTTAGTATTTGCAGGCAGTTATGCTGCATTTGCAGCAATTCCATTTTCCGGTGCATTTATCGGATCAGACATAAATCTTGGATTATTCTATATAGTTGCTGTTTCAAGTTTAGTAGTTGCCGGAATTTTAATGGCCGGCTGGGCTTCTAATAATAAATATTCTTTGCTAGGTTCAATGAGATCCGTTGCTCAGATAGTTAGTTATGAAATTCCAACTATGTTAGTAATTGTTACTATCGTAATGATTACCGGGAACATTAAATCTTTATACTCTAAGTGAAATGCAGACTTCATCATTCTGGAACTGGATGATTTTCGGCGGACCAACTACCGGACTAGAAAAAATATTATTCATTCCTCTGATGATAATTGGATTTTTTGTGATTTATATAAGTACACTCGCTGAAGTAAACAGAACTCCTTTTGATATCCCTGAAGCTGAATCGGAATTAGTTTCCGGTTATCATACAGAATATTCAGGAATGAAATTCGCAATGTTTTTCTTAGCAGAATATGCAAACATGTTTGCTGTATCTGCAATCGTTGCAACAATTTTCTTCGGCGGATTTCAATCACCATTTGGTTATTTAGGAAATACTTTAGGAATTCATTGGTTAATTCCGATTGAACAATTTTTCTGGTTCACATTTAAAGGTGTAGGTTTTGTTTTTGTTCAAATGTGGTTAAGATGGACTCTTCCAAGACTTAGAGTTGATCAGCTTATGAACGCCTGCTGGAAATATTTAATTCCTATTGCTTTTGTTAATTTAATTATAGTCGGACTTATTACGGTCTTATAATATGAAACAATATTTTAATAATATAATAACTGCTCTTACAACTATCTTCATCGGAATGAGAGTTACATTTAAACATCTCTTTGTTCCTGCAGTTACTATTCAATATCCCGATGTAAAACCTGAATTACCGGAAAGAGAAAGAAACAGGCTTTATGTTAATATGGATGACTGCATCGGATGCGATCAATGTGCGAGAGCATGTCCTGTAATTGTATAGAAATTGAAACCGTTAAATCTTTACCTGAAGAAGATTTGGGAAAAACTTCAAACGGAAAAAGAAAAGCACTTTGGGTAACAAAATTTAATATTGATATTGCAAAATGCTGCTACTGCCAGTTGTGTGTATTTCCCTGCCCTACCGAATGCATTTATATGACAGATGTTTATGAATTTTCTGAATATGAAAGATCAAATTTAGTTTACAACTTTGTTACTCTTACTCCGGATGAAATAGAACAGAAAAAAGATAATTACGCAAAACTCGAAGCTGAAAAGGCAGCTCAAAAAGCTGCGGCAGCGGCTGCAAAAGCTGCCGAAAAGGCTAAAGCTGAATCAGCAGCTCCTAAACCTGATGCTGCTAAAAAACCTTCAGGGGAAAACAAAGATGCCGGTTCAAACGGACCCGAACAGGTTAAGCAGGATAATAATTCTGATAAAAAGGAATAGTTCACAATGAATGTTTATGATATAATATTCTACCTCTTTGCCATTGTAACTGTATTATCGGCATTCATGGTAGTTACTACAAGAAATATAGTTTACTCAGCTTTTTATTTATTATTTACTTTGTTTGGCATCGCCGGACTTTATGTTTTACTTGGAGCGGATTTCGTGGCTATAGTTCAGCTTGTAATTTACGTGGGCGGTATTCTTATTCTTTTACTGTTCGGTGTAATGTTGACAAATAAAATTACTAATGTTCAAATTAAAACCGGGAACTTCTCAAATACTCCCCGCTTCAATTGGTGTTGGAGTTTTAACAGGAGTTTTAGTTGCAATTTTAGTTAACTCTAATTGGAAAATCGCAAATCATTCCGTTGATATTCCTACTGGAAATATTCTAGGAAATCTTTTAATGCAGGAATATGTTGTGGTTTTTGAATTACTTGGAATAATACTTTTAATCGCATTAATTGGCGCTGCTTCAATGGCGCGCAGGTAATAAAAATGGAACACATTGGTTTAAATCATTTTTTAGTTATTAGCGCTATACTTTTTTCACTCGGAATATTCGGGATTGTTACCAGAAAAAACGCGGTAATGGTTCTGATGGGTATAGAACTAATCCTTAACTCGGCAAATATAAATTTTGTTGCTTTTTCTAAATACGGCGGTTTTGGTTATCAAGGACAATTAATGGCATTGTTTGTTATTGTTCTTGCTGCTGCCGAAGCTGCAATAGCATTAGCAATAGTTTTAAATATCTATAAGACTTTCTCAACAGTTAACGTTGACGAAGTTGATAATTTAAAAGATTAACGATTATGACTGAATCAACACTTATAACTTTAGCGGTAATAATTCTCTTTCTTCCTCTTTTCGGATTTGCGGTTACGCTTTTCTTCGGAAAAAGAGTTAAACAGCTTTTCATGTTTGAAACTGTAGTTTTAATAATTGGTTTTACACTTTCGGTTATACTGCTTTATTCAAAACTTACAACTTATCTAGATCATTCTATAACCGCAGAATTTGTCTGGATCAATTTTGGCAATGTCCCTTTAATCGGTGAACTTCCTATTAAACTTGGAGTTCTTATAGATAACATTTCTGCAATAATGTTATTTGTTGTACAGTTAATCAGTATGCTTGTGCACATCTTCTCTATTGCATATATGAAAGGCGATAAACGCTATAACAGATATTTTGCATATCTCGGGATTTTTACCTTTTCAATGTCGGGAATTGTACTTACTCATAATTTATTGATGATGTACATTTTCTGGGAACTAGTTGGTTTATCTTCTTATTTGTTAATTGGTTTTTGGTACGAAAAAAAATCAGCTTCAGACGCAGGCAAAAAAGCCTTTATTGTAAATAGAATCGGCGATATCGGAATGCTGGCCGGTATTCTAATAATTTTCACAACGTATCACACATTTTCTTTTAATGAAATTTTTGCAGGTATTGCAGCCGGACATATTCCTTTTAACAGCAACTTCTGGCTGACAATGACCGGAATTTTATTGTTCTGCGGAGCTATCGGTAAATCAGCTCAATTCCCTCTGCATGTTTGGCTGCCTGATGCAATGGAAGGTCCAACACCAGTTAGTGCTTTGATACATGCGGCTACAATGGTTGCAGCAGGTGTATTTTTTATTACCAGAATATTTACAATGCTTACAGGCGATGCTTTATTCTTTATTGCTGTGATTGGAGCGTTCTCAGCATTCATTCCTGCAACCATAGCGTTAACGCAGAATGATATTAAAAAAGTGCTGGCTTATTCGACTGTAAGTCAGCTTGGATATATGATTTTAGCTTTAGGCGTTGGTGCTTATACTTTTGCATTCTTCCATTTGATTACACACGCATTCTTTAAAGCATGTTTATTCCTTGGTTCCGGTTCCGTTATTCATTCAATGCATCATGAACAGGATATTAGGAAAATGGGCGGATTAAGAAAGAAAATGCCTATTACTTATGCAGCATTTCTGGTTTCATCGTTAGCTATTTCCGGTATTCCTCTTACATCAGGATTTTTAAGTAAAGACGGAATTCTTGCCGGAACTTATGCTTTTGGTTCTGCAACCGGAAACTGGTTTTTTGCAGTTGTCGGCTTCTTCGTTGCACTGCTGACTGCATTCTATATGTTCCGCCTGGTAATTTTAACTTTCCATGGTAAACCGAGAGATCAAGAAAAATACGATCATGCTCATGAATCACCTTTTGTTATGGCAATGCCTCTTGTTGTGTTAGCCGGTCTTTCAATATTTATTTGGTACACACCTAATCCATTCGGACCCGATCAAGGCTGGTTCTTATCAAAATGGGTTAAAGTACCCGAAATTTCTGTTCCCGAAAGTGCTAGATATCCTTTCATGGTAATGGAAAAAGAAGATTTAAATTCGCCTGCGGGTGTTGAGACCGTCGAACCGGAAGTTATTTATTCGCATAAATATACAGAGGCAATGCATCATGCTCATGTTCCTTCAATGATACTTTCTTTACTCCTAGCAATTACAGGAATACTTCTGGCATATCTGATGTATCAGTGGAAAAAACTCGATCCCGACAAGCTCATGGAATCTGCAAAACCACTCTATCAGCTCTCATACAATAAGTGGTACTTCGATGAAATATACGGTGCAACATTTGTGGCAGGAACATTAGGACTTAGTAAATTTATTTCCTGGTTTGATGCTCATATTGTTGACGGACTTGTAAACGGTTCGGCAACTGTAACTAAAGCTCTTTCAAGAGGCACAGGTAAATTCGACAATATTGTTGTTGACGGTTTTGTCAATTTAATGGCATATATAAGCGGTTTCTTCGGATTAATTCTAAGAAGATTCCAAACTGGTAAAGTTCAGACATACATAATAATGGTAATTTTCTCAATAATAATTTTATTGTTTTTATTTAAATAATTTTAGATTGAAATTTAGGTAAGCAAAATATGGAACACTTCCCAATACTTTCGTTAATAACATTCCTTCCGGTCTTAGGAATGATAATCATTTTGTTACTTCCAAAGAAACAGGAATTAGCTATAAAAAGCTTAACCTTAGTAATTACCGGAATTCAATTGGTTCTTGCTCTGGTAATTCTTGCAAGCTACAATTATTCTTTAGCCGGGATAAATGATCCTAAATCTTTTCAGTTTATAGAAAAGTTCACATGGATTAATATTTCAGGCTTTTCATGGTTAGGTCAAATTAAAATTGATTACTTCCTAGGTATCGATGGATTAAGTGTTGTAATGGTTTTATTGACCGCTATAATAACTTTTATAGCAACTCTTTCTTCCTGGAATATCAACAAATCAATAAAAGGTTATTTTGCATTATACCTTTTACTAGATACCGGAATGATGGGAGTTTTTGTTGCATTAAACTTCTTCTTATTCTATATATTCTGGGAACTTATGCTTCTCCCGATGTACTTCTTAATCGGTATCTGGGGCGGCCCAAGAAGAGAATATGCAGCAATTAAGTTTTTCCTTTATACTTTATTAGGAAGTGTTTTTATTCTTTTAGTAATTATCGGATTATATTTCAGTACTACGGATACGCTGGTTAACGGAACAAAGGTTTTTACCTTTGATATGCTTTCGATGATGAATCCTGCAAATTACACGGCAACGGGAATTTTGTCGCCTCTTAATCCGGATAATTTAAGGTTTATAGCATATATCGCTCTGTTTATAGGATTTGCAATCAAAATACCGATGTTCCCGTTCCATACATGGCTTCCCGATGCACACGTTGAAGCACCGACACCAATATCAGTTATACTTGCCGGTGTGCTTTTGAAAATGGGTACTTATGGTATTCTAAGAATAAGCTTCCCTATTTTCCCTGAAATCACCCGTCAATTAGTTTGGTACATTGCCCTGTTCGGTATGATAAATATAATTTACGGCGCTCTGGCAGCTATGGCACAAAAGGATTTCAAAAAGCTTATTGCTTATTCCTCGGTGTCTCACATGGGATTTGTTCTGCTTGGTTTAGCATCATTAAATACACTTGGAATTTCAGGCGCTGTATTACAGATGTTCAACCATGGTACTATCACAGCAATGTTATTCCTTACTGTTGGAGTTATTTACGACCGCTCCCATACAAGAGATCTGGATGCATTCGGTGGTTTGGCAAATCAGATGCCTATTTATACCGGATTTACAACCCTTGCATTCTTTGCAGCAATCGGGCTTCCGGGTTTAAGCGGATTCATTTCTGAATCATTTGTTTTCTTAGGTGCTTTTGGAATGGAATCCATAAGAGTAATTACTATCATATCTACTCTGGGAATTTTATTAGGCGCCGGCTATATGCTATGGACAATGCAGAGAGTTTATTTAGGTTCTCTTAAAGAAAAATGGTCGGAACTTAAAGATCTTTCTTTTAGAGAATATGCAATGTTTATTCCGTTAACATTAATAGTAATCTTCGTCGGGGTTTATCCGTCTTCAATGCTTAACTTAATGAACACTTCTGTTAATGCAATGGTTAAATTTATGAATCATGCACAAGTTCTGTATGGTTCTTTAAAAGGTTTTTAATTGATTAAACTAGAAATTTGAAGAAAATAAAGTGGAATTAAATCTATTAAATTTGGTCAACGGTCTCAGTTCAATTAAACCTGAGATTGCAATATCAATCACTCTAACTCTAATTGTGCTTGTCGATCTGATTATGGGAAAAAATAAAAAACTTCTCCCATATATAGCAATTGGAGGCTTAATTGTAGCAGCAATTTTTGTAATTGAACAGTTCGGTTCCTCATCTTTTGCTTTTGCAACTACAAATTCCAAAGGAATGGTTGTAGCCGATGGATTCGGAGCATTTTTTAAATGCATAGTAATCCTAGCTTCTATTTTGATTGTTATATTTTCCATGTCCTCCAAAGAAGTTAAAGAAGGACATGAAAGACACGGTGAATATTATGCTTTAATGTTCGGAATGATTCTGGGAATGCTGTTCGTTATTTCATCTGTTGATTTAATTCTCATTTATCTATCATTAGAATTACTTTCACTTTCCTCTTATGTTTTGGCAGGTTTCACAAAAACATCTATTAGAAACAGTGAAGCTTCGTTAAAATATATTATTTACGGTGGTGCATCTTCCGGAATAATGTTGTTTGGAATTTCTTTAATTTACGGTTTAACCGGAAGTACAAATTTGTTTGTTATCAATGCATTTCTTCAGCATACAAGCATAAATACGATTACATTTTTAATTGCCGGGCTGTTTATTTTTACCGGAATCGGATTTAAAATTTCCGCAGCTCCTTTCCACTTCTGGACTCCTGATGTTTATGAAGGCGCTCCAATTCCGATTACTGCTTTTTTATCTATAGCCAGTAAGGCTGCAGGTTTTGCACTGTTGATCAGATTCATTCAAATTACTTTCGTTCGTTCTATTGATGCGAATGGTTATTGGCAGCTTGTTAATATAATAGACTGGAAAAGCTTTATAGTTCTAATATCAATTTTAACAATGACTTTAGGAAATTTTGCCGCTCTCTGGCAGGATAACTTAAAAAGAATGCTTGCATATTCGAGTATAGCTCACGCAGGATATTTACTGCTTGGTTTAGCCGTTATGTCCAATGAAGGTATTACTGCAATCTTAATTTACTTTGCAGTTTATGCTTTTATGAATTTAGGCGCTTTCTTTGTTGTAATGATTATTGCCAACAAAATCGGCAGCGAAAATATCGACGATTATAAAGGCCTCGGTTATTCAATGCCTTTCTTAGGTGTTTCTTTAGGTATATTTTTAGTCTCATTAACCGGACTTCCCCCAACAGCAGGATTTATTGGTAAACTTTATTTATTCATCGCTTTAGTTGATGCTAAAATGATTGTATTAGCAGTGATTGCATTACTAAATTCTGTTGTTTCTCTATATTATTACATAAGAGTTCTTCGCAATATGTTCTTGATAAGACCTGAAACAGAAGTTCCTCAAGTAAAAGTAGCATTTTCACATGTTGTACTTTTAATTATTTTGATTATTCCGACACTTTTACTTGGAATTTATTTTACTCCTCTCGTTAACATTGCTGAGAAATCTTTAGCACTTCTTCCTTTTTAAGGATTTTTAAGAATTGACAGTTTTTGCATATTTTTATATCTTTTAATACGACTAATTTGGTCTTATTATAAATGTTGAAATTATCTAAAAAAACAGAATATGCTTTAATGGCTATGAAATATTTAGCCTTGCAAAACAGTGGTAATTTTGCAACCGCAAAACAGATTTCTGATAATTATAATATTCCTTATGAATTGGTTGCAAAAGTTCTGCAGAAATTAAAAAAGCTGGAATTAATTGAATCCTTTCAGGGAATTAAAGGCGGATATAAATTGAATAAAATCCCGTCCAGCATTTCCTTATTGCAGATAATTTCAGCAATTGAACCGAATTATCAAATCACTGAATGTTTAAGTCATGATAATTCTGCGAATAATTGTACTCATTTAAATTGCTGCCAGATAAGAAATCCATTGGCAAAGCTGCAGAAAGAGATAGATAACTTATTTAATAACACTACATTAGATAAAATAATTTAATATATTTTCTATTATTTAATTTTGAAAAATGAATTTCCCAATTTATCTAGATAATCAGTCAACAACACCTGTTGATCCAAGAGTATTTGAAGCAATGAAGCCTTATTTTTTGGAGAAATATGGTAATGCTTCGAGTAAGAACCATTCTTTTGGATGGGAGGCAAATAGTGCTGTTGAAAACTCGAGGAATAAAATTGCCGAATATATCGGAGCTGATTCCAATGAAATTATTTTTACTGCAGGTGCAACCGAATCTATTAATTTAGTTCATTTTGGAATTGCAGAAGCTTATTACTCAAGGGGAAATCATATCATAACAACTGCAATTGAACACAGTGCAGTTTTGGATTCTCTTAAATTATTAGAGAAAAAAGGGTTTAATATTTCAATATTAAATGTTAATTCTGATGGATTTATTGATATTGATGAATTGAAAGATTTAATAAATGAAAAAACTATTTTAGTTTCAATTCAGGCGGCTAATAACGAAATTGGAACTGTTAATAATCTTAATGAAATTGGAAAAATTTGTAACGAAAAAAATGTTCTTTTTCATACAGATTCTGCACAAGCTTTAGGAAAAATAAAGTTTAATGTGGATGATTTTCACATTGATATGGCTTCTTTTTCCGCACATAAATTATATGGTCCTAAAGGTGTTGGTGCTTTGTATATTAGGAAAAAAAATCCTAAAATAAATTTAATTCCGCAGTTATACGGCGGCGGACAGGAAAATAATTTAAGATCTGGAACACTTAATGTTCCCGGTATTGTAGGATTTGGAAAAGCTGTTGAAGTTATTTCCGGTGAATTTGAAAACGAATATGTAAGAATAAAAGTTTTGCGGGATAAGCTTTGGGATGGTATTAAAGGTAAACTGAATGAAGTCAAATTAAATGGTTCTATGAATAATCGGCTGCCTAACAATTTAAATATTTGTATTGAAAATGTTAACGCCGAATCTTTAATTTTAGAATTAAGAGATATTGCAGTTTCTACCGGTGCCGCCTGTTCCTCCGAATCGGTAAAACCGAGCCATGTTTTAACTGCAATCGGTTTGGATGTTAAATCAGCAAGATCTTCAATTCGATTTGGAATCGGAAGGTTCAATACTGAAGAGGAAATTAATTATACTATTGATAAAGTAGTTAAATCAGTAAATAAAATCCGGAAATTATCTCCGGAATATAAATTGAAAAATGAAAATTTATTAAATCAGGAATAATATATATGAAAGAAAATATTTCGCAGCAGTTTGAATTATTAAAAGCAGATTATCCTGTTTTTCTTAATTTTTTGAAAGCTAAGTTTCCCCTATTCCATAATTCAAATTTCTTTTACAGGGATCTTCAATATGGAATAAGAAAATTCTATGAAAAAAAAGGAATTAAATTAAGCTATCCGGATTCTGAAACTCTTACAAAAGAATTAGCAAGATTTTTAGAAGAGAAAGAAATTTTCATAAAAGTAAATTCAACCGGCTGGAAAATAAATTATCCGGAATTTGTTACAGCTGAACCGGGCGATCCGTTTTAAATAATTAGAGTGAACAAATAGTTTTCTAATTAGTATAACTATATTAAAGAATTTATTTAACAAAAAAGGATTTAATAATGGCAGAAGTTCAAAATGATTCAGAAATAAAGATAACTGAAAAAGCTGTTAAAGAAGTTAAAAAAATAATGAATGAAAATGAAGTTCCCGAAACATACGGATTAAGAGTTGGAGTTAAGGGCGGCGGCTGTTCGGGATTATCATATACGCTTGGATTTGATGCTGATGCAAATGAAGGCGATACTGTAATCGAACAGGAAAATATAAAATTATTTGTCGACGGCAAAAGTTTATTCTATTTATCGGGTACAACACTCGACTTTTCCGATGGATTAAACGGAAGAGGATTTGTTTTTAATAATCCAAATGCAAAAAAGACATGCGGATGCGGTGAGTCTTTCGGTGTTTAATCATACGTTAATAAAAAAGTGAGAATATTCACAATACTTTAGCTGATGATTTTCCATTTTAGACAAGTTTAAATTTCAAAAAAAAATTAAAGGAGGACTCTCATTATGGCAAAGTTTGAATTGCCCGATTTACCTTATGGATTTGATGCTTTAGAACCTTATATTGATAAAACTACAATGGAAATTCATCACGATAAACATCACGGCGGATATGTTTCTAAATTGAATGCTGCTGTTGAAGGCAGTGATCTTGCCGGAAAATCATTAGAAGAATTATTAAAAGATGTATCTAAACATCCGGCTGCCGTTAGAAATAACGGAGGCGGACATTATAATCACTCTTTATTCTGGACGATTATGAAAAAAGGCGGCGGCGGGACACCTTCCGGAGATTTAGCAAATGCTATAAATTCTGCATTCAGTTCATTTGATGAATTCAAAAAAACTTTTACAAATGCTGCAGCTACTCGTTTCGGTTCGGGCTGGGCATGGCTAATTGTTCAGAACGGAAAATTAGCCGTTACTTCTACACCGAATCAAGATAATCCTTTAATGGATGTTGCTGAAAACAAAGGCACTCCAATTTTAGGCTTAGATGTTTGGGAACACGCTTATTATTTGAAATATCAAAATAAAAGACCGGAATATATTAACAATTGGTGGAATGTGATTAATTGGGAAGAAGTTGCCAAACGGTTTTCAGCGGTAAAATAATTAACTAATTTTTGAAGCCCGTTTTTACGGGCTTCTTTTTTAAATACATGTTTATGAAATTATCTATTCCTTTATTTCCTCTTAACTTGGTTGTTTATCCTAATTCAAGTTACCCTCTTCATATTTTTGAAGAGAGATATAAAATATTAGTAAATTCTTGCTTAGCAACCGGGAAAGGTTTTGGTATTGTCCCTATTATTCAAAATGAAATTGCAAATGTTGGGAGTTATGTTAACGTAACTTCTGTTTTAAAGAAATATTCTACGGGTGAAATTGATATTGTGGTTACCGGCAGATACAAATTTAATATATATAACATTTCACTTCATAAAAACGGTTACCATATAGGTGATATTCAAAAGCTCAAGGATTTTGATAATCAAACTGATTTAGGTTTAGTTGATAAATTAAAAAATGAGTTTGAAACAATATTGGAAAAAACTGATCTGGAATTGGAAACTTTGTTTTGGGATAAATTTGAACAGGCCGATCTTAAGTCATACAAATTAGCAGAAAAAGCGGGTTTGGATATTGAACAGCAAAAAGAATTACTATCAATGACATCAGAGAACGAACGATTAAAATTTTTAATTGATCATTTTGAAAATTTAGAAAAAAGACTTACCAAAAATGCAGTAATCAAAAACTTAATTTCGCACGACGGTTATTTAAACTAATTTTTCATTATAAAGGATTAACAATCTTAATCTTTAAAGTTCTTTAACCAACCCTATTTCCCTCAATTATAGAAAATTAAAAACTGATATTAATATTTTTAGCTAATTTTTAATTTATATAAAACAAAAAAGGGATAGGAAACATTAATTTCCTATCCCTTTAATAATTCTTAAAATTTATTTTTAAATATTTATACCGGCATATTTATCAACTACACTCAGTCTATTCATCGCTCTCTGCAGAGCTGCTTCTGCTCTGGCAACATCAACATTTTCGGTTCTATTTGCTAATCTTTCTTTTGCTCTATTCATTGCATTTTTTGCTCTGTCCACATCAATATTTTCAGGAGTTTCAAAAGAATCGGCTAAAATAAGCACTTTATTATCCAGTACTTCAATTGTTCCTCCTCCGGTAGCAAAATATTTAGTTTGATCTTTTTCTTGAATTTTAATTAAACCTACTTCAAAAGTACTAATCAACGGAGCATGATTTTTTAATACCTGGAAACTTCCTAAAGTCCCGGGTACGGTTATAGATTCAATCTCTCCAGAATAGGTGATTTTTGAAGGTGTTACTATTTCTAAATTTAATACTACCATATTTATTTCATCTGTTTAGCTCTTTCAACGGCTTCTTCAATTGTTCCAACATACATAAATGCACTTTCCGGAAGATCATCATGTTTACCGTCGATAATTTCTTTAAATCCTCTAATTGTGTCTTCAAGTTTAACATACTTTCCTTTATAACCTGTAAATTGTTCGGCTACAAAGAAAGGCTGACTGAAGAATCTTTGAATTCTTCTCGCTCTTTTTACAACTGTTTTATCTTCATCCGATAATTCATCCATACCAAGAATATTTATAATATCCTGTAAATCTTTGTATTGTTGAAGAATTTCTTTACAATTCTTAGCAACATTATAATGTTCGTCACCTAAAATATCAGGTTGAAGAATTCTTGAAGTGGAATCCAGAGGATCAACAGCCGGGTAAATACCAAGCTCCGATATTTGACGGCTTAATACTGTTGTTGCATCAAGGTGAGCAAATGCTGCAGCTGGTGCCGGATCAGTTAAGTCGTCTGCCGGAACATAAATAGCTTGCACAGATGTAATAGAACCTTTATCTGTTGAAGTAATTCTTTCTTGAAGTGCTCCCATTTCAGTAGCAAGGTTAGGCTGATATCCAACAGCAGAAGGCATACGTCCGAACAATGCACTTACCTCAGAACCAGCTTGAGTGAAACGGAAAATATTATCAATAAATAAAAGTACATCTCTTCCTTCTTCATCCCTGAAATATTCAGCAACAGTTAAACCTGTAAGGGCAACTCTTAATCTTGCTCCGGGCGGTTCATTCATCTGACCAAAAACAAGTGAAGTTTTTTCAAGTACTCCGGATTCTTTCATTTCAAGCCACAAGTCATTTCCTTCACGAGTTCTTTCACCAACTCCGGCAAACACAGAATAACCGCCATGCTCTTGAGCGATGTTATGAATTAATTCCTGAATAATTACTGTTTTTCCAACACCGGCACCGCCGAATAAACCTGTTTTACCGCCTTTTGAATACGGCTCAATTAAATCTATAACTTTAATTCCGGTTTCAAACATTTCTGATTTAGTAGATAGATTTTTGAATTGAGGGGATGGTCTGTGAATAGGATATGATTTTTCTGTTTTAATTTCGCCTAAACCATCTATTCCCTGGCCAATTACATTTATCAATCTTCCTAAAGTTTGAGGGCCAACCGGAACTGAAATTGGTCTTCCGGTATCAAATGCATCCATACCTCTTACTAATCCGTCTGTAGAATCCATTGCAACCGATCGAACACGATCTTCACCTAAATGCTGCTGAACTTCTGCAATTAATTCACCTTGCACTCCTTCGGTGCTTGTTCTCGGAATTCTAATAGCATTATATATTTTAGGAAGATGCCCTTCTTCAAATTCGACGTCTATAATAGGGCCTATTACTTGAATTATTTTGCCTTTGATTTCGCTCATTTATTGTCCCTAATTAAATTAAAATAGAATATTAAAATTAAGAATTATCAATGTTTTATACAAACTTACCTTTTAATAAAATTGGATGTTTTCCGGCAAAATCCAACTTTTTTTGCCGGAAAAGTTATGCTTTAAAAAATTAATAATTCAATTTAAAATTTGGGTATTTTTTTTATTTGAGAAGAATGAATTTTTTAGAAATTAAAGAATTTTTTGTTCTCAAAGTATAGATATAAATTCCGCTGGTAAGATTATTTGTTCCTGTGCTGTTAAATTCAACAGAATTTATTCCTGCTTTTGCCAAACCGTTAAATAAAGTTCTAATTTTTTGTCCCAAAACATTATAAACTTCTAAGGTTACATTTTGAGCTTCAGGAACTTCAAATTTAATTATAGTAGATGGATTAAATGGATTAGGATAATTTTGGTATAACTTATAATTGTATACAATTGTTTTTTCATTATTTACACTAACAAGAGGTGAAAATGTAAAATCGGCCATAACAGGTAAATGATCAGAAGCATAATATAAAGCATTTGCTACTTCTTGAGTTATAATATTGTACGGAGGATCGTTTATATTCCCGTTAAAATGCTGTCCGTCATTGCCGTATGGAACCATAGTGCTGTCAATATAATCTATTTTACCTTCCTGCATAATCGAAGGTGAAACTAAAATCATATCAAATCTGTCATCCAGTCCGCCGCTGCTCCCTCCGCCAAATGGATCAACTCTTGTACATTGAGTATGAATACTGGAGAAAGATTGATTATTATGCCAATTGCCCACAGCATTTATTGGATCTAAAAAGAATCCTGTGCTTGTTGTATCCAGTAATCTTTGAAATGCAGGTTCGGAAGAATAATATATGTTAAAATCACCAACAACGATATAATCTGTTCCTACATGTAAATTATCAGTAACATTTCTTAGAATATTAACTTCGGCTAAACGCTTTTGTTCATTATCAGTTCCTTGGGAGGCTTTTAAATGAACAGCAAAAATTATAAGAGTATCCAGGGTTATATTATTATAAATCTTAAATTCGGAAATATTTCTTAAGGCAGTAGAAATAGGGGTATTACTGATAAAAGTGAATAATGAATCTTTTAGATAAATTCCGTTGTCAGTATCAGGTCCATCGATAAATGTTCCTGCAGAGTAAGTACTATCTAATGCTTGTGCTAAAAATTGATCAATACCATCTTGAGATTTCATTTCTTCTACAACCAAAACATCCGGCTGCATTGTATGAACTACAGTATAAAAATATGCGTTCCTTGAATCATTTGAATTGTTGGGATAATTCAACAAATTATAAGCAGCAATTTTTATTTGGCTGGTTTGAGCAAAAACAGAAATTGGAAAAAGTAAAGCAAATAGTAAACAGTAAAATTTTTTTCATTATCTTATATCCGTTGATAAAACAAATCTTAATATTCTATTATTTCCCGAATCTACAACATATAATGTTTTATCAAAATATGCCACATCATAGGGTTTATTAAATACATTAGGTCCGCCGAAAGACTGCATTTCATCACCAAATGAGTTAAACTTATAAACACTGTCCTTAGCAGCATCGGCAATATAAATGTTTCCGGAATTGTCAACTGTTGAACCTTCCGGCTGAACAAATTTATTCGGAGTCATCATAGCAGCGAAATCAGGAGATAATTCATTTTGAAAACCGGTAAACTCACGTGTATCAACATAAGTTAACCATTGAACTTTAAAGCTTGTATTTCCTGTTAACGTTACGATAATATCAAATGATCTATCGTTAACATTAGATATGGAACTTATTTCATTTGCAGAAGGAAGTCCGGCACCCAAAGGATCTAAATTCGGAATTCTGCCGATTAAAGTATCCTTCTTTTCACCATTCGGCAGTAGTTTCTTTTTAAATGATAAAATTGAATTATCGGGATCAATAACAGTTGAGTTATTAGGACCTTTTCTTGATATTAAATATGAATTATCATAAAAAACAGCCGCACCAGTATATTCTCTATTAGGATTATTTATATCGGTAATTCTTGAAGGTAAAATAATTTTTACCGGTGCATTTGCAATTATATGATGTGCTGCTACTAAATCAAGTTTATAAACTGAACTTAAAGTTAAAGACTGCCCTTGCACTACAGTATCATATTGTGCACAAACAATTAAATTTAATTGATAATCCTGAGCCAATGCTACTGGATGTTTAATTGTTTTACTGCCAAGAACCTGGCCGTCAACATTCAACATAACAACTCTATTATTATCGGTATCGGCAACATAAATAAATGGTTCTTTACCGATTATCATAGCCTGAGGATTATTAAAACCTTCCCATGGAGGATTTAATGGAATATAAACGGTATCTCCTGCTATATTAGCATTACCGCTGCCAATATTTAATGCTTCAGTACTAAATTTTGACTGACAGCTGTTTAATATTACTATTGTTAATAGTATAATCGGAAAAAATAATAGTAATTTCTTTCTCATTTAAAGCCTAATATTATTGAAAACCTATGTGCAGATCCTAATCTTGTAAAATTTGAATATGCATAATCTAATGTGAAATTTGCAATTTCAATCGGCAAATTAACACCTGCACCAAAAGAATAATTTTGTTCATCGACATTAAATTTATATCCGCCTCTTATAAAAACAATATTTTTCCAGGAATATTCAACTCCGGTAGAAACATTTTCGCTGTTATCATTTGGATGATTCAATTGAATTGAGGTTGTAACTTTATTAATATCATCCTGATAAGGTTCTATTGCAAATCCAATTCTAAAAATTGTCGGCGGTGAAAATGACTGCCAATCTGATTTACTTCTTTTTCCAACTAAAACAACTTCACCATCCGGAGCAATCTGATTTCCAAAGTTACTTACAGTTACTGCAAATCTTGATGTACCCAAACCTGTCCAATAATACGTTCCCAAATCTATCATCACACCACGCATTTTTAATTTATCCAGAGTTTCTTCAATATAACGGACTGTTCCGCCAAAACTGAATTTATCCGTCATTCTTCTCGAATATGTAACAGCCACGGCAACATCGCTGTAACCAAAATATTCCCCGGTTCCGAATGGAGCAAATTCTGTTGTAACCGGCATATCTTTCATTGAAAGAGATGTTAATGCAACTCCGAAAGCGTTTGTTTGGTCAAGATGATAAACAGCGCCTAGAAAATCATGATTTATATCTACAACCCATTGGTTATGTGAAAATAAAATTTGATTATCATCAAACTGAACCAAACCTGCCGGGTTCCAGTACAAAGCCGAAGCATCATTTGCCATTGCTACAAAAGCATCACCAATAGCTGATGCTCTGCCTCCAACTCCAATCTTTAAAAATTGTGCAGTTGAAATTCCGGCTCTCTGTCCGCCGAGTACAGGAAATAATTGAGCTTTTACATCAATTAAAGAAATTAAAAATAAGAATATAAAGAGTATTTTTTTCATAATTAAAATCTAAAAGTAACACCAAGTTTAACATTTCTTCTTGTTAAATAACGCGCCGGATTAAATGGATAAGGTGAGATTGGCGCCTGCAGATCCGGGTATCTTGGATCATTCCAGCTTACAGGTACAGAATCACCGTATTCATAAGCTTTTCCTGTAACCGGATTAATAATTGCTGAATTCTTTGTATCAAGAAGATTATTTACTTCTACGAATACTGAAAATTTGAGTGAGCTTATTGTTATGTATTTTTCAAAATTCAAGTCAATCCAAAACCAGTTTTGCCCAACTTTGTTATAACTATCTGTTAATATGTAATCATATTCAGGTCTTCCGTCAGTTCCGTAACTTCCGGTAAAAACGGCAGGAGTATATCTCTTGCCGGATTCAAAAAAGAATCTTAAATAAAGATTATAATCGTCAAGTATTCCGTTTCCGAAACCAAATAAAGCATTACCCGGTTCAACATAAAAGTTTGTTGAAACATTAATTGTAACAGGTCTGTCCCAAGGCATATATTCTTCTTTAATATTTTCGGTCAGAAGACCTTCCTGAACTAATACACCTTGGTCGGGTGTTGAGCTTTTTCCGGTTACAATTGCATAAGAGAATGAGGCATCTCCATTGAACCATCTGCCGATTCTTTTCTTAAATTCTACTTCAATACCTCTGGATCTTGCATAATCTGAATTTACATAAGTGATAAAATTCTGAGCTGCAAATCTTGCTGATTTAATTTTAGCAGTTCTGGTATTTATATAATCAAAAATATCTTTATAATAGGCTGTAACTGTTAAAACATCATCATTAGTAAATTGAGTTTTTAACCCAAGTTCATAAGCGACAGTTGTTTCAGGATTTAAATCCGGATTACCGAATTTTTGAAATGAAGATTGAGCGTTTACGGGATTTAATTTTGCATAAACAAATTCAGGTCTCGGCCATTTACTAAAATGACCGTAAGAAAAGAATAAAGTTTGATTGTCGGAAACCGGATGTGAAATTCCAAGTCTTGGACTTAATCTGGCTTTAAATCTTCTTCCGCCGAACCAGGCGAAAGTATCATCTTTATATCTTTGTCTTGTTGCATCGGGAATAGTAACTACAGCTGGATTGTTTACTGCATCATCAACATATTTTCCGGGAAACCAATAATCTAATCTTAAACCAAAGTTTAAAATCATTCCGCTGAAATTAATATTGTCTTGAGCATAAAATGAACCAACTGCTGGATGCACTTTATAAATATCATTATTTAGCCCAAGCTCTCCTACCCAGGGTTTATAGATATCAACAACCTGCATTTCCTGAAATTTTAAATTGAAACCCGACTTAAATTTATTTTTCTCATCAAAAAAACTGGTTATGTCACCTTTAACAGAAAATTCCTTTAAATAATGATCACGCCAGGTATATGGACTTCCAACATCCCAGAATCCATCGCCGGGTATAACACCAACAGTATCTCTATTTGTATTATAATATTCAATTGGAAAGGTTACTATATCTTTTGGTTCTGCATATTGAGTCCAATTTTTTCCGTTGGCATCAGCTCTTAAATTTGTATAGAAATTATTAACCTTTAATTCATAGAATGTTCTAGCATTCAAGGTGTGTATCATTGTAAAGGAATTATACACTGTATTATGAGTAAATGTATTAGCATTATCCAGAATATTCTGATAGGTATATTGATAACCTGGGCTCGGTTGAACATATTCCAAATTTGACTGAAGAGACTGTGAATTTTGATTTATGTTGACCGATTGATTATATGAATAAACAAACTTTAACGTCGGAGAATATTTATAAGTAATTTTTCCAAGCCAAAACCAGTTGTTTTCTGCTTTAGGTGCAAACCTGGAACCTCCGAAAGTTGAAGAAACCAATTGGTTTGCAGTAGGTTTATAATAACCTTGGGTAATTCCATCGGTTAAGCCACTATATACACTTCCGAAAAATGATATTTCCCCAGGGATCTTTAAACCGATCGCAGGGAGTATTTTAGAAGTTAAAGGTTCAGGGCCGCTAAAGTTAGCTTCAATTACATCGGTATTAAAATTATGATATGAAGAGCTTGGAGCAATTTTATCAGTTTTATATGAAACATACCCGCTGTAGCTGTCGCCGCCTTCACGTGTTTTTACATTTACAACACCTGAAGTAGCCTGCCCGTACTCAGCATTAAATCCTCCGGTTATAACTTCAATTTCCTGAATCGCATTTGCACTTAATTGAAGACCAAATCCGGTGCCGGCTAAAGGATCTTGAACAGAAACTCCATCCAATAAAAATGCATTCTCATAAGATCTGCCGCCTCTTATATGAATTGAGTTATCTGTTTTAACAACTCCGGCCTGCTGAACTACTACATCCGACACATTTTCAACAATTGACTTTTCAATATCTTCTTTGGAAATATTTTTTTTACTTTGAGTTTCCTCAACATCCATTAAAGGTTTTTCACCAACAACAACAACATCCTGATCTAATGTTAAAACAGTTTCTTCAAGTTTTACATTAATTTCTTTAGTCTTGTTTGGTTCAATTGCAGTTCCTGTATATTGAACGGTTTTATAACCAATAAGAGAGATTTCCACATTATATTGACCTTCGGAAATGCCGTTTATTCTGTACTTTCCGTCGAGGTCGGTAGCAGCCCCGTAATAAGTGCCTTTAAGAATTATATTAACCCCCGGTAAAGGTTCACCGGTTTTTGCATCAGTAACAGTACCGGCTAAATTTCCCTTACCTTGTGCAAAAACAGAACTTAATCCGAGTAAAAATAAAAATAGTATAAGTCCTTTTCTCATGGTGTAAGTCCAAATTCATCTATAAAAACTTTATCAAGCAGTTGATTTACATTCATGTTTCCGCCGTTAGCTTGATCTAACGGAACTCCAATAAAAAATAGATTTCTGTCATTACTAATTAATCCTATTGGACCAGTTAACGAGGTGCTTGAAAGTTGATAAACTTTTTGGGCAGTTATACTGGGATAAAAAATCCTTACTGAACCAATAGTTGAATTTGTAACTAATGCAGGGTAATCTTGATTAGGTGCTACTGGATTAATAGTAGCCCCTCCGAATAAAAATGAGACTTTTTTATAACCAATTGAATCTATTGGTAAAAAGTTTTTTAAAGAAGCAAGATCAAAAGCAAAACTTGAAGAAGAATCAGAAAAAGTCATTGAATACATTATCTTTCCACCCTCGTCAATAAAATCATTTGAAAACAATCCAATTAGGTCCAGCCTTGGTTGAGAATTTGAATACCAGAAAATGTATTTAAATAGCTTCATTGTTTCAGGGAAAGTTACATTTTCAAAAGGTAACGTGAAATTTCTGGAAATCATAAACATCAAATTTTCCTGTTAAAGTACCACCATCTATGGTATTAAACTGTTGATTATAAAAATCCGTTAATTGATGATTTGTTGATGGGTAATTATCAACAATTAAAAGTTTTCCTTTCGGCTTTTTAACAAACCATGTTTTATTTGTATCAGGTAAAGAAATAAAATCAGATTTTGCACCTGATAAATCTGTGGCCTGTATATATATTTTATTATTATCTTCTAATTTCAAACCTTGCAAATGCTGAGGGAAAATATTTTGATCAGATCCGTCCAGCAGAATTTCCATTTCGGGGTTAGTAGCATTTATATCAATTATTCGTAGAGTAATTAATCTTGTTAATCCATCAAGTGAAATAAAATTAGTTGTATCATTAAGAGCTAAATTGATATGAGTAATGGTTTCGTTACCGTCTAAGTCAGAGGCATTCCAGGCAAAAGTCATTACCGGGAATGAAGTATCTGGAAGAACTGTTAATGTACTCCACTGAATTACAGGAGTAGTATTTTTGATAGGAAAATTCAATGAAGCAGGACTAGGATCTATTAACCCGATATCAAAATAAGTTTCACCTTTGTCATATACACCGTTATTATTGGCATCTACAAAAGGTTCCGGACCGTAATTAATACCATTTTGAGTTATATTGTTATCATACTTTCCGTTCCCGCTGTTATCAACGGCAGAAATAAGAAAATTATATGTTGTATCTTTTGATCCGATCGGCAAAGCAAATGTGCTGTCGTTACTACTTGTAAAATGCCATGTAGAGTCGATACCTTCCCATTTAAAGTAATAACCGATTATAGTTCCGTCCGGATCATCGCCCCACCAGCTCACCTTTATCTGACTGGGCTGCTGACTAATTGTGCTGTCAGGATATAAAAAGAGCCCGGTATTTGGAGGCTGATTTCCAACAGGGTTATCAACTACTTTATCGTGGCAAGAATACATTGTCAATATAAATGTAGTTAAAATCAGTATTTTGAAAATTTTTACCATTATTCTTTAATTTGAAATATCAGTCCGGCAAAAGCCGGACTGAATTTATAGTTATTTTTTTTACTTAAGTAAAATCATCTTTTTAATTTGAGTATAATTTCCGGAAGTCAATCTGTAAAAATAAATTCCGGAAGATAAACTGCTGGCATTAAAATTAAATTTATAACTGCCTGCAGACTGTGTTTGATTTACTAATGTTGTTACTTCCTGACCAAGTATGTTGTAAATCTTTAATGTAACAAATCCGGCTTTTGGAATTGAATAAGAAATTATTGTTGTAGGATTGAAAGGATTAGGATAATTCTGATTCAATGAATATGTGACCGGCTTAGTAGATACTTCAGGTTTTACATCTGTTACAAATCCTACAAAATCATCATTTTTCCTCGGGATTAATTTGTAGTTTCCGAATGAATACCACATAATTCCTCTTATTGATTCAAAAGAGGAACCTGTACTGACGTATGTTGGAAGAGTATCTTGCCCCGCAAACCACCAGTTATTATAATCATGTGTTCCATCTTGTAAATCAATTCTAGTATTAACTCCACTTGAATCTGCGACAAGGATATCTCCGTAATTTGCATTTCCTCCAGAAACATATGGACCTGGGTTACCGTCTGCATTTTCATCGGTTACTGTAATATTTTGATATTTTACCAGTACACCTTCCCACTGTTCAGCTTGGACAGTTCCGCCTGATGATAAATCAATTTCGCTTGTTGAAATTGGTTCTGCACTAGGTAAGGAAACTCCTGTCGATAAAACAGTTAAATCATTCGAAGTATTAATTCCCCCTACTAACAGTAACACCGTTATCTTCTCCCACTGTTCCTGTAACTTTTACCTTATCTCCTCTCCTTAAATCTAAAACCTCCGTTCCATTTATATGTATACCGCTCCATGGGCCTTGACCGTTTTGTATATAAACTTGAGGAGATGAAGATGTTCCGGTTTCATTACCTTCAATATCAGTAGTATCTGCTGTTACAACTCCGGTAACTGTTACATCATATCCATTATAACTACTGTAACCGCTTCCGAATGGACTGTATTGTACATGTTGTATGGTTAGATCATGATCCAATACAAAGTAAGAATACCTGCTTCTTGAAGTATCTCCAGGATTTGTCGAAACATTTCCGTCATTATCTTTAGCCCAAATAAAATAATCTATAAAAGAAGAATCACTTTGAGCCGGAATGGTTCCAATCCAACTTGTTGTTGTATTTTGAGTCATTTGCACAGTCTGAAAAGCACTGCCATTTTTTTGCCAAATAAGTTTTACAGAATCAACTGTACCATCTAAATCGGAAATATCAGCTGTAACATCAACACTCTGGCCATAATTAACAACCGCAGGATCACGTAAAACGTTAGTTATACTAGGAGGGAAAATTAATATTTGAACATCTTCAGGATATGCTGGTAAAATTGAAACACCTCCTGGAGTTCCATCGTTTCTCATTTCTATATAACCACGAACATTAACTATAGATCCGTCCAACGGTGCTTGTATATAATTATAAAAATAACTTGATCTATTATATATATTTAATTTTACTCCGTTTGGTCCGCTTACTTTAAAAGCTCCTGTTGAGGTACGATCAGAAGTAACAACAGAATCAATTTCGACATATGTTCCTTCCCATTTTACTGAAATTGGTTTGGATTGATCATCACTAATTTTCAAAGAATCAATTGTAATAACTTTAGGTTTAGGCCTTGTCATTTGTCCGACAACATTTTGTGCAGTAAAATTTATTACACTTAATTCAGTTGTCTTTTGAGAAGTACCGTTAATAAATTCAGTCACAACTCCCGTAACATTTACCACTAGTCCTGAATCTAAAGTGCTAAAATCATCACCAGATACTTCATTTTCATTTATAACGAATATACCCTTCCAATCAGAATTACTATGGGCAGTGGAAGTATCCTGCATAAAAAAGCCAGCATTACCTGTTCCAACATACATTATAGTACTATCTCCAGGTGAGGAAGGATTCATATATGGAGACTCCATAACAACGCCCGTAACAGTTACTGTATCACCAGTTAGAGGTGAGAGCGGAAAATCGAAATACGTATTTAACGAATCCGGATTAATATATTGGATATCCTTTATTGAAACTTGAGGATAATTTTGAGCAAAAAGACTAACACTGCAAACTAATGCAAAAAGAATTAGCAGCAACTTTTTCATTTTGTTCTCCTATTATTTAACAATTAAAAACTTTCCTGTTTTAATATCACCTGTGTCTAAATCTTTAACAGAGAAAAGATATAAACCAGTTGCAATTGCTTGATCATGATCAGTAATTAAATCCCAGGCATGTTCACCTCCGGACATAACTTGTTTACCGTCGGAAGCATAATTCTGGAACCATCTTAAATCAGAACCGTTGCTTTGCTGATCATGCTCTAATCTTTTAACAACATCGCCTGCTAAAGTATAAATTGTTATTTCGCAATGTGCAGGCAAATTATAAAAATAAATTTTTCTAAGTCTTTCCGAACTGCCGTCCCAGTATGCATTTCCATAATACGGATTTGGATAAACTCCAATCTGTACATCGGGTTTGCTTGTTGGTAATGTTCCGGGAAGAACTCTTGCTAAACTTGCTAATGAACTGGATTCCAGACTTTCAAGATTATTTTCAGGATCACCTTTATCAAAGGCTGTAACAGAAAATAAATACTGCCAGCCGTTCAGTAAATTATCGACTTCAAATTTATAATAATATTTATTTGTATCATTAGGAAATGTTACCGGACTAGGTAATTTAACAGCAGAAAATCCGGTGTTGTATCCGATATTATCACCTGTACTGTCAAACTCTGCCATTAATACTAATGATTTCAAAATGTCCTGATTTTGTGTTAAATCGAATCCTGCTTCTGTTCTATAAATTCTATATCCTTCAAAATCTTTTTTACCTGAAATAGGATCCACAGAAGCTTCTGATCTGTTGTTCCAATAAATAGCAACTTTTTGGTTTTCAGGAACAACCTTTGTAACAGGAAAAATTGGAGGAGCAGGTAATATATATCTCGTTATTTTTCCATTACCGTCAAGATCTTCACCCGGATCTAAAATGCCATTATGATTTCTATCTTCACCATAATATGCTCTTAATGCCCAGCTTGCATTTGAATACAAATTAATTTTTTGTTCTTTAGTATCAAGCGCTGCAGGATCATTTCCATATTTTTTGGCACATACAATTGCAAATACAATATTTAAAGAATCTCCGGGAGCAAGATATTTAAATGGACCTTTTGTAATTAAAACGGATCTATTGGAAGGCTGCTTTAAAGTAGATGGATTTACTCCTTTTTCAAATCTATTATTACCGCCAAAATATCCCTGCATTTTTCTGTAACGTTCAATGTCATCTTGCGGAGCAAAGAAATTAGGGTCTGTTGTATTATTGAACTGCCAGCTTACAAAATTTACCGCGGGTATTGTATCCTGATTATTATTTTCATAAAATAAACTATCAAGATTAGGAGTAGAACCTAATTGTTGAATTCCTACATAACTATCAGTAAAACCGACATCACCTGTAGCATCAAATTCATATGCAATCTGCATCGAATCACTGTATCCATCTCCACCTTTATTAAAAAATGAAGCACCTCTTGGAGGAGTAATTTTTGTATTTCTAACAACGGCATCAGTCCATAATCCTAAATAAAGACTATCCAGATATTTATTAGATACATTTTTAACGGTATAATTTATAATCACGAAAAAATTAGCAAAAGGGAAATTCCAGGCATAACTTTCCTGATGAACAGCTAAACCTAAAGGATTATGATTTTCAATAATCTCACCATTTAAAAGAGTTCTGTTTGTATCGACATAATCCGCAACAAAATCCTGATGCGAAACAGCTTTGGGGTTAAAATATCGCGAGTCTAGAAGTGTAGATCTTTCTTCCATCATGCTGCCGGCGCTGTTCGTAAATTCAAATCCGCCGCCGCGGGCAGAAACAGATGCAGCATCAACTGCACCTGTAGTTACAAATGGACCGACTTTTTGACTTCCGGGTCCTCCAATAGAATCATTTGAAATGAATCCGCCAACCCACAAACCGCCGTCGAAAATATGTTCAATTCCACTGCCTAATGGATATTCACAGCTAGGTTGTTCAGGCCAAAGTGAAAATCCATGTCCGTAGGTTCCGAAATTTGTGATAGTTAGCCCTATGTTTCCAACATCTGTATACTTGGAATTATCATCATCCAATGATTTATTAAATTTGTTGGTTCCATTGCCTGAGTTCTGCGCAAAAATGTAGGCAGAAATTACGAAAAGTAAAAACAGTATTTTGAATTTCATGAATTGAAAAACTTAAGCGGTAAAGTTATAATCTTTAACTTTTTCCCTGATTTATAGAAAATATTATTTAGCTTAACAAAGATAACATTTAACAATTAATTATAAAATATAAATGTATTAACTTTTTATTAATTATTTAATCGATATCCCCTTTTTTTTAAATTTTATGAGGCTTTATAAAAATCAAGTAATTTTTTTTGACATGATGCAGCGAAATATTATTGTATCAATTTATGGATAGTCTTTAATTTCCTCTTTAAATTAGATATGAATGTTAGTATAAATAGTAAAATTATTTCTAAAAAAAATTAAATTAAAACAATGCTCTAGCATGTTTATCTGCATGATAAGAACTTCTAACTAAAGGTGAAGATTCAACAATTTTAAATCCCATCTTCAAACCTTCTTCTTTATATTTATTGAATTCATCTAAAGTAACATATCTGTCAACCGGTAGATGTCTTTTGGTTGGTTGAAGATATTGACCAATAGTTAAAATATCACAACTATGATTTACCAAATCATGCATAGTTTCAATTACTTCTTCATAAGTTTCCCCTATTCCAACCATAATTCCGCTTTTTGTTTTTAAACCCTGCGATTTAAACCATTTTATTAAATCTAAACTTCGTTGATATTTTGCCTGAGGTCTTACAACAGAATAAAGTCTTGGTACCGTTTCAACATTATGGTTTAATATTTCCGGAGGATTTTTCATAATTGTATAAAAAGCTTCTTTATCGCCTCTAAAATCCGGGATTAATATTTCAATTGTTGTTTCGGGCATTGATTCATTAATTAATCTAACAGTTTCACTAAAAATTGATGCTCCGCCGTCTTTTAATTCATCTCTGTTTACAGAAGTAATAACAACGTGTCTTAAATTTAATTCTTTAACGGAATCTGCAACTCTTTTCGGTTCATCTAGATCTAAATGATTTGGAATCCCGACTTTAATATTACAAAATCCGCAGCTTCTGGTACAAGTATCACCGAGAATCATAAAAGTTGCAGTTCGGGAATTCCAGCATTCGGCAATATTCGGGCATTTAGCTTCTTCACAAACTGTATGAAGATGCTGTCCTCTCATTAAATTCTTAACATCTTTATAATTATCGCCGGTAGGTAATTTAACTTTTAGCCAATCCGGTCTTTTACCTAAAGGAATTTTAATTTTTTCCTGTTCTTCTTTATATTTTCTCTGATATGAATTTAAAGTTGACTGCATAATTTATTTTTTCGCTTTTAATTTTCTTTATAATGAATTTGGATCAAAACTTTCCAAAGTATCTTTTATATATTTTAAGAATCTTCCGCCTAACATTCCATCTACTAATCTGTGGTCATGAGATAATGTTAAAGCCATAATCGGTTTAATAGCAATTGTATCTGAACCGTCTACTTCGACAACAACAGGCTTTTTAGTTACGGTTCCAACTCCCAATATTGCTACTTCCGGCTGATTTATTATCGGAGTTCCGAATATTGTTCCAAAAACACCGTAATTAGTTATTGTAAAAGTCCCGTCGGAAATATCATCGGGTGAAAGTTTTTTATTTCTAGCACGATAAGCTAAATCATTTATTGCTTTTGCAAGACCGATAATGTTTCTTTCATCAGCAGCTTTAATATTAGGGACAATTAATCCTGTTGGTTCAAGTGCAACTGCAATTCCAAGATTAATAAATTTCTTTTTAATTATTGTATTTTCTTCAATCATTGAATTTATTAAAGGAAATTCTTTTAATCCTTTTACACAAGCATTAGCAATAAAAGGCATATAAGTTAATTTAACACCTTCCTTCTGCTGATATTCATCTCTTTTAGATTGAATAAAATTATGGATTTTTGTCATATCAACTTCGAGCATTGCAGCAACATGAACCGAAGTTTCTTTGCTTGCAATCATATGTTCCATAATTTTCTGTCGGATATTATCCATTGGTATTTTTTCAATATCTTCTGAAGAATAAGATGGTTTTAATGCAGACGGAGCAAAAGAAGGTGCTGGCGCCCCTTTGATTTCTTCTTTAGCCGGAGCTTTTTTCTGTTCAACCTTACCTTTACCTCTTTGATCAATATAATTTAAAATATCGTTTTTTGTAACTCTGCCGTTAAGCCCGCTTCCTTTAATACTTTTTAATTCATCAAGGCTTACTTTTTCTTTATTAGCAATACTTAGAACAAGCGGAGAATAAAATCCCGCCATTCCTGATTCGCCATTATCAGAATTTGAAACTTCCGCTCCTCTGAAATTATCATGCATTGAAGCAGGTTCTTCTTTAGCCGGTGCCGGTTCAGATTTTTTCTCTTCTTTTTGAGGAGTTTGTTTTTCAGCTTTTGGTTTTTGTGAAATTTGTCCGCTCATAGATAATTTTGCAACAACTGTTCCTACTTCAACTGTTTCCTGTTCACCTACTAAAATTTCTGCTAATGTTCCTTCTTCGGGAGACGGAACTTCCGTATCAACTTTATCTGTGCTTATCTCAAATAAAACTTCATCTTTTTTAACTTTGTCGCCGACTTTCTTATACCACTTTATAATTGTTCCTTCCATAACGGATTCGCCCATTTTGGGCATAGCAATTTCAACCAAATCTCCGTCATCAGATTCTCTTGTTTCAAGTTCTATAGTTTCTTCTTCAGCCTCTTCCTGTTTCTGTTCATGTTGATTTTCTTCATCAGCTTTTGGTTCTTCCTTTGGTTCCTCCTTCACTTCTTCTTTTGTTTCAGTCTGAGAACTTTCACCATTTTCGCTTATTTTAGCAACTACAGTTCCTACATCAACTGTATCACCTTCTTCGGCCATTATTTCAGATAAAACTCCATCAGCCGGAGATGGAATTTCCGTATCTACTTTGTCCGTACTTATTTCAAAAATAATTTCGTCTCTCTTAACGGAATCTCCTTTTTTCTTATGCCATTTGATTATGGTGCCTTCGCTGACGCTTTCGCCCATTTTCGGCATGACAACATCCATTTTTAAACTCCTGGTTTCTTTTTTAAAATTCTAATAATTCTTTTATACCTTTGTAAACTCTTTCTCTATTAGGAAGAATTGCATTTTCCAAAATCGGTGAATATGGAATATGAGAATCGAGAGCAGCAATTCTTTTAACGGGACCATCAAGATATTGAAAACATTTATCAGCTATGCGAGCAGCAATTTCAGCACCGAATCCGCCTGTAAATGTATCTTCATGTATAACAACTGCTTTGTTAGTTTTCTTAACTGAATTGAAAATGGTTTCTTCATCTAAAGGAATAATTGTTCTGATATCTACAATCTCTACAGATAAACCTTCTTCTTCTTCCAATTTTTTTGCAGCAATTAGACTATCCCAAACAGATAAACCATAAGTAACAACTGTTAGATCATTTCCTTCTTTTACAACTTTGGCTTTTCCAAACGGAACTAAATATTCATCATCCGGCTCGGGAGACATTGCTGAACTTTGCCTGTACAAACCTTTATGTTCACAGAATATTACCGGATCATTTATTCTTGCAGCGGTTTTTAATAATCCTTTTGCATCTGCAGCATTTGAAGGAAATGCAATAAATAAACCCGGAATATGAGCAAAAGTTGATTCAATACTTTGGCTGTGGTATAATCCGCCGTGTATGTACCCGCCGACAGCAACACGAACAACAACGGGTGCCGTCCAGGTGTTATTCGATCTATATCGAATTGTGGCGAGTTCATTTCTCAACTGCATAAAACCCGGCCAAATATAATCACCAAATTGAATTTCAACAATTGGTTTCAATCCGTAAATAGCCATACCTAAAGCTACTCCTGTTATACTGGCTTCTGCTAAAGGAGAATTAAAAACTCTGTCGATACCGAATTTTTTAGAAAGACCTTTCGTAGCTGTAAAAACTCCGCCTTTATTATCTGCAATATCTTCTCCAAAAACATAAATCTTATCATTTTTTTCCATCTCTTCCATCAAGGCATGGTTTATTGCATCCACCATAACAATTTTATTCCCGGAAGGTTCATTCTTTTCATATTCGAGTGAATCTCTGAAACCGCTTTCATCAAAAACAAATTTTGCAGCATTTTTAGGATCCGGATCTGCAGCTTTTACAGCTTCATCAGCGGCTTTATTAATCTCATCAATAACTTCTTGTTTTAATTTTTCATAATCATTTTTAGAAATTATTTTATCGGAAATTAATTGTTTGGAAAGTTTTTCAATGGGACAATTTTTTAAATCTTCCTCAAGTTCTTTTGGATCCCTGTATTTTTTCTGATCATCTGAAGAAGAGTGCGATAATAATCTAACAACTTCAGCTTCAATTAAAGCAGGACCTTTTCCGCTTTTAATATGATCTATAGCTTCTTTTACTGCATGATAACTTTCATAAAAATTTGTTCCGTCAATTTTAGCTCTGTGAAGTCCATCGTAACCGGCCATCATTGCAGCAATTGAATGTCCTTTTCCTCCGGATTGAAATTGAACAGGAACAGAAATTGCATATTTATTATTTTCAATAACAAAAAGCACAGGAAGTTTTTCGCGGCTTGCCCAATTCACTGCTTCATGAAATTCGCCTTGACTTGTAGTTCCTTCTCCGCTGCTCACATAAGAAATTATTTCTTTATTTTGTCTTGTTGCAGCTAATGCAGTTCCGACTGCCGGTAAGAATTGTGTACCGGTTGGACTGGATTGAGAAGGCAAGTTTATATTAGGATGTCCCCAATGTTCAGGCAACTGTCTTGATCCGCTTGAAGGATCATCAGCTTTTGCAAAACATTGAAGAAAAAATTCTTTTGGAGTTAGTCCGGCAGAAAGCACAACCGCCAAATCTCTATAATACGGATAAAACCAATCTTTTTTCGGATCAAGTAAAAGTCCTACTGCAGTTTGAATAGCTTCGTGCCCGGAACCGGCTATATGAAAAAATGTTTTTCCCTGACGTAAAAGATTCATTGCTTTATTATCAATGTTTCTGGCAAGAAGCATTAATCTTAAAACTTTTAATAACTCTTCTTTTTTTAGCCCGACATTATTAGAAGATTTTGAATTTGATTTAGTACTTTTATTATTGCTTTTAGAAACCGATTTGTTTTTAGTTTTTCTTTTATTCACTTTTTCTGCTGTTTCATTTTTTGAGGAATTTCTCTTAGCCATTACAAACCTTTCTATTGACTATTAGTTAAACTTGCAGCAAATAATTCTTCTCTATTTTTTTCAACGGATTCTTCATAACCAAACACGGTTAAAAATTTTTTTAACAACTTAGCTTTAACCTCTTTAATATCAATCTCTTTATTCAATTCTCTTTTCATAGATGTTACATCTTTATCAAAAATTCCGCACGGAACTATTCCGTTAAACAAAGACAAATCCGTATTGATATTGAATGCGAATCCGTGCATTGTTATCCATCTGCTCACTTTTATTCCAATTGCAGCAATTTTTCTATTTTCAATCCAAACTCCGGTATATTTTGGATCGCGTGTACCTTTAATTCCATATTCATCAAGAGTTCTTATAATTACTTCTTCCAAAGCTCTTAAATATTTATGAGTATCTTTTTTCCATTCATTCAAATCAATAATCGGATATCCTACAATTTGTCCCGGACCGTGATAAGTTATATCGCCGCCTCTATCAATATTATATACCGAGATTTTATTTTTTTCTAGATAATCTTTATTGCTTATTAAATGTTCAGCTTCTGCAGTTTTACCTAAAGTATATGTATGAGGATGTTCCAAAAGATATAAGACATCGCTGAATAATTTCTTATATCTGAATTCAAAAGTTTCTTTCTGCAGATCCCAGGCTTCCTGATAATCAATCAAACCTAAGTCGCAGTAATTTAACGATCTATTGATCAATTTTAATACAATTTTTGTTGAAACTAAATATTAAGTAATTTAATAAAAAAGAAGGAATAACTTCTTAAAAAATAATAATTTAAATCACAATAAATCTATATATGAATAGCTTCACCGTAGACTGCACCGGCTGCTTCCATAACTGATTCGGAAAGTGTCGGATGTGCGTGTACAGTTTTCATAACTGATTCTGCAGTTGCTTCAACCGATTTAGCTAATCCTAATTCAGCAATTAATTCCGTTGCTTCAGCACCAATTATATGAGCACCTAAAATTTCACCATATTTTGCATCAACGATAAGTTTTACAAAACCTTCCCTCTCGCCAACAGCAAATGCTTTCCCGCTTGCCATAAAAGGAAATTTGCCGACTTTTACTTCATAACCGGCTTCTTTTGCTTTTTCCTCAGTTAACCCTACACTTGCAACCTGCGGCTGACAATAAGTGCATCCGGGAATATTTTCATATATTAATTTTGGAGGATTTAATCCTTTCATTGTTTCAACACAATGAATTCCTTCTGCAGATGCAACATGTGCTAACCACGGCGGACCTATTACATCACCTATAGCAAAAATTCCTTTAACGTTTGTCTCGTAATTATCTTTATTTACTTTAATGTGATTTTTAAATATTTCTACTCCTAATTCTTCTAAACCGAATCCTTCTATATTTCCTGTTACACCAATTGCATTTAAAACTTTATCGGCAGTTATTTCTTTCTTTTCACCATTTACATTAAAAGTAACTTTAACTTTCTTTCCTTTTACTTCTGCTTTTTCTACAGCAGCTTTAGTAAAGATCTGCATTCCTCGTTTTTTAAAACTTCTTGTTAAGGTTTCAGAAACTTCTTTATCTTCAATCGGAAGAATTCTATCAAGCATTTCAATTACAGTAACTTTTGTTCCGAGAACTTGATAGAAATATGCAAACTCAATTCCGATTGCTCCGGCTCCTACAACGACTAATTCTTTAGGCTGTTCCGGTAAAACCATAGCTTCGCGGCTTGTAATAATCATTTTTCTATCAACCGGAATTGCATCAACAGTTTTTGGTCTTGCACCGGTAGCAACAATAACTTTATCAAATGTTAACAGATTCTATCTTTTTATTTTTATCATCAAAAACATCAATCTGATTTTTATTTACTAATTTACCAAATCCTCTTATTCTGTCAATCTTATTTTTCTTAATCAGCATTTCTACATTTTTTGTAATTCTATCCGAAATTTCGCGGCTTCTTTTTATTATTCTGCTGAAATCATAAGTTAGTTCTTTGGCAGTAATTCCAAAATCTTCTCCATGATTTTTTACATTATCATAAATTTCAGCATTTCTCAATAAGGATTTGGTAGGAATGCATCCCCAATTCAGGCATATTCCGCCTAAATTATCTTTATCAATTATAACTGTTTTAAATCCTAATTGTGCAGCTCTAATCGCCGCTACATAACCGCCCGGACCGCCGCCGAGTACAGCTAATTCGTATTTGTTCGCCATGGGAGAGAAAACCTTAATTTTATTTCAGAAATCAAATATAAAGAAGATAGTTACTAAAATGAAAATTCCCTAAACACACAAAAATCGAAGACTTATCAGTCGATTAAATATTGACATATTATTTACTGCTTTTCAATTCTAATATATTGCTTGATATGAATCATATACAATACCAATTATTGAATCTAATTGAATATTGATGCATCTTAATTCATTAACAATTCCAAATGTTTATCTATTCATCGACATTGTTAAGTAATATTATATAATTATTTATAGACAATCTAAAAGGAAAATTATGTTCAAGGAAAACACTGAACCATCTCAGAATTCAAATACAGTTCAAGATCTTGATTCAAGAACATTTTCTGAAAAATTAAAAAATGATAACAACGGCGTTCTTATAGATGTAAGAACAAAAATGGAATACAATATCGGGTCATATTCCAAATTCTACATTAATAGATATTAGCAGTCCGGATTTTATGAGCAGAATAGATGAGTTAGATAGAAATAAGAACTACTATTTGTACTGCAGAAGCGGAAACAGAAGTTATCACGCGGGCAGACAAATGTTAGCAATGGGATTTCAAAACAATATACAATCTTGAATCAGGAATTCTGGATTGGGATGAAGATTTAGAATAAAATTTAACAAAAGAATTTTAAACGGGAGACTTAAATGTTTTTTGAACGTGTTTATGAAAAGGGATTAGCACAAGCTAGTTATATTATCGGATGTCAGGCAACCGGTGAAGCAATTGTGATCGATCCAAAACGCGATATTGATGAATATTTAGAGATTGCTGAAAAAGAAAAACTTCAAATTACTCATATTACAGAAACTCATATTCATGCAGATTTTTTAAGCGGTACAAGAGAATTAGCTGCTGCAACAGGTGCAAAAGTTTATTTATCGGATGAAGGCGGAAAAGACTGGCAATATCAATTTGATCATATTGGGTTAAAGGACAGTGATTTTATAAAAGTAGGCAATATAAAACTTCAGGTTATGCACACTCCCGGACATACGCCTGAACATATTTCTTTTCTTTTAACTGATACTCCTGCCGGAGATGCACCGGTTATGATCTTTACAGGAGATTTTGTTTTCGTTGGAGATGTAGGCAGACCGGATCTGTTAGAAAAAGCTGCCGGAATAAAAGGCACCAGAGAAATTGGCGCAAAGCAGATGTTTAATTCATTAAATATATTTAAAGCACTCCCGGATTATATTCAAGTGTGGCCGGGACATGGTGCAGGTTCTGCATGCGGAAAAGCTTTAGGAGCCGTTCCGGGTTCGACCGTAGGATATGAAAAGCTGGTTAATTGGGCATTTCAGATTGAAGATGAAAACGAATTTGTAAATACTTTGCTTGAAGGTCAGCCGGAACCTCCTAAATATTTTGCAATGATGAAAAGGTTAAATAAAGTCGGTCCTAAAATATTGGGAAACATTCCCCACCCTGCTAGACTTACCTTAACGCAATTTGATAAGGCATTAAATGATAATATAAAATTAATCGATACGCGGGATAAAATTGCTTTTGCCGGCGGACATATAAAAGACAGTATTAACATTCAGGATAATTCTGCATTCAGCACATGGGCCGGTTGGATTTTAGATTATGACAAACCGTTTATGCTTGTTGCTTCTGAGAATAGAATTGAAGAATTAACAAAGTCTTTAATAAGAATCGGTTTGGATAATATTTACGGATATGTAAACGATATGGATAAACTTGCAAACTCCGGTTATGAGTTTGGAAACAATGAATCAAATAAATGTTAAACAATTATATAATAACTTAGATGAGTATTTTGTTTTAGATGTTAGAAATTATACTGAATATGAAAATGGGCATATTCCAAATGCAGTTAATATACATGCGGGATATTTATCCGATAGATTAAATGAACTTTCAAAAGATGATAAAATTGTTGTTCATTGTGCAGGCGGAGATAGATCCAGTATTGCGGCAAGTATTCTGCTAAGATAATGGATTTAAAAATGTTTTCAATTTAACCTGCGGATATGAAGGCTGGGTAAAAGCAGGTTACCCGGTTGAACATTCACAAAAAAAGGAAGTATTGGTTGAAAGTTGAAAAAGATTAATTACGATGCAATCTTTTAAGTAATCTCTTTTGGGATTTTGTGTTATTAAAAATTCAGATATCCTCAAATACAAAAAATCTCTATTTAGATGATATATAAAATATTTTAACTTTATATGTCACCACTATGTGGTTTTATTTTCTTCTCATTTATTAACTTCTTAAGAATATTTCACTCCTTCGGAGTTAATTTTCGTTCAAGTCAATCCCTTTAGGGATGATATGTTCTTAATAATATTAATCAATGAAAAAGACCAATCTCCGTAGGAGTGACGCAAAAACATCAAATTATTCTATCCAATCAAATAAATATTTTTCATCATATTCAATACTGAATTTCTCTAAAAATTCAATATACTCTTCTTTAAAAGTTTTTCTCTTATGATGCTTTTCCTGATTCATTATATACTTTACAACTCTATCTAGTTGAGAATTTGAATAGGAAAAAACTCCGTAGCCTTTTTGCCAGCTAAATCTTCCTCTTACTAATTTATTTTTATTGATAAAATCGGAGGAATTGTTTTTCACATCTCTAACTAAATCCGAAATTGCTTTCTCCGGCTTTAATCCAATCAAAATATGAACATGATCTTGTACACCGTTTATGCATATTAATTTTTGTTTTTTATTTTTAACAATACCGGTTATGTATTTGAAAGAGTTCATCTTTCCATTTGTTTGATATTAAATTTTGTCTTCCTTTAACCGCAAAAACAATGTGGATTAGTAATTGTGAATAGGTGTTTGCCATGATTTCCTCCATTGTTATTTTTAAGATTCCATGTATAATATCTGAACACGTCACCACTATGTGGTTTTATAATATCTCTCCTTCATTTATTCTAATAATATATCACTCCGATGGAGTTATTTATAGAAATTCTGTTAATCCCGTTAGGGATGATATATCCTTAGAGTTTTAGAATTAGGTTTTAAAAATCTCTTTAAAGATGACATGTTATGTTTGCAGCAAAATGATAAATCCCAAATTATCAACTAAATCAAATAACTAAGCTTTTATAAAATCACAAATTAAATCAACAGCCTTCAATGTTGTTGCACAGTAATTTTCAACAAAATCCCCATTAAATTCTTTATCAGAATTTAATTCTTCAGCAGCCGCTAAAGCTCTTGTTCCATCAAAATCCACATAAGAAATTCTGGCTGTAAATTCTTCTTTAGGTCTGCCGAATGCACTTCCTGGTAATATTGCAACTCCTGTTTGCTCAAGTAAATCATTACAAAAATCTATTGAATTTTTATATCCTCTTTGATGAAATTTAACCTCAAAATCTGAGAAATCCGGAAAGACATAAAATGCCCCATCCGGGTGATAAACATGAACTCCGGCTTTAATTAGTTTTTCACTTACAGCTTTACCTAATGCCGATAAGATTTTCCTGCAGTTCCATAAGTACCTTTCAATTTTAATTCCCCCTTGAAAAGCTCTTACCGATGCAAATTGAATTGGCGCGCTTGTAGAAGTAAAAGTTTCGCTGGCTACAGCAGCCATTGCATCCAGTAGCCATCTTAATGAAGACGGAAAAGTAAAGGTTCCTAATCTCCATCCACCTGCTCCGCACCATTTACTTATTCCTCCGCTGATTATTGTTCCTTCAGGATAAAACTTTGCAATTGATACATGTTTACCTTTATGATGAAGTTCACCGTAAATCTCATCGGAAATAAGAATTATTTTATGTTCACGTGCAACCTTTGCAATTTTTTTCAACTCTTCAATGGTATATGTTGAACCGCTTGGATTTGAAGGATAATTTAATATAACAATTCTCGGTCTGTTCGGATCTTCTTTACAATGTTCAACTAATTCATCCGCAGTTAATCTCCATTTATTTTCTCTTGTAGTTGAAAGCCAATAAACATGTCTGCCGATAATATTTGCTTGAGGTGCATAAGACACCCAGCTTGGAGTAGGAATTACCAAATCGCCGTAATAAACAAACTGAAGAAGAAACATTAATTCTTTAGAACCCGGACCGATTAATACATCCTCATCTGTATAACAAACTCCTTGAGTTCTGCAGTAATATTCTGCAACGGCTTGTCTTAATTGAGGCAAGTCCTTTTACCGGCAGATAATCTTTTTGAAATGCATTTGTTTTTAATAGCATCAACAACTGATTGGGGAACAGGAAACGGCGACTGTCCAAGTCCTAATTTATAAACAGTCTTTCCTTCTTTCCTAAGTTGATTGCTTTTTTCATTTATTAAAAGTGTGGCTGAGAGAGGGATTCCCCTGACATTAAGATTTAGATTAATATCCGGAGTAACGTATTTTGTTTTTGGCATTTTATAGAATTAAAAATTACCTTAATTAACTAACGTTAGTTTATGAAAAAAAAACAATTATTTAAAATAATTTTTGAAAATTGTTTAAAATAAATAGAAGTCGGATAACTAAATGAACTATTTGTGATTTAAAATAAAAAACCTTCAAGACTTAAATCTAAAATCCTGAAGGTATTTAAAGAGTGACCCCAAGGGGATTTGAACCCCTGTTACCGCCGTGAAAGGGCGATGTCCTAACCACTAGACGATGGGGCCGTATGCTAAGAACACTTTTAAATCTGGGGTGAGCGATGGGATTTGAACCCACGACCCCCAGGGCCACAACCTGGTGCTCTAACCAACTGAGCTACGCTCACCGTGTGAAAATCAATAATAAAGTAAAAATTAGAGAGGAAAAATTAAAAAGTACTTTTATAATTTTTACTAATTTTATTATCAAGACAAAAAGAACAACAAGTTAAATTTTACTTGTACGCCCAAGTGGATTCGAACCACTAACCTACAGCTTAGAAGGCTGTTGCTCTATCCAATTGAGCTATGGGCGCGTGATAGATTTCGGATTTACGGGTTTTGGATTGAAAGTATTTAACTGTAAATCACTTTCTATGTCCGCAAATCAGAATTCCAAAATCCGAATTCCCAGTCGGGGCGGCAGGATTCGAACCTGCGACCTCCTGCTCCCAAAGCAGGCGCGATGAACCGGGCTACGCTACGCCCCGAATTTTAATAAACCATTATTTTCAATTTACTTAGAACAATTATCTTAAAGCAATCTGCAAAATGCTTTAAAAAATAGAAAATAAATATATACGATTATTTTCTAAAAAACAATTCAACCATTACTACAAATATTATCTTTTTTCCTTTTAATCGAACTTTTTTATTAAAATCACAAAGTTTTTAAGTATATAGTTTCTTATTTATATTGTAAGTTAATTATTTGTATAAATAAGTTAAAAAATGCCTTTTCCGTTTTATATTTCTAAAAAATATACTTTCTCTAAAAAAGATTCCAAGTTCATATCTTTTATTTCAACAATTTCAATAATTGGAATTTCACTAGGCGTTGCAACTTTAATTATTGCACTTAGTATTTTAAATGGATTTCAAAATACAATTACTCAAAAAGTAGTGGATTTTGATTCTCATATCAAAATATCATCTTATACTAATATTCTTCCCGGTTATCATACAATGCTTCCGGAAATTAAAAATTATCTCGGCAAGTATGCTTTGTCTGTAAATCCTTATGCTGCAAATTTGGGAATCATCAGCAGCAAAACTATGAAGGAAGGTGTAAATCTTAAAGGAATTCCACCAAATGATAATTCGATTTACATTAAAAAAGATATTGTTGAGGGAAAGTTTTTACTAAGCGGTGATGAAAATCCTACAATTGTAATCGGAAAAAAATTAGCCGATAAACTTTTCATTAAAGCCGGTGATAAAGTAACTGTCTTCACTTTAAATAATGATCAGATTCCTTCTCCGGAAAATTTACCAAATATTATGAGATTTACTGTTTCGGGAATATTTGAAAGCGGAATGGCTGAGTATGATGATCTTAATGCTTATGTAAATTTAAAATCAGCTCAATCACTTTTTAATATCGGAGATAATGTAAACGGTTATGATATCAGGTTAAATAATGTAAATAAAATCGACAGCCTAACCAGAGTTTTAAGAGATAATCTTCATTATCCTTTTTATGTAAGATCGATTTACCAGCTTCATAGAAATATTTTTACATGGATTGAACTCCAAAAAAAACCGATTCCTATAATTCTTGGATTAATAATTATTGTAGCGGCTTTTAATATTATCGGAACTTTATTAATGATCGTTCTGGAAAAAACAAATGCAATCGGAACTTTAAAATCTCTTGGAGCAACTAAAAAACAAATTGTTCAAATTTTTTTATATCAGGGAATTTTACTCGCATTAGCAGGAATTATTTTAGGAAATTTATTAGCTTATTTATTAATGGAAATTCAATTAACATATAATATTATTTCGCTTCCTTCTTCTGTTTATTTTATGTCGACTGTTCCGATTTCCATGACTCCTTTTATTTTTATAATTGTTTCTTTAATTGCTTTAGCTTTGTGTATTTTAGCCGCGATTATTCCAAGTTTTATAGCTTCAAAAATTAAACCTGTAACAGCATTAAGATTTAATTAATGAAATACGAATATTTTATAGCAAAACGATATATAAGATCTAAACACAAGATTAATTTTATTACGATAATTTCACTCATTTCCATATTTGGAATTACAATCGGAGTAGCAGCTTTAATTGTTGTACTTTCTGTTTTTAACGGCTTTGGAAGTTTGGTTACAAGTTTTTTAATCAGTCTTGATCCACAGGTTAGAGTTGAATTCATTTCTCCCGAAGCTGCATCTCAAAAAGCAAAAGTCGAACAGTTATTAAAATCAATTCCCGAAGTAAAAGATTATGCTCCTTATGTAAGCGGAAAAGTTTTGGCTTATCAAAAAGGTTTAACTCAAGTAGTTAATTTAAAAGGAATAACGCCCGAAACCGGCGAAGACATTTACTCATTAAAAAAATCTGTAGTTTTAGGTTCTTATGATTTAGGAAGTTACAGCAATTCACCTGATATGCTTTTAGGATTACCTTTAGCCGATCACCTGGAAGCTATAGTTGGAGACACGGTTACAATTATTTCTCCGGTTGGAATTGAAAAAGCCATAACGCAATTTTCTCTTCCTATGACACAAAAATTTCATGTGGTCGGAATATTTAATTCCAAGAATAATGAATATGATGATTCTTATATTTTCACTTCCCTTTCAACCGCACAAAGATTACTTGGTTACGGAAACAGAATTCAAGGCTTCGAACTCCGATTAACAAATATAGATCAATCGAATAAAGTAAAAGAAATTCTGCAGAGTAAACTCGACAATAAATCATTTTCTGTAAATACATGGTATGATCTTCACAAAGAATTATACACAGTTATGCAGATTGAAAGATGGACGGCTTATATAATTTTATGTTTGATAATTGCAGTCGCAACCTTTAACATTTTAGGATCGCTTTCAATGTCGGTAATTGAGAAAAAACGTGATATAGGAATTTTAAGATCGATGGGAGCGGGTGAAAAATCAATTTTAAAAATATTTATGTACGAAGGTCTTCTTATTGGAATTATCGGAACTTTAGCCGGAGTTTTATTAGGATATTTAATTTGCTATCTGCAGATTCACTTTAAAATTTATCCTTTAGATCCGACGCAATACAAAATAGATGCATTACCTGTTCAATTAAGACTTTCGGATTTCTTTTTTATAACCGGAGCATCAATGCTGCTTTCATTTTTGGCTTCGCTTTTCCCGGCAAAAAGAGCAGCAAAAATAAATCCTTTGGAATCAATTAAGTGGGAATAAAATTTCAATTTTATCTGAATATAAATGGAAAATAATATAATATTAAACGCTAATAATCTTAATAAAACTTACGAGAACTCAAAGAAAATAAAACTTGAAGTTCTTAAAGAAGTTTCTCTCAAACTTGAGGCGAATAAAATATCTGTTATAGTCGGAAAATCGGGAGCAGGCAAAAGCACTTTGCTCCATATTTTGGGAGCATTAGACAGGCCGGATTCCGGTGAAGTTATTTATTCCGATGAAAATATATTTTCTTATTCAGATGAAAAATTAGCAAAGTTTAGAAATCAGAATATCGGATTTGTATTTCAGTTTCATCATTTATTACCTGAATTTACTGCAATAGAAAATATTGCAATCCCTTTAATGATTCATGGAATTTCGTTTGAAAAAGCTTCTAAAAGAGCGGAAGAATTATTAGAAATTGTTGATTTAATTGACCGTTCTACTCACAAACCGGCCGAACTTTCCGGCGGTGAGCAGCAGAGAATTGCGGTGGCAAGGGCTTTGGCAAATGATCCGCAGATAATTTTTGCAGATGAACCCACAGGAAACCTCGATTCTGCAAATAGCGAGATAATTCACAAGATATTTTTAGATTTAAAAGAAAAAATGAATAAGACATTTGTGATAGTTACTCACAATCCCGGGCTTGTAAATTTAGCCGATAATCTTTATGAAATAAAAGATGGTAACTTATTTATTAAAAATGAATTATAATATTTTATATATTTATTTGCTTAAACCTTTTAAATAATTAAAAAGCAGTCTTACACCAAATCCCGTCATATATTTTCTGCTGTAATTGCTAAAGTCATTTTGCATTGAAGGTCCGGCAATATCTAAATGAGCCCAAGTAATTTTACTATCCACAAAATTCTCTAAAAATTTAGCTGCCGAAATTGCTCCGCCCCATCTTCCGCCGTTGTTTTTCACATCGGCAACTTCACTCTTATTGTATTTATGATAATCATCCCAGATCGGCAAACGCCAAATTCTCTCATAAGTAACTCTGCTTACATTGTAAAGGTTATCAGCTAATTCATCATTTTTTGTGAATAATCCGCCAACAAAATCTCCCAATGCAACCACACATGCTCCGGTTAATGTTGCAAGATCAATAATCTGATCAGGTTTTGCTTTGGAAGCATAATCCAAACCATCCGCTAAAATCATTCTTCCTTCAGCATCGGTATTATCAATCTCTATAGTTTTCCCGGAAGCAGTTTTTACAATATCTCCAGGTCTCATTGATTTTCCGGATAACATATTTTCAGCAGAAGGAATTATTCCTAATAATTCAATATTAAGATTTGCTTTTGCTGCCGCTAATAAAGTTCCTGCAACAACTGCAGCGCCGGACATATCCGCTTTCATTTCTCCCATGTTTGCGGCAGGTTTAATTGAAATTCCGCCTGAATCAAAAGTAACTCCTTTCCCTACCAAAGCAATCTTTTTTAATTTCTTGCCGGATTTTTTCTTTCCTGCTGGAGAGTATTTCATAATAATAAATCTCGGCGGATTTTCACTTCCCATTCCTACAGCCATCAGTCCGCCCATTTTTCTTTTTACAATTTCGGTTTCATTAAAAACTGTTACTTTAATCTTATTTTTTGTTAATGTTGATTTTATTCTATTAGCAAACAAAGCTGGAGTTAAATTAATTGCAGGTTCATTTTGTAAATCCCTGCTGAAGTAAACTCCTTCTATTAGAATTTGGGCTGTGGTAATTGCGGTTTTTAATTTTTTAGGATTATCTGCATAAAACCAGACTGTAAGATTTTTAATTTCCTTCTTATCTGATTTATATTTTTCGAAACTATAATTGCCTAATAAAATTCCTTCAACAAATGTCTGGTAAAAATATTCCTCATTCTTAAAATGTTTTTTAACCGCTTCGTATTTAGGAATAAAAATATGGAGATTGCTTATCTGCTCACCTGAAAGTGAAGGTAAAATTCCGGCAAGATGATTTCTAAAATAATCCGGTGAAAATTTATCATCTATTTTAACTTTGGAAATAATTATTTCGTCAGGTTTGCCGTCGGGTTTAGCTACGCGAATTTCACTTCCCTCTTTGGACAGAAAATTTTTCTTTTGAAGTTCCGATAATTTAACATTGGAAACTCTGGCTAAGTTTAATAAGCTCTCTTTTAACTTACTTTCATCAACAAGATATTTTAAAGTAACTGAAAAAGGTTTGTAAGTTATTTTTTTGCCGCCTGATTTAATATTTATTTTAAACATTTTTAACTCTTTTTATTTAGAAAGATATTCTTCTGCTTTGCTTAAAATTTTAGGAAGATAGTCATCAAGATTTCCGTTTCTTATTCTTAAACCTGCAGCATTTATATGTCCGCCGCCGCCGAATTCACCTGCAAGTTCATTCATCGGCAGAACACCTTTTGATCTGAAACTTACCTTGAATCCTTCCTTTAAGTCAATAAATAATAATCCGATTTTTACATTTTCCACAGACAAAGAAAAATTAACAAATCCGTCTGTATCTTCTTCAAGAGCGCCGGTTTCTTTAAATGATTCTCTTGCCAATTTCATATAAGCAATTTGGTTTCCTTTGCCGTAAAGCTTTAATGATTCAAGTGCAATTCCTAAAAGTTTTACTTTGCTTATTCTGCTTTGATCATAAACTTTGTCAAAAACATCTCCCGGATTTACTCCAAGCTCCAAAAGCTCTGCAGCAATTTTATGTAATTCCGGAGTTGTTCTTTCAAATCTGAATGAACCTGTATCCGTCATTATAGCAGCGTAAATCGGATAAGCTGTTTCAAATGTAAGTTTAACAATGCCGGTCTTTTTTATTAAGTCATAAATGATTTGTCCCGTTGCGCTGTAACTTATATCAGAGAAAAGATCATCGACAAAATCCTCAGCATCTTGATGATGATCGATACAGATTTTTTTGCTTTTGGATTTATTAAAAGCTTCCTGCATCAGTACCATTCTGTCTGATCTGTTAAAATCGATTGCAGCTAATACATCAACGGTATTTATGATTTTATCATGCTTTTCCGGATTATAAGTTTCTATTTTTTTATCGACATCAAGAAATTCCAGGTTATAAGGAGTTGCGCTTCTATTAATTATATAAACTTCTTTTTTTAGTTCTTTAAGAATTAAATACAGAGCAATTTCCGATCCTATTGCATCTGCATCGGGATTAACATGAGTTGTTAAAAGAAATGAATTATTTTCTTTTAGAATTTTTTCCAGCTTAGCAAAGTCTATCATAAAAGTATCAATTAATTGAAATAGAATTTGTAAAAATAAACAAAATTAAACTTATAACCATAAGATTTGGTTATTAATCAAGCTTGATTTTAGTTTTTAATGCTATAATCTATTTAATCAGCTGCGAAGTTACGAATGAATAATTAAAGAATAAATAATAGTTGAACCTCTACGAGGTTCTTCGAAGTTTGTGTTTCTTTTGTTGTTACAAATGTTAAATCCCTACGGGATTTGCAATTTAATTCCGTTAGGAATTCCACGTTTGTAAATTAAGAGTTAAAGTTTTTAAGGTTATAATCTTTTTAACTAGCCGCGAAGGCGTCTAAGTCGCAAAGGATATTTATATAAAATTAACAGCATTTAAATGTAAAGACAAAAGCATGAATAAATGCAGCAGACCCAATAGAAGTGAACAAGTCATTGAGAGTCACGATTTATCGGGACGAAGCAATCTTTTATTTTTATTGTTAAGTGAGATTACTTCGCTTCGCTCGTAATGACAAACCAAACGGCAAAGCCGTGAAATTATTATAACGTTTATATAAGGAATATAAAGAATAAACACCGAAGGTGTGAAATTATTATAATCGTGATTGAAGAAGTATAACTCACACTGCCACGGAAGCTTCATGGCAGCCTTGTTAAAAATTAGTTTACGATAAATTTACTTTTAAGTTGAACCTCTACGAGGTTCCATGAAGTATGTATTTCTTCTTTGTTACAAATGTTAAATCCCTACGGGATTTGCAGTTTAATTCCGTTAGGAATTCCACGTTTGTAAATTAAGAGTTAAAGTTTTTAAGGTTATAATCTTTTTTTTAGCTGCGAAAGTGTTAATTCAAGAATAGATAATTATTAATATAATAGTTGAACCTCTACGAGGTTCCTTGAAGTATGTATTTCTTCTTTGTTACAAATGTTAAATCCCTACGGGATTTGTAGGTGAATTCTGTTAGGAATTTCATGAAGTGATGGATTTGCCGAAATGTTTTTAAATTAAGAATCAATTTTTTGATATTACAATCTTTTAAATAGACACTAAGACAGGAAAAGATAATTTAAAATTAAATAATGGTTGAACCTCTACGAGGTTCCATGAAGTATATATTTCTTCTTTGTTACAAATGTTAAGTCCCTACGGGATTTTTAGGTGAATTCCGTTAGGAATTCAACGTTTGTAAAAAACTGTGTTAATTCTAAAAAGAGAACTCCATCGGAGTTCAACATTAATATAAGTTGATGACTTTTTAATTATCTTTTCGATTATTATTTTAGAAATTATTTACAAAATAATTATGGGGCTTTTGCCTTGAGCTTAAAATATTCTTCTTATTTTTTGATTCTGATTGCAATTCTTTTATTTAGTTCATGTAAGAATTCTACCGAACCGACAAATAACAGTTCTGCAGAATTAAGTTTAGAAGATGTTTCCTGCACAGAAGCCTGGCTGAGTTTAACAACCGCCAACATCCAACTTCCAACAACCATCGACCTAATCCAAAACGAAAACATAAGAGAAACAATAAATTTAACTACAGCAGATACGATTTTATATATTGATTCACTTCTCCCAAACCAAACATACAAATTCAAAATATCCGGTACCTGAATCCATCAGAGCAACGAAATTACTGCCACAACTCTCGATACAACAAGTAATAACTTTACATGGCAAACCTGGACGTTTGGCGGACAAGCAGGAAGCTGTACACTTATACGATGTAGCAATTATAAATGAAAATGATATTTGGGCTGTTGGTGAGATTTATTTGCTGGATACTACAGGAGTTCCTGATCCAAATGCTTACAATGCAGTACATTGGGATGGGAATGAGTGGAATTTGAAAAGGAT
>CAVQMC010000016.1:0-88831 GCA_963713505.1 uncultured Ignavibacteria bacterium | reverse complement strand
AAAATTAGACATTAAGATAAGCAACTTTTTGATTATTATAAATTAATACTGTTCTTTTTACTTTCAACTAAATTTTCCATTCTAAATTCCAAAGGGCTCTTATATCCTAAAGCAGAATGAAGTCTTTTTCTGTTGTAAAATATCTCAATAAACTCAAAAATTTCAACTGCTGCCTGATCTCTAGTTTCAAAGTTCCTCAGATATATAAGCTCTTTTTTTAATGTGCTGAAGAATGTTTCTGTTATAGCATTATCATAACAGTTTCCTCTGTTGCTCATTGACTGGATAAATCCATAATGCGAAAGCACATTCCGAAGTCTGGCTGATGTATATTGACTTCCTCTATCGGAATGAAATATTATTCCAGCAGATGGTTTTCTGTTGTTAATAGCCATCCTTAATGCATTTAGAACTAAATCTGCAGCAGCTCTTTGATTAACAGACCAGCCTATTATCTCCCGCGTATATACATCAAGTATTACAGCTAGATACATCCATCCTTCATTGGTCCAGATATATGTTATATCAGATGTCCATATCTGTTTTTCTCTTTCAGCTTCAAACTTTCCCTCAAGCAGATTCGGACTGAAACGTGCTGAGATATTTTGCTTCGTTGTTACTTTGAATTTCTTCTTTGTTTTAGAGAATATACCGTATTTTCTCATCAGCCTGTAGACTCGCTTTTTGTTTACAATTACTCCTTCACGTCTTATTGCCTGCGTTATTCTCCTAAGACCATATCGTCCTCGGCTTAATTTATAATGTTTTCTTATCAGCAATAGAAATTGCTTCTCTTCGAGTCTTTTTTGTATATATCTCATCTTCTGCCACTTATAATATCCTGAACGGCTTACTCCCAGTATTTTGCAGCTAAGTCCTAATGGATATTCCCTCAGATTGTTTATTATAAATCTGTACTTCATTCCTGTTCCTTTGTGAAGTACGCTATAGCTTTTTTTAAAATGTCCCGCTCCATTTTTAGCCTTGCTATCTCCTTGTCTTTTTTCCTTAACTCTTCCTCCTCCGGCTTCATATGTCCTTTGCCCGGGAATGCATTCTTTGCATCTTCCAGGTACTTTTTCTTCCAGTTAAATAAAGTGTTCTCGCTTATTCCTAATTCCGAGGATATACTCTTTATAGATTTTCCTGATTCCAGTACCAGCTTTACGGCTGATATCTTAAAGTCCCTGTCAAATGTCCTTCTTGGTAATTTCTCTGGCATGTTAGCTCCTATATTTTCTTTAGGTTTAATATAGTTGCTTTTCTGCTTGTCCACAATACGGGGTACGGTTCAGGTTGATACATTAAAAAGGAGAGGTGTAAATGAAAATCTTATTAGTGATTCATCAAAAGTATTAGCTGATACAAGTTACTTTAAATTTTTGAGAGATTCGATAGGAGGTAAAGGAATGTATGGGACGATAGCACAAACAAGAATAGCAGCCTCTTATGGCCTTATGCAGTTAACTTATTATTCTGGTGTTAAAAGCTATTTGAATTTTGAATACAATTACCCAGATAATAATGAGAATTATTTACCGGAATATGCTATGATTCCTTCAATAAATATATTATATGGTAGCAAACATTTATTGGGCAAGTTGAGAGACATGCTTGGACCAGTATTATATTTACAAGAGGATACATGGCCTAAGTCACAAGCATTTGAAATCTCTTATTGGAAGGCTTTTTTAGCATACAATGGTGGTAGTCATAAAAAATATCCAAACTCAGTTTTCAGCCATATAAGAAATAATTTACCAGAAAAAAATTGAAAGAAGGATAATAAGATGAAGTATAAAATATTAATTGTATCTATATTCTTAATCTTGATTAGTAGTGAAATACTAAGTGCGCAGCCACAAAAACGACTTAGGGAAAGTTCAGTAAAAGAAGAAATAAATCAATATTTCCAAAATTATTATTCCGGTATGTATGAAGTAGATGACATTGTTGATATTGATTCATTAAGAGGCGATAAGAAGTATTTATATGCTTCCATTCAGAATCCATATGGTATGCTGACTAATAGCTTTGTGTTTGTAACAAAAGTGAATGAGAACTATCAAGGGATGGTAGAAGGCAACAGGGCAGGCATTTATAAAGAAGGGAATGTAATCTGGCTTTCTGAACCAAAAATACCTACCGATTTTAATAACATATTTGCTGTTGATGACATTAATTTGGATGGTACAGTAGAGATAATTATACAGAGTGGTTTGGGAACGATAAGCTTAAAGATATTCAGCTGGAATGGAAATTCTGGCCACTTGTTGAACAGTCAGGATATTGTTGGACAAGAGTATGCTATGGGATTTGTTGATGTAGAAGGTGACGGCATTCAGGAAATACGAAATTTAAGTTATTATGATGGTAGTGAAGTTTGGAGTTGGAATGGTTCTGAATATGGGAAATGGATAAATACCCCATTAGCACCTCCCACTGAATTATATCCAGCTAACAATTTTGTTCCTTATATAAGTTGTTCCATTAATCAACAAACAGATACTTTAACTTATTCATATGATGTTCAAAATGATGTTCAAAGTAAGCAAAGGATTAATTTATTTTGGGTTGTCGCAGATGTTGATGGGAATAAACTTAAAAAGGTTACTCCTGCCCATTGGGTAGGCAGTGGGTATGCAAATCACCTGGAAGGGTGGGGTGCCCCAACACTGAACGATGGTTATTTAATTTGGCCGGGAGAAGCTGTAGGTGGTTTTAAATTTATAACAACAAGCTTACCTACTATTGTGTCTTATGCGACGCAAGCTTATAATGTTGCTCCCTCAACAGATTCGATGAGTAGTTCAGAAGCATTAGCGATTTATGAATTAAACCGGACAGAAAACATGGTTTGGGGTAAAACTATTGGTCCGCGGGAATTAGATGATACATTAAACACTAAAGGATTCTTAGATTCATTATTAAATTACAACCAGAAATCATATGAATTAGGCTGGATAGAAAATCAAACTACAACTTCTAAGTATGATTCTTTATATACAAGGGCAAAATATCTCTTAGTAAATAACCATATTCCCTACGTAGAAAGTACTTTGCAATCAATACTACAGGAATTAGATAATGATACTCTATCAAATATTACAAGTGAAGCTTATGCATTTTTAAAATTTAATACTGAATATTTGTTAGATAATCTTCCGGATGAAATACCCCCTGTGTTAAATTCAGTATCCCCTGCAACAGCATTATCATATTTTAGTCTGGGAGAATTAAATGCTTTAACTATTACTCTGTCGGGTTCACATTTTAATGATTCTACGATTGCATATTTTAATGGTAATACATTTCAGCCAAATTATGCATCTGATTCAATAATTACTTTTTCTATTAATTCAATAGTAATGCGTACTGCAACAGATTTCCCCATTTGGCTTTCAAATTATGACTCTATTTCCGATACAATGTATCTTTCTGTGGTAGATAGCTACCTCAAACGGTTAACCCTGTATTTGAATGCATTCAAGACAATGGCGACCGTACTTATACGGCATATTACGGTTATAATAATCACAACAGTTTCCCTGTTGGTATTGTACCATCAGTAAACAATCAATTTGATCCTAATCCTGATGACAGAGGACAGCCCAGAATATTTTACCCCGGTACACATTCAAATGTGTTTTCAGTGACTTTTGATGGTAATAATCTAACATGGACACTTGTTGGAAACAGCATTAGGGTTAATAAAAAATATACACCTTGTCAATGAGAAGGGAATAATTTTAATTAAAGGAATTTGTAAAAATTGGAGGAATTAAAATGAAAATATCAATTATATTAATGTGCTTTATTATTATTGGTACTTTAAAAGCACAAACTGTATACGATGTAACTCCGGGAACGAAAGGTAATACTATAATACTTACTCTTGAGAATATTTCGGATTTAACCGATGCAGAAGATATCAATATTAAGGCTGATAATTCTAATCCGAATTTTGTATTCCAGCAGCAGGAAATTTCAATTGAAAAAATCAATACTAAATCTGAAAAAGATGTAGAATTTAAATTCGACATAAAAAGAGATATTCATGTTAATCAGAAGGACACTTTAACTTTTAATATTATGTCCTCAAACGGATTATTAAATAAAAAACAGGTAATTGTAAATGTAACTCCGCCTAAAGAATTTAGGATGGAACAAAATTTCCCTAATCCGTTCAATCCATCCACAAAAATACAGTATCAATTACCTTATGCAAGTAAAGTTTCACTTAAAATATATAATGTTTTAGGTGAAGAAGTTGCTACTTTGATAAATCAAGTACAGGATGCTGGATATAAAGAAGTTAATTTTAATGCCTCTAATTACGCAAGCGGAATGTATATTTATAGAATAATTGCGCAAAATAATGGTAATACTTATACTTCCGTTAAAAAGATGATGCTGCTGAAATAATCAGAGTTCTCAATGTTTAATAAGAAAGCCGGATTTTGTCCGGCTTTCTTTGTTTTAAACTGAGTGTTTTAGAGAAATATGTCACACCTTTGGTGTTTTGATTTCAGAATTACTTTTTTAACTATCATAGTTTCATGCCTTCGACATTTACATCCCAATTATTTTTATAATTTCAAAATAAAGGACTATCCTAAAAACAGCATTGTCATTTCGGCTTTACCTCTACCTGTCGGTAGACAGGTGCATCTGGCAGGCGAAGGGAGAAATCCTGGAATTCGAAAAGATTTCTCGCTCGAAGACTCACTCGAAATGACATTTAAAAGTTTCAAATTGACTCCGGGATTAATGAGAAGTCTCAGCTTAGTACAAAACTATTTCAAAAGTTTTTAGGTTTAAGCAAACAATAATCAAGTCCGAAGGACTGACATTATTATAACAAATTGAAATGAAGAAAAGTAAGCCAACCACGAAGTGGTGACATTATTAATCAGATTTATTGTTAATGATTATTTTTATTGGAGGAACTTACTCAAAATCCTCTTCTAACAGCCAGCCTTCTGCTAACTTCGGATCCATTTCCGATATGAATCTTGACGGTTTGGATAAAGTAATTCCTGCTTCGCGGTCGTACATATTCATTGGATAGGAAATAAAGAGATTCTGTTTTGCCCGGGTAGAAGCAACATACATTAAGTCTCCGTTCTTCTTCCAATGATTCCTGGCTTTCGGATGACCTGTTGCTCGGGAAAAATCCTTCTACAACATGAATTATAAAAACGGAATGCCATTCTAATCCTTTGGCTGAATGAATTGTAGAAAGAGTTACATATTCATTTTCTTTATCTTCTTCGGAAAGATCAATCGCACTTTCGATAATCGGTTCAATTGCCATATCAGCTAAAAGTGAATCGAGAGATTTATAATTTTCAGAAATGTTTACAAATATATCCAGATCTTTTTTGCGTTTGTTAAAATCATCATAAGTATCTTTAAAAATTGGATAATAATAATCCAGAACCAATTGAACTTTTTCCGTAGGAAGCTGCTGTTTTGTATGAATATTATATAGCAGTTGAAAAAGATTTACAATTTTATCATTGTATTTAAAAGATGATTGTGCATCCGGATTTGCTTTAATTGTTAATCTGGCAGTTGCCAATTCATCTAAAATTTTTTGTGCGGTTTTCGGTCCTATTCCTTCATGAAGCAAAAGAACCCTGTACCAGCTTACAATATCTTTCGGGTTTGATGCTATTCTTAAAAATGCAAGTACATCTTTTATGTGTGCGGTTTCTATAAATTTCATTCCGCCGAATTTTTGAAACGGAATGTTTGCTTTTGATAATTCTATTTCCAGGTCAAAAGAAAAAAATGAAGATCTGAATAAAACTGCAATATCGTTAAGCGGAACTCCTTCTTCGCGCAGTTCGAGAATTTTTTCAATAATAAATTTAGATTGAAGATTATCCGTTGTTGCAGCAACAATTTGCGGAAGCGGTCCGCCGGTTCTTCTTGTAAATAAATTTTTATCGAATTTATCTACTGCATTTTTACTTATATGATTTGCAAAATCCAAAATTGATTGAACACTTCTGTAGTTTTCTTCAAGTTTAATAACTTTTACATCTTTAAATAACTTCGGGAATTCAATAATGTTTTTAAAGTTTGCTCCTCTAAATGAATAAATTGACTGCGAATCATCACCGACAACCATAACATTATTTTTCTGCTGAGCTAAACCTTTTACAATATCCGCCTGAAGTTTATTTGTATCCTGGTATTCATCAATCATAACAAAATTAATTGTTGATAATAAACTTCTCGCTCCGGGTCCGTTTTCTAAAAGAAAGTTTTTTAAATAAACTAATAAATCATCATAATCTAAAAGATTATTTTTTCTTTTATATTCCGAATAGATTTTATATATGTCAAGTATCTGATCAAGCTGTTCAAAAAAATGAGGATAATCCTGTTCAATTATATTTTCAATTTTCTTTTCTGTATTAATACTTAGACTGAAAACTTTATTTAGTGTTTTTTTATTTGGAAATCTTTTTTCTTTAGAAATAAAACCGGCCTGAGTTCTAATTAAATTTATAATGTCTTCGCAGTCAGTTTGATCTAAAATTGTAAAAGATGAATCCAAGTCCGGCAGCTTTTGCATATTTTCTTAAAGTTAGATTTGCAAAGGAGTGGAAAGTTCCTCCTTTTATTTTTGAACATCTGTTATCAAGAAGAATTGCTGCACGATTCATCATTTCGTTTGCGGCTTTTCTTGTAAAAGTTAAAAGCAGAATAGACTGCGGATCGTAACCGAGTTCAATTAATCTTGCAACTCTGTAAACTAAAGTTCTGGTTTTACCGGTTCCCGCACCGGCAATAATTAAATAAGCTCCTTCAATTGAAGAAACAGCTTCGAACTGTGCCGGATTTAAAACGTTCTGATAATTAATACTAAAACGGGTTTCATCCATTTCTCTCTTTATGAAACCCGTTTGGTTAACTCTCTTTAAAGTTAGTTTTTTCTGAATCATTCGATTAATGCTTTAGGCTTACCTAAAATTTCTGAATAAATAATAAAATCTTTTAAATTTTTCGGATTTCTGACTTCTTCTTTAATATAACTATTTATTTCTTCTTTTTTACTTTTTTCTTCCAATAAAAGTTCAAATTTTTTTGCTTCTTCTTCAATGATATCTTCTCTGTTATCTTTTTTTGGTTGAAGGGAAGAAATATAAGTCTCTTTAGGTTTTGTTGTTTTAGTTAAACCGAATTCTTTGTCATAATCAAAATCTTCATTAAAATTTTCTTCGGATTTATTTACCTGATTAAATCATCTTTTCAATTTCAACAATTATTTCACTGTTTTTCTCTATCTTCGTTTTCTGATCTATAATTTGAAGTTTGATAATCTGGTTTTTCATCCGGACTATTATCAGGCTTTTGAGATTGTTTCTGAGGCTCTTTCTTTTTAAATAAAGGAGCCAGGATACTGAAAATTATAAAAAGAAATATGAGTATTTCAAATAAGTTATCCATTTGTATCCTTATTCTTCTTTTGTTCCGGTTTAGCTATTGATTCTCTCATATCAGTATCGGATTGAATATTTTTCATCCTGTAATAATCCATTATTCCAAGATTTCCCGTTTTGAATGCTTCTGCCATAGCACGCGGAACTTCGGCTTCGGCCTCAACAACTCTTGCTCTTTGTCTCGAAACTTCAGCTACCATTTCCTGTTCTAAAGCAACTGCAGCAGCTCTTCTTTCTTCTGCTTTAGCCCTGGCAACTTTAAGATCGGCTTCTGCCTGATCTGTTTGAAGTTTAGCACCTATATTATAACCAATATCAACATCGGCAATATCAATTGATAATATTTCGAATGCAGTTCCGGAATCTAATCCTTTTGCTAAAACACTTTTGGATATGGTATCAGGGTTTTCAAGTACAAGTTTATGAGTATCGCTTGAACCAATAGTTGAAACAATTCCTTCTCCGACTCTCGCCAGAATAGTTGCTTCGCCCGCACCTCCGACCAATCTTTCAATATTTGCTCTAACTGTAATTCTGGCAACTGCTTTAAGCTGAATTCCGTCTCTTGCAACTGCTGAAACAAGAGGTGTTTCAATTACTTTAGGAAGGACCGACATTTTTACCGCTTCCAATACATCTCTTCCGGCTAAATCTATTGCAGTAGCTCTTTCGAACGACAACCCCAAATTTGCTTTATCTGCAGAAACTAACGCATTAATTACTTTAACAACATTTCCGCCTGCCAAATAATGAGCTTCCATTTTTCCTTGTTCAACCGTTAAACCGGCTTTTGTGGCAGTTATCATTCCTCTAACAATAACAACCGGCGGAACTTTTCTAAGCCGCATTCCTATTAAGTCCTTAAAAATTTTGAGCTTTACTCCGGAGAAATATGCTGTAATATAAAGCCCCAATGGAACAAAATATAAAATAATGAATAAAACAATTACTATTGCAATAATTACTACAATCGATAATCCGGTAAGAGCTTCCATTTAATATTCCCTTTATAATTTAGAAGTAATATTAAATATACAACTATTTTGAAAGTATGTAAATTAGACAATGTAGGACACATTCTTAGAATAGTGTCCCTTTTTGTCATACAAGACACTTTATAAAAAATACAGTTTATTTAATTTTATGTTAAATTAAACTAAAAATGGCTTGAAACTATTGATACCGGCTGATGGTATAATTTTTGTGAATTTAATATTAAAGCGTTTTATTTGAACTAAAAAATTAATAATTTATCTTAAATAAGAATTCATATTAAATTATTGAGAATTGTTAATAATAATTGAATTTTGACTATCTTGATTGAGGAATTAGCAATTTATATATTAGAACTATTAGTGTTGAGTCATTCTGATTCAATCTAGAATACAAACAAGGAAAACATTATGGACGGAAATTTTTCTGACAGGCTCCAGGATGTAATTAGGCTAAGCCGTGAGGAAGCTTTAAGGCTTGGACATGATTATATCGGAACGGAGCATTTGTTATTGGGAATTATTAGAGAAGGGCAGGGTGTTGCGGTCCGGATTTTAAGGAACTTAGATTGTGACCTTGTCAAATTAAAAAAAGCAATTGAAGATACTGTTAGAACTTCCGGCGGAACTTTAACTATTGGAAATATTCCGCTTACCAAACAGGCAGAAAAAGTTCTAAAAATTACACAAATTGAATCTAAAATTTATAAAGCAGATGTTATCGGAACCGAACATTTACTGCTTTCATTATTGAGAGATGAAGATAATATTGCCACGCAGATTTTACATCAATTTAATGTTTCTTATGATGCTGCAAGATCCGAATTGAATGCAATGCTGAGTCATAAAAATCCGAGAGATGTCGGCGGCGCAGTTCCTGCTCCCGATAAAAAAGTAGAAAGAACTAAAACACCTGTTTTAGATAATTTCGGAAGAGATTTAACAAAACTTTCGATAGAAGATAAACTCGATCCTGTTGTAGGAAGAGATAAAGGAAATTGAAAGAGTTGCTCAAGTTTTAAGCAGAAGAAAAAAGAACAACCCTGTTTTAATCGGTGAACCGGGAGTAGGCAAAACTGCAATTGCAGAAGGTTTAGCTCTTAGAATAGTTCAGAAAAAAGTACCGAGAATTCTTCAGGATAAAAGAGTTGTTACTTTGGATTTAGCCGGATTAGTTGCCGGAACTAAATACAGAGGACAATTTGAAGAAAGAATGAAAGCTTTAATGAATGAACTGGAAAAAGCTAAAGATGTAATTTTATTTATTGATGAGCTTCATACAATAGTAGGAGCCGGCGGCGCATCAGGTTCTTTGGATGCTTCCAATATGTTCAAACCTGCACTTGCGACGCGGAGATATTCAATGCATCGGCGCTACAACTCTTGATGAATATAGAAAATATATTGAAACCGACGGCGCTTTGGATAGAAGATTCCAAAAAGTTATGGTTGATCCGCCGAGTTATGATGAAACTCTCCAGATTTTGAATAACATTAAATTCAAATATGAAGAACATCATCATGTTAAATATTCTAAAGAAGCAATTGATTCTGCTGTAAAATTAAGCAACCGTTATATTACAGACAGACATCTTCCCGATAAAGCAATTGATGTTATAGACGAAGCAGGTTCAAGAGTTCATATGGGAAATTTTGAAGTTCCTAAAGAAATTCTTGATCTGGAAGAAGATATTGATGAAGTAAGATTGGCAAAAGCCTCGGTTGTTAAGAAACAGGATTATGAAGAAGCTGCAAGATTAAGAGATAAGGAAAGAAATCTGCAGTCCGATCTTGAAATTGCAAAAAGAGAATGGGAAGCTAAAACTAAAGATATTGTACATGATGTAAGTGAAGAAGACATAGCTACTGTTGTTGCAATGATGACCGGAATTCCTGTAAATAGAGTAGCTCAGACAGAGTCTGAAAAACTTCTTAAAATGGAAGATGCAATTAAAGGACAGATTGTCGGGCAGGATGAAGCGGTTTCTAAATTAACAAAAGCGATTAGAAGAACACGCGCCGGTTTAAAAAATCCTAACAGACCAATTGGTAGTTTTATATTCTTAGGACCTACTGGAGTTGGAAAAACCGAACTATGTAAAGTTTTAGCAAGATATTTATTCGATTCTGAAAATGCATTAATCAGAATTGATATGAGTGAATATATGGAAAAATTCTCTCTGTCCAGATTAGTCGGAGCGCCTCCGGGATATGTTGGATACGAAGAAGGCGGCCAATTAACCGAGAAAGTAAGAAGAAAACCATATTCAGTAGTTTTATTTGATGAAATCGAAAAAGCTCATCCGGATATTTTCAGTATTTTGCTTCAGGTTTTAGATGATGGAGTTTTAACGGATAGTTTGGGACGTAAAGTTGATTTTAGAAATACTATTTTAATTATGACTTCAAACCTTGGAACAAAAGATATTAAAAATATCGGATCATTCGGATTCGGCGGTGAATCTACTGCCGATAAATATTCCAGTTTGAAAAACACGGTTGAAGATGCAATGCATAAGTTCTTCAACCCTGAATTTCTAAACAGAATTGATGAAACAATTGTATTTAGAAATCTTGAAAAAGAAGATATTTTTCAGATTATTGATATTGAAATGAAGGATCTTATGAATAATATTCATGAGAATAAGCTTGAACTTGAATTGGATCAATCAGCTAAGAACTTTTTAGTTGAGAAAGGTTTCGATCCGAAATACGGTGCAAGACCTTTAAGAAGAGCAATTCAAAAATTTGTTGAAGATCCTTTGGCGGAAGAAATTCTAAGAGGTTCATTTAAAGACGGAACTAAAATTATTTCTAAACATGTAGAAAATAAAGAAGATTTAGTTTTTATGTCTGAAGATTCGATAATCGAAGAAGAAAAGGAAAAAACAGATACAGGTGAAACCCCTTAAATAACTTTATGTGATAATTCTAACCATTAAAACTTACAAAGGCGTATTATTTTCAATACGCCTTTTTTTTATTTAAATTTGATTATTGCAGTTTATATGGAAAAACAATGATTTAATTAATAGGAAGGAGATAGTTATGCCTAAGTTAAATGATCAAGAAATTCAAAATAAAATTAAAGATCTTCAACGGCTGGAATTACACTAACGGTCAAATTGAAAAAGATTATGAATTGAAGGATTTTAATTCAGCATTAAGTTTTGTGAATAAGATCGGTGAACAAGCGAATCAGATGGATCATCATCCGGATATGCTGATTCATTCCTGGAATAAAGTGAAAATTTCCGTTTCAACTCACAGCGAAGGAGGAGTTACGGAAAAAGATTTCAGTCTTGCAAATAAAATAGAAGCAATAAATAAATAATAATAAGGAATAGTAATTAATGAGCTTAAATCAAGAAGAAATTTTAGACATATTCAAAAAAACCGGCGCATTGCTTAACGGACATTTTTTACTTACTTCCGGAAGACATAGTAATGTTTATTTTCAATGTGCAAAAGTATTACAACATCCGGAATACACAGAAAAGATTTGTTCATTAATTGCTGAACACTTTAAAACTTCAGAAATTGATACTGTAATTTCTCCGGCAATCGGCGGAATTATAGTCGGACAGGAAGTTGCAAGACAATTAAATAAAAAATCAATTTTTGCGGAAAGAGAAGATAAAACTTTAACTTTGAGAAGAGGATTTTCATTGGGAAAAAATGAAAAAGTTCTGGTTTGCGAAGATGTTGTAACAACCGGCGGTTCTGTATTTGAAGTTATAGATATAGTAAAAAATGCCGGAGCTGAAGTTGTTGGTGTTGGTTTTATTGTCGATCGCAGCAACGGAAAAGTAAACTTCGGTTTCCCTCAATATTCTACAGTAAAACTGGATGTAGTTTCTTATCCGCCTGAAAATTGCGATTTATGTAAACAAGGATTAGAACTTGTAAAACCCGGTTCCAGAAAAGTAAAAGTTTAAATTATATTGGATTTAAATTAAATGAAAAGTTTTATCTTCTTATTTCTTTTTACTGCTGTTGAAATTTTTCCTCAGCATGTGGATTTTAACACTTATTTCCTTAATAAAACTTTAAGAATTGATTATTATCATACAGGCAATAAAACAAGCGACTCGTTTTCATTTGATGAATTAAAAGAAGAACCGTATTGGGGCGGTCCTCATAAAAATTTAATTGATAAATTTAATTACGGTGAAAATGAAATTGTTGCTAAAGATTATAATTCTGATTCTATAATTTATGCGAGAACTTATTCAACTTTATTTCATGAATGGCAGACAACAAAAGAAGCCGATACTACAATTAAAACTTTCAGCGAAACTTTTATTATGCCTTTCCCTAAAAAGAAAATAAAACTGGAGTTTTATGAAAGAGATGACCAAAATAAATTGATAAAAAGATTTGAGTATAATGTAGATCCTAAAAATTATTTTATCAGAAAAGATCTGGAAAAATATCCATCTTTTAAAGTTGTTGGAACCGGAACTCCCGATACTTCTGTTGATATTGTAATTATTCCAGATGGTTATACAAAAGATGAAATGGATCATTTCAAAAAAGATTGTGAAAAATTTTCAAATTATTTATTAAGTACTTCTCCTTTTAAAGAAAATAAAAATAAGTTTAATTTTTACGGAGTAGAAGCGCCTTCTGAAGAATCCGGAACTGATATTCCAGGTGATAATGTTTGGAAAAATACTTTATTAAATACAAGTTTTTACACTTTTGATTCGGAAAGATATTTAATGACAACCGAAAATAAAAAGTTAAGAGATGTTGCTGCAAATGTTCCTTATGATCAAATTTATATATTAGTTAATACTGATAAATACGGCGGCGGATCAATTTATAATTTGTATTCTGTTTGTGTCAATAATAATATGTACGAAGAATATATATTTACTCACGAGTTTGGTCATGGTTTTGGATTTTTAGCAGATGAATATTATACTTCCGATGTTGCATATAAGGTTTTTATCCTTTAAATTTGGAACCACTGGAACCCAATATTACAACTCTTGTAGATTTTGATTCTAAATGGAAGGATATGGTTGATAAAGACACTCCAATTCCAACTCCGGATACAAGAAAATATGCTGATAAAGTAGGAGTATTTGAAGGCGGCGGTTATATGGCAAAAGGAGTTTATCGTCCGATGGAAGACTGCACAATGAAATCGATTACAATAAATAACTTCTGCCCGGTTTGCAAAAGAGCACTTGTTAATATGATTAATTTCATTTCGGATAAATAGAACTTACTTTTCCGAATAAAATCTTCTAAATTTATAACTAATTAAGGGTTTTGAATTAATACATAATGGAACAAAGAAAATTATATAAAACAGTTGAAAGTATAGCTTCACAAAAATTTGCAAGTGAAGATGAAATGCTTATATCCGTTCTTAATCAAATAGTAGAGAAAGAACAAATAACAGTTACCGGCGGAAGAATTTGGAAACTCGATAGGGAACATGAAAATTATCATTTATTCTATCAAACCGGAAAAATGGATAAGATTAACCCGGATTTTGTTATTGAAATAAAAGATTATCCGATATTTGATCTGATTGCAACTGATAGAACAATATTAGGAAATGAAACAAATGAGATATTAAGAAAAAAAGGAATCTTCAGATATTCAGCATCCGGTACTGGAAGCAAAATTAAAATTAATGACAAAATGTATTATGAATATTTGATTGCATTAAATAGTCCTGAAATAAACGATGATTTTAGAATTACATTAAATATTATTGCAACTGCATTAACGGCGCAAATAAAACAAAGAAGATATTCCGCAAGTGCAAAAAATTTAAGAGCAGATCTTGATAAAGCAAGAGAATTACAAAAAAGTATATTACCGGAACATAAATATGTTTATTATAATTATGAATTATTCGGATTAACCGATCCGGCGGAAATTGTCGGCGGTGATTTTTTTGATTACCTGGAAATTGGTGATGAAAGAGAAAGGCTTGGAGTTACAGTAGGTGATGCTGCCAGTAAAGGTGTCGCAGCTTCAGCGGAAGCAATGTACATTTCCGGTGCTTTAAGAATGGCAAGCAACTTTGAATTGAAAATTTCTTCTCTGATGAAAAGAATGAATAATTTAGTTAATAAAATTTTTGCGGATGATAAATTTGCATCTTTATTCTACGGAGAACTATCAAATGACAAGTCAGGATTATTTTTGTATGCGAATGCCGGCCACAATCCGCCGATATTTATAAGACAAGATTCAGATGAAATTACTTTACTTCAGCCAACAGGTCCTGTACTTGGTCCAACAAGGCAAGCAAAATATTCTGTTGATAGTTTAACTTTTCATAAAGGAGATACATTATTAATCTATTCCGATGGAGTAACGGACTCTGCCAATTCAAAATTTGAGAATTATTCTGAGGAGAGATTAACAGCTTTATTTAAAAAAGTAAAACATAATTCAGCAAAAGAAATCGCATATAAAATTTTGGAGGATGTAATAAAATTTTCAAAAAATGGAAATTATTCTGATGACAAAACTCTTGTTGTTGTAAAAAGAATTTCATAATCGGCAAATAAAAATTCTAATAAAAATCTAACTTTTTTGTTTAACTTATCACAAAATCTTTAAATCAAATCCCTCAATTCTGCATCTCTATTAAAAAATTATTATAATCTAACCATAAAATTTTTATAAATAATTCTCTACGGATATCAAAATGATAAAATCAATTAATCCTGCTGATGGTAAAGAAATCCGATCCTATGACGAAATGAAATATGAAAAAGTTGAAAAAATAATTAAAAGTTCGCATATAACATTTACTGAATGGAAGAAAACAAACTTTGCTCATCGTTCCGAATTAATGAAAAAAGCTGCTTCAATTTTAAGGGAAAGAAAAGAAAAATATTCTGAAATAATGACAATGGAAATGGGTAAACCAATTGCGCAGTCCAGATCTGAAGTAGAAAAATGTGCCTGGGTTTGTGATTATTTTGCGGAAAATGCGGAAGCCTTTCTTAAAGAAGATAATATAAAAACTGATGCTTCTAAAAGTTTTGTTTCATTCCAGCCTATAGGAGTTGTACTTGCTGTTATGCCCTGGAATTTTCCTTTCTGGCAGGTTTTTAGATTTGCAGCTCCAAATTTAATGGCCGGGAACGCCGGAGTTTTAAAACATGCATCAAATGTAACCGGTTGTGCTTTAGCAATTGAAGAAATATTTAAAGATGCCGGATTTCCGCAAAATTTATTTAGAACTATAATTGTCAGTTCAAAAAAAATGAATCCGGTAATAGAAAATTCCTTGATAAGAGCAATTACATTAACCGGAAGTGTTCCTGCAGGAAAATCAATTGCTCAGAAAGCCGGTTCATTAATAAAGAAAACAGTTTTGGAATTAGGCGGCAGTGATCCTTATTTGGTTCTTGAAGATGCTGATTTGGAAAAAACAGTAGATACTTGTGTTACTTCAAGATTAATAAACGGAGGACAAAGCTGTATTGCTGCCAAAAGATTTATTGTAGTTGATAAAATCTACAAACAATTTGAAGAAATGTTTGTTGAGAAAATGAAACAGAAGAAAATGGGCGATCCTTTTGATGAAAATAATTATTTAGGACCGCAGGCAAGTAAGAGGCTAAGAGACGAATTACATAAACAAGTTCAGGATAGTATTGCAAAAGGAGCAAAACCGCTTTTAGGTTGTGAAATTCCTAAACAGAAAAGGAGCTTATTATCCTCCTTCGGTTTTATCAAAAGTAAAAGATGGAATGCCTGCATATAATGAAGAATTATTCGGTCCTGTCGCCGCATTAATAAAAGTGAAAGATGAAAAGCAGGGAATAAAAGTAGCAAATGATAATTCCTTTGGATTAGGTGCAGCAGTTTTTACTTCTGATAAAAAACGTGGAGAAAGAATTGCAAAGGAAGAACTGGATTCAGGTTGCTGCTTTGTAAATGAGTTTGTTAAATCAGACCCTAGACTGCCTTTTGGCGGAGTTAAAGAATCCGGTTATGGAAGGGAATTATCTGCTTACGGAATTAAAGAATTTGTAAACATTAAAACAGTTTATATAAAATAAACTCCCGCTGCAAGAGTATGTTTCCGGAATGCAGCACCGCTCTCACGAAAGGTTCTTTTACGAACCTCCGCGAGAGAGGTGGCCAAAAAAGCCGGGAGCTTTTTTAGGTCAGTTGTATGAGTACAAATTATAGTGGGCTTCTTAAGATGTGCTCTTCTGACCATTTTGTATTAACTTTTTTACTAATTCAATTAAAGATTGTTTCTCAAATGGTTTAGACATATAATAATCGCATCCGGAACTTAAAAACCTTTCTTTATCACCTTTCATTGCATAGGCAGTAAGAGCGGCAATTGGGATGTTTTTATAATTTTTTAATTTCCTGATTTCTTTTGTAACTACCATTCCATTAATATCCGAACCTAAGTCGATATCCATTAAAATTGCATCAAATACTTTTTCTTTAACAAAATTCATCGCGGTTAATCCGTCTTTTGCTACTTCAAGATTGCATATGCCTGATAAAAAATTCTTTGTTATATCTATACTAAATTGATCATTTTCAACAAGCAGTACATTCTTTAATCTTGAATTATTTTTTTGATCTAAATTTTTAGCGAGACTGAATTCTTTTTTTAAAGTTGTTTTTGAATTATTTACAGCCGGAAAATAAATGGTAAAAACAGAACCTTTATTTATTTCACTTTCTACTTTTATTGTTCCATTTAATAATTTTACAAATTTTTCAGTTAATGTTAATCCTAAACCGGAACCTTCATAATTTCTACTTACTCCTTCTGATGCTTGCCGGAATTCTTCGAATATTATTCCCTGGCTTTCTGTAGGAATTCCTATTCCCGTATCAATAACTTTTACTTCAACAAAATTATTTTGATCCTTAACTACTTCATTAACTTTTACTGTAATTTTTCCTTTATCTGTGAACTTTAATGCGTTGTTGATCAGGTTATTTAAAATTTGAGAGAAAATAGATTCATCGAGATTTACTATAATATCTTCGCTTGAAAATTCTGTTTCGATGACTAAATTTTTTTGTTCAGCTAATTTGGTGAAGGGATCCAGAAAACTTTTAATTAAATGAACTATTTTGATTGGTTCAATATTAATTTCATGTTTATTAGATTCAATTTTGGAAAGATCTAGAATGGAATTTAAAGTGTTTAGTAATCTTTTACCGCTATTTAAAATTCCTTCCGCCATTGGTTTAATTTCTTCTTCTGTAGATTCTTCTTGAATCAATTCAGCAAATCCGAGTATTCCAACCAAAGGTGTTCTAATTTCATGACTCATATTGGCTAAAAATATTGATTTAAGCCTGTTCATCTCTTCAGCTTTTAGCTTTGCTTTTCTTAATTCTTTTTCGGCAATTTTTCTTTCGGTTATATCTCTGGTATTAACAACAATTGCATTTACAACCGGATCGAAAAGCAGATTATTACCTATCGATTCAATATATCTCCATTCACCTGATTTGTGTTTAAAGCGAAGCTCGATTGGTATAGTTACACCTTTAGTTTCCAATCTATCATTGAAAAACTCAAAAACTCTATCAAAATCATCTTTATGTACAAAATTAAATACAGACAGATCAATTACTTCCTCAGGTTTATAGCCCATATTTTTTTCGAAGGAAGGACTAACATATTTTATAGTTCCAAAATTGTCAAGCATTGTTATAATATCAGAACCATTTTCAAGCAGTGATCTAAATTTTTTACTGTTTCTTTTAAGTTTATCTTCAAATGATTTTTGTTCTGTGATATCTCTTATAATTACCTGTAATATATTAGAACCATTAAAGTTAACCGGGTTAATACTAATTAATGTAAAAAACTCTGAACCGTCTGCTCTTTTATGAACCCATTCAAAAAATTGACTTTTACCGGCATATGCATCATTAATATATTGTAAAGATTTTTCTTCAGAGTTACTTCCGTCCGGCTGAAATTCAGGTGATAATTCATAAGGAGTTTTACTTAAAATCTCATTTTTCTGCAACCCGAACATTTTTTCTGTTTGTAAATTACAATCTGTAAAATTTTCACCTTCCATCAGCATTATTGCATCATAGGAAGTATCAAAAACTGCCTTATATTTTTTCCTTGTAAAATTTAATTGGCTTTCTATTTCAATTCTTTCAGAAATATCTGTTAATGTGCCTGAAGTTCCGATTAGATTTCCATCTTCATCAATCGTTAATTTTGCATATACTTCAATCCACTTTAAATGACCTGTTTTGGTTACATATCTTACTTGATGTCTGCAGTATTCTTTTTCTTTATTAATTAAAGCTGCAAATTCTTTATTATTTTTTTCTCTGTCTCCGCTGTAAACATAATTAATAAAATTTTCACCGATAGTTTCCAATAATTCAAATCCAGTAATTTCTGTCCAAACTTCATTAAGAAAAATCCATTTACCATTTGCATCAGTTTGAAAGATGACTTCCTTAATATTATTAACAACCGATCTATATTTTTGTTCACTTTCAATTAAAGCTTGTTCGGTTAATTTTTGTCGTGTGTTATCAAAAATATAACCTTTAATCTTTACTAAATTTTGTTGAAGATCGAAAACCCCGATAACATTTATAATTACATAAATTATTTCCCCTGTAATTTTTTTCATTTTTAATTCAAATGAATCGAGTTTTTTCTTTCTTTTAAGTTCGGATAGAAATAATGATAGTTCAGCCGAACGATAGTAAAAATCATTTATATTATATTTAAAAGCAGTTTCTTTATCTTTAAAGCCGAAAACTTTAAGAAATGCAGGATTGCAGTCTAATATTTTACCATCGACCGTAGATAAATAATCCGCAGTAAGATCATCCTCAAAATATTGTCTGTATTCTTCTTCAGAATCTTTTAATGATTTAAGTGCTTTATTTTTTTCAGTTACATCTGTTACAGAAACTAGAACAGCGTTTTTGCCTTTGAAATTTATTAATTGTGAAGAAATATCAACTTCAATAATTTCTCCGGACTTTAAGATATGATGCCAGTTTTGTGATAAATTAAATTTACTCTTTTTGTTATTTACAAAATTTAAGAAATCTTCTAATTCTTCTTTAGGTCTAATATCGGTTAAATTCATTTTCAGAAATTCATCTTCAGAATAACCGTACTTTTTAATTACTGCATCATTTACCTCTAGAAAGAAAAGTGTGTCGGCATCATAGACATACATAGGATTTGGATTGCATTTAAATAAAAGCTTAAACGATTCTTCGCTTTCTTGAAGTTTGAATTGAGAATTCTTTTTCTCAGTAATATCCGAGATCATTGCAACGATGCCGTCGTAATTATTTGATTTATCAAACACGGGGTTACTTGCAATGTTAGTCCAGATATGCTTACCGTCTTTTCTTAAAAATCTGAACTCAAAAATTTCCGATTTTCCTTTTTTCCTTTTGTTAATTTTTTCTTCAGCAATTATTATATCATCAACAACTAGAAAATCATATAGAGATTTGCCAATAATTTCCTTTGCTTTGTATCCGAGAATATTACAAAGAGTTTCGTTTACGAAAGTTATTTTGTTATTTTTATCTATTATCCAAATACCTTCCTGTGCGGTAGAAATAATTTGATCGAGTCTTTCTTCGCTTAATATTAATTTATCCTTTATATCTTTCATTTCAGCAATAGACTTAGTTTTAGTAACTAAATCGTCTACACTAACCGGCTCATAAATGATTTCATTTACAAAATCTTTTACTTCATTTATTCCGTTTTCCCTATTGATAAAATTTTTGGATGAAATTAAAGTATAGATATTGCTTTTCTTAATTTCTTCTTTACACTTCCTTAGATTTTTAATTCCCTCATTTGAGAGCACAGAAGTATCTAGAAGAAAGATATCCGGCTTGTAAAAAGAAATACTTCGATTTATTTCATTTAAGCTTACAGTTTCATCCGTTTGGAAACCTTCCATTGATAAATGCTTGGATTTTAAAGATAGAAAATTCGCATTTTCATCGGCTATCAGTATTTTAAAGTTTTTATTCATCTTGATTATGTGAAAAGTCCCCCGATAAATTCTTTAAGAATTGCGAATATTACAAAAAGAAGAAAAAGCAGAAATTTACCATTCGGCAATTGTAAAAATATCGGCTGATTTACTTATCCTTTTTAGTTAATTGAGTAATAGTATTTATCATTAGATCAATTTCAGAAGTTTTATCAAAAAAATAATCACTGCCTAGTTCTTTGCATTTATTTCTGTAATATTTAGAAGAGTTAATGCTAAAAATTATAATGATTAAGTCTTTTATTTTTTTTCTAATTTTATTAAGAACATCTATTCCATTAAAGTTGGGCATATTTAAATCAAGAATGAGAGTATTAGGTTTAAGAGAGTCCAACATTTCAAGTGCAATTTTACCATCCGAGGCTTCCCCGATGACCTCAACGCTGTTGAATTCTTTTAATAAATTTTTCAACCCATCAATCACAGCGGGTGAGTCATCTGCTATAAGGATTTTTAATTTCCGTAAGTTGTTCTGCATAAATCCAGCAATATTTATGATCAAATTTAATTCTTTGAGGTTTTTTAATAAATCATTTCAGATATGATTAATTTGTAAAAGGAATTATGTGAGGTGTGTAGTATTTTAAACTACAAATACTAAGCTGTTTAATAAAAATTATTCAATTAGATCATTTTTTAATGCGTAATAAGTAATTTCTGCATTATTTTTTAATTTCATTTTCTCTAAAATCCTCGCCCTGTAAGTACTTATTGTAGGTACACTTAACGATAATAAACTTGCAATCTGGCTGACTTGTTTTCCTTGAGCAATTAAGAGCATTATTTCATATTCTCTATCAGACAAAAGATTGTGGGAAGGTTTGCTGGAATCTTCTCCGATTGCATATACAAGTTTTTCGGCTAAAGTAGAGCTTATATATCTGCCTCCATTAACTATCTTATTTATAGCATCAATTAATTCGTCGGTTGCACTTTCTTTTGTAAGATAACCTGAGGCTCCGGCTCTAAGAAATCTTATACCGTATTTCTCTTCCGGATGCATACTTAACACAAGAACCGGAAGTTTGGGGAAATCTGCTTTGATATCCTTTAGAACCTCTAAACCATTTTTACCGGGCATGGAAATATCCATAATAACAATATCAAATTTTTGTTTATTTACTTTTTCAAGTACTTCAAAACCGTCGGATGCTTCATCTGCAATTTGCAAGTTTTTTGTTTCGGAGATGATCTGTTTTAACCCTTCTCTGACGATTATATGATCATCAGCTATCAAGATTTTAATCATTTCCATTGCAATACCTTTAATTTATATTTGAAATTGTTAAAGTAACTTTCGTACCTCCGATTTTGGAATTTGAAAAACTTAATTTGCCGCCAATTAAAATTGCTCTTTCTCTCATTCCCAACAACCCTATTGATTTATCGCTTTCAATTTTGATTTGATCAAGACCAATTCCGTTATCGCTAATTGACATTTGCAGTTTATTATTCAAAATAGAAATTTCAACTTCAACCAAATCAGCCTGTGAATGTCTTGCAACATTTGTAAGACATTCCTGGAATATCCTGAAAATTCCTATTGAAATATTTTTATGCAGTTTCAATTCTTCTAAGTTTGAAATTAAATTACATTTTATATTTGTTCTTGTTTCAAACTCTTCTAACTCTGATTCAATTGCAGCTATTATTCCAAAATCATCCAGTACAGAGGGCCTGAGTTGATATGATATTTTTCTTACTTTATTTATTGTAGAATCTATATCTTTAATCATTTTATCCGATTTAGATATGGAATCGCTGTCATTAATATTTAACTTCTTTTTTAAAAGCATTGTATCCAGTTTTAAAGCTGTTAAAGCTTGTCCTAATTCATCATGAATTTCTCTTGATATTCTTAATCTCTCATCTTCTCTTATTAACTGTTGTTTTGCTGCAAGTTTCCGGAATTTTTCTTTAGATTCAATTAGTTCCATTTGAACTTTTTTCATCTCAGTTATATTTTGTGATGTCCCGACGATCTTGTAGATTTCTCCATTTTCATCAAGCAATGGAGTGTAAGTAATAATGAAATCTAAACCTCTGCCATCTAAAGATTTAATACTTATTTCTTTGGTAGTTCTTTTTTTAGTACTGATAGTTTCAAGCAGATTACTTAAATATTGTTTAGTAATTTCCGCAGGGAAAATTTCTTCATCAATTTTACCAATTATAAATTCTCTTGATTTCCCGGCCATCCTTTCTGCATTATTGTTTACATATTCTATCTGTCTTTTGGAATTATAAATAATAAATGAATCGGGATAATTTTCTACTGCCAACCTTAATTTTTCTTCACTTTTACGAAGCTCAAAGTCAATTAATTTTAAATTTGAAATATCTACATTAGTTGCAATAACTCTTTCTGCTTTTCCATCAACATCCTTAATTATATTTCCTCTTACGAAAAACCATTTTATACTTTCATCTTTACATAACATCCGCATTTCCAATTCAAAATTTGGATTACTATTTCCCGAAAATTTAAAGATTTTATTCTTTAATAAATTTCTATCGTCCGGATGAATTAATTTGTACCAATGTTCGGTATCATTAATGACTTCGTTATCATTGTAACCTAAAAGTTTTTTCAAATTAGTATCTATATAAATTTTATTTTTTGAATATCTCCAAGTCCCATACTCCGGCTTTTGCAGCTGAAACTGCTAAACGATATCTTTCCTTCGTTAATTGAAGTGCTTCTTCATATTCTTTTTGTTTATTTCTAATCCTAATTGTTCCGATTCCAAAAGATAAGTCATTCGCAAGATTTGTTAATAAACGGATTTCATTATGGTTAAAAGCATTTATTTCACCGGAATAAATATTTAATACGCCAAGTACATCATCTTCAAAAAGTAAAGGAAGAGAAATTGAAGAATTGTAATTTCTTTTTGCAGCTTCTTCTTTCCATGGAGAATATCTAACGTCATGCTGGGAATCGTTTATAATAGAAATTTCCTTTGTTCTAATTGCTAAACCGGATGGTCCTTGACCTAATGCATTATCATCATAGGAGATTTTAACTTTCTCCAGATATCCTTTTTCGTACCCAGCTTGTGCAACCGGTAATATTGTTTTAAATTCGTCCTCCTTTGCATAACCAATCCATGCGAATTTATATTCTCCTGCATTTACAATTATCTGGCAAATTTCATCTAGAAGATTTTGCTCGTTTTTGTTATATATTAATGCATGGTTGCAAATACTTAAAAGTATTAAAGAACGATTAGATCTAAGCAATTCAAATTCTTTTTGTTTCCTGTCATCAATATCTTCATGTATTCCTATAATTCTGAGTGGTTCGCCAATTTCACTTTTTGATATCACCTTGCATCTATCCAGAATCCATTTATATTTTCCGTTTTTACATTTCATTCTATATTCAAGCAAAAAAGAATCAATTTCTTTTTTTTGAAGAAGATTTAACTTTTGTTCTAACTTGTTTATATCGTTGGGATGAATTAGTTTTTTCCAGTCATTAATTGAATTTCTTATTTCAAAAATTTTATATCCAAGCATTTCCTTCCAGATATCGGAAAAGAAAATAGAATCATTTCTAATATTCCAATCCCAAATACCACCGCCGCTTCCTTCCAAAGCAAACTTCCATGATTCAAGGTGTCTTTTCGCCTTATCATTAGCAGCCTTTATTTTAATTAGATGCTGTCTTATTAAAAAATAAATCAAGAAACTTGTAACCAGAACAAAAAACCAGCCTTTAACAGTTTGATAGTAAGAGATTTTATTTACATCGGTAAAAATGGAATCGAGAAATTGATCAGAAAAAAAGATCCATGCAGCACTTATAATAAAATATATAAGTGTTATTCTTAATGCAGATTTATATAATATTTTTTTCAGCATAAATTTCTTTGCGGCGAAAAACTGTAAATCCTTTTAGTACTTTTGAGGATTTATCCTTTAACAATTTTTTCCAAAAGAAGAGTAATATGAGAGTCTTTAAAGTAACTTTAATTTAAAAAGCTATATCTAGAGATGTTATTTTGCTTTACTTAATTTGTCTTTTTAATTCTTTGAACTGGTTTTCTCTTTCCTGTTGTTCCTCTGTGAATTTTTTTTCTTTTGATTTTCTATTTCCTTTTCACATGGTTTGAATTACTCCCTTTTTTATAAATAATTCAACACTATAATTTAATAAAGGAATTACAAAAAAAGAACAAAATAATTAATTACTTCGCTTCGATAGATAATACTTCTTTAACTATATTTATAATAGATTTTTTATTAAAAGGTTTTGATAAATAGTGAGTGCAGCCTGCTTCTAGAAATGCTTCTTTGTCGCCTTTCATTGCATAAGCAGTAAGAGCAATAATTGGTACGTTTTTATATTGCGGAAGTTTTTTAATTTCCTGTGTTACTTCCATTCCGTTCATTCCCCAGCCTAAATCAATATCCATAAAAATAATTTCATATTTTTTTCCGGTAGCCTCTTTTAAAGCAGTATCTCCGTCTTTAACTACATCAATATTACAAATTTCCTTTAAGAATGACTTTGTAACATCAATACTAGCCTCGTCATTTTCAACCAATAAAGCCTCATGAAGCTTTTGAGAAGAGGGAAGTGAGATTTCTGTACTTGCAGGCTTATCAACCATTTCAATAACTTCTTCTTTTTCTTCTAATGTTTTAGGCAGTAATATTTCGAATGTTGTTCCTTTCCCGGGTTCGCTGTGTAATTTTATTCGTCCGTTAAGTTCTTCAACAAATCTTTTTGTTATTGTCAGACCCAATCCTGTCCCCTCATATTTTCTGTCCAGGCCTTCACTCACCTGTCTGAACTCTTCAAAAATAATATCTTGTTTTGCTTTAGGAATTCCTATCCCGGTATCTATAATTTTAATTCCAACCCAATCTCTTTCATCAAGATTAAGTTTAAATATTTCAATTGTAACTCCGCCGTGATCTGTAAATTTAATTGCGTTATTTGTTAAGTTATTTAAAATTCCTCTTAATAATTGTGCATCAACTTGTGCTGTTATTGCTTCATCTTCAATAACTGATTTAAGATATAATCCCTTTTGCTTTATTATGCTTTGGAAAGTTTTTAATGTATCGTTTACAATATCGGCGATATTTATTTCTTTATAAGAAACTTTTAATTTTTTAGCTTCTATCTTGGAAAGATCAAGTATAAAATTTAATGTTTCCATTAATCTTTGACCGCTGGAAAGAATTGACTGACTCATTTCCTTTTGGTCTTTATCGATTAATTCTTCACTAAGCATTTCTGCAAATCCTAATATACCAACTAACGGGGTTCTAATTTCGTGGCTCATATTTGCAAGGAATATGGATTTTAATTTACTCATTTCCTCTGCATATTCTTTGGCAGATTTTAATTCGTTTTCTACTTTTTTCCTTTTTGTAATATCCTGTTTTACGGATATAAAATATTTTTCATTTGTAGAGGGATTTTTAACAGGAGTAATTGTCATTTCTTCAATATAAATTGTGCCGTCTTTTTTTCTATTTGTAATTTCTCCATGCCATACCTTGCCGGAAGTAATTGTATTCCAAAGATTTGTATAGAACTCTTTATCCATTTTACCGGATTTTAGAATACGGGTATTTTTGCCTATTACTTCTTCAGGATAATACCCGGTTAATGTGGTAAAAGCTCTATTTGTCCAGATTATTTTACCTTCATTTGAAGTTATAAGTATTCCATTAGCTGCAGATTGAAGAGCTGTGTTTAATAATTCCAATCTTTCTTCAGCTTGTTTTCTTCCTGTTATGTCTCTTATAGATATCAAATCAGCAGAAATATCGTTTAAAGTCATTTTTGTTCCGAGACTTTCAATCCACTTTTCTTCATTTTTACCTGTTATAATTTTTGCTTCAGATAAAAATCCTCCTCTTCCTTCTTTAACTTCTCTTAATTCTTTTTTAATTGTATCCTGGAAATTTTTGTGTATAAAAGTGAAAATATTCAAACCCATCAATTCATTTGAAGAACCCAAAGCAAATAATTTGGCAGCTGCTTTATTTGCAAATAAAATATCACCATTCCAATTAACAAACATTGTTGCATCGAGCATATTTTCAAACAACAATCTGAATCTTTCTTCATTTTCTTTAATTAGTTTTTCAGATTTTAATCGTTCAGTTATATCCAGTAATGTTCCAATAATAGCCTTTTTATTATTGTAAACGGTTATTGAACCGATAACTTCCACATCGATTTTTGTATGATCTTTTTTTACACCTTTGAAAGCATACCTGATCACTTCAATTTCATTATCAAAACGTTTTCTAACATTTTCATTAACTAATGATTTATCATCACCATCAACCAGATCCAGTACTTTTTTTCTGCCTATTATTTCTTCCTGGCTGTAACCAAAAATTTTTGCAAATGAAGGATTTACATAGATAAATTTATCATTTTGAATTATATAAACTCCGACGAAAGAATCTTCTACAAGAGACTTAAATTTGTATTCGCTGTTTTCTAAAGCTTCTTGTGCAATCCTTTGTGCAGTAATATCGGTTATGAAACCTTCCAGGGCGACAATTTTTCTATTTTCATCTCTTACAGAGTTACCCTGTTCCCAAACCCATTTTTCAGTATTATCTTTTGTAATTATTCTGTAGATAATTTGGAAAGGTCTATCTTCAACTACTGAATTTTGCACTTCTGCTAATACATGTTCTCTGTCCGCAGGATTTATTATTTCAGAATAAGGTATTATTCTGTTCATAATAAGGTCATCGGGTTTATAACCGGTTAAATTTTTACAGCCGTCGCTAACGAATTCCATTGTCCAGTATTTATCAAACTTACATTTATATGCCATTCCTGGAAGATGTTTAAGAAGTGTGGAAAGCATCCTTCTGTTTTCATTTAATTCTTTGGAAGTTTTTGACTTATCAGTAACATCGCGGATGACTGCAATTATTTTCGATTCCTGAGTTAAGACCAGCCTAGCCTCAAATACTTTCTCTCCGGCAGGAACGTCTAATTCATATTCAAATTGTCCTACATGTCCAATTTCATTTAATTCCGAAATTGCTTTATCAAATAGTCTACCAATATTCTTTGGGAGAACATCTTGTATTTTTTTATTTAAAAATTTTTCCGGTTTTATATATAAATAGCGTTCATCATTAGTGTAGTAGTTTAAAATTTTTCCTTCATGGGTAAGATTAAAATATAAATCCGGGAGTGCATTTAAAATTGTTGAATAATCTATATCATCTGATTTTTTAGTATAATTTTTCCCATGAATAAATTCAACTATAAATTCTTCATTTTGTTCTTCGTTTTTATATAATTGTAATTCTATTGGAGATTCAAATTTATTTCCGTTTTTTAACTTTAACTTAAAGTTTTCAATTCTGGAATTCCCATTATTAATCGTATTTTGTAATGTCGAATAAAATAAATCTACATCTTCTTCAAAGATTAATTCAATCTTATTTAGTTTTGTAATGTCTTTCTTTTCATATCCGAATAATTTCCTGGCGGATGCATTCATATCTATCAAAATTCCATTTGTGGAATTAAAAATAATTTGGGGATACTCAGAGTGTTCAAATATTTTGTGAAATAAACTCTGCATTAAATTTTACTTCCGAATATTAGTGTAGTCAAAAAAGATACGAGTGTGGACCTGTATTTTCCGCCATTAAAAATATTAAAGACAAATTGAGCCATAACGTATATTCAATAAATAATTAATAATAATATTTGATGTAAAACAACTTCCCGATATTGAAAAATTAAGTTGATCATTTTATCACATCATAATTCAGAAATTTTTATCAACAATATGACTCTTAAATATTTAATAAATACTATATTAAATAAAATATTTCACAATGGTAAAATATTTTAACCTTATTTTAAACGTTTGAAAAAATAACCAAAGATTCAACTAAAATTTCAAAATTATTTAATATTTTCGGAGAATAATTTATATTATCAAATATGTAATTATACATTAACGCCATATTGTTAAAAAAATCGATTTACATTTACAAAAAATGCAGGATTCCCTAAAATTTCTACCAGAATATTTAAATACACTTCATTCCGATTTAGGAACTCAGGACATTTTTATCCTTTTTCAAAAATTGTTAATTACCATTCTTATTGGGGCTTTTATCGGTTTAGAACGTGAACATTCGCGTCCTTCCGAAGAAAAAACCTTTGCCGGAATAAGAACTTTTCCTCTAATAGCTATATTCGGATTTATTGCAGCATTAATTAGCTCTATTACATCTTATTGGACATATTTTGCATTTTTTATTGGTTTTTCAGCTTTGGTTACAACCTCGCATATTTTTTCGGCAAAGAATGGAAGACTTGGCGGAACTTCGGAAATTACAACTTTCATTGTTTTTCTTTTAGGCTCTTTGGTCTATTGGAATTTTATTATTCTTGCTTCAATAATTGCGGTGATTACTACAATTTTCCTTACTTTAAAATTGCAGCTTCATACTTTTGTTGGAAAAGTAAGTGAAGAAGATCTTTATGCAACATTAAAACTTGCACTAATAACTGTTATTATACTTCCTTTACTGCCTGATAAAACTTACGGACCGCTGAATGTTTTAAATCCCAGACTAATTTGGTATATGGTCATACTTGTAAGCGGAATCAGTTTTGTCGGATATGTTCTTATAAAAATTGTAGGACAGGAAAGAGGAATTCCTTTAACGGGTTTAATGGGAGGACTGGTTTCCAGCACGGTTGTAACTTATTCATTTGCCAGAAGAAGTAAAGAAATTTCCGATGCCGGAGGAAAACTCTCGATTGGAATAATCTTAGCATCAACAGTTATGTATTTACGCGTATTTATTGTTCTTTTAATTATTAATATTTCACTTATTGATTATCTTTGGCTTCCACTTCTGGTTTTCGCTTTGTCCGGTGTTATTGTTAGTTTATTTCTTTCTAAAAAATTTGTAAATCATTCAGACAGTTCACTGAAAATGAAAAATCCTTTTGAACTAAAATCTGCTTTATTATTTGGATTAATTTTTGCAATTATAATTTTAGTTGCAAAAGCTGCTCAAATGTATTTGGGAAGCGGAGGAACTTTTGCTGCCAGTGCTTTGGCCGGAATTACTAGTGTTGATGCAATAACTATTTCTATTGCCAAACTTACTTCTCAAAATATTACTGAAAACGTAGCTATACCTGCTATTATAATTGCTCTTATTTCAAATACAATAGTTAAATCCGTTATTGCTTTAATTTTCGGCGACAAGGAATTAAAAAAATATACACTCAGCGGATTAGGCGTAATGAACCTATTATCCATTATTTATTTAATTTATGTTTTAATTTAATTCCTTTTCATTATTTATTTTGAGGCGATACTTTTTCTTTCCAATTTTTATAACTGCTTTTTTCATTATTCAGCATCGAATCTATATCAGCTTTAAAATCTTCCCATTTTTCTTTTTGAATTAAATCGATTTTATTTAACCTGCTTTGCAAAGTGTCTCTTTTCATTTCCATATCTTTAATCATAGCATTATAACCTTCCTTATCAATTGAAGAGGAAGTATTAAACTTATATCTTAATCTTTCAATTTCATTTGAAAATGCATTTATTCTGTTTTTTAATTCTCCTTTGTATAAGTTTTTTTCTTTGAAAGTGTAATCTTTCCCGATTGAAAAGAGACTATCTACTGCAGGATCCTGCAGAAAAATGTTATCGGATAATGTTGTATCAATTCCCGAATTGTTTTGATTATTTTTTTCACTGCAGCCCGTTATAAATAATACTGCTGAAGTAATTAATACTAAATAAATTATATTATTTTTCATGATTTTTTATTTCATTCATTTTTTTAAGATTTTTGTAAATGTAATTAAGTTATCACTTAAATTATAATTGAAAATCCATTCTTTCAGTAAATAGAGTCACAAAATATTGCGGTGTATTTTTGAATAACTATAAACTCACAATTCAATATGACGGAACTAACTATGCCGGCTGGCAATTTCAGCAAAATGCCGAGACTGTTCAGCAGAAAATAAGCGATGCAATTAAAATAATTTTAAAAGATGAAATCAATTTAATCGGGTCCGGACGAACTGATGCAGGAGTTCACGCATGGGGACAAATTGCAAATTTTCAAACTTTTCATGATTTGGATACTTTCAAATTTAATTATTCATTAAATTCGATTTTACCTAAAGATATTTCCATCATAAAAATTGAAAAAAAAGAAGAAGATTTTCATGCTAGATTTGATGCTGTAAAGAGAAGTTATTTTTATCTATTTTCTAAATACAAATCTCCTTTTTTCGATCGATATTCATATTTTTATCATGATAGCTTAAATATTGAACATCTTAAATAATCTCGGCAAAATTCTTACAGGTAAAAAAGATTTTACTTCATTTTCAAAAAAACAAACAGAAACAAAAAATAAAGTTTGTGAAATTTATACTGCTGAATGGAAAGAGTCGAATGGTTTGATTTTTTTTCTGATAGAAGCCGATAGATTTTTGCATGGAATGGTTAGAACAATTGTCGGAACTTTATTAAATGCTGTTAAACTGGAAAATCCTAAAGAATATTTAATAAAAGTAATTGAAGCAAAAAATAGGGAAGCAGCTGCAGAATCTGTTCCGGCCAAAGGATTATTTTTATATAAAGTAAGGTACAATAAATGAACTTAGATTTTACAAATAAAAACGTGCTTATTACCGGAGGATCAAGAGGAATTGGAGCGGCTTGTGTAAAAATGTTTTCGCAGTCAAATGCAAATGTTGCATTTACTTATTCTAAAAATAAAAAGGATGCTGAAAAATTAATTATAAACACAAAAAACCGTAACCCGATAAGAGCTTATAAATTAAATTTAAATAATACTAAAAGTATTGAAAAACAAGTTAAACAAATAATAAAAGATTTTGGAAAAATTGATATCTTAATTAACAATGCCGGTATTTGGAAAGAAGCTGAAGCCGATAAAATGACTTTGAAACAATGGGAAGAAACCATCAGAATAAATTTAACAGGCACTTTTAATATTACAAAACTTGTTCTTCCTTTAATGAAGAAAAATAAGTTTGGAAGAATTATTAATATATCGTCTACAGCCGGACAAAGAGGCGAGCCGTTTCACTCTCATTATGCCGCTTCTAAAGGAGGAATGATTTCTTTTACAAAATCACTTGCTGCTGAAGTTGGTAAATTTAATATAACCGCAAATTCTGTTGCTCCCGGCTGGGTTACTACTGACATGACAATTGATACTTTAAAAAATAAAAAACTTCATACAAAAATTAAAAATGAAATTCCCACAAATAAAATTGCGGATCCGGAAGATATTGCCGGACCGGTTCTATTTATTGCATCCGATTTTGCAAAACAAATTAATGGAGAAATATTAAACGTTAACGGCGGTTCGGTTTTATGCGGATAATTAATCTTTATTTTATGAAAAGTTGGAATTAAAAACAGCTAAATAATTTGAAAGGAATTTAAATGGAATTTTTAGCACAGTATCATCCTAAAGTTGTACATTTTGCAATTGCACTTTTATCTGTTTATGTATTGCTGGAATTTATCGGAGTTGTTTTCAAAAAGGATTTCTTTTCAAAAGCTGCCCATTTAATTTTATTTCTTGGAGTATTAAGCACACTTTCAGCAGTTTTAACAGGCAACCAGGCTTTGGATGTTGCAAATAAATGGGAAAATCAAGGTGCTATGATTCCGTTTCATGCAATATCAGAACATCAAGAATCTGCAAATTGGGCTGTCTGGTTTTTTTCAATTCTACTTATTTTAAGAACGATGGCTGTTTTAAAGAAAAAATTTGCCGGTTATATAAAATATGTTTTCCTTGTGCTGGCAATTGTCGGAATGTTTATTATTTACAGAACCGGCGAACTCGGAGGAAAACTGGTTTATAAATATGGAGTTGGAACGCAATTGTTAAAACCTGAAAGTAAATAATTTAATTAGTGAATCTAAAAAGCAAAACATTAATTATCCTGATTATTTTAATTACAAATATTTTAGGATATACTTTAAGATACTTTGGACTGGAAACATATTTTGTTTTACTTGGTTTTAGATTTCACTTAAGCAGTTTACTCCCATTATTAATTCTTATCAAAAAAGAAAACAGACAAAAAGTTAAAATTCATTTTAAAAAATTTGAATTAGGAAAAATATCAAAAACCCTTATTTGGATTTTATTAGCTGCAGCTGTTATAATAATTGTTTTATTTATTACAACTAATGCAGAGTTTGTCGAACCTGAATATTTTTATGAATTCGGTTTATCATCAATTGTTGATTATCCTATTTATCTGATTTGGAATTTGCCTCAAATAATTTTCCTTTACATTTTCCTTTCTTTTATTAAACAAAATTTTGAAAGAAAATTCGCAGCAATAACATTGGTATTATTTACATTATTTTTGTTTGAATTAATTCCTGCTCCCAAGCACAATTTAATTCCGTTTAATCTGATAACATATTTAATTATTGTAATTAGTTTATCAATTTCTTTTTTGAGGTTTGATAATATTTACAGATTTGGAATTTATTTGTTTAGTATATTTTGGATTGCAGTTTTAATTTTCGGCAGCAATTCAAAGGAATTAATTCATTTATTTTTTGCAACCCAATATTCCGGCTGGGATGGTTTTATCGAAATAAATAAAAATATTATTCAGTTTGTTTTTCCTTTTTTTTATTTGATGAATTTGCTCATTTTGATTTGGATGACAGATCATCCTAAAAAAAATAACGCCGTTAAATGAAAAATTTTATGAAGAGTTTATAATTTTGTATTTTAATAAATATAATTATTCAGACTAATAATGAAAAAAATATTTATCATCATATTTTTATTGTTGATCCAGATTGGAACTTTTGCAAAACCTGCAGACAAAGCACGCGGATTTTTTGTAGCCTTTGGTGTTGGTCCAAGGCTGCCGCTTGCAAGTTTTGCCAATCGATCTGATTTAGGATATGGATTAAACGTTGAGTTTTCATATACAGATAATGAATATTTACCCATTTTCATTTTTGCCAGGTTAGGCTACGATCAATTTCCGGGTTCGCAGTCATTTTATCAAACCAGCGATTATTCAAATTATTCGGTTACAAATATTCCGGTTAATCTTGGAATAAGATATTACTTCCCGCCTTTATTTGAAAATGTTGTTTTGATGATGCCGATTCTCGAAGCTTCTGTCGATTACAGCTATTATCAAAAATTGCATCAATTTAAATTAGAATCTGGAAAAATTAATTTTACAGAGGAAAGTTCAAAACTCGGAGTTTCAGTTGGCGGCGGTTTCTCAATGTTTTTACTGGAAATTTTAGCCACATATAATTTTTATCAAAATAATCAGTTCTTATCTTTTGATTTGAAAGTGAGACTTCCTTTATTCATAAATTATTAGAGGGAATAAAATGTCATACAATAATATTATAGTTGAAAAAAAAGAAAATGTTGCTGTTGTAACTATGAACAGACCTGATAAACTAAATGCTTTAAATAATGAAACAATTGCCGAACTTGAAGAAAGCTTTTACGGAATTAAGAAATGATAAAACTGTTTTTGTTGTAATAATAACCGGAAGCGGACAAAAAGCATTTGTTGCCGGAGCAGATATTTCCGAATTGAACAAATTAAATATGATCGGCGGAAAAGAGTTTGCAGAAAACGGTCAAAAAGTTTTTAACTTAATTGAAAATTTAGATAAACCTGTAATTGCCGCTGTTAACGGTTTTGCATTAGGCGGCGGAAGCGAACTTGCTCTTTCCTGTCACATTCGTATTGCTTCGGAAAATGCAAAATTCGGTCAGCCGGAAGTTAATTTAGGTTTAATTCCCGGATTCGGCGGAACTCAAAGACTAACAAGATTAATTAATTCCGGAAGAGCAATGGAATATATTTTAACCGGAGATATGATTGATGCTAATGAAGCATTAAGATTGGGATTAGTTAATAAGGTCTACAAACAAGAGGAACTTTTGGATAAAGCTCTGGAAATGGCAAATAAAATTGCATCAAAAGGTCAGCAGGCAATTAGACTTGCAGTTAAAGCTATAAATATAGTGGATGAAGTTTCTTCCAAAGAAGGTCAAACTTACGAAGCAAGTTTGTTCGGATTATGCTGCGGTACTGAAGATGCTAAAGAGGGAACTGCAGCATTTCTGGAAAAAAGAAAACCCGATTTTAAAAACAAATAAATTTTTCCTTTAATTTAATTAATGAAAATAACCGGAGATAAAAGAAGATTAGTTCAAATTCTTTTTGGAATTGCAGTCTTTTTTTTAATTGTAAATATAATTATTGGAAGAATTTATCATTCGGAAATTCCGAAAAGTAAAAAGGAAATTTTCTCTAAAACTATTAATGAAAATTTTCAATCAGCTTTATTTAAGTTAGGCTTTAGAAGCTGATTGGATAACCTCACTTAAAATTGGAAAAAACGAACCGGATTCGTTAAAATATGCTTACAGAATAAAAGTCCCTTCTGATTTGCCAATACCAATTGTATTAGATGAAATAAATGAGCAGTTTGATTCGAATGATGTTGTTATTCAAAATAAAGAATTAAAAATTAATGGAAAAAATAAAATTAATATTTATTCGGGAAGCAATTTAAAATTAACTGCTGATTTTGAGTACGATGATCAAATAAAAAGGAAAACAGTTGATGTTGGATTTATGCTGACGGATTTTAATTCTCTTGAGCTCGGATGAAGATTCTGTTTTGTTAAAATCTTCCGAACCATTTGCAGTTATAATAATTCCATCCAAATCTTCGGAAAAATTAATTAATGTTTTAAATAAAAACAGAAAAGAATATGCCGTTTTATTGAATGATGATATTTCCGATCTGGATTTTAAATTAAGAGAAAGTTTTAGTAAGAATAAGAATGAACTTTCAATGCGGTCAATTATTTATAACTATAAAAAAGCTATTTGCTTTTTTGAAGATGAAAAATCGGATATCTTTAATTCTTCTGTGAAAAATATAATTATGAATGAGTTAACAAAAAGAAATATTAAATTAATTCCGGTAAATTCTATTCGAAAAATCAATGGAAGCAGCGATAAAATTCTTGAATCTAATTTTAACAGTTACATGGAAAATTTGGAAGGGAATAGAAAAAGATTAGTTTTAATTTCTGCAGAAGACTATTATAAAATTCAACCTTTAATAATTAAATACAGAAAAACCGGTTACAAATTTATAAATCCATCACAGATTATTTTCACTGAAAATTCAAACTATTAAACCGGATCACCGTTATTATTAACTTCTTCAATTTCTTTAATTCCTAGTTCCTTTAATTGCGGAATTATTTTGGTTTTATCTCCGACTATTACATAAACCATTTTATCCGGAAAAATATTTTTTTGTGCTGAAATATTAATATCTTCAATGGTTGTGTTTTTAATTCTATCCAAATAATTATTGAAGTACTTATCGGGAAGAGAATAAATAACTTTACCGGTTAAGTTTGCAGCTATTTGTCCGTACGTTTCAAAACCGGAAGGAAATTTTCTTATAATTGATGACTTTGCAAAATCTAATTCTTCTCTTATAACTCCATCCTGAATTTTGTTTAATTCGTACAAAATTTCTTTAATTGTATTACCTGTATTTTCAATTCCAACTGAAGTAGATAAATAGAAATAAGCATCATCCATGTAATAAGTAAATTTTGTAAATGCGCCGTAAGTATATCCTTTATCTTCGCGGAGTTTAAGATTTATTCTGGATGAGAATTGTCCGCCGAAAATTGTATTTAAAAGTAATTTTGAATAAAAATCTTTTTCGTTTCGTTTTGAAGTTAAATGTCCGGCTCTAATTTCACTTTGAACAGTATTTTCTTTATGGACAACAATAAATTTAGATCTTTGTACTTCGGCTTTTTTGTATTCAAAATTAACATTTTCTCCTTTCGACCAATCATTTAAATTTTCATTTAATAAATTTAGAAGTTCATTTTTATTTGAATCTCCCACTACAATCAAAGCAGCATTATCGGGCTGGAAAAAATTATTATAAAATTTTCTTACATCATTTATAGAAATTTTGCTTATGTCTTTTTCTAAACCGATAGTCGGGTTTGTATAAGGATTATTTTTTCCGAAAATAATTTTTTCAAAAACATTATCGGCAATTTCATCCGGTTCATCCTGAATTTGAAGCAGTCTGGTTAAAACTTTTCTTTTTTCTCTTTCAAAATCATCTTCTGCTAGTTTAGGTTTTGTTAATACTAAACTGAACAATTCAACTGATCTCTTTAAATTTTCTTTTAAAGTCTGCATGGAAGCATAAGTACTGTCTTGCGAAGTACTGATATTAAATGATGTTCCCAATGCATCAAATTCATCGCTTAATTCCAAAGCATTATATTGCCCTGCTCCTTCATCCAGCATCATACCGAATAAATTTGATAATCCTTTTTTATTTTGTTCATCAACTTTACTTCCGGAATTTACAACCAGATTGAATCTGACAATCGGAAGACTGTTTTTATTTACAAAAAGAATTTTTAATCCATTTCTTAAATTAAACTCTTCAATTTCCGGGAGTTTAAATAAAATTTCTTTTTGGGGATTTGGTTTTAATTTTCTGTTAATTATCATAAAAATTTCAAATTAATTATTTGGTGAAATACGTAGTTCCAAATAATTTTTGTTTAATAATTCAGTTAAAGTTGTTTTTATATTTTCTATACTCACACTTTCATATCTATTTAAATCAAAATTAAAAGAGTTTGGATTTCCTAAGAAGAAATTGTAGGAATTAAGCCTATCGGCTAATGTATCCAAATTCTGTAAAGAATAAATAAAACTTGATTTAATTCCATTAATTGATTTTTGCATTTCAATTTCTTCAATTCCATTAGAAATAATTTTTTCAAGTTCAATAAAAATTTCTTTTTTTATTTCATTAAGATTTACATTTTGTTTTGCTGTTGCAATTAACATAAAATGTCCGTCATATTTGCCGGAAAACTGAAAAGCAGTAACATCCTGAGCCAGTTCTTTTTCAAAAACCAGAGATTTATATAATCTGGAATTTTTTGAACCCGATAAAATATCTGTTAAAATATCCAGCGAAGCATCATCTTTATCAAATGCTTTTACGGTTTTCCATGCAAAATAAATTCTGTCGAGCTGAACATTTTCTTTACGGTTTATTATAATGTTTTCATTTAAATCAAATGAAGGTATTTGAATTCCATTAGTAATTTTATTTCCCGGAATTTCCGCAAAATATTTTTCAACCAACTCATTTACAGAATCTATATTGATATCACCTGCAATTACTAAAGCTGCATTGGAAGGGGAGTAATATTTTGAAAAGAAATTCGAAACATCATCTATGGTAAAACCTTTAATGTCTGCTAACGAACCTATGGTTGACCAGTTATAAGGATGTTTATCTGGATATAAATTTGATAAAACAATTTCCCAGGCTAAACCATAAGGCTGATTATCATATCTTTCTAATCTTTCATTGCTTACAACGTCAATTTGATTCTGTAGTTTTTCTTTTGTTAAAGCCGGTAGAAAATAACCCATTCTATCCGATTCCAGCCAAAGTGCAAGTTCGAGAAAATTGGAAGGAACTTTTTCATAAAAATTAGTTCTATCAAAACTTGTGGAACCGTTTAAACTTCCGCCGGATTCTTGAATATGCCGGAAATGCATTTCTTTCGGAACATTTTCCGAACCTTGAAACATCATATGTTCAAATAAATGCGCAAGTCCTGTTTTACCTTTTATCTCATTTGCAGAACCTACTTTATACCAAATATTTACAGCGGTTAAAGGAAGTTCATTATTTTGATGAAGGATGACTTCAAGTCCGTTTTTCAGTTTATATTTTTTGTAATTAATATCGAGATAGTTCATAGTTAAAATGCTTCATTATTTAATAACTAATATATAAAAACTTTCATTGTTTAATATTGATGAATTAAATAAGCAAAAAAGATTAGGCCGGGCATTGTAAAAACGAAATACGAAAAGTTTGTAGAAAGATCAACAACACGAAGAAATAAAATTATTTTGTAATATTTGAAAAAAAAGAAGACATCATTTCACCTTTACGTAAAATGATGTCTTCATAAATAAAAATAATTTTTATAATCTTTAATTAAGTAATTTCAAAACCCTGTCTAATCTAATAGATCCAAGCAATCTGAATAAATCCGAAAACGGAATATTTCTATCCCATGAGAACAAAGTAATAAATGCTTCACCGACTATTCTGTCTCTAGGTACAAATCCCCAAAACCGGCTGTCCAAACTGTCATCTCTGTTATCACCCATCATAAAATAATAATTTTTCTTAAAAGTATAAGATGTTACCGGCTGACCCTCTATTTCGACATGATTACCTTTTATTGTTACAACTCTTTTGCCGTACTCGCGGTCAATTGTTGTTCTCCATCTTTCAACATTATCCAAAGTTAATTTGATTGTGTATCCTTTTTTGGGAATAATTAAAGGACCGTAATTATCTTCATTCCACGGCATTCCCTTGGGGAAAATTCTCGGTTCAATATAACTTTTAGGTTTTATATACGGACTCATATATTTAATGTGCGAGGGAATCCAGAATTGTTTGCCGTTTACATAAACAACTTTATTTATAACTTGAATTGTATCCCCAGGAATACCAATACATCGTTTCACATAATTTACACCCGGATCTGCCGGTTCAATTCTATCACGCATTCCCGGAAATTCAAACACAACTATATCTTTACGCCTTGGTTCTCTAACCGCTGGTAATGTAAAATAAGGGATCTCTATATCGGTTAAAGGAATAAATCTTGGAGAAGAAGATCCGTATATAAATTTATTTACCAAAACGAAATCTCCGACTAAAATTGTATTTTCCATTGAACCGGTTGGTATCCTAGTATTTTGAATTATAAATGTAATTATTAAAAAAGCTGCAACTGCTGCAAATAATAATTGTTGTATAAAATCTTTTGCTTTTTCTTTCGGAGTTTTAGGTTTCTTTTCTTCCTCTATTGGTTTAATGCCTATAAATTTTTTAAGACCTTCTTTGAATGACAATTTTTTCTCCGGTAATTAATAATGAAATAAATTGACTTTTAGAAAATAGTATAAATATATGATAAGTTGAATTACTTATTTCGTCCCATTCTTAATCTTTGCAAGCTTTTCTTTCAATATTTTATTAACAATTTGCGGATTTGCTTTACCCTGAGTTTCCTTCATTATTTGTCCTACAAGAAATCCCAGCACTTTATCTTTGCCGTTTAAGTATTCTTCAACCTGTTTATTAAAATTAGCAAATAATTTGTCTATTATTTTTTCGATTTGGTCTAAATCACTTATTTGAGCTAGTCCTCTAACTTTTACAATTTCCAAAGGAGTTTTATCCTCTTTTAGCATAATTGGAAAAATTTCTTTTGCTATTTTTCCGCTGATTATTCCTTTGTTTACAATATTTATTAACTGAGCAATTCTTTTGGGGGGAATAGCAAATTCTTTAATATTAATTTTTTCTTGATTTAGTATTTTCAGAACTTCAACCATAACCCAATTACTTGCAGATTTATAATCACTTGTTTCTTTTACAATTTCTTCATAATAATCTGCAATTTCTTTATTTAATGTTAATATTTCTGCATCGTATTCCGGCAGATTGAAATCAGTAATGAACCTATTTAATTTTTTATCCGGTAATTCGGGTAATTTTTCTGCAATTTCGTTTTCCCAGTTTTCATCTACCAAAACAGGTAAAAGATCGGGTTCCGGAAAATATCTGTAATCATGAGCTTCCTCTTTACTTCTCATTGGAATTGCTTTATTTAAATCAGCATTCCAAAGTAAAGTTTGCTGTATTATTTTTTCGCCATCTTCAATTAAATCAAGCTGCCTTTCAATTTCAAATCCGATTGCTTTTTCCACATTTTTAAAGGAGTTCATATTTTTTACTTCTGTCTTTACTCCTAAAATGTTTTCACCTTTTTTTCTAACAGAAATATTTGCATCACATCTAAATGAACCTTCTTCCATATTTCCGTCACAGATATTCAAGTATCTTAAAATTTGTCTTAGCTTATTCAAATATAAATTTGCTTCTTCAGTTGTACTGATGTCCGGTTCGCTTACAATTTCAATTAACGGAACTCCGCACCTGTTTAGATCAATTAAAGTTTCATAGCCGGAATCATGAATTGATTTGCCGGCATCTTCTTCCATATGAATTCTTTTTATTCTGATCTTTTTGGAAATTTTATTATCAATTTTTAATTCAATAAAACCATTTTCGCAAATTGGATTTTCATACTGAGATATTTGATATCCTTTGGGAAGATCAGGATAAAAATAATTTTTTCTTGCAAAATTTGATTGATAGTTTATTCTGCAGTTTGTTGCAAGTCCCATAAGTATTGCAAAATCAACAACTTTTTTATTTAAAACAGGCAGAACTCCAGGATGCCCTAAACAAACCGGACAAACATTTGAATTTGGTGAATTGCCGAATTTTGTTGAGCAACCGCAAAATGCTTTTGATTCGGTAAGCAATTGTGCATGAACTTCTAAACCTATAACTGCTTCATAATTATTATTCATTGTGCAAAAATATAATCACTTTATTAAAAGTTTAAAAACGAAAAACATAAAATAATTTTTAATGAAATGCAGAAGAAAAAATAAAAAGTTTAATTATTTGCAGCTAAATTTAATGAGTCGGGAACAACTTTAATTTTTAAATTATTTAATTCTTTAATTACTTTATCTTTTTTAGCCATAAAATCATTCATTAATTCTTTTTTAACTGGTTTTGAAGGAGGAATTTTTTCTTTTAGAGGATCAACCTGCCTGCCGTTTTTCCAAAATCTAAAACAAAGATGCGGACCGGTAGCCAAACCGGTACTTCCTACAAATCCTATTACATCGCCTTGCTTTACTTTAACTCCCGGTCTTATACCTTTGGCAATTTTAGACATGTGCAGATATTGAGTTGTATAAATTGAATTATGCCGTGACTTTAACAAAGTTTCCGTTATATCTGGAATAAGTTGCAGCTATTACAACACCATCGCCAACAGTATGAATTGGTGTACCTGGTTGGCGCTGCATAATCAGTACCTAAGTGCGGTTCCATCCTTTTTAAAATCGGATGATATCTATGCTTAGTATATCTGGAGCTTATTCTTGAAAATTTTAAAGGAGCTTTAAGAAATGCTTTTCTAAGACTGTTTCCGTTTTCATCAAAATACTGATTGCCGTTTCCTTCATCAAATTCGATAGCATAAAATTCATCACCGGAATAATTAAAATATGCACCGATTATATCCTCAACTCCAATTGATTTATCATCAACATATTTCTCATTATAAATTACTTTAAAATTATCTCCTTTTTGTATATGATAAAAATCTATCTGCCATGCAAAAACTTCAGATAATTTTTCAACCAGTTCCGGATCAGCTTCTTTTTTAGTAATTGCAACATAAAGCGATTGATTTATTTTTCCGGTTACAGTTTTACGTTTTAATGTAACTTCTTTTTGGCCTTTATAAATATTTATGGAATCTGAAAGATCAAAAACTACATAATCAATAGGATTTTGTTCATATACAAAGTAAACCAGTTTATTTATGCTGTCAGGTTTTAGATAAGCAAAATAAGGTTTGCCGGAATCAATTTTTCTTAACATCAAAAATACTTTTAGATTTGGATGCAATAGAATTAATTGTGCTGCTATTCAAATTATACTTAATTAATAAATCCGATAAAGTTTGATTACGTTTTATTTGATTCTGATCGGAAATAAGAGAATCAACATTTAATCCGAATTGATTGAGTTTTACTGGTGTAACTTTTGGCGGAGTTTCTGTAGCTGCAGCTAGTTCATTATTGTTTTCATCATTGCTGAAAATTGAATAAGCAATTAATACCGCAGCAAAAATGTAAAAGAAAAAAAGGAATATATTTGTTTTTCTATTTTTCGACATCAGCTCCGGTTACAACTTTTTAAAACACCATACATACAAAGTTATTATTATAATTGCTGTATTTCAATATAAATATAGATTTTGGGGTTTTTAGAATTTATTATTTATAAAATTGTTATTTATTATTGGTTTACTGCTTTAGTTCAATTATATTTACACTTTAATTTTCTTTCTTCAGATTAAGATAAATAAAATAGTAAAGTATTAGTGTTTGAAAATGGTTTTCTATTCAGTAAATATAAGTGTTAAAATTGAAGTTGAATCGGAATGGCTTGATTGGATGAAAAATGTTCATATTCCAAATGTTTTAAAAACCGGATATTTTAATAGTTATAAAATATTTAAAGTTTTAATTCCATCCAATGTAAACAATGAAGTTACTTATGTAGTTCAATACGAATGCGATTCGTTTGAAAAATATAAGGAATATTCTGAAATGCAGTCGCCGCGGCTTCAAAAAGAACATGCCGCAAAATTTGTCGGGTAAAATTCACACTGCCCGCTCTATAGTTGAAGAAGTTTAATTCCAACCCAAAATCCAAGTTTCCCTAAATATTATAAACGGTTAAATACCTCAATTTGTGGTATTGTAAGTTGTTTTATTCTCTATTATATTCTTAATAAATACTACTCTAATTTCTCCTTATTTAATAAATATTTATCGTATAATATGAAAAGCAGAAAATTACAAAATATTATTTTTTGCATTTTTTACTTTCTATTATTTAACATTTCTTCCTGCAGGGAAGAAATAATTCCGCCTAATAATCCTGTTGGAAATGTTAATGAACCGGTTAAAAACAATTCATTTAATAATTATATTTTTTCAATTGAAGCGGATAATGTTTCATATAATGTAATTGATGCAACTGATTTTAATTACGGCTCAACCAGTATTTATTTCAAAATTACAAACTATAAATCCGGTTATGTTTTGATTAAACTTCTCAACTCAAAATATCAATCTTTATATTCAAAAGTTTTAGATCAAAATTACGACGGAAATTATATAAGCGTTGATAATGTAATTCCGGATTATGTTGAATTTAGTTTCTCATATTTTTCCGGTAATTTGAGAGTTGAACTCCACAGATATTTATAATTCCATCCTTATTAAAAAGTAAGTTGTTTATTGTGCAAATTTTTTGAATTTTATAATCTCATTTTTTCATAATAATCAAGAATTGCTAAATGAAGATTTTTACGAAAATTAGCTGCATCATTTTTATTTTTACAATCTCAATATTTGCTCAGCAGGCAAGTGATTATTTTCCCTCAAGTTTAGGATTTAAATGGAATTATAAAGTTTCACCCTTAGATTCTTTAAATAACCCGATGGAAAATTTGAATTTTTTTAGAGCAGATTCTTTTGCCGCAGAAAATAATTTTATGGGAAAATCTGCTAAAATAGTTCTATCGAAAATTGGCAGTCAAAATATATTGCCCATTTTGCCTTACACAGATACGCTTTATAATCATTTTGAAAATTCCGACGGTTATGAATATATACAAGGTTCAAGCTTTTCAGGAATAATTAGCGTGCTGGATTCAACCGGTCTGGATTCTGTTTTAAATTTTTTGGATTTCTTTAATTCATTCAGAGGCTGGTACGATGCTTATAAATTTTCATCAAATGTAAATCAAGATTATACTATTTTTAGTAAGGATACATCTATTACTTTGGGCGGAAATTCAATACCGTTAAGATTTGAATATATAGGTAGCAGATTGAACGATGAAACAGTTCATACGGAAATAGGAGATTTTAACTGTAAGAAATTTTTATTGAAACTAAAAGTTAGTTATATATTTTTTCCGCCGATAACATTTCAATTATTTCAAACAAAAGATTCTGTTTGGATAGCTCCCTCAAACTGGATTGTGAAAGATTATATGCCTTCTACAAATGTTGACTTATCTTCTATTGGCTATGGAAGTTTTTATATTCCTGGTTTATTGAGAACAATGTATAACCCGGTAACTTCAGTTTCTGGAGATCAAAATATTGTTTCTGATTATTCTTTAGATCAGAATTATCCAAATCCGTTTAATCCTTCAACAGTTATAAAATATTCATTAGCTAAAAAAAGTTTTGTAAAATTAACTGTATACGATTTATTGGGAAGAAAAATAGCTGAACTTGTAAATCAGGATCAAGACAAAGGAATTCATTCGGTGATGTTTAATGCGTCTAATTTGTCAAGCGGAATTTATTTTTATAAAATTAATATTTTTGAAGAAAGCAATTTAAATTCAAAAATATTTACAAAAACCCAAAAAATGATTTTAGAAAAGTAATATTTTATTAAATTTGTAAGTGTCCTTTTGAGGGTTACCCATTTAGATTCTATTTTTAAAAATTATTTAGCAGGGGTAGTAAAAAATTATGTCTTATCGATTTTTTGAAATAAATAAATTTCTTTCTTCTGGCGGAACTGGAAAATTGCCGGTTCGTGATGAAATAGAAGAAAAGTATAAATGGAATCTTAAGGATATTTATACAACTGATGAAGATTGGGAAAATGAATTTAAATGGCTTGAACAAAATTTAAATGAATATAAAAAATTCCAGGGTACACTAGCAGATAGTTCTGAAAATCTTCTTGCTTGTTTAAAGTTTGATGATAAAATGGGAGAAAAGCTTGAGAAACTTTATCTCTATTCAATGCTTGCAAAAGACAGCGACATGAGAATCCCTAAATACCAGGCTTTTGATGAACGAATAAAAACACTTTTTGCAAAGGTAACTGCAGCAAATTCCTTTATTAGACCTGAACTGCTTTCTATTCCAAGCGATAAACTATTAGAAATGGTGAACTCAAATAATGAATTAAAAGTTTATCACCATATGTTTGAAGATCTGCTCAGGATGAAATCACATACATTAGATAAAAAAGAAGAAAAAATTTTAGCGCTTGCAAGTGAAATAAGTTTAACTCCGTATAATGCATATTCAATATTTACAAATGCAGATTTAACATTTCCGACAATAAAAGATGAGAATAATAACGATGTTCAGATGTCGCATGCAAGATTTTATTCTTCAATGTATTCACAAGACAGATCTTATAGAGAAAGATCATTTAAAGCATATTTAACTCCTTACAAAGAATATTCCAACACTTTAACTACGCTTTTTAATGGAAACCTGAAAACAAATATCTTTAATGCTCAGGTAAGAAAATATAATTCCGCCTTAGAAGCTGCACTTGATAAAAATAATGTTCCGGTTGAAGTTTACACTAAATTAGTAGATGCTGCTAATGATAATCTGAAGCCTTTGCATAGATGGGGAGAATTGAAGAAAAAACTTTTAAAGTTAGATGAACTTCACCCGTATGATGTTTATGTAACATTATTTTCCCGGAAAAACGAAAAAAAATATGAATATAATGATGCAAAAGAAATTATTCTAGATGCATTAAAACCGATGGGAAATGATTATATAAATTCTTTAAAAACTGCATTTGAAAGCAGATGGATTGATGTTTACGAAACTCAGGCCAAAAGAAGCGGAGCTTATTCTTCCGGTACAACCTTCGGAGTTCATCCTTATGTTCTTTTAAATTGGTCCGACTTGCTGAACGATGTATTCACTTTGGCTCATGAAATGGGACATAATATGCATTCATATTATACAGGAAAATCTCAGCCTTATCCCTATGCAAACTATTCTATCTTCCTTGCTGAAGTTGCTTCAACATTTAATGAAGCTTTGCTTTTAAATTATCTTATCAATAATTCAAAAGATAAAAATGAAAAACTTTATCTTCTTGAAAAATATTTGAATAATATTACCGCAACTTTCTATCGCCAAATTATGTTTGCAGAATTTGAGCAAATCGTTTATGAAAGAACTGAAAAAGGTGAGGCATTAACATCGGATGTTTTATGTGAACTTTATAAAAATACTTATCAAAAATATTGGGGTCCGGCTATGGTTGTTGATGAAGAAGAAGAATACACCTGGGCCAGAGTTCCTCATTTTTATTATAACTTTTATGTATATCAATATTCAACAGGGTTTGCTGCTTCGGAAGTTTTGTCAAATAAAGTATTGAACGATGGTGCGGATGCAACGGAAAAATATTTAAATTTCCTTAAAGCCGGAAGTTCTGATTATCCTATTAATATTTTAAAATCAGCCGGAGTGGATATGAATTCTCCGGAACCGGTTTTATCAACCACAAAGAAAATGAATCAGCTTTTAAATGAAGTTGAAGAATTAATTAAATAACCTATTTACAGTTTATAATTTTATGGTTTAAATAAGATGAAAGTATATTCAAAAAAAGAACTTAATGAATTTCATCAATCACTTACATATGATGATATCAGCTTAATTCCAACACAAGTTTCCAGAATAAAATCCAGAAATGAAGCAAAAACAAACTGCAATTTTTTAGGATTAGACCTTGCACTTCCTGTAATTTCAAGTCCAATGGATACCGTTACCGGTTTAGACATGGCAGTTGAACTTACAAAACTTGGTGCAGTTGGAATCTTAAATCGTTTTGATTCTTCATTAGAATATTTATTAAAGAACGGTGAGAATGGTAAATCTGTAAAAGCAGTTTCTATTCCTTTAAATGCAGAATTAAAAACTGTTGAAAAACTTGTTGAAAAGAATTACTTAATTTGTATTGATACCGCAAATGCCAACAATGAAACGGTAATAGAAAAAACAAAAGAAATTAAATCTAAATTCAGTCAAACGAAAATAATTGTCGGAAATATTGCACATGGAGGAACTTTAAAACAACTGGAAGATTCCGGTGCGGATGCAATTCGTGTTGGAATTGGAAGCGGTTCGGTTTGTACAACAAGTATTCAAACGGGAATTGGAATCGGACAGGTTTCATCTTTATTAAATGTTTTGACAATTAGAGAAAAAGAAAATTTAAAAATAAAAATTATTGCAGACGGTGGTATTAAAAGTCCCGGTGATATTTCAAAAGCAATTGCACTTGGAGCTGATATGGTAATGCTTGGGTAGAATGCTTGCCGGAACACGCGAAACTCCGGGTGAAGTAATTAAATACAATCAGCAGCTTTGGAAAAAATACAGAGGCTCGGCTTCTTTTGGTGTTAAAATGAGAAACGAATTTATTGAAGGTGAAGAAACTATGGTTGCTTATAGAGGAGCAGTTAAAAATGTAATTGATAGTATTTCCGACGGGCTTAGAAGTTCAATGAGTTACATGAATTGTATGAATCTGGAAGAGTTAAGAAAGACAGAAACCTTTGCAATCTTAAGCAACAGTGCTTACTTGGAAAGATTACCGAAAATTTAAATTTATTTTTTTTAATATAATTAGGCTTTGTGAAATTGTTTCATAAAGCCTAATTTTTTTAAAATTCTTCATTCTTAAAGAATTACTAATTACAGAAACCGAACTAAAAGACATTGCCAAAGCTGCAAACATTGGATTAAGCATTCCCAATGAAGCCAAAGGAATTCCAAGTGTATTATAAATAAATGCCCAGAATAAATTTTGTTTAATTGTCTTTATAGTTTTTTTGGAAAGTTTAATCGCAGTTACAACATCAAGCAGATCATCTTTCATTAATATTATTGAGCCGGTTTCAAGTGCCACATCAGTTCCGCTGCCGATTGCAATTCCAATATCACTTTGAGCTAAAGCCGGCGCATCATTGATTCCATCGCCGACCATTGCTATTACTTTTTTCTCTTTTTGATATTTCTCAACAATTTTTGCTTTGTCTTCGGGAAGTACTTCAGCTTCATAAGAATCAACACCAACTTCTGCAGCAATATTTTCTGCAATTTTCTTATTGTCCCCTGTGAGCATTACGGTTTTAATTCCCATTGCTTTTAATTTTTTAACAGCATCTTTTGATGTTTCTTTAATTGGATCTTCAATTGTAATTAAACCTTCCAAATTTTCGTTAACAGCAATATAAATTGTTGACTTACCTGAGTTATTTATTTCATTTATTTTTTCCGAAAATCCATTATAATTAATAGAGTTTTCTTCCATCAATTTTAAGTTTCCGGCAATTATTTTATCTTCATTTATTTCTGCGATTACTCCTTTGCCTGAAATACTATTAAATGAGTTTGTTTCTAAAAGAGATATTTTCCTTTTATCAGAATATTTAACGATTGCCTGAGCCAACGGATGTTCGGATTTATTTTCCACAGAAGCAGCGAGTTGAATTAATTCATCTTCTGATTTTCCGTTTGTAAAAATTTCCGAAACTGCAGGTTCTCCCTTAGTTATTGTTCCTGTTTTATCCAAAATTATTGTGGAAATTTGATGTGCTAATTCAAGGCTTTCTCCGTTTTTAATAAGAATTCCTAATTGAGCTCCTTTTCCGGTTCCAACCATAATTGCAGTTGGAGTTGCTAATCCCAATGCACACGGACATGCAATAATTAAAACCGCAACAAAATTTATTAAAGCTGTACTGAATACAGAGTTTCCGCTTCCAATAACTAGCCAAACTAAAAATGTTACAATTGCAATTCCAATAACAACAGGAACAAAAATCGCAGCAACTTTATCGGCTAAATTTTGAATCGGAGCTTTAGAACCCTGAGCTTCTTCTACTAATTTTATTATTTGTCCTAAAATTGAATTATCACCCAAAGCTGTAATTTCAAATTCAAATGAACCTGTTTTGTTTATTGTTCCTCCGACAACTTTTGAATTAATAGATTTTTCAACAGGAATACTTTCTCCTGTAATCATTGATTCATCGACAACAGAAGAACCGTTTATAATTTTACCATCCGCTGGGATTTTTCCGCCTGGTTTTACAACAACAACATCACCTAAAGAAAGATCTTCTATTTTAACAATTTTTTCTAAGCCGTTAACTTTTACAATTGCTGTTTTTGGTTTCAAAGCCATTAACTTTTTAATAGCAGTATTTGTTTTAGATTTTGCTCTGCTTTCAAGCCATCTTCCCATTAATATTAAGGTTATAATAACAGCGGTTGTATCATAATAAACATGAGGAAATTCTCCTGGCTTAAGAATTAGAGCAGGAAAGAGAGTTATTAAAATGCTGTATCCGAATGCTGCTGCCGTACCGACTGCTACAAGTGAATTCATATCTGCCGCAAAATGTTTTAAGTTATTCCAGAAAATTCTATAAAATCTTTTTCCGGATATAAAAACAATCGGCGTAGTTAATAACAATAATATTTTATTTATATAATCAATAGGAATTGGGAGCAGTTTGAAAAATCCGCTCCACATTACTCCCATATTTAATATAAGAACCGGAATTGTTAAAATAACAGCAAAGATAAATTGTCTGTGTAATTCGATATCATATTCTTTTTTGGTTTCAGTTTCTTCAATTGATTTTGTTTGTTCTTTTTTATTGAGAACTGATGTATCAACTTTGTAACCGGCATCCTGAACTTTTGCAATTATGTCATTTATATCAACCTTACTTTCATCGAATTCAAAACTTGCTTTTTCAGTTGCCAAATTAACCGAAACCTGATCAACACCGTCGACTTTTTTAATTGCTTTTTCTACTCGTGCAACACAGCTTGCGCACGTCATTCCTTCTACCGGCAACGATAATTTTTTGAATTTATCTAATTTTACTTTACTCTCTACTGCCATTTTATTATTCCATTTTAAAAGTTAATTATAACTTACTATAGTATACCCGGCTTCATCAATTGCTTTGTTTATATCATCATGGTTTACTTTTGTTTCATCATATTCAACTTCTGCAATACCGATATCAACTTTTTTAAGTTTAAGATCTAATTTTTGAAGTTCTTTTTTTACAGCCATAACACAATGTCCGCAGGACATTCCTTCAATTTTAATTTGTTCCGATTTCATTTTTATTCTCCTTTTGGATGATTTATTAATTAATCTGTACAAAATTACTGAATTTGCGGTTTTTCAGTATTATATTATTTAAAGAAAAGTTTATATAATTTTAATTCCGGTTAGATTTTATCGAGCGGTGTGCGGTTTTTATCTTTTAAATTTTTGAATTCCGAAGGTGTGAATCCGGTAACTTTTTTAAATTGTCCGGATAAATGCTGAACGCTGCTGTAACCTAATTTGTAAGCAATTTCGCTTAAGGTTAATTCATCATAAACAAGCAGTTCTTTAACTCTTTCCACTTTTTGGTTGATCACATATTTTTCAATTGTTATTCCTTCCATGGAGGAAAATAAATTACTTAAATGCTGATAACTAAAACCGAGTTGATCAGCTAAATATTTTGAAAAACTAAAATGTTCCAGATCTTCATCTTTTGAATAAATTTTATCAATAATAGATACTTTTATTTTTTCTATAAGCTTTGCCTGTTTATCTCCTAAAAGTTCAAAGCCGTTTTCTTCCAGAACTTTTCCAATTTTATCCAGATCAATTTGTTCATCCGGCGATGTTATAACTGCTTCACCGAGTGTTACTTTGCCAACATTTAAATTGAGTTTTTCCAGTTCTTCTCTTACAACTTTTATACATCTGTTGCAGACCATATTTTTTATATAAATGGATCTCATATTTTTACTTCATTCTAATATTTATACTATAAAAATAATAATTCGTTATCAAAAATATTTTTAAAGTGAGATCAATAACACAAAATAAATTTAAAAATAATTAATTATAAGGGTTTATTATTCAAATTAATTATACGGATACAAAAATGAAAAAGTTGCTATTTATTTTCTTTATTATCGGTCTTTGGAATTGTAATGTCTTCTCACAAAAAAAGGCTTTTTCCATTGATTATTTATACAAAATAAAAAGTGTTGGTGCTCCGGTACTTTCACACAATAACAGTAAAATTGCCTTTAATGTTACAAGTTATGAATTACACAAAGGAAAATCTTTTACGGATTTATATGTAATGAATAATGACGGCAGCGGAAAAATGAAAGTTTCAAACGACAAGTCTCATGTTTCAAGTCCTTTTTGGTCTAATGATGACAGTAAACTATATTATTTAAATTCAGATACTTTGTATGTGCATAATTTCAAAGATAATAAAAATGAAATGGTAATGTATTTGAAATCAGGAATTTCAAATCCGGTTCTTTCTCCTGATAATAATATAATTGCTTTTTCAACAGATATTTATCCGGAATGCGGAGCTGATACTGCTTGCGATAATGCACTTGCAAAATCTTCTAAGGATGGTCCACTGCAGGCTTACATTGCCGATAGTTTATTGTTCAGACATTGGACTCAATACAAAGCAGGGAAAGAATATCATATTTTTACTTATAATTTGAATACCAAAAAACTACAAAGATTTAACTTTAAGCGAATGGACTAACAGTGCATATAAGCTGGGCGGCGATGTAAGATACAATTTTTCGCCGGATGGAAAAGAACTATGTTTTATGCATAATCCCGATAAAGACTGGGCACAATCTACAAATGCAGATCTTTGGCTGATTCCGGTTAATGGTGGAAATGCTGTTGATATTACAAAAGCTAACAAAGCCTGGGATGGTTATCCGGTTTATTCACCGGACGGAAAATATATTGCTTATAAACTTCAGGAAATTCCAAAGTATGAATCGGACAGATATCGAATTGCTATATATAATAGAGAAACGAAAAAATCTAAAATATTAACAGAAGATTTTGATAATACAATCGGCAGCATTGAATGGGGTAATGATTCAAAAACAATTTATTTTACTGCTGCATACCAAGGATATTATCCTCTTTATAAAGTTGATATAAACTCAATGAAGACCGAAAAAGTCAGTAATGATTTAGCAATTTTCGGATATGAAATTTCAAAGGATCAAAAATCTGCATATTATCTTTCATCTTCAGTTGCCAAACCCGGAGAAATTTATAAATTAAGTTTAGATAATAAATCAACAAACGAGATTACGGATTTCAACAAAAAATTTCTAGAAGAAGTTGATGTGCGTCCGGTTGAAAAAATGTGGGTTAAAGGAGCAGACGGAATTAAAGTAGAAGTGTTCATTGTAAAGCCTCATAATTTTGATCCAAGCAAAAAATATCCTTTAATATTAAATGTTCACGGCGGTCCGCAGGGACAGTGGATGGATTCATTCAGAGGTGATTGGCAGATTTATCCCGGTTCGGGTTATGTAGTTGCATTTCCAAATCCTCATGGTTCAACCGGGTTATGGTTCTGCTTATACAAGAGAAATTTCCGGAGATTACGGTGGTAAAGTTTTTAAAGATTTAATGGATGTTACGGACGCTCTTGAAAAACTTCCTTATGTTGATACAAGCAGAGTTGGTGCAATGGGCTGGTCCTTCGGCGGATATATGATGGATTGGTTCCAGGCTAAAACAAAAAGATTTAAATGTTTGGCTTCTATGATGGGAATTTTTGATCTCGAATCTATGTGGGGATCAACCGAAGAACTTTGGTTTGTAAATTGGGATTTAAAAGGACAGCCGTGGAATTCAGATGTTTATAAAAAATGGTCACCTTCAAATTATGTTGAAAACTTTGCAACTCCGGCTTTAATATTAACCGGACAAAAAGATTATCGTGTACCCTACACACAAAGTATTCAATATTTTACTACACTTCAGTATTTAGGAATTCCTTCAAGATTAATCATATTTAAAAATGACGGGCATTGGCCGGATTATGTTAAATCTATGCCGTTATATTATAATGCTCATCTGGAATGGTTTCACAAATATTTAGGCGGAGATCCGGCACCTTATAAATCAGAAGATATGATAAAAAATATTGAGTTTAATAAACCTGCGGCTGTAAAATAATTATCGTCCGGCCGGTGTTAATCGGGATTTGTTAATTTATGTAAATAGGAATTGCAAACATAAAATTTAACTCCGGCCGGTATTTTTCTTTTCAATTTGATAAAACCTCTGCGCGGACAATTTTCGTTTATAATTTTATATCTTTCAAAAGGATATAACCTGTTAAGATAAATTCTTGTTTTAATTCTGCTTTTTCTATTTTCTTTTATGGAACCCTCATTTACGTTATTTGTATAAAAAAGCGGTTCTTTCCAATTTCTTATTTTGTATGACAAATAAGATATTGTGACGATTAAAAATGATGTAATAAAGAATATTTTGAGGGTTAATTCAATAATTTCAATTAATTCCATAATAATAATATTTCGACTACAGAAAATAGTTTTTATTGAAAATACAATATTTATACCATTTTAATTGTTTAGTAAATAAAGCAAATTCAAATGATGAGAAAATAAAAACTTTATTTTTTATCAAAATGAGACTAAAAGTTCTCATAAATTGACTTAAATTTAACTGTGTGATGGATATTGAGAATTGACTTAGAATTGATTTTACTGTAAATGTTTAATAATTTAAATGGTTAATTTATAAAGAGTTATAAAAAATTAATAAACTTAAAAGGTTAGTTATGACTAAGGCAGACATAGTAGATAAAGTAGCCTCTGGAACAGGATTGACGAAATTAGAAACGGAAGTTATTATTGAAGGGTTCTTCAAAACTGTAATTGATGCTTTAAAAGAAGGTAAAGGAATTGAAATAAGAGGATTTGGAAGTTATAAAGTTAAAAAGAAAAATGCCCGCCAGGCGCGTAATCCTAAAACAGGTGAACAAGTTTTTGTCCCTGCACATTATGTGCCTACTTTTAAATTCTCAAAAGACTTTAAAGAAATAGTTGATAATGGTATGAAAGAAAAGGAGAAAGAATAATTTAAGATGCCGAATTTTTGTCCCGAATGCGGAGCTAAATTAGAAGGAGAATTTAATTTTTGTCCAAACTGCGGCACAGAATTAAATGAGCATTTGAATTCTGTGGAAGAAGTCGAAAATTCCAATGAATCCGTTAATGAAATTACTAAAGAAAAATTGGTCTGCGAAAATTGCGGTGAAGAAAATGATGCTGATGCTGAAACTTGCAGAAGCTGTGGAGTAAATTTATCAAATAACAGCAGTATTAAAACTATTAAAGTTGAGGCTCCTAAATCAGAGCCCAAAAAACGCGTTTCACATAAATCATCAAGTCCAAAACAAAATAAGAATAAAAATAAAAAACTAAAACAAAATATTAATCAGAAAAATCAGACTCAAACAACTGTAAATAAACCAAAAAATTTAGATAGTAAAAAACTATTTATGATTTCTAGTATTTTAGTTGCAATTGTTTTAGTAATTTTATTTGCCTCAGGTATTTTTGATCGACCTGAAATTCCAGTTGAGCAGAATTTTAGTAATTCGCAAACGCAGCAGCAGTCTTCGGGAGTAAGTTTAGAACATGTCCAAAAAATAAATGAACTTGAAAATACAATTAAGGCAAATCCAAAAGATTATCAATCGATCCTGCAGTTAGCTAATCTGCAGAATGATTCTAAGATGTATCAAAAAGCAATTGAAAATTATAAAAAATATTTAGAAGCTAAACCCAAAGATGCAGATGCTAGGATAGATATGGGTGTATGTTATTATAGTCTTCAAGATTATAATACAGCAATTTCCGAAATGGAAAAAGCATTAAAGTATGCACCTGACAATCAAATTGGTTATTTAAACTTGGGAGTTGTTAATTTGGCAGCAGGTAATGTAGATAAGTCTAAAGAATGGCTCCAAAAAGCAATTAAAATTAATCCCGGTTCTGAAATGGGAAAAAAAGCACAAGAATTATTAAATTCACATCAATTCAATTAAACTAGGAGAAACGTTATGCCTTGTGGTAGAAAACGTAAACGTCATAAAATGGCAACACATAAGAGGAAAAAAAGACTCAGAAAGAATAGACATAAAAAGAAATTAAGATAATTTCTTAAAGTTTAATACTTTGAACATTAAATGGTAAGTGCTAATTTTGCATTTACCATTTTCTATTTAATAAAGGCCAACTTAGCTCAGCTGGTAGAGCAAATCATTCGTAATGATTAGGTCGCCGGTTCGAATCCGGCAGTTGGCTCTTTCTAAATTACATAAAATATAAAAAATTATTCTTTCCTAGAGTTTATCTTCTCCAATAATTTATCTTTAACTTCATTTAAATCAATTTCGGATTTAGTTAAATAAGTAATTACTAAAAAAATATGATACTGTAAAATATCCAATATTTCTTTTGCTTCATCAGTATTGTATTGATCGAATTCATATCTCAATTTTGTAATTGTTTTATTTACTTTAATTAATTCATCTTCAATCATCTTAATATCCCAATCTGGTTTAAATTATTTTTTTAAATATAAAACCTTTTTAGTGTTTAATAATTCTCAATTTAAAAATTATATGCTCAATCTAAATCGTTTAATATCAAATTAAAATATTGTCCAGTATTGAGACATCAATATATTCCCAAAATATTTATAAATATAGAAAAAACGAATTATTTTGTTGGTATCATTATTGATTTTATTTGTAAAAACAAAGGAGGGTAACTTTATGAGAAGGATAGAACAAAAATCAAAAGCAGCTTCTTATACGGCTGTATTCTTTAAAGTTGTTATAATTCCAGCAATACTGTTTTCAGTAGGAATGTCAGTATATTATATAGTTATGACCTTGATAAATATGCTCCATTAACTAAAATTTCTTGCCTCAGATTTTATTCATACAAAAAAGAAAGGTGTATATTAATCTTTCTTTAATTCTAACCAGCCAAAATTTTCTAGACGACTTTTCAATTTTAAATTGAAAAGTCAAAACTCTTTTTTAATTTCCAATATTAAATTTTAAAAACAATAAAGAATATGTAAAAAAAATCTTGACTTTCGAGTATTTTTTCCATTATTTTGGGGAGTAGTGGGGAAAAGTGGTGAATAAATCCATAGAAAGTAAGGAATATTGTTTAGAGGAAAATTTACATATTCAATTGATTCAAAAAATCGCGTTGCTATTCCGGCAAAATTGCGCAAACATATTACTGCTGATGCGAACGACACTATTATATTAATACAGGGTACAGCTCCTTGTATTGATCTATATCCTTTAGACAATTGGCAATCCATAGAAGAAAAATTATTAAAGCTCAATTCTTTTAATCCTCAGGAAGCAAGGTTTCTGAGAATGATTCTTCAGAACGCTGATGAAGCAACTTTAGATGCTCAATCAAGAATTCTTTTACCAAAAGATTTAGTTGACTATGCAAATATAGAAAAAGAAGTATTAATACTTGGAGCTCTTAAAAAAATTGAAATTTGGAACCCGAAAGTTTATGAAGACTACTTAAAAAATTCTACCGAAACTTATGAAGAAATAGCAGCTAAAGTAATGGCTCAATGATGAAAGAATATTCATACGCCTGTTTTGTTATTTGAAAGTTTAAACTATTTGATAACAAATGAAAGCGGGAAAGTATTTTGATGGAACCCTGGGCTTCGGAGGACATTCAAGCGAAATATTAAAAAGGCTGAATGATAATGGGATTTTGGTTGCAACGGATTTAGATGAAGACGCTTTTAATTTTAGTAAAAATAAATTTAAAAGAAGATAAAAGAGCTAAGCTCTATAAATTTAATTTTTCGCTGATTGATAAAATTGCAAAAATAGAATCAATAAAGTTCTTTGACGGAATTTTCGCGGATCTTGGTGTTTCTTCTTTTCAGCTTGATAATCCTGATTCCGGTTTTACATATAGGCAGGATGCTAAACTTGATTTAAGAATGGATAAAAAATCTGCTGTTAGTGCGTCCGATATTGTAAATACATTTTCTGAACAAGAATTATCAAAAATATTTTTTGAATACGGAGAAGAAAAAAGATCAAGACAAATTGCCAGAAAGATTTGCGAAAAAAGAGTTCATAAAAAAATTGATTCAACTGCCGGATTAATTGAAATAATTTCGGAAGTAACTCCTGTTAAAAACAGACCGAAAACTTTTTCAAGAATATTCCAGGCATTAAGAATTTATGTTAACGATGAACTCGGTTCTTTAAAATTATTTTTGAATAACGCTGTCGAACTTCTTTCTAATGGAGGAAGGCTAGTTGTTATTTCTTATCATTCTTTGGAGGATAGGATTGTTAAAGAAACTTTTAAGTATGAAACTTTAGACTGCATATGTCCTAAGGAATATCCGGTTTGTCAATGCGATAAAGAACAAAGATTGAAAATATTGACTAAAAAACCGGTTACACCTTCGGAAGAAGAAATTAGAAGAAACAGCAGAGCAAGAAGTGCAAAATTAAGAGCGGCGGAAAGAGTATGAGTAAAGGAAATAAACCATTAATATTCTTTTTGATATTTGTTTTTGCCGCGATTACGGGAATTTTTCTTAGTTATGTTGGAGTAAAACTGGAATGCGAAAGATTAACAAAACAGAAATATGAAACTGAAAAAAATCTTCAGGCAAAGAATAATGATCATTTAAATTTGGTTGCTCAGCTTCAAAATTTATCATCTGAAGAAAGAATTGTAAATGTTGCTGAAAATGAATTGGGAATGGTTAAGAGATCGAGTATTCAAATAGTATTAAAAGTTAATAAAGATAAAATTGAAGAAATATCAAACGAATTAAAAGAGAAATATGAGGAATTCTAGGGCGCTGTTAGTTACTTTATTTATCTTTTTGATGTTCGCTGCTTTAATTGTGAAGCTTTTTGATATTCAAATTGTTAAAAGTGAAGAGCTTCAATATTTTGCTAAAAGACAGCAGACTAAATTAGAAAAAGTCAGGCCTGAAAGGGGATTGATTTACGACAGAAATCAAGTACTCCTTGTTTACAATAAAAATGTCGTTTCATTCTATCTTGATACCAGGATGGTGTCTTCAAAAGGTAAAAAATTAATTGAAGATAAATTTTCAAAAGCTTTCGGAAAATCAAAAGAATATTATTCGAATTTGATGAGCGTAAAGGGGAAAACCATTTGTCTTGAGAAAAATGCTCCTGGCGATAAAGCAATTCAATTAAAAGGATTAAAGATTGCCGGATTATTTTATAAAGATGAACCAACAAGAGTTTATCATTATGGTAGTCTAGCCTCACATATTTTGGGATTTGTTAATTCTGATTATGAAGGTGTAAACGGAATAGCCAAATCTCTAAATGAGGATTTGGAAGGTGTTCCAGGTTCGAGGTTAGTGGAAAGAGATGCAATCGGAGATGTAATTACGATTTCCGAAGAACAAACAAAACCTGCAATTCCGGGATATGATATTTATTTAACTATAAGTAAAAAATATCAATCAATTTTGGAAGAAGAATTAAGAAACGGATTAAAAAAATACGGCGGCAATTCTGCAGTTGGAATTATAATGAATCCTAACAACGGACAGGTTTTAGCATTAGCAAATATGAATGATTATGACCCGAATAATTATTGGGATTATAATGATGATCAAAGAAGAGACAGAGCGGTTACAGATACTTATGAACCCGGTTCAACTTTCAAATCATTTACACTTGCAGCTTTATTAAATGAAAAACTTTGTAAAGAAAATGAATTAGTTTATGTAGAAAACGGAAGATACAGATTTAAGAAAGTCTGGATTACCGATACGCATAAAAATACTTATTTAACGGTTAAAGGAGTCTTGGAAGAATCGAGTAATATTGGTATTTCTAAATTAGTTCAGAGACTCAATCCCGATTTGTTTTATAAATATTTAAGAGGATTCGGTTTCGGAAATTATACAACAATTAATTTACCCGGAGAGGTAAAAGGATTCCTAAAAAAACCTAACAAATGGTCGGAAGTTTCTGAAGCATTTATGTCATTTGGATATGAAATTTCAGTAACTCCTATTCAATTAGCTGCTGCATACTGTTCACTGGTAAATGGCGGTATTTTATACAAACCATTAATTGTTGAAAAAGAAGTTGATCATAATGGAAGGGTAATATTGCAAAACGAACCTGTTCAAATCAGAAGAGTAATTTCGGAAAACACTTCAAGCGAATTGAGAAAATTAATGGTTGGAGTTGTAGAAAAGGGAACAGGTAAAAATGCTCAAATAGATTATATGAAAATCGGCGGGAAAACCGGAACCTCACAAAGAATAGTTGATGGTAGTTACTCTAAAAAAGATTATAACTCTTCATTTGTCGGATTTTTCCCTGCAGACAATCCTAAAATTGTTTGTTTAATTCTTGTTAATTCTCCTGATGTTGGAAGATACGGCGGACTGGTTGCCGCACCGATATTTAAAAATGTAGCTGAAAAAATTATAAAATCGGATTTAGATGATTTTATGCCTCCTAAAAATGATTTGAAACAAAATAATCAAGAAATAAAAGTAATGTTTACAAAAAATAGAGTTGACGACAAAAAATCAGTGAGTAATCAAGGTAAAAGTAATTTACAAAAATCAAACTTAATGCCTGACCTTACTAATCATACTCTTAGGGATGCTATGCTGAAGTTGAACAGGTTGGGCATTAAGGCTAAAATAATCGGAACCGGAAGAGTTGTCGCTCAAAGTATTGATGCCGGTACTGCAGTTAAAAAAGGAAATATTGTAGTACTCAATTGTAAAGAAACACAAATAAACGGAACTGCGGTTTATTAATGGAATTAACTGAACTTGTTAATAGCGTAAAAGTTATTCATTTAATAGGCGATGTTCAGCGGAAAGATGTTTCAGGCATTTTTTATGATTCCAGAAAAGTAATTAAAAATTCTGTTTTTGTTGCAATTAAAGGTTTTAATGTTGACGGTCATAAATTCATATTAGATGCAATAAATAATGGAGCTATAGCAGTAATACTTGAAGATAATAATGCAGTTCCAGATGAAATCTTTATTCACGGGAAAACAGTTAAAATGCTGGTTTCAAACTGCAGAAAAGCTTTAGCAGAAATTTCAAATGCATATTATAAAGAACCGTCAAAGAAATTAAAATTATTTGGAATAACAGGAACAAACGGAAAAACAACAACAGCTTTTATATTAAAAAGTATTCTTGAAAATTCAGGAGAAAAAGTCGGGTTAATGGGAACAATTGCAAACTATATTGGAGAAACAGAAATATCGTCAAAACTGACAACCCCTGAATCAAATGATTTAAATGACTTGCTGCTGAGAATGTATAACGAAGGCTGCAAGTCTTCCGTAATGGAAGTTTCTTCTCATTCATTAATTTTAAATAGAGTTTACGCTTTGAATTTTTATTCAGGGATTTTTACAAATATTACTTCGGATCATTTAGACTTTCATAAAACTTTTGAAAACTATCTGGAAGCTAAAAAGATATTGTTTGATTCACTGCCGCTTAATTCAATTGGTATTTACAATATAGATGATGAAAGCAGTGCATATCTAATAAAAGATTCAAAAGCAAAATTATATTCATACGGACAAACAGATTCTTCAGATTTTAGAATTAATGAAATTAATTATGATCTTGAAGGAACTTCTTTCAAAATAAATTACAAAGGGAAAACTTATCCGGTATCAACTTCTTTGGTTGGTGAATTTAATGCATATAATGCATGTGCTGCTTTTGCAGCGGGAATGCTTTCAGGTATAAAAGAAGAAAAAGTTATTGCAGGAATTAAAAATACTAAACAAGTTCCCGGAAGATTTGAGGTTGTAGGCAAAGATCAGAAAAAAGTAATAATAGATTATTCACATACTGCAGACAGTATAGAAAAAACTCTGCTTGCAATTAAAAATATTGTTAAAAATGAAAGACCGGTTTATACGGTTTTCGGCTGCGGCGGGAATAGAGATAAAACTAAAAGACCTATAATGGGTAAAGTTGCATCCGAACTTAGTAAAAAAGTTTTTGTTACATCAGATAATCCGAGATCGGAAAACCCTATGAGTATTATACATGAAATACTTACAGGAATAAAAAATAATAATTATGAAGTAAATGAAAACCGTGAGGAAGCCATTAAAACTGCAATTCAAAGTACTGAGGAAAATGCAGTTATTCTTGTCGCGGGGAAAGGACATGAAAACTATCAGGAAATAAACGGAGTTAGAAATCATTTTTCAGATAAAGAAACTGTTCAAAAATATCTCTTTAAATGAAAAAAATAACTTTAACTCTGGAGGATTTATTCAATTTGCCGACGGCCGTTATTTATAATCCTGACAGTTTTCATACAATATATAATGTTTCTATTGATTCACGAAGCATTAAAAAGAGTTCATTATTTATTGCCGTAAAAGGGGAAAAATTTGACGGACATAATTTTATCAAAGACGCGGTTGTGAAAGGCGCTTCCGCTGTAATGATAAATAAAAGAAAATTAAAAAATTTAGATGATTTTGAAATAACTGTTATTACTGTTGATGATACGATAAAAGCTCTTGGAAATTTAGCTGAAATATGGAGAAGTAAATTTAAAGGAAAAGTTATTGGAATAACCGGAAGCAACGGAAAAACATCTACGAAAGAAATGTTGGCAGTTTTACTGAGTGAAAAATTTAAAGTAAATAAGACGATTGCAAATAATAATAATCATATAGGCGTTCCTTTAACAATATTGAGTACAACTGAAAAACATACTGCTTTAATTTGTGAACTTGGTACAAATCATTTTGGTGAAATAGAATATACATCTAATATTCTTAAACCGGATTACGCTTTAATTACAAACATCGGAAATTCGCATATAGAATTCTTAAAAAACAAAAAAGGTGTATTGGAAGAAAAACAAGCGTTATTTGAATCAACTGTATCAAATAATGGTATTCTTTTTATCAATAATGATGATGTATATTTGCGCAATATATTTTCAAAATATCCTAAAAGAATTACATACGGCTTTAATGTTGATTCCAATGTAACCGCGCAGATATTAGGTTATGATGAAGAGGGCAGAGCTGAAATAAAAATTCGTTCCGGTAAAAAGACTATTAAAAATATTATACCTGTTTACGGCGAAGCAAATGCTAAAAACTATTTAGCATCAACTGCTGCTGCATTAAAACTTGGTCTAACTAAGACTCAAATTTTAAACGGAACTAAGAAATTATCTTCTGTAGAAAAACGATTAACGGTTAAAAAATTAAAAAATATTTTTTTAATAGATGATTCATATAACGCTAACCCGGAATCGATGAAATATTCTATTGAATTATTGGGAGGAATCAAATTATATAAAAAGAAAATCGCAGTTCTCGGCGACATGTTTGAATTAGGAAATGAAAGCAGAAAACTTCATGAATCATTAATTAAAGAAATAAAGAAAAATAAAATTGATGCAGTTTATTACAATCGGCAAATCAATGAAATTATTTGGATAAAAAATTATCCGCAACAAAAATTGAACATAAACATTTTAGCTCAAGAGAAAAATTAAAAAATATTTTAAAAAAAGATTTAATACACAATTCCGTAGTATTAGTAAAAGGTTCACGTGGAATGAAGATGGAAGAATTTGTTAAATCAATAATATCAATTTCGGAAGGCTGATGCTTTACTTCTTATTCGATTATATAAATAAAAATTTCAACCCTCCGGGTTTTGATATTTTCAGGTTTTTAACCTTTAGATCCGCATTGGCTGCAATAACAGGTTTGTTTTTATCAATTTATCTCGGACCAAAAATCATTAGGATTTTACAGAAAAAACAAATTGGTGAAGCAAAGAAAATTGACGGACCAAAATTTCATTGGTCTAAAGCCGGGACTCCGACTATGGGAGGAATTATAATAGTTCTTTCGGTTGTAATCCCAGTTTTGCTTTGGGCAGATATAAAAAGCATTTATATAATTTTAATATTAGCCGGAACAATTTGGCTGAGTGCAGTCGGTTTTCTTGACGATTACTTAAAAGTTGTTAAAAAATTGCCGAACGGATTAATTGCAAGATATAAATTACTTGGACAAATACTAATAGGATTAGTTGTCGGTTGTGTAATTTATTTTTCACCGCAGTTTGCAGGTTTACATTCTTTAACTACGGTTCCGTTTTTAAAGAATGTGAACCTGGATTTTTCATTCATGTATATTCCTGTTGTAGTTTTTATAATTACGGCTACTTCGAATGCTGTGAATTTAACTGATGGTTTAGACGGTTTAGCAATTGGTCTAACAGTAATTGTAATGCTAGCGCTGGCAATAATTAGTTATGTAAGCGGTAATTCAATTTATTCACATTATTTAAATATTATTCATCTGCCTGGTTCAGGTGAGTTAACAGTATACATTGCTGCACTAATTGGTGCTTCTTTAGGTTTTCTTTGGTTTAATTCATATCCGGCTCAAGTTTTTATGGGTGATACCGGATCCTTGGCTTTGGGCGGTGCATTTGGAATTATAACAGTCTTAATAAAAAAAGAATTATTAATTCCAATCCTCGGCGGTATTTTCTTTATGGAAACAATTTCCGTAATAATTCAAAGACTCTATTTCAAATACACTAAAAAGAAATACGGTGAGGGAAAAAGAGTTTTTAAGATGGCTCCGATGCATCATCATTTTGAAATGCTCGGCTGGCCTGAACCAAAAATAGTTATGCGATTTTATATAATTGAAATTATTCTTGCAATAGTAAGCTTAGCTTCATTTAAGATTAGATAATGGAAATAAAAAATAAAAATATAACTGTAATTGGTGCTTTAAGAAGCGGAATAGCTGCGGCTAAATTAATTAGAAAGCTTGGCGGAAATCCGTTTGTCAGCGATGTTCTTGAAGATAAAAAAACTAAAGAATCAGCAAAGATTCTTAATGAAGAAAAAATAGATTTCGAGATCGGCAGTCACTCTGATAAAGCATTTGATTGTGATATAATGGTTGTAAGTCCTGGAGTTCCGTCGGATGCTCCGGTTATTAAAAAAGCTAAAGAAAAAAACATAAAAATAATAAGTGAAATAGAATTAGCATCAAACGTTTGTAAAGGAAAAATTATTGCAATTACAGGAACAAACGGAAAAACCACAACAACAAGTTTATGCGGTCATCTTTTTAATGAATGTGGATTTAAAACTTATACAGCAGGCAATATTGGTTTAGCTTTTTCGGAAATCGCTTTAGATGTAAAGGAAAATGAATTTGTTGCTTTGGAAGTTTCAAGCTTTCAATTGGATTTAATCGATTCATTTAAACCTTTTATTGCAATGATATTAAATATTACTCCTGATCATTTAAACAGATATGAAAACAAATTTGAAAATTATATCGCTTCCAAGATGAGAGTTTACATGAATCAAAGCGATTCGGATTATCTGATATTAAACAAAGATGATGAAGTTATTACAAATAATGTTTCCCAATTTAAAAGTAATCTTTTCCATTTTTCACTTAAGGAAGCTCAACTTAACGGCGCATATTTTTTTGAGAATCAAATAATATTTAATAAAGATGGAGAACTTGAATTTGCATTTGATGTTAATGAAATGCAGATAAAAGGTGAACATAATATTGCAAATGCAATGGCGGTTATTTGTGCTGCAAAAATACTCAAATTTGATAATGAAAAAATTAAAAATGCTTTGAAAACTTTTAAAGGTGTTGAGCATAGATTAGAACTGGTTAGAGAAATTGACGGAGTAAAATTTATAAACGATTCAAAAGCTACAAATGTAGATTCGGTTTGGTATGCGTTAAGAAGCTTTGAAGCTCCGATTTTTCTAATTCTTGGCGGACAGGATAAGGGAAATGATTACAACAAGATTAAAGATCTTGTAAATGAAAAAGTCCAGAAAATTTATGCAATTGGTTCATCAGCAGATAAGATTTTTAATTACTTCCATAAAATAGTAAAGGTAGAAGTTAAAGGAACTTTAGAAGAATGTGTGATTGCTGCAAATAATGAAGCAAGAGAAAATGAAATTGTTCTTCTTTCTCCTGCTTGTGCAAGTTTTGATATGTTCGATAATTACGAACACAGAGGAAAAGTTTTTAAGGAAGCGGTTTATAAATTATAATTATGAAAAAATTAGCTGCAACAATATTTTTTGATGCGTTTTTGCTCATGCTTCTTGGGCTTATAATTGTTATGAGTGCAAGCAGCACTTACAGCGAATTCAAATTCGACAGTTTATTTCATCTATTTAATTCGCATCTGTTCAAAGTAATGTTCGGCATTTTTTTGATGGTTGTTTTCTGTTTCATTCCTTATGAGATTTATAAGGAATACAGCAAAGCTGCGATGATTGTTATAACTATTGTTCTTTTCCTTACTTTGTTTATTGCTCCGGATATTAAAGGCGCCGGGAGGTGGCTGAATCTTGGATTTATTTCTTTTCAGCCTTCTGATGTTGCAAAATTAATACTGATGATTCACTTAGCAGCATTAATAGATGATAAGCAGCAGATTTTAGGAAACTTTAAACATGGATTTCTCTATTTATTCTTCTGGGTTGTTGTTACTGCAGGTTTAGTTTTTATTCAGCCGAATATCAGTAACGGAATTATAATAATGCTGATTGGCATTGCTATGATTTATGTCGGCGGCGCAAAGTTAAGACATATATTTACTGCAACTGCTTTCTCAGCTTTAAGTGCCGGAATTTTGGCAATGGTATTTTCTCATTCCAGAAATAGAATTTTAAGTTTTATCGGACATTTTCAAAATGGAAGTGATATAAATATTCAAGTTAAACAAGCTTTATTAGGACTCGGAAGCGGCGGAATTTTTGGAGTCGGATTAGGACATAGTATGCAAAGCAACTTGTTTCTTCCGGAAGCTTATGGTGATTTTATTTTTGCAATACTAGGTGAAGAATTAGGGTTTATCGGATCTGTAATTGTTTTACTTGGTTACCTGCTTTTATTTTTTGCAGGAATTGTAATCGCAAAAAAAGCCAAAGATACATTTGGGCAGCTTTTAGCTTTTGGAATTACTTTTTCAATAATTATAAATGCTTTTATAAATGTTGCTGTTGCAACGGGACTTGTTCCTACAACAGGATTACCATTGCCGTTTATAAGTTACGGCGGAACATCATTAACATTTTTATGTATTTCTGTTGGAATACTTGTTAATATTGCTTTATCTAATTCAATGGAAAAAACTGATATTAAAAAAGTTGCAAAGGCAAAATAAATGTCCGCTCAAAAAAACAAATATAGATTCTTATTTGCCGGCGGTGGAACCGGCGGACATTTGTTTCCGGCAATTGCAGTAGCAGATAAAATAAAAAGTTATATGCCTGATGCTGAAATACTTTTTATAGGAACAAAATCAAGAATAGAAGGAAAAGTTGTTCCGAAATTAGGTTACAAATTTAAATCGATTTGGATAAAAGGATTTTCAAGAAAATTAACTCTGGAAAATTTATTGTTTCCTGTTAAGCTTTTAGTTTCAATTATTCAATCGATATTTATAAACATTACCTATAAACCAAAAGTTGCAATCGGTTCCGGCGGTTATGTTTCAGGTCCGGCTATTTTCGGGTCCTCTTTAGTTGGAGCAAAAATCATTTTATTAGAACAAAATAGTTTTCCAGGAGTTACCTCAAGATTACTTGAAAAATATGCGGATGAAATTCATATAAGTTTTGAAGATTCTAAAAAATATTTTAAGAATAAAGAAAAATTATATTTAACCGGAAATCCTGTAAGAGAAAATTTAACTTCATTAAATAGAGAAAAAGCAGTTGAAAAATTCGGTTTAGTCAGAAATAAAAAAACAATGCTTGTTTTAGGCGGAAGTTTGGGAGCTGAATCTATAAATAAAGTTTTAGCAAATTCAATTAAAGAAATAGAAAGGAAAAACATTCAAATAATCTGGCAAACCGGTAAAAATTATTTTGAAGAATATAAAAATCTTAAGTCTTCAAATATTTTTATTTCTGAATTTATTGATGATATGAATTTAGCTTATTCGGCTTGCGATTTTCTTCTTGCACGCGCCGGTGCAACTACAATTGCTGAAATTTTAACTCTAGGCATTCCCTCAATTCTTGTTCCTTCGCCTAATGTTGCTGAGAATCATCAATATTATAATGCAAAGTCTTTAAGTGATAAAAACGCGGCAATCTTAATTGAAGATAAAAATTTAGAAAATGAATTAGTAAGTACAATTGATCAATTAGTAGACGATGAAAATAAATTTAAAGAATTAAAAAAAAACTCTTTAACTCAAGGTAGACCTGAAGCGGCATCTGTAATTGCCAAAAATGCTATTAAATATGCAGAAGAATTATGAATGAAGAAAATAAAGACATAAGGATATTCAAATATAATATGTCGTTCTACTATCAATCGACAATAATATATTTCATCGTTTTTATCCTTTACATGGTAATAAGAGGCGAGTTTGTTGAAGATTCTTTTGTGCTTATTACAAAAGATCCGATAATTTATTTACTGGGAATGATTGTAATAATTTCCTTGATAAGTCTTTTGCAGAATCTTTATAAAAACAAATATATGGAAATTCAGCGACAATTCAATTTCATTTGTAAGCAGAAACAAAAAAAGAACTTTTACTTTAGATCAAATGAAATACATAAGATTGTCCAAAGACAGAAAAAGAATGAAAAACAGAGCATTAAAGGTCATCAGAATAAAATTAATAAAAAGAAGAAGACCGATTATAATAAGGCCTTATGATTATGAAAATGAAAACGATCTTGTAAAAAATTTTGAAGCATTAAAATCAAAGTTAGAAGCATTATAAATGTTTAAGAATATTAAAAAAGTTCACTTTGTCGGTATTGGCGGAATCGGAATGAGCGGAATCGCAGAGATTCTTCTTAACCAGGGTTTTGAAGTTTCCGGTTCTGATAGATCATTAAGCGAAATTACCGACAGACTTCAGAGTTTAGGAATTAAAATTTACGAAGGACATTCTCCTGAGAACTTAACAGATGTTGATGTTTTAGTTTATTCATCAGCAGTAACTTTAGATAATCCTGAAGTTCAAGCTGCAGTTGAAAGAAAAATTCCGATTATTAAAAGATCGGAAATGTTAGCAGAAACAATGAGAATGAAATATGGAATTGGAATTGCCGGAACTCATGGAAAAACAACTACTACATCAATGGTTGGTTTAACTTTGACAGAAGGAGGAATTGATCCTACTATTATTGTCGGCGGAAAATTAAGCGGACTTGGTGGAACAAATGCAAGATTAGGAAACGGAGAATTTATCGTTGTTGAAGCTGATGAGTTCGATAGAACATTTTTAAAGCTTACTCCTGTAATTGCCGCTATTACAACTTTGGAAAGTGAACATTTAGATACTTATAAAGATCTGGATGATATTAAATCAGCATTTATTGAATTCGCTAATAAAGTTCCTTTTTACGGATTTGTAGTTCTGTGCATGGATGAACCGGCATTGCAGGATATTATTCCGCAAATAAATAAAAAAATATTGACATACGGATTAACTACTCAAGCCGATATACGCGCAATAGATATTAAACATGAAAAATTTTCAAGCACTTTTATGGTAAAATATAAAGGTGAAGAATTAGGAAAAATCACTTTAAATATTCCCGGCGTTCATAATGTAAAAAATTCATTAGTCGCCGTTTCTATTGCTAAGGAATTAGGAATTGATTTTAAAATTATAAAAAATGCTTTAGAATCTTTTTCCGGAGTCTACAGAAGATTTGAAATAAAGTATAACAAAGAGATTCTGGTTATTGATGATTATGCGCATCATCCGACAGAAACAAGTGCAACTTTAGCTGGAATTAGAGCGGGCTGGGATAGAAGACTTATTGCAGTATTTCAGCCTCATTTATATTCAAGAACAAGAGATTTTTATCAGGAATTCGGAAGATCATTTTTAAATTCCGATGTTTTTATTTGTACAGATGTTTATCCGGCAAGAGAAAAACCAATTGAAGGTGTAACCGGAGAGATTAATTGCAAATGCTGCAAGAAATTTCGGACATAAAAATGTTATATATATAAAAGATAAAAATGAAATTCCCGAAACATTAAATAAAATAAGAAAAGATAATGATATAATAATTACTATGGGTGCCGGAGATATTTGGAAGTTTGGTGAAAAATTTGTCGGGATGCTCAGTTAAAAGTTATGCCGGAAAGCAAAAGTAAAATAGCGGGGTTGTTAACATTAGTATTATTGGTTTTTGTTCTGATTTATTTGATTGTTTATACATCCGGAAGGAATAAAGATTTTAAAATGAAAACTATAGAAGTAACAGGAAATACACTTTTATCGCAGAATGATTATTTGGAGTTTACTAAACTAGATGATCAAGCTAACTTCGGTGATTTAAGTCTGCCTGTTATTAAAGCAAGATTTGAAAAACATCCTTATGTAAGGCAAGCGGATGTTGAGTTTTCCGGAAAACATGATGTAAAAGTTTATCTAACTGAAAAAAAAATTTTAGCAGTTTTACTCGGCGGTAAAGATCCTTATTTAATTTCTGATAATTATGAAGTTTTACCTTTGCTCTTAAATACAAAAATGGATTATCCCGTAATAAGTAATTGCAAAGGTATAAAGGATATTAAACCGTTGACAATAATTAAGTCAGAAGATATGGAAGATGCGTTTAAAATTATTGATGCTTCGCGTTTATGCGATAAAAATTTATTGAAAAGTTTGTCGGAAATTGATTTGAGAAACGGCGGAGACATTGTGTTAACGTTTAGTGGATTAAAATCTCCGGTGATTTTTGGTAAAGGAGAAGCTGCAAAAAAAATAGTTTATTTGTATGAACTATGGCATAGTTCACTTGAAGGTAAAAATATAATTGATAATAGTTCTTATATAGATTTAAGATTTGCCAATGAAATATATCTTGGCAGCTTAGAAAAAACAGGTTTAACCGAATGAAAAAAGATATAATAGCCGGTTTGGATTTAGGTACAACTAAAGTCTGCGCAGTAATAGCAGAAAGAATTGAAGAAGCCAATAGAATAGATATTCTTGGTTTTGGAGTTGCTAAATCCGAAGGTTTACATAAAGGATTAGTTGCAAATATTGGAAAAACTGCGGAGGCAATTAAAGAAGCCGTTTCCATTGCTTCCAACCGGGCGGGATTTTCAATAAATGTCGTAAATGTCGGTGTTGCCGGTGAGCATATAACAAGTATACGGCACAGAAATTATGTTACAATCAGCAGTGATGATCATGAAATAACCAAATCTGATTTAGACAGGCTGGAAGCAGATGTGAGGACGATTAGAATTCCTTCGGATAGACAAATTCTCCACATAATTCCGGAAGAATTTTCAATAGATCATCAAGGTGGAATTGAAAATCCGATTGGAATGTCCGGCTCAAGATTAGAAGCGACAAATCATGTTGTATTGGCTTCTATTCCTGCAATACAGAATATTAAGAAATCTGTTGAGAGAGCTGGTTTACAGGTAAGAGATTATATACTTCAGCCGATTGCTTCATGTACATCAGTTCTTGAAGAAAGTGAAAAAGATCTTGGTGTTGCATTAATAGATATCGGCGGGGGAACAACAGATATAGCAATCTTTCATAATAAAGCAATTAAACATACAAAAGTAATTGGTGTTGCCGGGAATCAGGTCACAAATGATATTAGGGAATCTTTAGGAATTGTGACTGAAGAAGCTGAAATTCTTAAAAAAGAATATGGTTATGCAAGTGAAAATGCAATCATTAAAGATGAAGATATTTTGATAAAAGGAGTAGGTGCGAGAGGAAATACTAAAATACCTATTAGTCTGCTGACACAAATAATTAGTTTAAGAATGCGGGAACTTTTTACTTTAATTGATAATGAAATTAGAACTGCTGGTTACAAAAATAAAATAAAAGCAGGAATTGTTTTAACAGGCGGCGGTTCCTTGTTAAAAGGATGTACAGAATTAGCAGAAGAAGTATTTGGACTTCCATGCAGAATTGGTGTTCCGCAGGAATTAGGCGAGGGTTTATCAAACGAAATTGAAAGCCCGGAATTTGCAACGGTAGCTGGTTTAATCAGAGGAATTCCCGGCGGTAAATCAAGTGATTATCAAATATTAATTAAAACAAAGAAATTAAAAGGTAAGAACAAGCTTTCACAGTTTGTCCAGAAAGTACAGCAGTTTTTTGATGAATTATAAAAATAATAATCCAAAGGAGGAAACTATGTCGCGATTCGCTACAATAGATAGAGGCACACAGATGTCTGCTATCCTCAAGGTCGTTGGTATCGGCGGCGGCGGCTGCAATGCAATAGAGAGTATGATCAAGAGAGGGTTGACGGGTGTAGAATATGTTGCAATAAACACCGATTCACAGGTGTTGAACAGCAGCAGTGCAACTCATAAGATTCAGTGCGGTACTGCAATTACACGCGGTTTGGGTGCCGGAGCTGATCCTAATGTTGGTAAAAAATCGTTGGAAGAGGATAGAGAAAAAATTTCCGAAGTACTTTCAGGAAGCGATATGGTTTTTGTTACTGCCGGAATGGGTGGCGGAACAGGTACGGGAGGTGCGCCTGTTGTTGCTTCTATTGCAAAAAGTATCGGCGCTTTGGTTGTTGGTATTGTTACCAAACCTTTCCGCTGGGAAGGTAAAAAAAGAATGCTGAATGCAGAGCAGGGAATTCATGAATTAAAACAAAATGTAGATAGTTTAATAGTAATTCCGAATGAAAGACTTTTAAGCATTCTTGATAAAAGTATAAATGCTTTCGCAGCTTTCGATAAACCTAACGAAGTTCTTTATGAAGCAACTAGAGGTATTGCCGATATTATAACAGTTGAAGGTTTAATTAATGTTGATTTTGCTGATGTTCGTGCAGTTATGAATCAAAGCGGCGAGGCTTTAATGGGATGTGGAATTGCAAGCGGTGAAAACCGTGCTATTGAAGCAGCACAAAAAGCAATTTCAAGTCCGCTGCTGGAAGGAATAAATATTAAAGGTGCTAAAAGCGTATTGTTGAATGTTACCGGTTCAAGCAATTTAACTATGCAGGAAATTAACGAAGGAAATAATGTAATATTCGAAGCTGCAGGCGAAGAGGCAAACGTAATTTTCGGCTGTGTTAAAAAAGAAGAAATGAATGACTATGTCTCTTATACTGTTATTGCAACCGGATTTGATGGTGCTCAGCAAGGCTTTTCATCCAAAACTACTAAGAATGTCCAAACAAAACCTGCCGAAACAACTTCATTCAGAGGTGGTTTTGATTTTATGGAAAATAACAAAGTAGATTCCGAAGATCTTGAAATTCCTACTATTCTTAGAGTTAAAAGTCCTAAGGCATCGATGGATAAAGAAGAAGATAATGACCCGCCAAAAAGCGGTTTTAATTTTGATGCATCCAGGTATAACTGGGCAAAAGAAAAAGCTAAAAATAAAGATGAAGATGAAGAAAAAGAAAGTGTTTCTCGAGATAATGACGATGAAGACAGCTCATCATTTTTGAGAATGATCATGGATTAATCTGCCAAAATTTTACTAATTATTAAGGGGCAGTATGAGTATTTTAGAACTCTGCGGAATAATTTTTATTGCGGTTATTATTATTAATGTTGTTATTGGTTTTCGCGCAATGAAATCCGCAGCATCAAATTCCGAAGAAGAATTTAATATGGTAGTGGATCAAGAGGAAGAAATTCATAACTAATGATCTTTTAATAAATTCTTCTTCACTCATTCATCACTTGGGCGAACGTCTAAATAAGGATTGTTATCTGCGTCCTTTCTTACAATAATATGATTTGGCCTGCAGCAAATACGGCAGTCCTCCACAAAATCCTGCTCTCCTTCTATAGTTAAATCCACCCAAACTGTATTTTCAACTCCGCAATACTGACATTGCCAAATTAAATCCTCATCGATCTGCAGCTTTTTCATCATTTTCACCTAAACATTTTAAATACAACATTTATATAATAAAAAGTTATTTCAAATGATATGATATTTTTTAAACATCAGTTCTTTGCTTTTCACTCTCCGCTGCTCTTGATTTTAATCAGTAAAAATTATAAATATATAGTGTTCAAATGTTCACTATATAATTATAAAAAATGCGTAATTTTGATGATTTTTCACTTTATCAAATTCCTGAGGAATGGAGAGACGGATTAGAATTATACACGCTTCATCCGCCGATCCCTAAATACACGGAAAATATCGGCTTTGATATTTTCGATTTTGAAATGCTGTTTAATGATGAAGCCACTATCGAACTTATCCGGACCGGAAATACAATAGGCTGTTTTTATATTGAATCTCCCGGAATGCGTTCATTACTCAGGAAACTTGATGTACATACTTTTGAAATGCTGACCGCGGCAAGTTCAATTATTCGTCCCGGAGTTGCGGAAAGCGGGATGATGCGTGAATTTATTAATCGGCATAAACATCCTGAACAAAGAAAATATTTGATGCCGGAAATGGAAGATGTGTTAGGAGAAACTTACGGCGTAATGATTTATCAGGAAGATGTTATAAAAGTTGCGCATCATATTGCGGGATTAACTCTTGAAGAAGCGGATCTGCTGCGCAGAGCAATGAGCGGAAAAATGCGTTCCCATGCAGCGATGCAGCGTATAACAGAAAAATTTTTTAATTCATGTATTGATAAAGGCTACACTCAAAAAATAACCGCTGAACTTTGGCGTCAAATAGAATCGTTTGCCGGATATTCATTCTGTAAAGCACACAGCGCTTCTTTTGCTTTGCTTTCCTTTCAAGTTGCTTATTTAAAAACTCATTACCCTGCCGAGTTTATGGCGAATGTTTTAAGCAACGGAGGAGGATTTTATTCGCCTGCAGTTTATATTCAGGAATCAAAAAGGATGGGAGTAAAGATAAAACTTCCTTCTGTAAATGAAAGTAACTATGAGTATACCGGAAAAGGGAGTATAATAAGAATAGGTTTAATGGCTGTTAAAAATCTCTCTCATAGTTCTATTGAAATTATATTAGAAGAAAGAAAAAGTAACGGTAAATATTTTTCGCTGGCAGATTTTCTGGTAAGAACTAATCTTGGTTTCGAGGAAACAGCAATCCTGATAAAATGCGGAGCGATGGGCTGCTTTAAACAAACCCGCCCGGAACTTCTGCGCCTTCTGGATATTTATATTAATAGAAGAAAAATATTGGAAGAAAATTACAGCGATCTTTTTATAAATGAATCCTTTGCCCTGGAAGAAGAGATCAAAACAAATAAAAATTATTGCCTGGAAGAAATATGCAGAGCGGAATACGAAAATTTTGATTACATGATAACAAGACATCCGCTTCATTTCTTTAAAAAAATGATTATAAAATTTGGTGTTATAACGGCGAATGAAATGTACAAGCATCGCGGAAAAAAAGTTAAAATGATCGGCTGGTACATGACTTCCAAAAGGATAAGAACAAGAAAAGGAAATATAATGAAGTTCCTTTCCCTGGAAGATTTAACCGGAACTTATGAAGCAGTTATATTCCCGGAAGCTTATGAAAAATATGCGGAATTAACTATGTCGATGGGACCTTATATCGTAGAAGGAAAAGTTGATCCGGAAGACGAAAGAAATTTAATTGTGGAAAAATTAGAAGTGCTGTCGGGTAAAAAGGCTAAAGAAAGTATACAGAAAGACAGCGTGGATAATAAATATTACGGAGATGTAGAAAAAGTATCCGAAGACGATTTCTGGCGGGCGAACACTCTTGAAAGAGAAAGAATGTTAAGAGCTTATGCAAGCTGAAAAAAACAAATAATTTTTACTTCATATTTACATATTGAGTTGGAAAATCAAGATCGGCATCTTTAATCATTTTAATTACTGCCTGCAGATCATCAATTTTAGGTGCCTGCACACGAACCTGTTCATCCTGAATTTGGGCATTAACTTTTAATTTGGAATCTTTAATCATTTTTGTAATGATTTTAGCATTCTCTTTGGAAATTCCGCTTTGAAGATTTACTTTTTGTCTTAATCTTCCGCCTGCGGCTTGTTCAGGTTCATCTAGCTTTAAAGCTTTAATAGACATTCCTCTTCTGATAAACTTAGTCTGCAGAATATCAATACTAGCTTTAAGCGAATAATCATCTTTGGTATTAATTGTAATTAGCTTGTCTTTTTTATTCAATTCCATCGAAGTATTGGAATCCTTTAAATCATACCGCTGATTTATTTCCTTCAAAGCTTGATTAACCGCATTATCTGCTTCCTGCAAATCGATTTCAGATACTATATCAAAAGAATGATTTTGTGCCATGATTGATTTCTTATTTTTGAAAATTATTTGTTAGACAAACCTAAAGTATTAATCGTGAATATTCAAGAATTACATTTGGAAAATTATTACTCATAAACACATTAATTTAATGATCTCAAGCAAAAACTATAAATTAAAACAACATTGAATAAATTTACTGAAAGGCGGAATTAGCAATATGAAATTAATTATAGAGAAAGTTTATGAAATATTAATTTAATATTAATATTTTAAGAAGAATAATAACGCATAATAGTTTTATTTGCACCCATAAAACAAAGGACTCCAGCAAGTTCTACCATGGCTTCAAAGCTATTGAATATTGTGTGTTTTTGTCCTTCATACCAATAAAATCCCTGAAGCATATCAAGCCCTACTTCCAATGGAATACAAATCAATGCTGAAAATAAAAATATTAAAGTAGTCTTTCTTAATTCGTTTTTTTTAATCCCTTTTATCAGTTTTATGTAAACAAGAATAATTGAAATAAAAATGTAGATAAAAGCCGGAATAATAATTAGAAATAGCCAATAATATGGACTATCTTTTCTTAAACTGGGAGAAAAGATTCCTAAAATATTTATTACTCGAAGATCAATCATCAAATGGAAATGGAATATTTTATCAAATGAGACCAAGCAGATGAAAAGTCCTGAAAATATTAGTAATATTCGTTGACTTTTAGATATACCATAATTTCCATTAGAACTAAATCCAATCGTTGAAAATGATAATCCGCAAATTATCCAGATAAAAATAGCGAACCATATTGCAATAGTGCCTTCTTTATTTAGATCCAAAACTTTTAATATTTTATTACTTAAATCATGATTTTGGAGGTCAAATAAATTTAAAAAATGTATTAAAGTAGCAATAGATAAAATTATCGTAATAATAATTGCAGGCTTAAATAATGAATTTATTATTTTAATAAATTTTTTATTATTCATACTTTAAATTAAATATTGAAGAATTTATATAACTAATTGTATTTAGTTTTAAATTATTTGATGCAAGAAAAATTAAGAAAGATTAAAAATTACTAGTATGATCTTCTAATTTATATAATTCGGAATTTATTAAATTAAAAACTTGATTTATGGGTAATTGTTTTTCTTTTGAGATTGCTAAACAAGATTCATATTCAGGAGTATATCTTTTCTTACCAGATGGTGTAATAATTTCCTTAACTTTAACTAAACCTATAGAAGTTTGAAATTCAATAACTTTTCTATCGAGGACTTTTCTTTCAACAGGAAAGTATCTTAACCCAATTGAAGTTGTATTTTCCAAAAGGTAATCAGCTATTCTTGAAATATTATTCTGCTCTGCGAAAACAGTAACTAACAATCCGGGACGTCCCTTTTTCATTAAAATTTGAGTAAAATAAAAATCCAAAGCACCTTTTTCAAATAGTTGATTTTGAAAATCCACTCCTACAATTTCAGAAGAAATATCATCTATATTAGTTTCAAGCATAAAAATTTTATGCTCTTGTTCAGAAGGCAATTTACATAATGATAATCTCAATACATTTGGTTGAATAAAATTTCTTTCTCCGGGACCATATCCGATTTTATTTTCTGTTAAGGATGGAATTTTAAATTCAGGATTTAAATACTTAAGTATTGCAGCACCTGTAGGTGTAGTCAATTCTTGATTTATTTTACCTATATAGGTTGGGAATCCAATCAATAATTCTTTAGTAGCAGGGCAGGGAACAGGTAATTTACCATGTTCAGTATCAGCAAAACCAAAACCTGTACAAACATCGAATGAATATGATTTTTGGATTTGTAATTTATCAAGTAGAAAAGCTGATCCGACAATGTCCATTATAGAATCAATTGCTCCAACTTCATGAAAATGAATTTTATTAATATCTACACCATGGACTTTTGCTTCCGCTTGTCCAAGAAATAAGAATATTTCTTTTGCAATTTGTTTTGTTCCATCTGTTAAATCGCCGTTATCAATTATTCTATATATGTCACTTAAATGTCTATGATTGTGTGAATGCGAGTGATCATGATGAAGCAAACTTGATTGTTGATTTATAGGAAAATATTCATTGTTATCTATTATTTTAATATGTTTACAAGCAATACCGGATTTTTCAACATTGCTTATTTTTACTTCAACATTTTTTAAACCTAATTTTTGCGGCAGTGAAACTAATTCATCCCATCCTTCAGCTAATTCAGCCAAAGCTCCAAGGAACATGTCGCCGCTTACTCCGGAAAAAGGTTCGATTTTTAAAATGTTCATATTCTCAACTTTGTTTATTATTAACTATTCTTAAAGCAGCCATTGCAGCACCATAACCATTATCTATATTAACAACGGTAATGCCGTTTGCACAGCTTGACAGCATAGAATTTAATGCAACTTTACCATTTTTACTCACACCATAACCAATACTGGCTGGAACAGCAATGATCGGCTGCGGCAATAATCCGCCAACTACAGTAGGCAGCGCGCCTTCAAAACCGGCTATTACGATAATAACTTTAAATACTTTAAATTTATCAAGATTATCCATTAAACGGTGAACACCTGCAACACCAATATCTTGAAAACGTTCAGCTTCTTTTCCAAAAAACTTTAAAGTATAGTAAATTTCATTTACAAGATATTGATCGGAAGTTCCGCCGGATAAAATCGCCACTTCATTTTTAACTGATTTTTCCGGAAAATTACCAATTAATAAAATTTTGGAAATTTCATCATAAAATCCGGGTGAAAATTCTTTTAATAATTGTTTAGCTTTTTTACTTTGAACCTTTGTGCAAAGAATATGATGGTTATTTTTCTGAAAATCTTCAATAATTAATTTCAATTGATCAACAGTTTTAGTAGCTCCAAAAACTATCTCTTGAAATCCAATTCTTTTTATTCTTTGATGATCTAGATTATGATTTTTGCTCATAGAATTTTTCTATTTAGTTTTCCGGAAATTAATCCTTCTTCATCTATTTTTACATCTTCAAATCCTATTTGCTAATATTTTAGAAGATATATTTTTGCTTTTGTTTTTTAATTCCGCCAATTGATTTAACGGAACTTCAATTACTGCTAAATTATTATAATGTCTCACACGAACATCATTAAAACCGTAAGAATTTAAAATATTTTCAGCAGCTTCAATTTGTTTAAGTTTTTCAATATTAACTTCCTTCCCATAAGGAATTCTACTGCTTAAACAGGGACTTGCAGGTTTATTCCAGATAGGCAGATTAAAATATTTTGCAATTTCTCTTACTTCGTTTTTTGTTATCTTACAATCAGCTAAAGGATGAAATACATTATATTCCTTTGCCGCTTTTATTCCCGGCCTGTAATCATTAAAATCGTCATAGTTTTGTCCGTTTAATACGATGCTTTCCGGGAATTTATTTGCAATATTATTTAGTTCATCATAGAGATTTACTTTACAAAAGTAGCATCTGTTTTTAGGATTTGAAGTATACCTGGAATCATTAATTTCATTTGTTTCGATTATTTTAAAATTAATATCAAATTTATTGCAGAAATCTGATGCAATATTTAAATCCTTTTGTTTTAAACTTGGCGAAGCGGAAATCACTGCTAAAACTTTATCTTTACCTAAATATTTTTTTGCGAGGAAAACAACCAGACACGAATCCACGCCGCCGGACAAAGCAACAACAGAATGGTGTTTATTTTTTTCAAACCACTTTTGAATTGAATTTAATCTTGGTAAAATATTTTCCATCTTTAATTTTATAAAAAATTTATCTCTAATATTAATTAATAAATACTTTTACTTTTTTCTAATGCCGAGTAATCTTACTGATGATATTGATAAGGCTTATAATAAATTCCTAATAACTTTATTTCACCAAAAACACTTTATGAAGTAAATTTAAATCCTTATCAAAAAAATAAAATGGAGGTTTAATATGTTCGAATAAATGTTAAAATATTCTGATTTTCAACAAAACAATGAGAGAAAAATTATAAAATTATTTGCTAATTCCCAAGTAAATAACTTTTCTCCATTTTTGTGTGATTTAGATATTTTATCGTTTTTATGAAGAAAAATTAAAAAATCAGTAATTTAATTTTGATTAAATTTGGAAGTATCAAAAAATTGAAGATTATCATTTAGAGACAACTTATAAAATATTATCTAATTTTTATGATTAAAAATAGTGTATTATATGGTATATTAATTGTAAAACCTAAGTATTATATTACATCAATTTATATAGGATTTAAAAAATCTATGACTGATTTTGAAAATAAAATCATCAATAATATTACCGTTGAAACAGTTACAAATACAATAATAAATGAAACAGCAAAATGGGGATTCAAAGCAGCCGATTATATTAGATTAGTAAACGCAATTATGGACCTATCTTTAATTAAAGAAAAAAAAGATATTGTCATTGAAGAATCTGATAGAAGTTAAAGAATTAAATCGAAGTTACTTTGCCCATAATAGGTGATCAGGTTATTATTAGATTATTCAATAAAGAAAAGGATCTTGAAACTGTTCAAAATTGGCTGGAAGATAATTTGGGCAGATGGTTTTTACTTTCGAGGTCATATGCAAGAGATAATACTTTAAAAAAATTAATAGAGGATGAAAGAAACATACTTGGACTAATTACTTTAAAAGATTCTACGCCTATCGGTCTTATGGGATATCTGGATTTTGATAAAGAAAGTGGAAAAGCAGAAATTCGTAAATTAATTGGAAATGCAGAGTATCGAGAAAAAGGTCTAGCAAAAGAAGCGACAATTTTATGGCTTCGCTACGGTATAAATAATCTGAAATTAAAAAAGATTTATTTAAATACTATTGAGAACAATATTAGAAATGTAACTTTAAATAAAGAACTGGGTTTTCAAGTTGAAGGAATACTTAGAAAAGAATGCTGCGTTGGTGATCAGTACTATGATATTTTAAGAATGGGATTAATTGTTGATTGAGTATAATTTTAAATGAGTATTCTTAAAGAAGTTTAGTATATAATCCAACCTAAGTTATTATAAAATTTTTTATCAACTTAAAATAATATTATATGGATACTTTAGAATTTTTTTTACTTCATCATTATAGATTATACTTTGGAAGAAGCGGAATTTTTGAATGTACTGAAAAATTAAACGAACAGCAGCTGCGAATTTCTATATCAAAGATAAATTCAATTGCTTGGCTTTTATGGCATATTGCCAGATGTGAAGATTTAGGTATAAATAAATTTGTTTTATCAGGTACACAAGTTTTAGATGAAGGTGATTGGCAAAAACGATTAAATATTTTTCGACATGATATTGGTACCGGTATGACAACAGAAGAAGTTGAAGAATTCAGCAGAAATATTAATGTTGCTGAACTTTTCAAATATAGTAATGCTGTAGCAGAAAAAACTCAAAAAACAATTAAAATGTTAGATTTTAAGAAGTTAAATGAGACACATGAAGCTTTATACATTCATGATACTCTTTTCAATGAGAACAAATTTGATGAACGAAGTATTTGGGTTGAAAACGTTTATTTGAATAAAACAAAAGGATGGTTTTTAGGCCATTTAGGTCTAACACATGGAAAAGGTCATTTAGGACAGATTATATTAATAAGAAAACTTCTCGGATTAAAGCCCACCATATAACTATTCTAAAATTTTTATTTGATTATTAAACAATTATTTAGTAATTAAAATGATCGTGACTTAATCAATGTAACAATATTTAATGGTATAAATTAGATAGTAAAAATACTTGACCATAACTCTAAAAAAAGTAAATTTAAAATTATTTAAAAAAATTAAGATTTTTAATTCAATTGATGGAATAAAAAAATTTTGTGTTATAAGACATAATTTTTTATTTCTGTTTTTAAAAAACATTCACTACATTTGCAACATTCGTGGTATAAATTTTTATACTTTATTCTTGATGATAAAATTTTATGTTTGAACCAATTTTAAATAAATATAATTACAGAATCTCTAAGAAAAATAGCCGGTATTGAAGAAACTATTACAATTTAATAACCATATATTTCAAATTAGATCTTATAGTAATTCACTCTTACTTCTGAAAGATCGTAGATATCGATCAAAAATTAATTTCATCTTTTCTTACCTTTTAGAAAATCATTCCCGAATCTTAAACTCTAATAAATGTAAAAATTTATTTTTTAATAATTTAAGGAAATTTGTACCTGTAGAAATTACGAAATAAGACATATATAATTAAAAAATCGGCCAAAATAATATAAGTAGGATTAGCATAATATTTGTTCATGAGTTTTGGCCGTAAAGTACGCAACCGATGATAAAGTAAGGAGTCAGAAATGGAGAATGGAGTCACAAACCAAAAGTTCAGCTTACCGCTACATTTAATGTTAGTAATCTTTTCATTATTAATTTTCTCCAATTTTTCTAAAGCTAATACATATTACGTTACAGCAAATGCCAATGGATCGGGAAATGGAACTGCTAATGATCCATGGACAATATTTCAAGCTGCAAACAATGCTCAGCCGGGAGATGAAATAATATTAGCTATTGGAGATTATGATATTTCGCAAGGTATACATTTCAGCACTGATGGTACAGCAAATAATCCAATAGTTTGGATTGGTACAATTAGTGGAAATGATTATAGTGTTGACGAAACTACTTCGGATGGTACATTATCTACAGTATTAAGAAATGTAACCGGAAGCAGTAACGGTGTAATTGCAATGAATGGTGATTACAATGAATTTCATAATATGGTTTTTGAACAGGATTATGATCAGAAAAATTTGATAAATATTCAGGAAAACATGTTACACTTGATAGTACTGCATTTAAATATCCTTCAAACGGCGGCAGTTCTTCTAACCATTCAGTAATGGTTTACGGAAAATATGTACGTTTACTGCATTCTACTTTTAGAAATGGTTCTCGATGTATAATTTGGATTAGAAGTTCAACATCCTCTACACCTAGTAATCCAATTGTTGACGGCTGTACATTCAAAGGTGCATCGAACCATTATCCCATCGAATTTATGCCATCAAACATCTACATAATGATTGAATATATTGATTCTGCAATGTAATTAGAAATTGTACATTTATTGATAATCCTTATAATTCATCAATTTACTATGAGATGGAATCGGTATTTTAAGATTTATAACAATCTTATTTATTAGAAGTGGTAAAGCTCTTGATTATGATCATCATCGAAATTGCTTCAGCTTTATGATACAGTTAATACTCATGGAGGATTATTTGCATATAATACTGTTATAGATAATGACAATTCATCAGGAGCTATATCCAATGCATCTGCACAGCAATTGATTGTGAAAAATAATATTTTTTATAATACAAATTCAACCGGTTTTTATTATGTATTAAGGTTTTATAAAGGATACAGAACCCCATTTGTCACACCTATAAATCAAAGAAATAAAATCGATTATAATCTTTATTATCAAACAAATAGCTCAACTTATAACTGGGAATTTGATCAAGCTAATGGTTCAATCAAGAACCACATCAAATTATTCAACTTTTAATTCTTATGATGGTAATAATTTCAATGCCCATTCCAAACTGGGAATTGCGCCAACTTTTATAAATACGGTTCTGATGATTATAGACCGCTAAATGGCAACTCACCGCAGGTAGGAGCAGGTGTATCAATTGAAGGAATATACACTGATAAAAATGGTAATCTCAGAGATCCAAATCAGCCGACTATGGGAGCGATTGAGTTTGCTACAAACGGTGGAGGTGGCAATATCCCTCCAAATCAGCCGTCAAATCCTAGTCCATTAAATGCTGCGTTAGATCAATCTATAAATACTTTATTATCCTGGACATGTACAGACCCTAATGGAGATCCGCTTTCATATGATATTTATTTTGGAACCACAAATAATCCACCTCTGGTTAATAGTAATCAAACCAATTCTAATTTTGATCCAGGTCAATTAAGTTATAATACAACTTATTATTGGAAAATTGTTGCAAAAGATAATGAAGGTGCATCTACTTCGGGGACAGTCTGGAATTTTACTACAATATCTTCAGGAGGAAATACACCTCCCAATCAACCATCTAATCCTAGTCCTGTAAATGCTGCAGTAGATCATTCTATCAATACAATATTATCGTGGACATGTACTGATCCCAATGGTGATCCGCTAATGTATGATGTTTATTTTGGAATTTCAAATAATCCTCCATTGTTAATAGTAATCAAACCAGTACTAGCTTTAATCCAGGTCAATTAAATAATAATACTAAATATTATTGGAAAATTGTTGCAAAAGATAATCAAGGTGCTACAACTTCAAGTGCAGTTTGGAATTTTACAACCGCATTCGATAACGGGGGGGACAATATCCCCTGAATTAACCGGAGTTCAAATTATTGAAGCTGATCAAGTTGTACTGGATTTTTCTGAGCCTTTGGATACAAATTCTGTCTTAATTTTTCAAATTATAATATAACGCATCAGATTCAAGTAACTGGTGTTAATATATTTCCATCGCACAAAAGAATTAGTTTAATAACTACTAATCACGATACTGATCTAGTATATTATATTACAATTGAAAATATAAAAGATACGGCAGGAAATTTTATTTCTTCACAAGATAATTCTGCTTTTTATAAATTATTAAATGTTTCATCTATTTCTTATAAAGAATATCTAATAAATCAAGTGTACTGCCTCATCTACTTCAGATACTACTACAACTCCTGCAAAAACTCTGGATGGATTAGTATCAGGCGATCCAGATCCAAATTCAAGATGGGCAAGTCAGCCTATGCCACAATGGATTGAATATGATCTGGGCTCAATATAACCGATAACCTTATTGCAATCTCTTTTTATAATTGGGATAATGGCAGAATTTATCATTATTCAATTGCAACCTCAACTGATTATGTTGATTGGAATGAAGTGGTTACAAATGCAAGTTCTGCATAGCCAAGAATGGACAATTAATGAATTTTCAAATCTTCAATACCAGGTATATTAGAATTATTTGTCTAAATAATAATCAAGTAGATTGGGCAGGACTTTGGGAAGCTAGAATATTTGGACCAGAAAATGTTACTCCAGTAGAATTATCTTCTTTCACAGCAATTGCAAATGATGAAGGAAATGTCGTACTTAACTGGACAACTTCAACGGAAACCAATAATAAATCTTTTATTGTTGAAAGAAAAAAAGACTTTGAAGAATTATTCAGCAATTGCTACTATTCCGGAAGCGGAACTAATACAATTCCTACATCTTATACTTATACAGATAGTAGTGTAGAAAGTGGAGTTTATACCTATAGATTAAAACAAGTTGATTTTAATGGTCATATTAGTTACAGTAATTCTGTAAGTGTAAATGTTAATGTAGTATCTTCATTTAAATTGGAACAAAATTATCCTAATCCATTTAATCCAAGTACAAAAATTAACTTTACATGTACCAAAAGAAAGTTTTGTAACACTTAAAGTTTATGATATTCTTGGAAATGAAATAAAAACTTTGGTAAATGAACAAAAACAGCAAGGGAAATATACAGTTGAATTTAATGCTGCAAATCTTCCAAGCGGAATTTATTTTGCCAGAATGAAAGCTTCTAATTTTCAATCAGTTAAAAAAATGATACTACTTAAATAAAATTTAAGCTTGAATAAAACTAAAAGAGGGGGAGTTCTTGCTCCCCTTTTCTTTTAAATTTATTGACATTCTTAATTCATCAATTTTATTAAAAACTGTAAAAAAAAATCAACTTTACCTGATCCCAGATTTTTTAGTTCCTTTATCTAAGTATTGCACTTACTTGGTAAACAACATAATGGGGAAATTTGGGTCTGTTGACGTTAGAATTTTATTATAATAACTTCGATAGTCACTTCACTTTTCAAAATTTGAAAAAAATCTATTTTTAATATAGATTTTAAATAAATAATAAATTAAAATTCAAATACTGTTTTTATTCCATTAAAATCTTTATATATTTTCATTTAATACTTTTCAAAAACTGTCCTGAGTAATATCTAATTATATTGTGTTGTTTTTTGATTCATTTCCAAATTTTATTCTCATTATGATATTTTAATATTCAATTTATTCTTTTTTTGCTAATTTTATGAGGTATAATAATTGAATGATAAGTTTTTATTGGGGTTTACTTAATATATTCCTTTAATCTAATATCCATAATTTTGAAATTTTGTAGTATTTATTCACTTTATTTAATTATAATTTTTTAAATTTTAAGACAGGGTAAAAAAAATGAAAATAAAATACTTAATCATTTTGTTTATAAGTATAATTTTCATTCAAAGTTCATATTCACAACAAATAACAGTTACGGTCCCGAACGGAGGAGAAACGTATGGTGCAGGAACGTCAAATGCTATAAGATGGAGTGATAATATAAGTGAGTATGTGAGGATAGATCTGTATAAAAACGACATATTTTATTACACAATAGTAGACTCAACAGCCAGTGATGCATATTATGCATGGTATGTTGCGGATACAACCCAGGCAGGGAATGATTATAAGATCAAGATAACCAGTACTGCCAACAGTAATACGTATGACTTCTCGGACGGTAACTTTACAATATCGGCAAATCAGATAAACATCAGCAGTCCGGACGGAGGAGAGAACTGGCAGACCGGCTACACACATGCAATTACATGGTCGGACAATATAGATGAGAACGTAAAGATAGAGTTATATAAAGGAGGTGCATATTATTATACTATAGCATCATCTGTACCGAGCAATGGATATTATTCATGGTATATAGCAGATACAACTCAGCCAGGAAGTGATTACCAGGTCAAGGTCACAAGTGTGGATTATCCAAGTATCAATGATATATCGACGTCTAATTTTACACTTTACAATCAGGTAATAACAGTTACGGTCCCGAACGGAGGAGAAACGTATGGTGCAGGAACGTCAAATGCTATAAGATGGAGTGATAATATAAGTGAGTATGTGAGGATAGATCTGTATAAAAACGACATATTTTATTACACAATAGTAGACTCAACAGCCAGTGATGCATATTATGCATGGTATGTTGCGGATACAACCCAGGCAGGGAATGATTATAAGATCAAGATAACCAGTACTGCCAACAGTAATACGTATGACTTCTCGGACGGTAACTTTACAATATCGGCAAATCAGATAAACATCAGCAGTCCGGACGGAGGAGAGAACTGGCAGACCGGCTACACACATGCAATTACATGGTCGGACAATATAGATGAGAACGTAAAGATAGAGTTATATAAAGGAGGTGCATATTATTATACTATAGCATCATCTGTACCGAGCAATGGATATTATTCATGGTATATAGCAGATACAACTCAGCCGGGAAGTGATTACCAGGTCAAGGTCACAAGTGTGGATTATCCAAGTATCAATGATATATCGACGTCTAATTTTACACTTTACAATCAGGTAATAACAGTTACGGTCCCGAACGGAGGAGAAACGTATGGTGCAGGAACGTCAAATGCTATAAGATGGAGTGATAATATAAGTGAGTATGTGAGGATAGATCTGTATAAAAACGACATATTTTATTACACAATAGTAGACTCAACAGCCAGTGATGCATATTATGCATGGTATGTTGCGGATACAACCCAGGCAGGGAATGATTATAAGATCAAGATAACCAGTACTGCCAACAGTAATACGTATGACTTCTCGGACGGTAACTTTACAATATCGGCAAATCAGATAAACATCAGCAGTCCGGACGGAGGAGAGAACTGGCAGACCGGCTACACACATGCAATTACATGGTCGGACAATATAGATGAGAACGTAAAGATAGAGTTATATAAAGGAGGTGCATATTATTATACTATAGCATCATCTGTACCGAGCAATGGATATTATTCATGGTATATAGCAGATACAACTCAGCCAGGAAGTGATTACCAGGTCAAGGTCACAAGTGTGGATTATCCAAGTATCAATGATATATCGACGTCTAATTTTACACTTTACAATCAGGTAATAACAGTTACGGTCCCGAACGGAGGAGAAACGTATGGTGCAGGAACGTCAAATGCTATAAGATGGAGTGATAATATAAGTGAGTATGTGAGGATAGATCTGTATAAAAACGACATATTTTATTACACAATAGTAGACTCAACAGCCAGTGATGCATATTATGCATGGTATGTTGCGGATACAACCCAGGCAGGGAATGATTATAAGATCAAGATAACCAGTACTGCCAACAGTAATACGTATGACTTCTCGGACGGTAACTTTACAATATCGGCAAATCAGATAAACATCAGCAGTCCGGACGGAGGAGAGAACTGGCAGACCGGCTACACACATGCAATTACATGGTCGGACAATATAGATGAGAACGTAAAGATAGAGTTATATAAAGGAGGTGCATATTATTATACTATAGCATCATCTGTACCGAGCAATGGATATTATTCATGGTATATAGCAGATACAACTCAGCCAGGAAGTGATTACCAGGTCAAGGTCACAAGTGTGGATTATCCAAGTATCAATGATATATCGACGTCTAATTTTACACTTTACAATCAGGTAATAACAGTTACGGTCCCGAACGGAGGAGAAACGTATGGTGCAGGAACGTCAAATGCTATAAGATGGAGTGATAATATAAGTGAGTATGTGAGGATAGATCTGTATAAAAACGACATATTTTATTACACAATAGTAGACTCAACAGCCAGTGATGCATATTATGCATGGTATGTTGCGGATACAACCCAGGCAGGGAATGATTATAAGATCAAGATAACCAGTACTGCCAACAGTAATACGTATGACTTCTCGGACGGTAACTTTACAATATCGGCAAATCAGATAAACATCAGCAGTCCGGACGGAGGAGAGAACTGGCAGACCGGCTACACACATGCAATTACATGGTCGGACAATATAGATGAGAACGTAAAGATAGAGTTATATAAAGGAGGTGCATATTATTATACTATAGCATCATCTGTACCGAGCAATGGAAATTTTTCATGGTATATAGCAGATACAACTCAGCCGGGAAGTGATTACCAGGTCAAGGTCACAAGTGTGGATTATCCAAGTATCAATGATATATCGACGTCTAATTTTACACTTTACAATCAGGTAATAACAGTTACGGTCCCGAACGGAGGAGAAACGTATGGTGCAGGAACGTCAAATGCTATAAGATGGAGTGATAATATAAGTGAGTATGTGAGGATAGATCTGTATAAAAACGACATATTTTATTACACAATAGTAGACTCAACAGCCAGTGATGCATATTATGCATGGTATGTTGCGGATACAACCCAGGCAGGGAATGATTATAAGATCAAGATAACCAGTACTGCCAACAGT
>CAVQMC010000015.1:0-16079 GCA_963713505.1 uncultured Ignavibacteria bacterium | reverse complement strand
CTTGAATATTAGTAAAACTGACGACAACATTCAGAATAAATCAAACGATACTGACTTCTAATATTTTAGTCTGCTATTATTATACTAGTTAAATAATTTTTCAACTTTATAAACAATAAAGTATGTCTAAAAACATTAAAACTCATATAAAAAGTTTATTAAAATATTAGTCTTATCTTTATTTTAAAGCGGGGAACAAAATTTGAAGCATTCAAACTTTTCTTCCAATGAAATCTTTAATAAAATTATTTCTTCTCCGGTTTATAATTCTATATGTAGAAAAGATATATATAATTTTCCACGTCCATTTTATCAGAATATTAAAGATGTAAAAGCTATATTACTTGGTGTTGATCCCTCAAATCCTTCAAATAAAACATTTGAATATGTATTTGGTCTTGAACAAAGAGAAAAATCACCTTATTTCAAAAAAATTCTTAATAATCTCAACTTATTAGACTTAAACCTTAATAATATTTATGTACAGAATCTTTGTAAAAATTATTTTGTTAAAGTTACTGATGAAAATGATTTATATATCGAAATCGCAGAAAAATTCTGGAATCTCTAATTTAAAAGAAGAACTCAATTCATTTTTTCCCTTGGATATTCCGATCTTAGTAACTGCATGGAAAGTTATGGAAGCATAAGTTCCTGAATCATTACATTATAAAAATAATCTTAAGCAAATTTATAAGAGAAACATTGCTTTTATTAGTAAGAAATTATCTTCGAAACGTATTTGCACTTTTTAGGGGTGGCAAAAATTATTATAATTTATCAAATCCTGAATTTTCTGATTATGTAATTTTCATTAAAAGTTTTATAAATAAGCCAAGGATTTTAATTGCAAATAATGATGAAATTTCTATCCCATTATTTAAATCTTCCCCACTTGAAAAGTATGATTATATAGTAACTATTGCTTCTTCTTTTTCGGAAACCTACAATATTTATATTAAACAACATTTTGATGTTGTAATACTAACTAATCTCGGTCTATCTCCTTTTGATATTTTAAGATATATAAGAAAATTTAAGGAATTCAATCCCGAACAAGTAATTCTAGTAATGTCTGGATATGATGATTATGATTTTATAAATAATTTAGCAAATCTTGGTGTGGAAACATTTTATGAATTACCTATAGATTTAGATAACCTCCATTCACGTATAAAACAACTTTTAAATTTTAATATTATTTAAATAACTTGTCTTAGTTGACTTTTTGCTTAACAAGTCGTACGTTTGTACACTATGGTAAAAAGCCCTTTTCATTCCCGTTTATTTAAAAAATCTATAAACCAAAAGACTCGGAATAAAAGAAAAAGTCAACTCTGAACTACTGTTTCGCATTTATCATCTGGAAATAAATAATTGTACTTGTATGAATTGTCAAACAGAATTAAATAAGTATAAGGATTATTTGGCTGCTTTTTAGCGCAGAAATAACAAACCCCCTTAACATTTGTAGGGTCAGTTCATCTGACCATTCTCAGCCAGTATACATAAGCCTACATTTGTTCTGCTTACATTGTGCAGCTTATTATTGCAGCCTTTATAATTAAAAAATAACTACTCCCCCACCAAACTAAAACTAAACCTGTTCCCGAACCTGGCTTTACTCTTCTTACACAGCCATATCAGAAATTCAAAGTCATAAGAGCTCTGAATAACCTGGCAGCCGGCTGAAAATTTCCATACATAATTTGCAAGGTGCCAGCTGGAAGCTCTGTGAAGATTGATTCCGAAGAATCCCCACTCTGCTGATGATTCCCGGTAATCATATCTGTTGTCTTTGTTTGCATCACGGTAGACTTTCACTTCGGCGCCGGTCTGGACCAATGCAAGGTATTTCCCTTTATGAAATCCCAATTGCCAGCAGCCTAAATATTGTCCAGGTGCAAGCAGCGCAGTTCCTTTTCTGTATAAAGGATGTCTTAAATAGTATAGTCCGGGATCTGTTGTTGCCGGAAATGTATGAAATCTCATCTCGCCGCTTAAGTCACGGAAGAATATATAAACCCAGTCATTGAACCTGTCGGGTGTCCGGTCTGCGGATCTTATCGCTCCGATGTTTACATTGAAAGGTTCTTTGTTGTCGAAGATTCTGTAATTATTTTTTTCAAGAAGTTTAATTACGGTATTTAAATTTGGTTTTCGCATTTTTCTTTTTCTTTCTTTTTCTGAATATCCATATAACAATGTTGATTACTACTGTACCGATTATCCATATAGCTTTTTCGGTGTTGTTCTTCCCTTTTATTATCAGCGGTTCCGATTTTAATTTGATGGTATCATATAGTATTACCGTATCCGGATTTATTTCATAATCAAATTTCATTTTATCCGGATAGAATCTTACAACCGCAGCGGTGTCTTTATTCTTATTCAGCTTTACAGCCTGGTAGAATTCTTCAAAGTGCTGCATCTCGCCGTTTTTAATCAGCTTCAATTCTTTTTCGGCTTTGAGCGTGTCTTTTATCTGCGGAGGCTTTACCGCTGTTTTGTGTATTACAACAGCCGGCGCACCGCATCCCGATATTATCAGGACGCAGTACAAACCGGATATAAGATAGAAGAACTTACTTCTTGATCTTTTTACCATCAGATCCTTTCCCGGTAAAGTAGGCTATGACGGTAACTGCTATGGCTCCCACCCATACATACCACTTTGCATTGTCGGGTACATTGTTAAGTGCAGTCTGCACTGCGGTAAATACACCCACCACAATTGCGATAATGTTCGTAATGAGGTTTTTTACGTCATTCATTTGTTGCTCCTTTTGTTTTTATGAATGAATATTAACCTCCCTTATTTTTTGTTTACGAAATCGTACTCTTTCATCAGTTCAACTAATTTGTCTTTATATGCTTTTGAAAATCCGTTGTTCGCCAGTTCCTTTTCAATTGCATATGTCAAAGCTTCAATCTTAAAATCTACAAGCCTGCTTTTCCGGTATGACTTCATTGCAATAACAGCAATAAAAGTTCCCAGCGGCAGCATAATTAATTGTATCAATCCGATATATGTCTGCATACTATTAATAAACTCTCCGATTAAATATGAAGCTTCATTCAAATTCATTTCTACTTTTTTGAATTTTTAATTTCTTAATTGTTTACATTTTTTAATTTTTCCTTTTTCCTTCTATCTTCATGCAAACTTGCAATCATGCATTATCTTTTTTTGAATTTTTAATTTTTAATTTTTAATTGAAAGTCTTCATCCTCCAGATTATATCTCTTCTTAAAATATTTCTTCGTAAAATCGACTCCCATTTTGTTCAGGGTTTCATCAAGGTTGCCGGTCTGTTCGGTAATTGACTGCTTTTTGATCAGCTTCAGCTTAGGCGCATCCGTATGTCCCCAGTTTATAAATGTCCAGTACTCAAGCAGCCGGTTGATTCCGGTCTCGACTATCTTCTTATCTCCAATTCCTATGTAGTTCAGAAGTTCTTTGTGTATCTCTGCTGCTTTGTAGCTTCCGGTCGACTGTGTTTCTGTTGTAAGAGTAACGGTTAATACGGCTTTGGATATTTCACGGTTGTGGAATTTTACAATAGTATCGTATATCCCGCCGATATCATATTTAGGCGGTTCCTTGAACTCAATTTTATCCTGGAATTTTTCATCTATTACGGCAACGTTGGTTTCAATCATGTTTTCCAGCTGATCCATAAGTTCTTCCTTTTCCGGTTCGGTTGCGCTGCTGGGGTAGTAGCCGATTAAAAAAGGACTACCGAATCTCTCAACTCTGTCCTGCCAGTATTCAACTGCAGCTCTCTTGAACGTAACCGGCCAGTAGCATCTTGAAAGTATTTTATCGCCGTAGGGATTTATATATGTAGGATGATATCTGTGAATTATAAACTTGAACGGAGGCAGCTTTTTACCGAGTTCAAAAAAGTAAATCCCGCTGTCCATTTTTCTTAAGTAAAGATTTCCGTCCTCACCGAATATGAACCAGTCCTGTGGTTTCATCATTAAATTAACCGGGACAATCTCTTTTTGATCGTTCAGTCCCCAGTATATTTCCTGTACGCTCATTCCGAAAAAAATGCAGTTAAGTATTTCGCTGGTTACATTATCAATTGCCAGATTTTTAATTATCTCTTCGGCTTTTTGTTTGAGATCTTTCTGCCTGCCGTTGTATTCAATCTCCCAGTCCATCTGCATTACCTGCATTTTTCTCTGCTGTATTGCTGCGGTAAGATGAGGATCGGTAAGTAAGTCCCGGTAAATCGAATAATCGTATTCGTTCTGTGCAAGAATTTCATCCGGGTCCGGCAGTGCCGTCATAAGTTTTTTAAGAGTGTTTAAAGTGTCTCTTGTAGCAAACTCGCTGAATAAATTTATTTTAACTTTATTTTGTCTGCTCATCTTCTGTAGTTTCTGTACTTTCTTTTTCTCGTTCTTATTTTGGGTGTAGCAATTTTCGGCATTTCACCGGGTATATCATCTTTGGCTTTGTTCAGAAACTTTGCCATGATATCAACCTGATCGTCAAATTCACCGTTGGGAAAATCTTCGCATTCATCAATAAAATCATTTATCCAGCCGGCACCAAGAGGCAGAAATACTCTTCCGCTTTCGATTATCGGCGAAGCTGCATTTACATATTCTATTTTATCTTTTTCGGCGGTAATTTTTTTAATCGGTATTCGCGTGTTTCTCTCAAGTTCCTGTATCAGCGAAATACCGCTGGCCTTATCTTCAATCCAGACCTGATCCGGTTTTTCCTGTTCATAAAGTTCACCTGCTTTTTTCTTCAGTTCCGGAAATTCCAATCTGTCGCGGAAAAGATGTTTCAGATAATATCCGTCTTTCGTTATGTACCAGGTCTCGCATACGCTGTAATCGTTTTCCTGTTCTTTCTTAAATGCTGTGTCCCATATCTGAATTTTATTTATAATTCTTTTTGAGGCCAGCTCGAAAGGTTCATAATACTGCCACCAGTGTTTTTTAATTATTCCCCTGTTTTTCTGGTCGATGAATTTCCCTCTTATTTCCTGGTCTCTTAATGCAGCCGGAATTTCTTTTTCAAGTTCTTTTATCTCTTTTTTATCCAGCAATTCATTATCGTAGCTTGTAAAATTGAAGCTCCTCCAGTCCGGGTATTTTTTATTTTTTCCCCTTTCAAATAGTTCAAGGAATAAGTGTCTTTCGCCCTTCTTATCTTTTTTGCCTTTAGGTGTGCCGCCGATTATTGCATCCGCTTTGTAATCCAGCATCATAGGCCTGATCGATTCGTTCCATAATCTTTTATTCTTTAAAACTATTCCAGCTTCATTTACTATTATTAAATGATATCCGAATCCTTCAAGGTTTTCCGGTTTGTCTGCCGATCTGAAATCTCCTATACTATTGTTTATATATAACTGGTTACTGCTTTTGTTAAATTTCCATACATACTTTGGTAATAATTTTAGTTCCGGGAAAAAATATCTTTCTATGTATCTTTGGATATTTGCATAAGTAGTATCAACCCACAATATTTTTATTTCCTTTCCTATCATTTCATTTATTACATAATTTGTCATTCCCTTAGTAAGTCCGAACCTTCTCCCTTTTGCAATTACTTTGAATCGCGCTTTTGAGCGCATAAATATTTCTATTTGTTTGAATGTATACTCTAATTCCAGATCTACATAATTTATTTTTTTTGTTTCTTGATCGCTCATCTTTTAATAGCATTAATTATCCTCACTCTTATTTCGGTTTTCTCATATTTCTCTGCAGCTTTATCGCTTTGGCCCAGATAATTTTTACCCAGCCATATCAGCATCAGTACATTTCCTTTTTTTGCAACTTCGATCTGCTTCATTCTTAAAGCCATTTTGAGATCAGCTCTCCCTTTTGCTAAAAATTTCTCATAATTCCTTTTCAAAGTTGAATCGTCGATATTTAGAACATCCGCTATTTCTACGTTTTTCATTCCGAAGGATGCCATCAACTCAATTTGTTTTTCCACTGTAGGAGGTTCGGGCTTCTTTTTCGGCCTTCCTCTTTTCTTCTTTTCCAGCTTGTTTTCGGTCTTTTTAGATTTCATTTTGTCCTTTACTTGCGTTTTACTTGTCATAAATTAACAAAACTTGCGCTTAATTGTTGTAAATTAACATATTTTTTATATATTTATGGAAAATTTTGCTAAAAAACAATAAAGGACTTGCGTTTATGCAATTTGAAATCTTTAAAACCGGCACACATAAATCCGATAAAGGAATTGAACGTTTTTATTCTGAAGAGGATCTGGACAAAATAGCAGAAAGCTATAATCCGGAAAATCATGAGGCTCCAATCGTAATCGGCCATCCTAAAACCAATGCACCTGCTTACGGGTGGATTGAAAATGTAAAGCGTGCAGGCGATAAGCTTATAGCAAAAGCTAAAGATGTTAATGATGATTTTAAGTCACTCCTCAAATCCAAGGCTTTCAAGAAAAGAAGCATTTCTCTTACACCGGATTTAAAATTAAACCATGTTGGTTTTCTCGGCGCTGCGGCTCCGGCAGTTAAAGGTTTGAAGGATATCGAATTTAATGCGGAGGATACCGATACAATAGATTTCGATCTTAATCATTCTGCAGTCGAATTGGATACTGATGAACAGGAAGTTCAGCAGGATGAAAATAAGGATGAACAAAAACCGGCGGTAAAGTCTGATGAAGAAAAACCTCAGGCAAGCGGATCGGATGTTTCGAAAGAAAAAGATACGGCTGTTCAAATTGATTATACCGAGAAGCTGGATAACATTCATAGGATGCTTACCGATCTTAATCAGAACTTTGCCGATAATAATATCTCCAAGGAAGATCTGAATAATATTTACAACCGCATAAGTGAACTTCGCACGACCATCCAGGTCAATGAATTTGAAATGATGCTGAACGAAAAGCTTGCTTACGGTTCCGTCACTCCCGCAATGAAAACTAAAATTTTATCTTTAATCGATTTCATCCAGCAGCAGAATTTTTCCGAGAATTTCTCGCAGCTGAATTTTGTCAGCGGGGTAAAAAGTCAGCTGAAGGATATAATCGAATGCATTCCTAAGATTGTTCACTTCGATAATTTCGCGGATACTCCGGAGGAAGAAAATAAAGATACAGCCGATGATGAATTCTCCGAGTATTCAATTGATGAGGAAGCATCGAAGATCCACAAGAAAGCTTTGTCTGTAGTAAAGCAGAAAAACATTACTTACCTGGAAGCGTTAAACCAGGTTGCAGGCGAGATGAGCGGATGAGAAAAACAAAAAGAGTAATTAGAAGAAAAGTTTCTTCAAGAAGAAAACCGCTTGTTCTCCGCAGGTCCGGCTTCAAAATTAAATCCCGCGTTCCCAGCATATTCACTAACAGCGGCACTAAGTTTTCAAAGAATTCAATCTAATCATTTATAGGAGAAGTTAATGAGCACACTTAAAAAAAAGCGTATTGTCGATCCGGTATTAACCAAGCTTGCTCGCGGCTATCATAATGCTTCCATGGTAGCCACAAAGCTGTTCCCTATTGTCCCGGTAGGTAAAGAAGGCGGCAAGATACCCGAGTTCACTAAAGAGTCTTTTAAGATTTATGCAAGTGAACGGGCTATCCGGGCAAGGTCGAACCGTATTGATCCGGAAGACAGAACTTCAATCGATTATGTTTTAACAGAGCATGATCTTGAATATCCTGTTGATTACCGGGAAATGGATGAGGATGTTCTTCCGGCCAGGGTATATACGACTTTCGTTGTAACGCAGGGTATTACATTAAGAATGGAAAAAATCGCTGCAGATCTCGCACAGGATTTAAGCAACTACCCTTCCGGCAACAAGGTCACTCTTTCCGCAGCGGATAAATTCGATGAACCGACTTCCGATCCGTTCACAATTTTTGAAGATGCAAAGGAATCGGTCAGATCAAAAATCGCCATCCGTCCTAATGTATGTGTCATGGGTGCTAAATCATTCAGTGCGCTCAAGGAGCATCCGGCGGTTCTTGAAAGGATTAAATATACTTCCAAAGCCGTTGTTACTGCAGAGCTGCTGCGTCAGCTTTTAGAGTTCGATGAGCTTTATGTCGGTGATGCTGTTTATAAAGATGAAGCAGCCGGTACATTGCCGGATGTCTGGTCCGATAATGCTGTTTTAGGATATGTTCCTAAAAAGCTTTCCGATATTCCGCGTTCATATTTCGAACCGGCTTACGGCTACACTCTCCGTAAGAAAAATCACCCGATTGTTGATACATACACCGAAGGAGGCAAATTGGATCTTGTAAGAAACACGGATCTTTTTGTTTCCAAGATAGTCGGTGCCGACGCCGGTTTCTTAATCAATGATACCAACTCTTAAACAGAAAGGAATTTTGAATGGAATATCTAATAGAAAAAACTGATCTGATAATTAAAAGGAAGAAATACCGTGAAGGAACAAAAATCCCGGCCTCGCTTTTATCAAAAGAAGATGCAGAAAACTTCAATGCTTTCCTGGTTCCTGTTAAAAGCAAGCCTGAGGGTTCTGATACGGATAAGAATAATTCTTCTAAAGGCAAGAATTCTAATAAATCTCAGAAAAATAAAAATTAATAGTTAGGAGCTAATTATTTATGCAGACAACTCAGCCTGTTCTAGTCACTTCAATTAAAGCAGCTTCCGATTTTTCAGATAAGAAAAATATCTTTATAGGATTTGACGGCGATACCTGCGGAAACGGTAAAAAAGCATTGGGAGTTCTTTATGCAACTACCGATCAGGGCGAAATGGCTCCGCTTGTTTCCAGCGGAATTATGCTGGTCAAGTCGGGTGCAGCTGTTTCAAAAGAAGATAAGATTCAATCTGATGCTAATGGAAAGGCAATTCCTTATTCAGCCGGTGAAGTAAATGGCTATGCAATGGATGCTGCTTCCGGAGCGGACGAGCTTATCCGGGTTCTCTTATCGTAACATATATGCAGCGGTTTTATCTCCCTTATTTTTCCGCTGCATTTTTTTTCCAATCAATTCGAGGTTCAGTAAATGAAGAAATTTATTCTCTTAGTATTTATAGTTTTATTTTCAACGGTTTCATATTCACAGTGGTGGACAAAAGGCGGCAACGCAATCTGGCCGTATGGGAATGTTACAATTTCTAAAGGAAATTTGACTTTAAATTCCGGTGAATTAAATACAAGTAATTTTAAAGTAACTGCTGATACGCTTCATTGGAGTAATTCAGATATGGATATTTTTGCCGGATATTATAATTCACATAATGAGGATTTTCTTAGAATTCAGGCACCAAAACTTTCTATTTATGCTACTGAAGATGATCCTAATCATTATATAAGCCTTGGTGATAATATTGATTTTGGTGAAGGTGTGGATAATTTTTTGTATAACCAGATTAATTTCTACGGCGGTCAGGTATTATTTAAGGATGATTTCGGAGGAATTTATTTTGAAAATTCCGGAGGAGAACGAATTACTAAAGATACAATCAAATTTACTCTTTCTAATAGTAATTCTCAGTTGACATTTAATAAAAATAATAATAGTTCAGATAACTTTTATTTGTATGTCGATGATCATGGGTCCGGAGATGGTTCCTCTTTTTAAAATGGATAATTATAATCCGACGATAATTAGTTCCTCAGAAGGTATTACTTTTGACGGTAAAGATTGGGGAATTAATTTGAAGGGTCGCATAAGAATTCAAGGGGCATCATATAATACAACATCTGCTTTAAGTGATCCGCCGACAAATGCTGAATTGTCCACACTTCTTGGAGCGCCGTATTTAATGGATAATGTTTTTTATGTAGTTAACGATACGGCAAACGACAAAATGTATTATGTTATTAGCAACGGCGGCAGCAATTATTTTTATACAGTAATGACAAAAGCTTTATAAAAGAAATTTTATTTTTAAACTAATAAAGGGAATAAGCCGGTGAGCCTATTCCCTTTTTAATTCATCAAAAGTAAAATTTATATTTTTATTTAATATTATTCACAAAATCATGAATTTGAGCAGATCCGTAAATACTTTGTGAAAGATTATCAGCTACTTGTCTTAAACTTGTTTCCATACTCATTTTCATAACCTGTGCAATATCATCACAGGCTCCCGTTCCATTATTAAAACCGGATCCATTTGCACTATATGAGTAAATTGTTTCTCCATCCTTATTTATAAACTTAAAATTTAACGAAGTTTGAAATTGTGAATTAATTGAATTTGTCAAGAAACTTTCTTGTACTGAAACTGAAGCATTTTCATTTACAATTTGCGGTATAACGTAAAGATCATAACCTTCTCTTTTTGCCATTTCTGGATTAATAGGGCTATTTGATAATTCTACATCCTCAATGCAAGCTGAAAGTCCACTTTGAATAGCAGTGTTATAACCATTTCCGCTTGAAATTTGTGCTTTCCATGCACTGCATGTCATTGTACTGGTACCTACAGTTGTTAATCTATCTTTTATCTCCGATGGAATGAAGAGTCCTACTTTAATTTTCAATTTATTTGGATAATTATTTGAAGTTTGTATTCCACTTAAAGTAGCTGTAGCAGAACAACCATAATATAGTGTTGTTAAAATAATAAATATGAAATATGTAATTTTTCTTTTCATATGACTCCCTTTTTTATTTTATAATGAAAGAATAATTATTTTTAATGAAATTTTATTTATAGAAGGAAGATTCCGCCAAAATTAAAATGTAGATTAGACTTCTCCCAAAAAATTGTCTAAATAATTAATTATTAAAATATACTATTATTTTATTTTATTTAACAAATTAAATTTTAATATTTTAGAAAATAATTATTAAAAAATTCAAGAAGATTTTTTGAGTACAAAATAACAAAGGGAATATGCCGGTGAGCCTATTCCCTTTTAATTCTTCCTATATAAAGCTTTAATGTGGGCGCTGTTATTTGAGAAGTATCATCTTCTTTATGAGTACTTTATTATTCGATTCTAATCTGTAATAATAAATACCGCTTGCAATATTTGTAGCATCGAATTTTACTCGATGTGTACCTGCGGAAATATTTCCATTTACCAGATCCGCTACATGCTGGCCAAGTACATTATATATTGCTAATCTAACATTTCCTTTTACCGGAATTGAAAATTCAATTGTAGTTGCTGGGTTAAAGGGATTCGGATAGTTCTGGCTTAATTCGAATTTTGAAGGAACATTTACATCTAACTTCAATAGTCTTTGAATATGTGAATGTGCCATCAAAGTCAATCTGTTTTAAGCGGTAATTATAGGTTCCGGAGCCAACATTCTTATCTACGAATGAATATGTTTCCGGTTTAGAGCTGTTTCCTATTCCATTGATAAATGAGATATTCTGCCAATTTTGATTTCCTGATTCTGAGGCCAGACTCCTTTGAATCTCAAATCCGTTGTTATTTGTTTCAGTTGCTGTGCTCCAGTTTAGTAAAACTGAGCCATCATTGATTACAGTTCCAGTGAATGATGTTAATTCTACAGGCAATATTAGATCTGAAAGCGATCTCCACCATGTGCTGCTGCCTATTGTTCCTGCATAAATTGTTGTATCGTTAATAAATAATTTTTGAATATAATTACTAATTAATCCGGTACTTACCGTAGTCCAATTATCACCTTTATCAGTCGTAAGGTATACATTTGCAACAGGTCCCTGGCCGGGTGCAGAAGTACAAGCAAATAAATTGTTACCACTAACAGCAAGAGACCAAACCATCGCATTAGGCGGTAAGCCATTATTAACTTGGGTCCAGCTATCTCCATTATTATTTGAACGATATACGCCTGCAGCGCCTTGCCCGTTAGGATCACCTGTTCCTGCAAAAATAGTACTGTCTCCCATTACCGTAAGTGTGCTAACACGAATATCTAAACCATTATTGATTGGTGTAAAGGAACTTCCGCTATCGGCAGAGCGAAATGCTCCTCCGTACATAGCACCGGCAAATATATAGTTGTTGTTGGAAGTAAAGCTCATCACCCATTTACCTGCTAAGCCTGGTATAGGAACAATCCATGTATTACCGTTGTCTGTCGATTTAGCGGCACCTCCGAAAAAGGCAGCACCGGCAAAAAGATCAGTTCCATTACTGTATATTGTTTGAAGGAAAGAGTTAGCCAATCCGCTTGCTGTCCAGCTTACACCACCGTCTGTCGAACGAAAAGCGCCTGCTCCCATAGTACTTGCAAAAATATTTGTGCCTTGTTTAGCTAATCCTGTAACCGTATAGTCACCCAATCCAAGGAAACTCCAATGTAATCCGTTATCAGTTGATTGATAAACTCCAACGGACGTTCCTGCCAGCAAATTCTGCCCACCAGTACCATTTGGAAAAGTAATATATGCACTAACATTATTAGCAAAGTAACCGGAATTAGTTTCAATCCAATTTGTGCCATTGTCAGTCGAACGAAAAACACCGTTAGATTGAGTGCCGGCAAATATATCTTGATTGGATCTGATAATAATTGATTCAATATTATTGGTTGTAAGACCGGAATTAACGGCATTCCAATTTGCACCGTTATCTGTTGATAGGAATATCCCTGCTCCTCTAGTTGCCGCATAAATATTTGAACCGCTGGCAGCAAATCCTCGAACTGGAGGAAGGCTTGCCGGTAATCCGTTATTAACCTGTGTCCAGTTATCGCCATTGTCAGTTGAACGGAAAATACCACCTGTATATGGTCCTAAAAAAATAGTATTACCACTAACCCCAAGGCGGGGACTATCATTTGTTACTGTAATTCCATTACTGGCTAATACCCAAGTCGCACCGTTATTTGTAGATCGAAAGACCTGATTTGAGCCCCAAGCAGCGACAAAAATAGTTGTATCTATTCTAGCAATATCACGAATATCCATGGTCGATAACCCGCTATTCATATGTTCCCAACTAGCTCCATTATTCGTAGTACGACAAACGCCGCCGCCGCTGCTTACCATAAATAAACTCGTACCGTTTACAAGAAAAGCATTGACTGCAGTCCCTGCTGTCACAGTATCGTTAACGTCTACCCAACTATCACCATTGTTTGTGGAAAGAAAAACACCGTTACCCCATGTACCGGCAAAAATATTTGTGCCGTCAGTGATAAGAGCGTTTACAGTAATGTTAATGTCAGTTAAGCCGTTGTCAATCGCTGTCCAGCTGGCACCATTATCAATTGAGCGGTAAATACCACCGCTATAAGGTGCAGCAAAGAGATTGCTCCCGCTCTCACAAAATGCTCTAACTTCTCCCCCTTCCGGTCCCGTATGGTTCCATTGTGCTAAAATTTCATTTGGTTGTAAAAATATTATCCCCAGTAATAAGATGGTAAAAATAAAAATATTTTTCATATCATCTCCAGCTTTATAACTATTATTTTTGATTGTTAATAAATTCGTATTATTAATATTTATTGACAACTACGCGTTTACGTTGTTTTTTTTAATCATGTATTTTTATCAGAAAACAAATTATTCAAATAAATTTAATTCATGTTTAAGAAATACAATGGGAAGGACATAGATTATTCGATCGTGAAAATTCCCCGTTATTAAATCATTTTTGAAATAATTTCTTACTTAAATGACCGCGTTGTACTTGAGGGCAAACTAATAAACAATTTAATTATTAAGTTAAACCAGTTTTTCACGCACCGCTTTTGCTACTGCTCCCTGCCGTGAATGAACCTGGAGCTTCTTATATATTTTACGTACATGGAAATCGATAGTATGCGGACTTAAAAATATTTTTTCAGCTATTTGAGGTTTAGCCAATCCTTTTACCATAAGATCCAGTATCTCTTCTTCCCTCTTGCTTAATCCGTATTCTTTTTTCTCCGGTGTTATTGTACGGAACATTTCGAGTACTGATCGTGCAATTCTTGCATTTATCGGTGCGCCGCCATTCATTACCTGATGCAGCGATTCAATAATTTCTTCATTAGTTGCGGTTTTTAATAAGTATCCTGAAGCGCCTGCACTAATAGCTTTAAATACTTTATCATGCTCATCATGCACTGTAAGCATTACTATATCGGTTTCATTGGCTACTGCCTTAATATGCTCTATACCTTCGATACCTGAAATACCCGGCAGTTCTATATCAGATAAAATAATATTAGGCGGTTTTGAATCTTTTAAATATTTTATTGCATCTTCGCAGGTTTCAAATGATTTGTCGCAGGTGAATCCGCTGAGACTATTGATTAAACTTGAAAGGCTGGAACGGAAGTCTTCATTATCTTCGATTATCCAAACGGAAATATTTTCTTTTTTCTTATCCATTATTTTCTGTAAAATTTTATTGCATTATAATAATGAGTACACTATCGTTCAACTACGTGTTTACGTTGTTTTTATCTTAATTATAATTTTTGTCCCATTGCCTGCAGATGATTCGAACTTAACATGTCCACCTAATGCATTTATTCTTCGTTTAATATTTTTCAGTCCGTAGCCGCTTGTTTTGATTTGATCATCGTTAAAGTACGCATCTGCATTAAATCCGGTACCGTTATCAGATATCTCAAGAAAGAAAACTCCGTTTTGAATATATACTTTAATTTCTGCTTTTGTTGCCTTGCTGTGTTTGGTAATATTATGCAGAATTTCTTTATAACAAAGAAAAATATTCCTTCTGAATTCCAGCGAAAGTTTTGTTGAAAGAACTTCTTCCGGTGAAATAAATTCATAAGGAAGCGTGCCTAATAATGCCGGTACAGTGTCTTTCATTCTTAGAATCATATCATCCAATTTGTCGAAGTCAGGGTTCACAAACCAAACTATATCGCGCATTACTGATGCTATTTGAGTTGAAGTATGATAAATACGTTTTACTTCTTCCTTTGATCTTTCAGTCCAGGATTCTTCGTTCTGCAGAATTCTGCTTCTTAATACTATACTTCCCAAACTGCTTCCAATTTCATCGTGCAGATCTGCCGCAATTCCTACACGCATCCTCTCAATTTTTAGTATTTGGTTTACTCTGTATTTATAAATAAATATTATAGTACCTAAAACCAGCAGTATAATTAGAATCCTAAACCACCATGTCATCCAGAATGGAGGTGTAATTATTATAGAAATAGAAGTTCCCTTTTCATTCCATATTCCGTCATCGTTTGAAGCTTTAACATTAAGTATATATTTTCCCGGATCAAGATTTGTATAACTGGCATATCTTTGTTTAGCTGTAACTGTATGCCATGCTTTATCAAAACCTTTCAGATAATATGCGTACTTATTCTTAAATGGTGCGGTATAGTTCAGTGCGACAAATTCAAATGAAAAGAAATTCTGCGAGTAAGAAAGTGTAATTGTTCTTCATTGAAGTAAGTGCCTTAGGCAGTTTAAGTATTTTATCGAAAACTTTGAAATGAGGTAAGATAAACCGGCGGGATATTTTTATTATCTTTAATTGCATCCGGGTAAAATGAATTGAAACCATTTACTCCCTCCAAAAAACATTTCCCCTTTTCTGCTTTTAAAATATGCACCTTGATTAAATTCCTTTGCCTGCAAACCGTCATTGAAGTCATAACTTTTAAATATTTCAGATTTGGTATTAAATCTGGATATCCCGTTATTAGTACTTAACCATAAATTACCAGCATTATCAGGCAAGATGCCTAAAACTATATTATCGGGTAATCCGTTGTTTGACGTATAGGAGTCTATTGAATTGGATGAAGGATTGAACTTTAACAATCCGTCTCTTGCAGTACCAATCCAAATTATATTGTCAGCAAAAAGTAAACTTGTAATACTTTTATTATTTGTATTTTTATTAACCAGTTGATCGCTCAAATTATAATTTGTAAATGAATTTAATTTTGGATCCAATCTTTTTAATCCGTCTAGTGTTCCCGCCCAAATTATACTCTTTTTATCTTCATGGAATACCGTAACCGATCTTCCCCCTCCTATGGAATTCGGGACCTTTTTTTCGGAATAGTAATGTCTGAATGATCTGTTTTTTATATCTAATATGTCGACTCCTCCCATTACATTTCCTATCAATAAGCTGCCTTTGGTGGTTTCGTATAATGCTGTTATATCATTATTGCTTAAGCTTTTTGAACTTACCGGTGCTTGTTGTGT